>CAWDTJ010000002.1:0-187021 GCA_963805265.1 uncultured Actinomycetes bacterium
CGCGCCTGGCCGTACCGATCTGCCGGCCAGTGACGAGAATGGCGGAGGCCGGGCTTGAACGCGGTGCCTTCTCGTCTCTGGCGGGTCGCTGGCGGTGCGAGCCCGTAGGGGACAGTGTTGACTCACACGGCCCCGGAGAGGATCGTGCCGCCAGCGACCCGAGGCGGATCGGGAAGGCCAGTCGCGCCTGGCCGTACCGATCCGCCGGCCAGTGACGAGAATGGCGGAGGCCGGGCTCGAACCGGCGACCTACGGGTTATGAGTCCGTCGCTCTAACCAACTGAGCTACTCCGCCTCGGGTCATAAGCGTAGTACCTGCGCACTCGCACGCCGTGACAACGTTAGCTCGCGCCTGCCGGAGGCGAGAAAGCCGGCCGAGACGCGTCCGTCAGCGCATCGGATTGAGGGAGATCAGGCGAAGGCTGAGGTTCTCGCGATAGTGGACGCGCCCGACCCACAGCTTGCGACTCGTGCGGCTTCGCAACTCGATCCGCAACGGGATAGCGCTGGCCGAGTCGAGCCACCAGTCGATGGTCTCGCTACCACGGTCGCCGACGCGGAGTCTCAGATTGGTGCTGACCCGAATCGCGCGGACACGGCTTCCCCCAATCTCGATCGTGGCGCGGCCGAGAAAGCGCGCCTCGCCGACCTCCGTGTTATGGCTCGATCGGCAGGTAAACGACCTGGTCGAACCGACAACCGCGTTCTTGCGGGATGAGAAGCCTGCCCGAGCAGAAGTAGATGGTGTGATCGCGTTGCCCGAAGAAGGCGTGCCGCTCATCCGAGGAGCGAAGCTCGATCCCGGCGCCGGTCGAGCAGAATGTCCAGGTCGTCGAGCGCTTCTCGAGCGCCGCCCAGCGTAACTGGAGCCCACACGGCACCTCGATCGCCGTGATGCTCGTCTTGGCCGGATAGTCGTGCTTGGCCCCACCTAACGCGTTGATCGATTCGCGGCCTTTCGTGGCGTAGACATAGACGCCGTTCGATCCGCTGGAGGGGTGATCACCTGCGCGATAGCGGCTCAACGCCTGCGAGATCGACGCCGCCTGGCTCGAGTCGCGAAGGTAGAAGCCGCCAACCCAGGTAGCCGCGACAAGCAAGGCGATCCCGAACAACGCGATGCCGATCGCCACTCTCCTCGAACGTCGAGCGCGCTTCATCCCTGGCACGATAACCCGTCTACGCGCCGGCCGAGTTGATCTACCCTGCGCCAATCTTGCGCCTTTACTTTCACGGAGACCGGCGGTGGATAGCTAATCTCGGTATGCACCGGAGAACTATTGATGGCACAAGAGATCAGCTCTGTCGAAAGGCCGCGCGTCGGCCCTTCTTATCTGCCCATCCAGGAGCGACTGAAGACCTGGAAGGAATTCACCACCGCGCCGCCCGAGCAGGTGTTGAGAGAGCAGGCCGGTCGCTGCATCGATTGCGGCATTCCGTACTGCCACGCGATCGGCTGCCCGGTCGAGAACCTGATTCCCGAGTGGAACCTGCTGGTCGAAAGCGGTGACTGGAAGGAGGCGTTCGCACGCCTCGACGCGACGAACAACCTGCCTGAGGTAACAGGCCGCATCTGCCCCGCACCCTGCGAGGCGGCCTGCACACTCGCCGTCAACGCCGAATCGGTCACCATCGAGCAGACCGAGCTGGCGATTGTCGAGCGCGCCTGGGCAGAGGGCTGGATCGTTCCCCTCCCGCCCGAGCAGGAGAGCGGACGGAGCACGGCAGTCGTCGGAAGCGGGCCGGCCGGTATCGCCGCGGCGCAGCAACTTCGCCGCGCCGGGCACAAGGTGACCTTGCTCGAGCGCTCGCCGCGGCTGGGCGGGCTGCTGCGTTACGGAATTCCCGATTTCAAGCTCGAGAAGCGAGTGATCGACCGGCGCTTGGAACAGCTCGCGGCCGAGGGCGTCGAGTTCCGCACCGGTGTGGCGGTGGGAGACGATCTTCCCGCCGACGAACTGCTCGGCGAGTTCGACGCCGTCGTACTCGCGCTCGGCGCCGGCAAGCCGCGCGACCTGCCCGTGCCCGGGCGGGAGCTGGACGGCGTTCACTTCGCGATGGACTTCCTCGTTCCGGCCAACCGCTTCGTGGCCGGTGAGATCGACGCAAGCGAGGTCATCTCGGCCGAAGGAAAGGCAGTGCTCGTAATCGGCGGTGGCGACACCGGCTCGGACTGCGTCGGAACCGCCAACCGGCTCGGCGCCAAGTCGGTGCATCAGATCGAGATCCTCGCCAAGCCTCCCGAGTGGACTGAGCCCGGCAATCCCAGCTGGCCCTACTGGCCGAACATCCTGCGTACCTCGAGCTCGCACAAGGAAGGCTGCGAGCGCGACTGGTCGTTGACGGCGCGCAGCTTCTCCGGTCGTGACGGGCACGTACGCGAGGCCGAGATGGTGCGCGTGGAGTGGAAGCCGGCTTCGAACGGAGGCGCCGCCAGGCCCGAGGAAGTACCCGATAGCGCCTTCGCCCTCGAGGCCGACCTGGTGTTGCTGGCGATGGGCTTCGTCCACGTCGAGCACTCCCCGCTGGTCCAGGACCTGGGGCTGGAGCTCGACGAGCGAGGAAACGTCGCTTGCACTAACTATGCGACCTCGGTTCCCGGCGTCTTCGTCGCCGGCGACGCACATGTCGGCGCCTCTCTCATCGTCACCGCTGTTCATCACGGTCGCGAGGCGGCCGCGGCGGTCGACGAGTTTCTCAGCCGCTAGAGCCGGCCGGCGCTCCGCAAACACTCGCGAGTCGGGTCGGCTCGCTCGAAGTTTCGCCGGAGCGAGATTCGCGCAGATAACCGGCTAAAAGCGTAGATCTCACGGTCGGCTCGGCGCCGGCCAGAAAGGCGGCTTCGAATGCGCGCGATAGTAGTTCGAGAGACCGGTGGCCCGGAAGTGCTTCAAGTCGAGGAAGTACCCGATCCAGTAGCCGAGAAGGGATACGTGCTGGTGCACGTAGAGGCAGCTGCCGTCAACCACGTCGACGTCAGCCAACGGGCGGGCATGGGCGGCGCCGCTGTGCCGTTCACGCCGGGCTTCGACGCTGCCGGAACGAGGGTCGATAACGGCGAGCGAGTGATCGTGAGCGGACAGATCGGCTGTTATGCGGAGCTCGTCGCGGCGCCGAAAGAACTCGTCTACTCGATTCCCGACACACTGGATCTGTCTGCGGCGGCCGCGCTCGGAGTCGCTTATCGAACCGCCTGGGCCGCGCTCGAGGCAGGGGGGCTCGAGGAGGGCGGCACGCTGCTCGTCCAGGCCGGCTCGAGCGGTACCGGTCAGGCCTGTATCGACGTCGGCCGCTCGCTCGGCGCAAAGGTCTACGCCACCGCGGGCGACGACAAGCTCGACCGTCTGCGCGTCCTCAGCGCGGAGCCGCTCGCCTACAACGACTCACGGATAGACGAGCTGGAAGCGAACGTCGTCTTCGACCCCGTCGGCGCCGACACTTTCGAGAGCAGCCTCGCCGCCTTGAAAAGCGGAGGCAAGCTGGTCATACCGGGCGCTCTAGGCAACCCGATCGCCCCACTCAACATCTGGACACTCGTCTCCAAGGGCGCGACGATCATCGGCGTCGGAGCGGCCGCAGTCAGTCGCGAAAGATTCGAGCAGCTGATCGAGCTCGCCGGCCGTGGAAAACTCCAACCGGCGGTCGACCGCGAGCTGCCGCTCGAACAGGCGGCCGAGGCGCACCGGTTGATCGAACAACGACAGCGTGTTCGGGAAGATCGTGCTCAGAACCGCTTAGGCGGCATCGAGCACGCTGAGTCGAGAACCGGCTTCGGCAGCCCGCTCGAGTCGTTCGATTGCGAAGGCGAACACGTCTTCGCTGCCGTTGTACTCGAGCCCGAAGTCGGGGGCGGCGTTGACCTCCAGAACACAGAAGCCGCCTCCCGGCAGCGGCATGACGTCGGCCACCGCCAGTTCCAGGCAGGTCATCGCCACGGCCTGAAGCGCCATTCTGGCCGCACGCGGCTCGACGGTCTCGGTGATGCGCTGGGCCCCGCAGGAGACGTTCGTTCGCCACTCGCCAGCCGCGGTTCGCCGCCTTACCGCTCCGACCACCGCCCCGTGAGCAACGAGCACGCGCAGATCGAACCCGATCGGCGGAACGAGCTCTTGAGCGATCGCGCCCCCGCGCTTGAGCCAGGGGCGATCAGCGAGCTCTCGCGCAAGCCGATTCAGCTCGTGAACCTCGTCGACGCGAAAGACGTCGACGCCCCAGCTACCGAAGCGCGGCTTGATCACCAACGGTAGACGCGGTGCGAGCTCGCTCCAGTCGTCGCCGAGGAAGCGAGTCCACGGTGTCGGTACGAGGCCGCTCTCGAGCAGGCGAGCGCTCAAGAGCTTGTCGTGACCGGCGAGCAGAGCCTCGGGACGATTGAGGACGCGTACTCCGCGCCGCTCCAGCTCGACCAGTTCGGACAGACCCGACTCGACTCCGTCCAGCGTCCGGCGCACGTCGAGACGCCCGAGCGCGACGTCGCCCGGCCGAAGCACGCGCACCGCCTCGAGCGGATCGAGCACGCCGTAGGACTTGCTCGACCGCCAGGTCGAGGCCAGCTCGAGATTCGTCTCTGTCGCCGAGTGGGCTACGATCGCGAATGCCATCGCAGGTAGCTTGACACCGCTGACGAGGCTCCGGTAGCCCTGTCACCACCCTGGTTCAGGTTGGCAGCCAAGTCGTCACTCCGTGGCCGGGCGAACGCCCGATCCGTGCCTCGACACGCTCCTTCGCCGTACAATCCAACCCTGATGGCAGCAGGCTCCAAACGCCCCGAGTACCCCGAGTACTTCATGAACATCGCGATGGCCGTGCGCGAGCGGGCCAACTGTTTGGGCAGCCGCGTCGGGGCCGTTCTTGTCCTCGGCCAGCGCGTGATCGCAACCGGCTACAACGGCACCCCCTCGGGCATGACCAACTGCGACGAGGGCGGCTGCGATCGCTGCGCCAACCGCGAGCACTACGTTTCGGGAACCGCCTACGACATCTGCATCTGCGTCCACGCCGAGCAGAACGCGCTGCTCTCGGCCGCCCGCTTCGGCACCGCGGTCGAGGGGGCCGATCTCTTCAGCACCACGCGCCCTTGCTTCGGCTGCACCAAGGAGTTGCTGCAGGCGCGCGTCAACGCCGTCTACTACCTGCACGAGTGGAGCCACCCCGACGAGCGCCTGGCGCAGGAGTACGAGCGGCTGCAGGAGCGCTTCCCCGGCGGCGTGATCAGGGTCGAGCTGGACGACCCGCGCGAGGACTGGGCGTGCGGCCGTTCGGCGCCGGTGCTCGTCGAGCGCGCGGCGGGCGAGGAGCAGCCTTCTCCCGACGCGTTCTCCAAGGGCGAGACCGACTAAACAAACGCCTTTATCTTCGCTCAGCGCCGGAGTCTGCGCGCAAGGGCGAGGAGCACGAACAGAATCACGTACAGACCACTGAGCCAGTAGTAGGGCTCGCCGCTGTGGCCGCGCGCGAACTCGACGACGTAAATCGAAAAGGTGACGAGCCAGACCGCGAATCCGGCCAAGGTCGCCGCGAAGAGGTCGATCGCATACACGCGCTCGTCGGTGTCGAGGAGCCGGCGCCGGAGCTTCTCGTTGCGCCCCGCAAGTAGCACCAGCAGCGCGAAGACCGCCGTCAGCGCCAGGCTCACGAGCGCCGGCGCATAATCGGCGCGAAGCCAGAACGCGATCGAGTTGGCACAGCCAACGACGATCACCGAGGTCAATACAAGCCACTTCGTCTTCGTCTGCCTTGACATCTAGATCCCTTCCCCGAATATGTTTCGACCGAGCACTTTGGGTAGCTACGTTCGGAAGCTCCGGATTACTCCGAACAGGATGAACAGGGCCACATACGAGCCCGACAACCAGTAGTAGGGCTCGCCACTGTGCCCACGCGCGTTTTCCACCAGGAAGACGCCGAAGAGGACGACGAAAAGCGTGAACCCGGCCCAGGTGGCGGCGAACATGCCGATCGCGTCAGCTCGCTCGTCGGTGTCGTAGAACTGCCGGCGTAAGCGCTTACTGCGGCCCGCGGCAAGTAGGAGCAGAGCGATCGCAACGCCGAGCCCGAACACCTGCAGAGCCTTTCCGTGCTCACCCCGGATCCAGGTCGATATGGCGACGCCGGTCGTTACTACGAAGCTCACAGAGGCAACAAACCGGCTCTGCCGCATCATCTTAGCCATCTAGCTTCCCTCCTCGAAGATGCTCTCCACCGACGTTCCGAAGAACCGAGCTAACGCAAGCGCGAGCGGAAGCGAGGGGGTGTAGCGCTCCTTCTCGATCGAGTTGATCGTCTGCCGCGAGACGTCGACGACGTCGGCGAGCTGGCCCTGCGACAGTCCGGCTTCCTCACGCAGCTCGCGAACTCGGTTCTTCATAGATGACAAGTTAGCTTGACAGCTAAGGGTTGTCAAGCCCGCTTGACACAACCGGTCGAGCCGGGCGCCGATGCGATCAGCCGAACAGGCCCTCGAGCGTCGTCAGCGAGCGGTCGAGGCGGTAGCGTCCGCCCTCCCACTTGAAGGCAACGACCAACCGGTGCTTGCTGTCGCCGTTCAGATAGCCGGCGACGTTTGCCCAGGCGCGACTACGGCGGAAAGTGATCTTCTTGACGGTTATCTTCGAGATGCGCTTGATGCCGGCTACCCGTCGAACGTTTCTGGCGCAGCCGTCAGCGCCGCCAAGTGACTTGCGCGCCTTGGCAGTCAGACCGGTGCAAACGCTGTACGCCCGTCGCTTGGCGTAATCCCTGGCCAGCTGCGTCGCCGATAGACGGACGAGCGCCGTAGCTTTCCTGTCGCTCCGCGGAGCCGATGAAGCCTGCCGACCGGAAATCACTTTCCCCCGCGCGCGTGCATCCGCGGGCCCGAGTGACAGTTCGCCGGCGATCAAGGCCAAAGCTCCGATGAGCAGGAGGGCGACGGCGATTCGGGAGCGATGGCGTTTCACGGTGCTGCTCGATACTCGGACGAAGGAGCCTCCGGCTTTAGCCCGGACGAGGTAAACAGGAGCGCGTGGTTCTGTGACCTGCTCCGCCTCGAGAGAAGGGGTGTCTTCATCCCGGCGGACAGGCTTCGCGGCCGCAACGTCACGCAGCTGATATCGCTGCTCGCTCGCGTTTTACGAGGCGCCTTCTCGACGCGCTTGGCGGCGCCGGCAAAGGAGGCGCGGTCGCGAAGCGCAAGACCGTACGCGTAGTACGGACAAGCTTCGCGACCGAAGCATCCTGCAGTCGGCGTCGTTCCAGCGTGGCGAGAATGCCCCCGGCAGGAATCGGACCTGCGCACGCGGTTTAGGAAACCGCTGCTCTATCCACTGAGCTACGGGGGCTCGGCACGGTCAAGATAGCCACTATCCGACTCGGCGGCCATTGCTGTCAGCGAGGAACAATGCGCCGAAGGCGCGAGCTTCTCGAGCATTCCTTCGCCGACGGAAGTCGCCAGACTTTCGTCGGATGATCGACTGAGCTACGGGGGCTCGGCGGGTTCACGATAGCCACTATCCGGCTCGGCGACCATTCATCTCCTCGCGGCGCCAGCTACTCCCGGCTCGAAGTGAATCGCAAGCGTCCGCAGGTGTCCGCTCGTGCGCTGATCCGAGCACGTTACATACGGAGCCCGCCGAAATCAAGATGAGTGCCGCGCGCGCGGTTCTTCGCGACTCAGCTCGGCTCGAGCCGCCCGCAGCTGCCACGGACAGAGTGGAAGCGCGACGAGCTCCCGGACGACCGCGTACGGCGACAGCGACCGTACTACACGGAAATGCGTCGCGACTCCACGATCGCGATAGAGCCGGTGGAAGAAGAGCCGCGTCCGAGTGAAATGCGGCAGAGTGCACACGATCACCGCCTGCTCGACCCCGCGCTCGAGGATGAGTGGCAGTGTTCGCGAGGCGTTCTCGGCCGTGATCCGTGCCGTCGGCTCGACGACAAGCTCGACCTCGGGCCCACGCCAGGCGTCTCTCATCTGCTCGGCCTCCGAGCGACCGCCGAGCGGCGACCAGCCGCTGAAGACGACCGCCACGGGCGACAGGTCCTCGGCGAGCTTCTCGGCCTCCGCGACCAGTCTCAGGCAACGGCTCGTGATCCGGTAGCCGTCAGCTGTGAGGACACCGTGACCAGGTACGACGACGGCGGTGTTCACGTCGCGATCGATCGTAGCTAAACGAGTCGCCCTCTATCGTCGTGCCGGTTCGTCCAAGTTCGCAGGCGCTCTCTCGACCGGCCGAAGGGCACGCTCGAAAACCTCGAACCGACACTTCGACTTCGCGGATGCGCTCGTGGCCTTCCCGGCCCGTTATCACCGGGCGAACTCCTCTGCGCCTTGGCGACGCTAGGATCGCCCTTGCGGGGTGAAGAGGCTCGCTCTGCTAACAACTTGGATCTGTTGGGTAGAAGAAGACGGCTAGCCCCTACAACGAGGGAGTCCGGATATGGAAGAGATCGGCCCAGTCGATTACATGATCGTCGCGTTCCCTGGGAACAAGTTCCGCGGCGAGGTAGTACCGGCGCTCGCCGACCTGGTCGACGCTGGCACGATTCGCATCATCGACGCGACTTTCGTCGGGAAGGATAAAAACGGCGAAGTGCTCGCAATGGAGTTGGGCGAGCTCGCCCCGGACGTGCAGAAGGCGCTTGCCAAGCTGAACATCGAGGTGACGGGCCTGCTCAACGACGAGGACGTCATGGCCGCCGCCGAGGAGCTCGAGCCGAACTCCTCCGCCTGCCTGCTCGTCTGGGAGAACGTGTGGGCGAGGAAGGTGAAGCAGGCGTTGCTCGACGCGGGCGGCGTCTTGCTCGATTTCGAACGGATTCCGCACGAAGTCGTTCACGCGGCGCGGGAGTACGTGCTCACCCTGGCTGAGGAGAAAGGAAACTAGATGAGAGGAAGACGGGGAGGACCCGGCCTCATCGGGATGGCGGCTCGCACAGCCGTGGTCGCTGGAACAGCGACCGCGGTATCGGGTCGCGTGGCCCGCCGGCAGCAGAACAAGTACGCGGAGCACGATGCCGCGTACATGGAGCAGCAGGGGGCGGCCTTCGAGCAGGGCGCAGCGGCGGGCGGCGGAGCGCCGGCCGCCGACTACACCGCCGAGCTGGAGAAGCTCGGAGAGCTGAAGGCGCAGGGCCTGATCACCGAAGAGGAGTTCGCGGCCAAGAAGAAGCAGCTGCTCGGAATCTAGGAGCGTCAGGGGCGCCGCTTTGGGCGGCGCCCCGTCGCCAACCGGAGTGCGGCACTCTTCGCGGTCTCAGTCGAGGGCGTGGATCGTGAACGCGAGCGCGAACCCGAGCGTCGTGATGACACCTACGAGCTTGCCGCCGTGCTCGTACGCCTCGGGCATCATCGTGTCGGCGAGCATGGTCAGAATCGCGCCGCCGGCGAAGGCGAGGAAGAACGCGACGGTGCGCGGCGACGCGTCGTGGAGAAGTCCGTAGCCCGCCAGCGAAGCGAGGCCGGAAACCGCCACCACGGCGCCCCAAAGCGCGAGAATCCGACCTCTTGTCCAGCCACCCGCCCTGAGCCCGGTCGTCGAAGCTATCGCCTCGGGCAGGTTGGAGATGAAGACCGCGACCAGGAAGGCGGCCCCGACCGCTCCCGACTCGAGAATGGTCAGGCCGATCACGATCGACTCCGGAATCCCGTCGAGCACCGTCCCCAGGACGATGCTCAGCGCGGAGCCTTCCGCTTGCGCTCCCACCGCGCTCTTCCGCTTCGAGCCACCGAAGCGGTCGATCAGCGTGTCGCCGCAGAAGAACACTCCGCAGCCGGCGAACAAGCCCAGGGCGACACCGCTCCCGGACGCCAGATTGAACGCCTCCTCGACCAGATCGAAGGCGACCGCGC
Organism: uncultured Actinomycetes bacterium; assembly: GCA_963805265.1. Taxonomy (GTDB): domain Bacteria; phylum Actinomycetota; class Thermoleophilia; order Gaiellales; family Gaiellaceae; genus Fen-549. The sequence continues at coordinate 9,833 of CAWDTJ010000002.1, forward strand.
TGATCAGCACGCCCGATCCGAAGGCCATCACGAACCCGATCGCCCGCGGCCCGATTCGGAAACGCAGAGCAAGAACCGCTCCCAACAACAGCGAGGAGGCGGCGAGGAGTCCCCATGCGAACGACTCGGCCATCTCTGTGCCCGAATATTGACCTACTCGAGCGGACGAGGCGCAGCGGCGACTTAGCTCGAGAGGTGCTTCTTCAGGCTCTTGCAGGAGTCAACGGTCTCGAAGCCGCTCTTGTACTCCTTGCCAAGCGCCTGAAGCGATTCGATCGTGCCTCTAGCCTGGGCGGTGCCGGCCGAGACCTGATCCGCCATCGTCCCGAGCGAAGACGCTATCTGGCTCAGGCTGGAGCCGCTCGAGATCGTCTCTGCCTCGCGCTTTACCTGGGTGACCATCTGTTCGATCTGGCTGGCGAGCGTGTCGACTAGCGCCTTCGCCTGTTCGCCGTTCGGCCCCGGCGGCGGCCCGAGCGCTTTCAGATCTGCGACCGTCTGCTCGGCTGCTTTTCGTTCCGCCTCCACGATCGTCGAGATCTCGCTCGGCGTGCTGCTGCTCGGCGACTGCAGCTGAGTGCGAACGTCCTGGGCGCTTTGCTTGGATTGGACGACCAATCCGTCCACCGCCGAGCAGAGCGAGCCTTGCCACTGCTCGGTCGCCGAAGGTTTGCTGCCGCCGCACGCGGCTAGAGACGCGGCGGCGGCAGCAATCGCAAAGACAAGAACGATCCGGTCGCGCATTGACCCGTTCTTCTTCGGCGCTGGCTTGTCTTCGCCGGCCTTAGCCGGCCAGAGCCTTGGCCTTCAGCTTGTCGTACTCCTCCTTGGAAATCGCTCCGCTGTCGAGAAGCTGCTTCGCCTTCGCGATCTCGTCGGCGGAGGCGCCGGCGGCGACGCTCCTGACGTGGCTGTCGAACTCGGCCTGCGCTCGCTCGGCCCGTGCGAGCTGGCGCTCGGCGATGCCGGTGCCGTTCACGATCATGTAGGTGAGCAGCGAGATCAGCGGTAGGACGATCAGGAAGATAATCCAGAGCGCCTTCTTGCCGCCGCCAATATCGTGGCGCCGGAACAGATCCCCAATCACGCCGAACAGCATCATGAAGTAGATGACCATGAAGAAGAGCACGATCATCGTCCAGAGGAAGGTCAAGAAGGGGGTGTCCGCGAGAATCATTGATGTCGCCTTTCTTTCGGGTTCCGTACGTCCGGATCTTGGTTAACCGCTCGATGCTCCGTCGCTCCGCATTCCAAACGAACGCGAATCACGGCAACTCCCCCGAGCGAAGGGCATTATAGGCCGAATTGGAGCCAGTTTCCGAACTCCGACGCGGGCCGTTCATCGGCGCTGAGAGACCACGCGCGACCTTTTTGTCGGGATTCTCTTCGTGACGGCGCGAAGCCGACGCTCGTCTTCTACCTCGAGCGAGAAGAGAACGTTCGAGATCGAGAACGCCGTCAGCTCCCGATCGTGGCGACCATGACCGCCTTGATCGTGTGCATGCGGTTCTCGGCCTCGTCGAAGACGATCGAGGACGGGCCCTCGAATACCTCCTCGGTCACCTCGAGCGCGTCCAAACCGAACTGCTCGAAGATCTCTTTGCCGGCCTGCGTCTCGGTGTTGTGGAAGGCCGGCAGGCAGTGCATGAACTTGACGTCCGGGTTGCCGGTCAGCTCGAGCACCTGCTTGTTCACCTGGTAGGGCTTGAGCAGCTCGATTCGCTCGGCCCAGACCTCCTTCTCCTCGCCCATCGAAACCCAGACGTCGGTGGCCAGGAAATCGCAGCCCTTGACCGCCGCAGCAACGTCCTCGCTGATCGTGACCTTTGCCCCGGTCTGTTTGGCGAACTTGTCGGCCAGATCGATGAACGGCTGCGACGGCCAGAGCGACTTCGGCGCGGCCAGGCGCACATCCATGCCGAACTGGGCGCCGCCGATCAGGTAGGAGTCGGCCATGTTGAAGCGCGCATCGCCGAGGTAGCAGAAGACGATCTCCGAGAGCGGCTTGGCCGTATGCTCGCGCATGGTCATGAAGTCGGCCAGGATCTGGGTCGGGTGCCACTCGTCGGTGAGCCCGTTGTAGACCGGGACGCCGGCGAACGCAGCCAGCTCGTCGGTGATCTTCCCGGCGAAGCCGCGGTACTCGATCGCGTCGTACATCCTGCCGAACACGCGCGCGGTGTCCTTGACCGACTCCTTGCGCCCGATGTGCGAGCCCGACGGGCCGATGAACGTGACGTGTGCGCCCTGGTCGTAGGCAGCCACCTCGAAGGCGCAGCGCGTCCGCGTCGAGTCCTTTTCGAAGATGAGAGCGATCTTCTTGCCGACGAGCTTTTGCTCCTCTCGGCCCTCACGCTTGGCGGCCTTCAGCTCGGCGGCCAGGTCGAGCAGATAGAGAAGCTCCTCGGGAGTGTGATCCTCGAGGGTGAGGAAGTTCCGTCCGTGCAGGTCGACTCTTGCGCTCAAAGTGGTTCCCCCTTCGCGATCACCGCGGTTCCGACCTTGGCGAGCTTAGCGTCGGTCGCCTCGTCTCGCTCGTAGGCGACGATAACGCCCGACGCGAGCGCCACGACGTTCTCGCCGTCATCCCATTATCGCGTCGGCGACCTCGGGCAGGCGCTCCGCTCCTACAGCCTGGCCCCGAGTAGCAGCGACCCGTAGGTGTCTATCCATGGCAGAGTGGTCTCGTGACCGAGCGACGAGACAAGGCGCCGAAGCACGACACAGTCGTGTTCATCCCGGCCTGGAACGAGGAGCAAAACCTGCCGGCCGTTTTGGAAGGGTTGAGGCGCGAGGTGCCGGAAGCGGACGTCCTCGTGGTCGACGACGGATCGGCCGATCGCACGGCCGAGGTCGCACGGGAGCGCGGCGCGGAGGTGTTGTCGTTCGGCGAGAACCGCGGGCTCAAGGTCGGCATCGCCGCCGGATACGAGTGGGCGCTCGCGCACGGCTACGCCTACTGCGGCCGGGTGGACGCCGACGGGCAGCATCCTCCGGCCGAGCTCGCCCGCCTGCTGCGACTCGTGCGCGACGACCGCTGCGACGTCGCCGTCGGCTCGCGCTTCGTCTCCGGAGAGGGCTACGCACCCTGGCGCTACCGGACGAGCGGCGCTCGCAGGCTCGGCACCGCACTGCTTCGGCGCGCGATGGGGCTGGTGTTGCGACGGCCCTTTGCGGACGCGACGAGCGGCCTATACGCGGTCAATGCCAAGGCGCTGCCCTTGCTCGCAGAGCCATTCACGAGCGAGGCGCCAGAGGTCGAGGCGCTGCTGAGGATTGTCGAGGCGGGGCTCAGGCTCGAAGAGGTACCGGTGAACATGAGCGCGCGCGCCTCGGGCGAGTCGAAACTACAGGGGAAGAAGGCGATTCGCCTCGTGGCGACGGTGATCGGGGTGCTCGTGCTTGTCAGGCTGTCGCGCTCGCGCCGCCGCTGAGATCCGGCCAATTCCAGTTTGAAATCCCGGCTCGAAGCAGATATGAACTGAGCATGCGCCGCACCGGAGAGACCCCCGCATGAGTGCGCTTGCCGTGACGACGGTGGAGTTGTCGCGCTGGCAGTTCGCAATCACGATCATCTTCCACTTTCTCTTCGTCCCGATCACGATCGGGATGGGGCTCCTCGTCGCCTGCCTGCAGACCGCCTGGTACGTCAGCAAGCAGGAGCGCTATCAACGCTTGACGGTCTTCTTCGGCAAGATCTTCATCATCAACATCGCTCTCGGCGTCGTCACCGGCATCGTGCAGGAGTTCCAGTTCGGCATGAACTGGGCCACCTATTCGCGCTACGTCGGCGACGTCTTCGGTGCGCCGCTGGCGATCGAGGGGCTGGTCGCCTTCTTCCTCGAATCGATCTTTATCGGTCTCTGGATCTTCGGCGCCGGGAGGTTGAGCCCGCGCCTGCACCTGGCGACGATCTGGGCCGTCGCGCTCGGATCGGTCCTCTCGGCCTACTTCATCATCGCGGCGAACGCCTGGATGCAGCACCCGGTCGGCTACCGCATCAACGAGGTCAGCGGGCGGGCTGAGATGACCTCACTCTGGGCGATCTTCACCCAAGGCAATCTGCTGCTGGCCTTCGCTCACGTCATTTCGGCCGCGATCGTCACGGCCGCGGCGCTCATGCTGGCCGTGTCCGCCTATCACCTGCTGAAGAAGAGCGAGGTCGAGCTGTTCGCTCACGCGGCGCGCATCTCGCTCGTCGTGCTCTTCGTCGGCGGGGGCTCGGTCGTCACCTGGGGCCACTTCCAGGGACAGCTCGTGGCGCGTGAGCAACCGATGAAGATGGCCGCCGCCGAGGCGATCTTCAACACCGAGAAACCGGCGAGCCTGTCGCTGTTCGCAATCGGGCCGCTCGAGAAGTATCCGAGCAAGACCACCTTCAACGTAACCGTTCCACACCTGCTCTCCTTTCTCACCGACTGGCACTGGTCGAGCGAGGTCAAGGGCATCAACTACTGGCAGCGCGACTACCAGAAGGAGTACGGCGCGGGGAACTACAAGCCGATACGTGGCGGTCACTTACTGGTCGTTCCGGCTGATGACGGGAATCGGGTTCATGCTCATGGCCTGGTCCGCGCTCGGTCTCTGGCTCGCGCGCAAGCGGCGGCTCGAGCGCTCGCGTCGCTTCCTCCGCTTGTCGATTCCGCTGTTGGCGCTTCCCTTCCTCGCCAACACGCTCGGTTGGATACTCAGAGAGGTCGGCCGCCAACCCTGGGTCGTCCAGGGCCTGCTCAAGACCTCGGACGCTTTCTCTCATTCCGTCAGCGTTCAGGCGGTCGCCTTCACGCTGGCCGGCTTCGTACTCGTCTACACGCTGCTCGCCGCGATCGAGGCCTGGCTCGTCGTCTACGTGGTCAAGCGCGGGCCGGCGCCGCCGGCCGGCGAGGGCGAACATCCGAAGAAGATCGAGCTGGGGTACTGAATGGACGGTTCCTTCCTCAGCCTGCAGGGCTTCTGGTTCGTGCTAATCGGCGTGCTCTGGGCCGGCTACCTGGTGCTCGAGGGCTTCGACTTCGGGGTCGGCATGCTGATGCGGCTGGTCGGGCACGACGACGCCGAGCGCAAGGCCGTGATCGGTACGATCGAGCCGGTCTGGGACGGAAACGAGGTCTGGCTGATCGTCGCGGGCGGCGCCACCTTCGCCGCCTTCCCGAACTGGTACGCGACCCTGTTCTCCGGCTTCTACATCGTCTTCTTCCTGATCCTGATCGCGCTGATCTTCCGTGGCGTCGCAATCGAGTACCGGGCCAAGCGCTCCGACCCGCGCTGGCGATCGGCCTGGGAGGTGGCGATATTGATCGGCAGCGTAGTACCGGCCTTCCTCTGGGGGCTGACCTTCGCGAATATGATCCACGGCGTCCCGATCGACTCGCAGGGTGAGTTCGCAGGCGGGCTGGCCGATCTCTTCGGCGGCTACGCGATCCTCGGCGGGCTGGCCTCGCTTTCGCTGTTCGCCTTCTACGGCGCCGTCTTCCTCACCCTACGCACCACCGGCGAGGTGCGGCGGCGGGCGAAGGCGTTCGCGATCCGTCTGCTGGTGCCGGCGGCGGCGCTCGTGCTTGCGATCTTCGTCTGGAGCGGCGCCGACTCGGGCAGCATCGACGGAAAGTGGATCGCGGCAGCGCTGCTGGCCACGATCGCCGCGGTGCTTCTCACGCTCTCGCTCGGACTCATCTTTCGCGACCGCGACGGCGCCGCCTTTGCCGCAACGGCGCTGGCTATCTGCGCGAGCGTGGCCGCTTTCTTCGTCGCTCTCTACCCGAATGTGCTCGTCGCGAGCGGCAACTCCGCCAATAGCCTGACCGTCTTCTCGAGCAGCTCGTCCCACCACACGCTCGCGGTGATGGCGGTCGTGGCGCTCGTCTTCACGCCGATCGTGCTCGTATACCAGGGCTGGACCTACTGGGTCTTCAGGGCGCGCTTGCGCGGGGATTCGATACCGGGTGGAGGCATTTCCGGCGAGGCGGCAGACCGGCCGACTCGGTAGTGGGCCCGATCGACCGACGGTTGCTACGCGAGGCGCCGACTATCAGGCGCTTCTTTCTTGGCGCATCTGCTCTGGCGGCGCTTTCCGCCCTGCTCGTGATCGTCTGGGCCGAGCTGATCGGGCGCATCGTCGCGCGCGTTTTTCTGGACGGCGGCGACCTGGCGTCGATCTCACGTCTGCTCGGCGCGCTCGTTGCTGTCGCCGCGCTGCGGGCCGCGATCGGCTGGGGCCTCGAGACAAGTGGCCAGGCGACGTCCCGGCGGGTGCGGGGCCGCCTGCGCCGGCGCGCGCTCGAGCAGGTCTTCCGGGCGCGTCCCGCAGGCTTGGGCGACCTGCGTACGGGCGAGCTGGCGACAACGGTGACGAGCGGGCTCGATACGCTCGATCCTTACTTCTCCCGCTTCCTGCCCCAACTCGTACTCGCCGCGGTGGTCTCGCCGGTGATTCTCGTCTGGGTCGCCTTCCGCGATCCGGTCTCGGCGTTGATCATGGCGCTGACGCTTCCGCTCATACCACTCTTCGGCGTGTTGATCGGCAAGGCGGCGGAGGAGAGGACGAAACGCAGACTGGGCGCCCTCTCACTGATGAGCGCCCATTTCCTCGACGTGGTGCGCGGGCTGGCGACGCTGCGCGCCTACCGGCGCGGCCGGGCCCAGGTGGAGGCGATCAGTCGCACAAGCGAGCAGTTCCGCGACGAGACGATGGGCACTCTGCGCATCGCCTTTCTCTCGGCGCTGGTGCTCGAGCTGGCCGCGACGATGTCGATCGCCTTGATCGCGGCGGGGATCGGCATCCGCCTGGTCAACGGAGATGTCGAGCTCGCACCCTCATTCGCGGTGCTGGTGCTCGCGCCGGAGCTGTACCTGCCGCTGCGAGCGGTCGCCGCGCAGTTTCATGCCTCGACCGACGGGCTGGCCGCCGCGCGCCGATCGCTCGAGTTGATCGACCTCGCTCCGGCGGCGCCCGCCACTCCGCGGCCGTTGCCCGTACCCGATCCCGCCACGAGCGCGATCCGGCTGGAAGGGATCGGCTTCCACTACGAGGGTCGGGCGGGCCCGGTCTTCTCCGGCTTCGACGGCGAGATCCTGCCCGGGGAGCGGCTGTTCGTCGCCGGTGAGAGCGGCGTGGGAAAGACGACGCTGCTCTCGCTGCTGCTCCGCTTTGCCGACCCACAGGAGGGGCGAATCACGGTCGGCGGGATTGACCTGCGCGAGCTCGATCCCGACGAGTGGCGCCGCCGTGTCGCCTGGCTGCCGCAAGATCCGGGGCTTCCGCTCGGTACGGTCGCCGAGGTGCTCAGATTCGCCGCGCCGGAGGCAACCGACAAAGCGCTCTGGGCAGCGCTCGAGGCGGCGGATTGCGCGGCGCTCGTCGCCGCTTTGCCCGACGGGCTCGACACGAGAGTGGGCGAGGGCGCACGGCGGCTCTCGAGCGGCGAGGCACGGCGAATCGCCCTGGCGCGGGCGCTCGTCCGCGAGGCGCCGCTGCTCGTGCTCGACGAGCCGACCGCGCATCTCGATGCGACGAGCGCAGAACAGATTCGGCTCGCGCTCGGCCGGCTGGAGCAGAAACAGACGGTCGTGATCGCCAGCCACGACGCCTCGCTGCTCTCTCTGGCCGAGCGCACGGTCACGCTCGAGGGGGTATCCCGCTGAATCCGGCGCTTCGTCGCATGCTCGTCGAGGCTCGCCCCCTGCGCCGCCGCCTGACGGTTTCGATCTTGCTCGGCGCGTGCTCTGTCTCAGCCGGAATCGGCCTGATGGCGACCGGCGGCTACCTGATCTCGAAGTCTGCGCTGGAGCCGCCCATTCTCTCGCTCGGAATCGCGATCGGCCTGGTGCAGTTCTTCGGGGTCTCGCGGGCGGCCTTCCGCTACAGCGAGCGGCTCGTCTCGCACGACGCTGCTTTTCGCTTCCTCGGTCGCCTGCGCGTCTCGTTCTTCGAGCGCCTGGAGCCGCTGGTTCCGGGCGGGCTCGGCACGGCTCGTAGCGGCGATCTGCTCAGCGGCTTCGTCGGCGACGTCGAAACGATGCAGTTCCTCTTCCTGCGCGCGCTGGCGCCGCCGTTGGTGGCGCTCGTCGCCTGCGCCGCTGCGGTCTCGGCGGCGGCGCTCGTGCTTCCGGTCGTCGCGCCGGTGCTCGGCGCGGGGCTTGCCGCCACGGCGCTGATCGCCGCGGCGATCAGCAGGCGATCTACGAGGGCGAGAGCGCGCCAAGAGGCGCCTCTGCGCGCCGAGCTGACAAGCCGAGTCGTCGAGGCGCTATCACTCGCGCCGGAGCTGGTCGCCTTCGGTCGCGTCGATTCCGAGCTGGACGCGGTCGAAAGAATCGATCGCAGCCTCGGGCGGCTCGATCGTCGACGCGGGCGGATCGCGGCGCTGAGCGAAGCGCTCGTTCTGTTCGGCTCGGGCCTGACCCTTGTCGCGGTGCTCGCCGTCGCGGCGTCGGCCGTCGCGGACGGACGACTCGGCGGGGTCTGGCTGGGAATGCTCGCCCTGCTCGCGCTCTCGTCCTTCGAGGCGGTGCGCCCGCTTCCGCTCGCCGCCGAACAATCCGGGCCGGTTGCGAGCGCCGCAGAGCGTCTGTTCGAGCTGACCGACCGCGCTGCGCCCGTGCGCGAGCCCGAACGCCCGCGACCGATTCCCGAGCAGGGAGTGCTCCGACTCGAGAATGCGCGCTTGCGCTACGCGCCGAACCTTCCCTGGGTGCTCGACGGGGCGTCGCTCGAGCTCAGACCGGGACGAAAAGTGGCGCTCGTCGGCGAAAGCGGCGCCGGGAAGACGACGATCGCGGGCGTACTCGTTCGCTTCCTCGAGCTCGATGCCGGCCGCGCAACGCTCGACGATCGGGATCTCGGCGACCTTCGCCCAGGATGACGTCCGCGGCCTGGTCGCGCTCGCCGGTCAGGACGCCCACCTGTTCTCCACGACCGTGCGCGAGAACGTCCGCTTCGCCCGCCCCGGCTCGAGCGACGAGGAGATCCGCGAGGCACTGAGGCGTGCGGGCGTCTGGGACTGGGTCTCGTCCCTGCCGGACGGGCTCGACACCTACGTGGGCGAGACGGGCGACCAGGTCTCGGGCGGCCAGCGGCGGCGAATCGCACTTGCCCGTGCCTTTCTCTCGGGCGCGCGCTTCCTGGTTCTCGACGAGCCGACCGCTCACCTCGATCGCCGTACAGCCGAGGCCGTGCTCGACGATCTGCTCGCGGCCGGCGCCGGCGACACCGGCTTGCTCGTGATCACGCATGACCCGACGATGCTCGATCGTTTCGATCAGGTGCTCCGGCTCGAGAACGGCCGGATTGCCTAGACGAATCCGGATCCTCGCCCCCGAGCACCGACTAGTCGTCTGGGGCTCGTTCCGGCACCAGGCGCCGGCTTAGCATGGCGCCGACGAAGGCCGCCGCGCGCCGCGCCGCGACGTACGGCGAGCGCCCGCGACTGCGCGCCGCGATGTAGATAGCCGCGAAGGCGTCGCCGGCTCCGGTCGCCTCGATGCCCGGCACCGAAGGCTTGGCCGGCACCTCGATCAGCTCGCCGGCGGTCCAGATCAGCGCTCCCCGGGAGCCGCGCGTGACGATAACCTCGGGTACCTCGAGGCCGGCAAGGTTTTTTGCGTTGACCTCTTCGAGGATGACCTCCGCCTCCTCCTGAGCCAGCTTCAACACGCTGACGTCGCGAAGAAGCTCGCGGTCGAAATCGGCATCGAGAGCGAGCGGCCCGAGCTCGGGCGAGCGCGCAAGTCCCTGACCGTCGAGCGAGAGGACGCGGCCGCGCGCAATCTCGGCGAGAGCGGCGGGGGAGAATTCGCCGCGCAACAGCGGCGAAACGTGCACCCATCTGCACGGCTCGAGCGCCGGCGCGACCCAAACTCGCACCTCGTCTGCCGTCCAGCCGTCGCCGATCGACGTTACGGTCATGATCCGGCTGTCGCCTTCGCTGATCGACTCGAAGCCGGTGGTGGTCTCGGCCGGACGCCAGCTGACGGGAATCCCGAGCGCGAGCACCGGCCCGAGCAAGAGCCGACGATGCGCGGCGGCGCATTTCGTGACGATGCGAGAGGGGCGCGTCAGCAAGCTCAGCGCCCGCGCGGCGTGGTAGGGGCAGCCGCCTGGAAACGGCTCGCGCCCAGGCGCGCTGTCAAGCGCGAGGTTGCCGACTATCGCAACGGGCCGCACAGGGTGACTGTATCGACTCCGGCGCTCTGATCAGGCAGCCGACGAGCTCGGCGCGGGCTTATGCTCGAGCAGATTCAGCATCGCGCTCAACGCGAAAGCGAGGGCGAACGAGGGGAGCGAGGCGCCCAGGCCCCAGCTCGTCGGGTGCAGATAGGCGAGCAGATCGACCCACCAGGACGGTCCGGTCGGAATCAGCCACTGATAGAGGGCGAAGCCGGCCAGCCAGGCGCCGAGTTGGCCCAGGCGGAGCGCCGGCGCATTGAACATCGCGTCCCGGTCGTAGCCGCGACGCACCAACCAGTCGGCGGCGAGCACCCCGAAAAGAGGAACGAAAAACGAGCCGAGCAGAAAGAGGAAGGATTGATACTGAGCCAGATTGATCGTCAACGCGCCCAGGGTCGAGACAGAGGCGGCGATGACGATCAGCATCCGCTGCGAAGCACGCGGAACGAGGTTCTGGAGCGAGAGGGCGGTCGAATATACGTTGGCGAACGGCTCCTTGGTCTCGTCTACGCCGAGCGCCAAGAGCGCCAGTCCGCTGGCAAGCCCGCCGGCGGCGATCGCCGTCATGAGCGAGGTCGCATCGCTCAGCTCGTGTGAGAGCAGAAGCACCGCACCGAGCCCAAAGAGCCACATGTTGGGAAGCAGGTAACCGAGGCCGGTTCCCCAGAAGGCGCTCCTACCGGTACGAGAGAAGCGCGTGTAGTCGGCCGCGAGCGGAAGCCAGGAGACGGGCATTGCGATCATCAGGTCGACTCCGCGCCAGAAGCCGAGCCCGCCTTCAGCGGGGCGCGACCAAAGCCGCTGTAGGTTCGCATCGTGAAGTGCCCACCAGGATAAATAGACGAGCGAAGCGAGCACCACCCAGATCGCGAAGGGCTTGACCCAGCGGCGAACGAAGCCCACGGGGCCGAGCAGGGCGAGCACAGTCGTCGCGACCGCAGCGATCAGCGTCCAGAGCCAGGTGGCGCGAAAGCCGAACAGGCGTTGCGAGAGCGCCGCCGCGACGGTCGCAATGATGATCAGCTCGAACACCGTCCAGCCGAGGTTCTGAACTACGTTCAGCACAGTGGCGAGATACGAGCCGCGCCGCCCGAGCGGCGCCCGCAGCAGCACCATCGCCGGCGTTCGCGCCTGCGCCCCGATCAGCCCGGCAAAACCGAGCATCGCGTTGCCGACGAGACCCCCGACGACGATCGCGAGCAGGGCATCTCGCAACGAGAGCGCCGGGACGAGGTAGGTGCCGGCAACCAGGACGAGCAAGCTGAAGCCGAGACTGCTCCAGAGTAAGCCGGTTTCGAAGAACCCGAGCACGCGCAGGCGCTCGGGCACCGGCTCGATGCCCCAGTTCGGTGTCTCGTAGCTCATCGCTCTCCCTTCGCTGGTATTACCCAGATCAGGTTCGGCGGGTTTGCTCTCAGCCCCGTCGCCCTAGACGGGACACCCCGGTTTTCTCGGTACCTCTTCGGCTTGCTCTCTGAGGCCCAACGACGACTTTAGCCGACGAGCCGCACCCTGTCGTCGCTGACAGGTTGAGGCCGATGACGACGAGCGCCGGGCCTCCGAGCGACCCCCTCGCCTACGCGACTACCCGAGACGAGCCCTGATCACGTAGGGCAGGATCCCGCCGTGCCTCACGTACTCGCGCTCACGCGGAGTGTCGAGGCACACGCGCACCTCGAAGACGACCGGCTCACCGCCGTCGTCGGGCGTCGCCGTCACTGTCGCTCGCTCGGACGATGCCCCGGCAAGCCCCTCGATCGAGTAACGCTCCCGCCCGCTCAAGCCCAGGCTCTCACGGTTCTCGCCGCGCTGGAAGCCAAGCGGCACGATGCCCATCATGAGCAGGTTCGAGCGGTGAATGCGCTCGAAGCTCTCGGCGATCACAGCTTGCACGCCCAGCAGTCTCGGACCCTTCGCCGCCCAGTCGCGCGAGGAGCCCGAGCCGTACTCCTTGCCGGCAAGGACGATCAGAGGCGTCTGCTCTGCCAGGTAGAGCGCGGAGGCGGCGAAGATGGTCATCTCGTCGCCGTCCGGAAGGTGAACCGTCCAGCCGCCTTCCTTCCCCGCGGCGAGAACGTTGCGCAGACGGACGTTGGCGAAGGTGCCGCGCACCATCACCTCGTGGTTGCCGCGCCGCGATCCGTAGGAGTTGAAGCTAGCGCGCTCGACGCCGTGCTCGGACAGGTATTCGCTGGCCGGCGAATCCGCCGCGATCGACCCCGCGGGGGAGATGTGATCGGTAGTGACCGAGTCGCCCAGTGCGACCAGACAGCGTGCTCCTTCGATGTCGTCGATCTGCGTCGCGACCCTGGACATGCCGTCGAAATAAGGCGGCCGGCGCACGTACGTCGAGCTCTCCTCCCACGCGAACAGCTCACCCTGCGAAACCGGAAGCGCACGCCAGCGCTCGTCCCCGGAGTAGATCTCCCGGTAGGACTCGCTGTACACCTCGCTGTCCACACAGGAGGCGATCGTGCTGGTGATCTCGCTCGAGCTCGGCCAAATGTCGCGGAGATAGACGTCCTCGCCGCCCGCACCAAGACCGAGCGGCTCGCTCGTGAGGTCGATGTCCATGCGACCGGCGAGCGCGTAGGCGATCACGAGCGGCGGCGAGGCCAGGTAGTTGGCCTTGACCTCGGAGTGGATGCGCGCCTCGAAGTTGCGATTCCCCGAGAGGACTGCGCAGGCCACCAGATCGTGCTCTTCGATCGCACGGGAGATCGGATCCGGGAGCGGTCCGGAGTTACCGATGCAGGTCGTGCAACCGAATCCGACCAGATGGAAGCCCAGCTGCTCCAGATAGGACAAGAGCCCGGAGCGCCGGTAGTAGCTCTCGACCGCTCGCGAACCTGGAGCGAGGCTCGTCTTCACCCACGGCTTGCGGCGCAGGCCGAGCTCGACAGCTCTCTTCGCCAGCAACCCGGCGGCGATCATCACCTGCGGGTTGGAAGTATTGGTGCAGCTTGTGATCGCCGCGATAACCACCGTGCCGTGCGAGAGTCGGAAGCTCTCGCCGCCGAGCTCGATCAGGGCTCCCTCGGTACGAGCGACTGGAGCGTGAGGCTCGGGTACGGGATCGGGCAGCGCCTCGTGCCCGGGCGCCTGCTCGGCGGCCGGATCGCTGGCCGGGAAGGACTCGGCGATCGCCTCGTCGAGCGAGCCGCCCGCGAACTCGACGCCGAAGCTCTCCAGTCCGCGGCAGAAGGACTGTTTGGCCTGAGAGAGCGGCGTGCGATCCTGTGGCCGTCGCGGGCCCGCAAGACTCGCCTCGACCCCTGCCAGATCGAGCTCGACGACTTGCGAGTAGCGCGGCTCCACGCTCGGCTCGTGCCAGAGCATGTTCTCCTTGCAGTAGGCCTCGACCAGGCGCACGCGCTCGTCGCTGCGACCGGTCAGGCGCATGAAGCCGAGCGTCTCCGCGTCGACCGGGAAGAAACCGCAGGTCGCGCCGTACTCGGGCGCCATGTTGGCGAGGGTCGAGCGATCGGCGAGAGTCAGGCCTGAGATCCCGCGACCGAAGTACTCGACGAACTTGCCGACGACGCCCGTGCGGCGGAGTAGCTCCGTGACGGTCAGGACAACGTCGGTCGCGGTCACGCCTTCACGCAGCTCGCCGTGCATACGCACCCCGACCACCTGGGGAACGAGCATCGAGATCGACTCGCCCAGCATCGCTGCCTCGGCCTCGATACCGCCTACGCCCCAGCCGAGCACCCCGAGGCCGTTCACCATCGTCGTGTGCGAGTCGGTGCCGACAAGCGTGTCGGGAAACGCCACTCCATCGCGCAGTTCCACGACGCGAGCAAGGTATTCGAGGTTGACCTGGTGCACGATGCCCGTGCTCGGTGGCACAACCTTCGACCCCGCGAAGGCGCTCTGACCCCAGCGCAGGAAGCGATAGCGCTCGCCGTTGCGGACGTATTCCAGCTCGCTGTTACGCTCGAGCGCCCGCGGGCTCGCCGCTTCGTCGACCTGAATGGAGTGATCGACGACGAGCTCCAGCGGAAGGCCCGGGTTGATGGTGCTCACGTCCCCGCCGAGCTCACGCATGGCGTCGCGCATCGCCGCCAGATCGACTATCGCGGGAACGCCGGTGAGATCTTGCAGCAGTACTCGCGCGGGAGAGAAGGAAATCTCGCAAGTGGGCTCGGCGCTCTCGCTCCAGCTCGCGACCGCCTCGACCTGCGCGGCGCTGGTAGTCGTGCCTTCGTGGCGGAGAACGTTCTCGAGCAGAACACGCAGGGAGTAGGGAAGCGTGTCGATCTCGTGCTCGGCAGCCAACGCCTCGAGGCGGAAGATCGAGTGTCTCTCACCGTCGATCTCCAGCTCAGCGCGCGCTCCAAAGGAGTTGACCATAACCACGATTCAACCAGAAGGCGCGACCCCTCGGCGCGTCGGAACTACCCGGTCGCCGGTTGTTTGCGAGCGTCGGCGCTTTCGCTCGCCTCGAGCAGGCTGCGAATCTTGTGTGCCAGCTCTTGCGGCGTGAACGGTTTGCCGATGAACTCGGCAACGCCGTCGAGGACTCCGTGATGAACGCTCGCCTCGTCGGTGTATCCGGACATGAACAGCACACGAGTGGTCGGACGCTTCGCGGCGAGAACCTCGACAAGCTCTCGTCCGCTCATTCCGGGCATCACGACATCGGTGAGGAGCAAATCGATCTCCCGATCGAACGAATCGGAGAACGATATGGCCTCGTCGCCGCTAGCGGTGTCGAACACTTCGTAACCGAGATCGCGCAACACGCGGGCGACGAGTTGTCGCACCATCTCTTCGTCCTCCACGAGAAGCAGTGTCTCCGAACCCCCGGTCTCTCGCAGCGGAAGGTTCGCCGGCGCCTCCTCGACTCGCTCCGGCGCGACCGGAAGGTACACATTGAACACAGCCCCTTCCCCGATCTCGCTTTGCACTTGAATCGCGCCGTTCGATTGCTCGACGATTCCGTGCACCGTCGACAGCCCGAGACCGGTGCCCTCCCCCTGCACCTTCGTGGTGAAGAAGGGCTCGAAGATGTGCGACATCGTCTCGCCATCCATCCCGCACCCCGTATCCGAGACAGTCGTCGCGACGTAGTCGCCGGCTCGCAGTCCTGCTCGGGCGGCCTCAGACGAGTCGAAGCTGACGTTCGCCGTCTCGATCGTGATCGTGCCCCCGCCCGGCATCGCATCACGGGCGTTGACGACGAGGTTCATGATCACCTGCTCGAGCTGGCTGCGATCCGAGCGAATCACGGCGATCTCGGGCTCGAGCTTGGTTGCCAGCTCGATGTTCTCACCGATCAGACGCTCGAGCATCTTCTTCATCGTCTCGATCACCTCGTTCAGACTGAGCATCGCCGGTTGCAACACCTGGCGCCGGCTGAATGCCAACAACTGCTGGGTCATAGCCGCCGCTTGCTCAGCCGCGCGCTTGATCTCCTCTGTGTCGCGGGCCAACGAGCTGGCCGGGTCGAGCTCCGACACGATCAGCTCGCTGTAACCGATGATCGCTGTCAGAAGGTTGTTGAAGTCGTGCGCGATGCCTCCCGCCAGGCGACCGATCGCCTCCATCTTCTGCGAGTGTTGAAGCTCCGCTTCGAGTCGCTCCCGCTCGGCCTCGGCATCACGCTCGGCGCTGATGTCGAGCAGGTACCCCTGAACATAAAGCGGCTTGCCCGAGGGGTCGCGCACAACCACGGCTTCGTCGCGAATCCACACCGTGCGCTCGTCCTTGGAGAGCAGGCGATACTCGAGCCCTATTCTCCCCTTTTCCACACTGGCGGCCCGCTCCGCGACGACACGCTCGCGATCTTCCGGGTGAATCGCATTCACGAACTTGCCGTATTCCGACGTCCATTCGGTCGGCTGGTAACCGAGAATCTCCTCGAGCTGAGGGCTCAGATAAACCCAACGTCCCGACTCGCCCAAGATGTTGATGTAGGTGATCAGCGGTAGTTGCTCGACAAGCAGCCGGTAGCGAGCCTCGGCTTCGCGTAGTTCCTCCGCGGCGGCTAGGCGCTCGCTGATATCGCGGAAGCTCATCAGAATCGTCTGAAGCTGGCCGTTCTCGTCGAGCACCGAAGTCGTGGACCCCTCGACAAAGACCCAGCTTCCGTGTTTGTGGCGCATGCGCAGCTCGACAACGGCCGCATCGCGGCTGGTCATCGCTCGACGAAGTGCGTCGCTGGCGTATTGGACATCCGCGGGATGAACGAGGCTGATCGGCGAGACCTGAACGAGCTCTTCGGGCGTGTAGCCGAGCGCCTCCTGGTAGGACGGAGAGGTGAAGATGAACCGCCCCATCGGGTCGAGCACCGCGATCATGTCGTGCGAGTTTTCGACCACTACTCGGTAGAGCTCGCGCGCCTCTTCGGCGAGCTTGCGTTGGGTTATGTCGCGCGAGATGCCGAAGGTGCCGGTGATTGTGCCGCGCTCATCGTGAAGGGGCATCTTGGACGTGGACACCCAGGCGATGCGGCCGTCCTCCCAGGTCTCCTTCTCCTCGATGTCGAGCAGCGGCTCGCCGGTGCGGATGATCCGCTGCTCGTCATCGTAGGCCGCCCGCGCGTGCTCCTCCGAGAAGAGATCGAAGTCGGTCTTGCCGATCGCCTCCGCGCCGCTCAGGCCGCTCGCATCGCGCGCGAGCGAGGCCGAGATCTTGATGAAGCGGCTCGCCCGGTCCTTGAAGTAGACGTGATCGGAGGTTGTCGCGAGGAAGGTGCTCAACAGGTCGCGCTCCTTGGCGAGCGCCGTCTCGATGCGCCGGCGCTCGCTCAAATCGGTACCGAAGCCGATGACGCCGACAGTCTCGCCGTCGCCGTCGCGATGCGCAGCGAGCGAGACCGAGTAGGGGAACACGCTGCCGTCGCGGCGTCGGCGCTCGGTCTCGAAGTCGACGATCTGCTCCCCCGCGCTCACCTTCTCGACCAGCTGGCTGAATTCGCCGAGGAGATGATCCGGAACGGTGGGCAAGACGTTTCCGAGCGCCTCAGCGCTCGACCAGCCAAAGATGCGCTCGGCGATCTCGTTCCAGACGGTTACGCGGCGATCGCGATCGACCTCGATGATCGCGACCGGCGAGGCGTCGATAACGGCGCTCAGGCGCTCGTTCAGCGCTGCAGTTTCAGCGCGGGTTGCCTGTTCCGATTCCCCGTGCTCGCGTAGCTCGATAGCCGAGCCGAGCCCGTTAGCGAGTGAGCGCAAGAAATCGATCTCTGCGTCGCTGAAAGTCCGCCTCTTGACGGAGCGCGCGCCGAGCACTCCCCAGGTGTGGTCGCGGCCGGGAATCACAACGTTGACGGCGCTGACGATTCCCAGCTCGAGTAGGGCCGGCGGCGGATTGAAGCGCGTCTCTCGCCCCAGATCGGTTACGACGACCGGCTTTCCGACCGATAACGCGTAGCGCGAGAATGCGTCCGGCGCGAGCGCCGAGTCGGGCTCGCCGGCACTCGCCAAGCGGCCGGCCGAAGCACGCATCGAGAGCAACCCCGCCCCTCCTACGTTTTCCAACACGACAACGCGATCGATCGCCAACGCCTCGACCGCACCCGCGGCGGCTTCCTGCATGAGAGCTTGCGTATCGACCTCGACCAGAGCGAGCTGGCCGAGCCGAGCGACCACCTGTTGGCTGAACGCCCTTTTTCGCAGCTCGTCGACGCGCCGATCAACGGCATACCGCGCCGAGTAGACCGCGAGCGCGAAGAAGGTCAACGCCATCGTCACCCCGATCCAGTCGGCGATCAAACGCGACTCGACTCCCGCGAAGATCAAGACGATCAGGAAGGATCCTGATGCTACTGCCAACTGCAGCGCCAGTCCGCGCGGTGAGAGGAAGTTGGCCGCGTACATCGAGGCCATGCAGTAGACGATCAAGCCGAGCGTCCAACTGCGATAGTCGGCCCAGATTCCGATCGAGGCCAGCAACGAGGCAACGACTCCGAAAGTGTCCGGTAGTCGCCGCCAGCGCTTCGAGAGCATGAGATAGACGAGTGCCAGCAAGAAGAAACCCCCTGCCAGCCCGAGCGTGATCAGGCGCTTGTCGGTCGGGGCGAGGGCGATCCAGGCAAGGGTGATGAACCCCGAGGCAATCGCTAACGAGGCAGCCGCGTTCGAGGTGTGCTCGAAGCGCGCTTCCGGGTTCGGCGCCGCGATCGTGTCTCGCAGCACGGAGACCCGCTGGCTGATCGAGTTGCTGATCGAGATCATCTTGTTCGTCCGCCGCAAAAACGCATCCCTTTCTATATCGACAGAAACGTTCAGAAGTTCGATGGGCTTCCGACTTCGGCATTTTCCGCCCAGCTTCGTTCGACCTTTGCGATTGTGCGCTTTCGCAACCGCTTAACAAAGCCCTAATGCGGGAAAAGACGGCCCTAACCAGCCGCCTCGGCGAGCGGGGTATAAATCGATAGCCGCAAGAGGTCGGATTCGGAGGAGGGACAGCAATGCGTGGACGAGGTATCGCTACTGCTCTTGGCGTTGTCGCCGCGGGCGCCGCGGGCGCCGGAATCGCCCTCGGCTTGGCGTCTGCGTTCGGCGGCCTCGGCACCTCCACGACCATCGTGCGCCAAAACGCACAGGCGCCGGTCTCTATCCCAACGACAGACATCCTCGGCGGCAAGGCGCTCACCGCTGCTGCGATCTACAGACGCACCGCTCCGGGCGTCGTACAGGTGACGACCAAGTCGATCGTGAAGTCGCAGGCCGACCCCTTCCTCCCGGCTCAATCTCAGACGCAAGAAGCGCTCGGCTCCGGTTTCGTGATCGACAAACAAGGCGACATCGTCACCAACTTCCACGTCGTCCAGGGAGCCACTTCAATCCAGATCCTGTTCTCGAACAACGTCACGACCAAGGCGACCGTGGTCGGCACCGACGAATCAACTGACCTGGCCGTATTGAGAGTCAAGGTTCCTCAGCGCGCTCTGACACCGCTGATGTTCGGGGACTCGGCGGCAATGAAAGTGGGCGATCCCGTCGTGGCCATCGGCAACCCGTTCGGCCTCGACCGTACGGTCACCCAGGGAATCGTCAGCGCCGTCTACAACCCCGGCGAGGGCACGCTCGCCACCCAGACCAACTATCCCGTTCGCTCTCTCAACAACGTCGAGATCCCTGCGATCCAAACCGATGCTGCAATCAACCATGGCAACTCGGGCGGGCCGCTGATCAACAGTTTGGGCCAGGTGATCGGCGTTAACTCTCAGATCGAGACGGGGGGCACCAGTCAGGGGAACGTCGGCATCGGCTTCGCCGTCCAATCCGATACCGTCAAGCAGGTCGTCGCTGAGATCCTCAAGACCGGCAAGGCGACGCACGCTCAGATCGGTATCGGGGTACAGGGATTCACGTCCGACCTCGCCAGCCAGTATCGGCTCCCGGTCAAGCAGGGCGTCCTGATCGAGTCCGTGAAGCCCGGAACCGGGGCAGCAAAAGCGGGACTCAGGGCGGGAAAACACGACGTGATCGTCTCCGGACAGCGCTATACCATCGGCGGCGACATCATCGTGAAGGCCGACGGAGTGAGCGTCGGTAGCTCGGTCGGAAAGCTTCTGAACATCGTCTCCGCACACAAGCCCGGCGACAAGCTCACGCTCGAGATCTACCGCGGCAACACGAAGATGACCGTCACGATCACGCTAAGCGATCGCTGACCGGCGCTCAGCGCGACACGACCGGCGCCGAGGCGCAATCATAGGCTGATGGCTAAGATCGTCGACATCAGCGCCCCGCTGCGCCCGCGCACTGTCAGCTGGGACCGAGCCGTACTGACAACGCTTTAGGGTTTGAGACGACAATGGAGCTTGAGCCTCTTCGTCCGAAACACACTCCCGTCCTTGCCGACGCGCCAACCGAGGAGGAGGATCTCTGGACCGACGAAGGGCAAGACGACCACACGGGCTGGTTCTGCGTAGCCACCGACCCCTTCTCCTGTCCCGCTCCGGGTTGCCCCTTCGTCGCCGATTTCATGACGGCGGCACACCTGATTCTCGTCTGGCAGAGGCGGGACGATCCCAATCTCCTCCGCCACGCTCAGCGCGCCAAAGAGGTCGAGCGCAATCCACGTGTCACCGAGTTCCAGAGCTCGTTCGGGCCAAGTGCTTCTTACTACGCCTGGGAAGCGGCGGGCCGCCCCGTACACGGAATCCGCGAGCGCTGATGGTGAGACTCCAAGCTCGGGTTGCACGACTGTGCAAACATCCGCCTGGGAATACGTAGGTATGGCACAGCGTTGGCAGAGAAGTCGGACTCAACCAGAGCGGTCGCGATGAGCGAGCAAGCGCCCGATGCCGGGCGTGAGTTGGCGCAAGAAGCCCGCAGCAAGGTGCGGTTCGAGGAGGAAGCGATCGCCCATGCCGACCACGTCTACCAAGTCGCTCGCCGAATCGCCGGCTCGAAGGAGGAGGCGGAGGAGTTGATGCAGGAGACGTACGCGCGGGCTTTCCGCAGCTGGCGCTCTTACACGCCGGGCACGAACATGCGAGCCTGGCTCCTTCGCATCCTCACCAACCTCAACATAGACCGAGGCCGGCAAAAGCAGCGACGACCGGTCGAGCGCTCGCTGGATGAGGGCGACTACTTCCTCTACGACCGCCTCGAGGCGATCGCCGGCAGCGGCTCGACCGACGATGAGGCGCGGCTGCTGCAGCGACTCTCTCAATCCGACATCGTCGATGCCTTGGCGGCGCTGCCTCACGATTTCCGTGACGTGCTCGTCCTCGTCGATCTGGGTGAGTTCAGCTACCAGGAGACAGCAGAGATCCTCTCGGTTCCGATCGGTACCGTGATGTCGAGGTTGCACCGGGCGCGGCGGTTGCTCCGGCAATCGCTGGCCGCATCGCTGGAGGGTGAGAGATGAGCGAGACTCGCTGCAAAGAATGTGAGCAGCTGCTGCATCTCTATCTCGACGGAGCGCTCGGCGAGCGCGAAGCGCGCAAGGCGGAAACTCACCTCGACGACTGCGGTTACTGCCGCCGGCGTTACCGCTTCGAGCGAGCATTCCGCGCATACTTACGCCGGACGCTCGGCGAAGAGCCGATGAGCCCCGAGTTGAGAGTCGAGCTAGCTGCACTCAGGAGCGAGCCCGATCCGGGCGAGCGGGGCTAGCGCAGTCAGCCGCTCGGGCTTAAGGTCGCCGTTCCCACGATGACCAGCAGGCGGAGCGGGTCGTTACCGTTGGGAAGCGGCAGGAGATCCGCCTTTAGCTTGGTCGCCAGACGCCGGCCCAGCTCCTTGCCCTTTCCCACATTCGAATAGAAGATCGTCGTGTGCTTGTAGTTGAAGTGGCTCGCGCGCTTCACGGAGGCGATCTGGTAGCCGAATGAGGCAATTCGGGAAGCAACTCGACGCGTGTAGTTGATGTCCCCGCCCCCGTTCTCGACTACGACGTTCACTTTCCAAGCCGCCGGTAACGTGGCTTTGTCGCCACCCGAGGTAAGAACGCGCGATGCCGAACCGTGCAGCGCGTAGCCGAGCAGCACGGCGGCCGCGATAGCGACGACCACCACGGCGGCGGCGGCGGCCAGGCGCCCGCGTGGATTGCGCTCGATCGGCCGGGGAAGCACCGGCAAGCCGGCCAGCTCGCGCGCCTCGTGGTTGTCGATCTCCAGCCCGCTGGCCAGGAGCAGCGCCGCCGCCAGTGCGTCTTCCGGATTACGGAAGGCGTAGACGCGTCCCTCCTCGAGCCAGGTCACCTGCTCGGCCGTGATTCCCGAGCGTTGAGCTACCTGCTCTCGACTCAGTTGGCGCCGAAGTCGGGCGGTCGCGAAGACGGTCGCCGCGGCTCCGCCCTCCAGCGAAGAGACGAAGGCGAGCGCGAGCTGCGGTTGGTCTTTCGAATCGAGCGGTCGCACGCTAGACGTTGTCATCGGCAGATCCGGAGTCTCCCTCGATAACCGAGATTCCAGTTGCATGGTAAACCTGCCCGGCGAACCCGAGCCCCAAGGTTTTCGCCGTCGTCGCCCGGCGTCCTACGCGCAGCCCACGAGCTTCTGCCAGCGCCGCACGACCTCGTCGACGTAGACCCGCGTCTCTTCCGTCGGTGGGCCGCCCGCTTTCTCCACCGCGGTCGGACCGGCGTTGTAGGCGGCAAGCGCGAGCTGCAGCGAGTCGAAGCGATCGAGCATGCGTCGCAGATAGCGCGCGCCGGCAAGAACATTCGCGCTCGGACTGTTGAGATTGATCTCCAGCTCTTGAGCGGTCGACGGAAGCACCTGCAGAAGACCGAGCGCGCCGGCGTGCGAAACAGCGTTGGGCTCGAAGTTCGATTCGGTCTGAGCCACAGCTGCGAGAAGCGACAGGGGAACTCCGGAGTTGTGCGACGCGAACTCGAATGCGGTTCTGAAGCGAGATGGCAGCGGGCAGCGCTGGTTCGGCGTCGTCTTTCCCGTCGCGCCGGGCTCTGTGGCGGCGAGCGCAATAACACGTGCGCTGGCTCGAGTGACACTCTTCTGGTCGTTGGTGGCACTGGCCAGGGTTGCGGTCGTCATCGCCAGCGCCGCGGCGAAGAGAAAGAGCAGGGAAAGTCGGCGGCTCATGGGCGAGATCCTACCGCTCCTGCACGTTTGCTATCGCCCCCCTTTCGGAAGTACCTCCCGGGCCGACCGGAACGCCTAGGTCAGGCGCCCGAGGTCACCGCGAGGATGTCGGCGAGGTGAACGAGGCGGAAGGTGAGCCTGCTGACGTGAACACGATCGGGCTCGCGCTCCAGCTCGGGAAGCGTTCGCCAAAGCTCTCGAGCGCAGGTCAGTAGCTCGCTGATCTGCTCCCGGTCGCTCGGATGGGTGTCTACCTCGTTACAGGCGTTGAGCGCCAGTCCAAGCGCACCGACCGTGTCCTGCTGGCGTGTCCATAGAAGCGGAATCGCCATCGACAGATACTGGTGAATGCGCACCATGGTCATCGACTGCTTGAAAGTCGAGCTGCCTTGAGGAGAGCTGGGCACGAGCGCTGCCTCGTGGCGGCTGATGCGATCGGCGTTATCCCAGAGAATCATGCGCAGGTCGTCTTCGTCGAGACCGGCGAAGCGCGCCGTGCGTAGGGCTATCAGCAGCGAGCTCGGCTGCTGTCCGTAAGGGTAGTCCGAAGCGTAGAGAATCTGCTCGGGCGCGACGTGTCGAAAGAAGTCGAGTAGATCGATCGGGCTCCACGCCGAGGTATCGAAAAAGGCGCCGGCTCGGCCACCGAGTGCCTTTGCCAATCCCCCCAGGTCGGCGATCCCGGCGTGCGCGACGATCAACTGCGCAAGCGGGTACCGGTCGACCAGCCGCGCCAGATGGTCGGCGATCGGCGGAAGACCTCGACCGCCGTGGATCAGAACCGGCACTCCCCGCTCCGCCGCCAGCGCCACGATCGGCTCGAGCCGCTCGTCGTTGACGCGAAACCCCTGCGAGCGCGGATGGAGCTTGATTCCGCCGGCCCCTTTGTCGAGGCAGCGCTTGGTCTCCTCGAGCGGCGACTCGTCGAGATTGAGGCGCACGAATGGAATCAGCCGTCCCTGAGACTGTGCGGCGTAGGCGAGCATACGGTCGTTCGGCTTGCGGAAGGCGGGGTGGCTATCGGGCTCGTCGAGCGGGAAGACGAAACAGCGCTCGATCCCGTAGCGCTCGCAGATCGACGTCAGCTCGTCGTACGTACCGGTCATTCCATCCACGTCACTACCGAGATGGGTATGGGCGTCGAAGATGGGCGCTTGGGGAAGCTCGGCGCGGAGCTTCGCCTCCCATGAGTCGATCAGCATCTCCGCGCTAGCCAACGCGTCTTCCATAGATAGGAGTCTATTCACGTCGGGGCCGATCCCGAAACGGCTTCAATGGCGGATGATCGACCCTTTGCTCAGACAAGCAGACGCTCGAAGCGCCGGCCATCCTCGAACGGGCCGATCAGCGCGAGATGGAGCGCGCGCTCGCCGATAATCTCGCCTGCGACCCGCTCGATGTCCTCGAGGCTCACGGCGTCGATCCCAGCCAACACCTCGGCGGGGTCGACGGCGCCTCCCTCGATCACCTCTCGCCTGAGACCGAAGGAGATCAGGCCTTGCGGACTCTCGAGTTGGAGCACGAGCCGACCTTTCAGATACTCCTTGGCCTTAGTCAGCTCCGTTTCGGGCACCGGCTCTTGCGTGATGCGCCGAAACTCCGCGACGATCGTCTCGATCGCTTCGTCGACACGGTTGAGGTCGACGCCGGCTTGCGCGCACAACGTCCCGGTCTCGGCATAGGTGCTGTTGTGGCAGAAGATGTAGTAAGCCAGACCGCGCCGCTCCCTGACCTCGGTGAACAGCCGCGAGGACATACCGCCGCCGAGGATGGCGGCAAGCACCTGCAGCACGTAGCGATCGGGGTGTTGCGTCGGCTGGCTGAGCACGCCGAGGATCAGGTGGGCCTGGTCGGATGCCTTGTGATGGACTTTCGCTCGCGGTTTTTTCGGGGTGGGGATCTCGGCCGGCTCGAAGCTTCCCGCCCCGGCCGGCGCAAGATCGCCGAGCAGCTTCTCGACCTCGGCGCTGAGGTCGCCGTCAAGGCATCCTCCGAGTCCGACAACCATCCTCGACGGTACATACCACTGCCCCAGATAATCGAGGAAGGTGTCACGGCTAGCCGCTTTGATCGTCTCCTTCGTACCGATCACGTCCCAGCCGAGCGGCTGATCGCCGAAGAGCAGGCTCTCGTAGATCGAGTCGACGTAGTCGCGGGGCGAGTCGAAGTACATGTTCATCTCCTCGACGATGACGCCCTTCTCGCGCTCGATCTCGCCGGAATCGAACTTGGAGTTGCGAATCATGTCGACGAGTACGTCGAGCGCGAGAGAGCGCGACTCGGCCGCGCACCGGACGTAGTAGCCGGTGTACTCCTTGCCGGTGAAAGCGTTGAACTCGCCTCCGATCGAGTCGACCTCGGCGGCGATGTCGCGCGCGGTCGGGCGCCTTTCCGTGCCCTTGAAGAACATGTGCTCACTGAAGTGAGCGATGCCGCTCGACTCGCGTGTCTCGTAGCGAGAACCGGCCTCGACCATGATCATGCAGGTCACCGAACGAGCCTCCGGCATCGGCGCCGTCACGATGCGGAGCCCGTTGGCGAGAACCGAACGCTCGAAGATCATGTCGTTCATGCTAACGAAGCGCTGCCCTTCGAGCCGGCGCGCGGTCTCCACACCGGCGCTCGGCGACCACTCGGCGGCGCTGTGTTCACGACAGAGCGCGAGCGGTCCGAACCCGTAACTCACCCTCAAGCCTGACCGCCTTACCCCCGATCTAAACGGCGTCTCACAAGCGGCTGAGACTGGAAGAGGCCCTGATGCGGATCGTAAAGGTAATGGCTCTACTCGTCGCGCTTGCGCTCATGTCGTTGAGCGTCGGGCTGGTGATGCTGAAACAGCAGCAAAACGCCTCTGACCTACACGGGCTAGAGCTGGTAATCGTCGACAAGAATGGACGGGTCATCCTCGACAGCGCGCCGCGGCAGCGCGATCAGCTCGTCGGCGCGAGCGACAAGCGCTTCGTCCCCATCAGAAAGAAGGAAGCGACCAGCGGTATCACCACGATCAGGTCGAAGGAGGGCCCGCTGCGCATCGCCTGGCGGCGACTGCCGATCACCAATCTCAACAAGAACGGCTGGACGATCATCTCGCTGGCGCCGGCGCCCTCGGGCAACATCTTCTCGAGCAACCCGATTCCGGTTGGTCTGATCGGCCTCGCCCTGCTCGCCGTCGCCTTCGTCATCGGTCGTCGCGGGGAGCGCAGCTCGAACCAGGCTCTGACCGATCCGCTCACCGGTCTCGGCAACGGACGCAAGCTCGTCGACGACCTGCAGAAGGCGTTGCCCGAAGCCAGCGAGGCGGTGCCGCTCCTGCTC
This sequence comes from uncultured Actinomycetes bacterium, assembly GCA_963805265.1. Taxonomy (GTDB): domain Bacteria; phylum Actinomycetota; class Thermoleophilia; order Gaiellales; family Gaiellaceae; genus Fen-549. The sequence continues at coordinate 35,827 of CAWDTJ010000002.1, forward strand.
GGACTCTTCGACCTCGACGGCTTCAAGAACTACAACGACAGTTTCGGGCATCCCGCCGGCGACGCACTGCTTACCAGGCTGGGTCGCAACCTGCAGACCACCATGCAACAGCACGGCGCCGCGGCCTACCGCATGGGCGGCGACGAGTTCTGCGTGGTCGCGCCGCTCGGGCCCGACGGCCAGGGAACGATCATCACCGACGCGACCGCCGCTCTCTCGGAACGCGGCGAAGGGTTCGCGATCGGCAGCTCGTACGGGTTGGTCATTCTGCCCCAGGAGGCTGACGACGTGTCGATCGCGCTGCGCCTGTCCGACCAGCGCCTGTACGCGCACAAGAACAGCGGCAGTCGTTCGGCGGGGCGCCAGTCGGCGGACGTACTCTTGCAGGCTCTGCACGAGCGCAGCCCGGAGCTCGGCGACCACCTGGTTGACGTGGCCCGGCTGGCTTTCGAGGTGGGACGGCGCCTGGGCCTGAGCGGCGAGGAGCTCGACCAGCTCGCTCAGGCGGCACTGCTGCACGACGTCGGCAAGATGGCGATTCCGGATGCAATTCTCAAGAAGCCGGGCCCGCTCGATCGCGAGGAGTGGGAGTTCATCCGCGGGCACACAGTCGTCGGCGAGCGCATCATCTCGACTGCGCCTTCGCTCTCGCAGGTGTCGCGGATCGTTCGCTCGAGCCACGAGCGCTACGACGGATCGGGCTACCCCGACAGCCTCAAGGGCGACGAGATTCCGCTTCCGTCGCGCATCATCGCCGTCTGCGACGCCTTCGACGCGATGATCGGGCCGCGCCCCTATCGGCTCGGCATGAACAGCGACAACGCCGCCTCGGAGCTGCGCCGCTTCGCCGGCGTCCAGTTCGACCCGGTCGTGATCGAGTGCTTCCTCTCGGTTTTGGACGAGCCGGCTGAGGGAGCGGCAACTCGAGAGCCTGCGGCGAACCCCACCTGATCAGGCGGTCCGGCTCCACATGATCAGGCTACGCTTCGACCGTGCCGGCAACGCAGGTGAGCCCACCAAAGCCGCGGCATGCCTCACGCGAAAGGGGAGGACTTGGTGAGCCTTGGCGCGTGATCGTTCTCGACGACAACCACAACACCTTCGCCGGCGTTGCGCAGGCGCTCGCCTCGGTGCTCCCGGGCGTCAGCTTCGATTCGGGCATGCGCCTGGCGACCGAGATCGACCGGACCGGTCAGGCGATCGTCTGGAGCGGTCATCGCGAGCTGGCCGAGCTCTACTGGTCGCAACTCGGGACACGCGGGCTGACGATGGCACCGCTCGAGTCTTGAGCCCGCTGCCTCGGCAAGAGACGGTCGTGACGAATTGATCCGTCCTGCCGCTGTCGTAGCCTTGAGCCGTGCAATGGCTTCGGACACTGTCCGAGTCTGACTGTTACCTCCGCTGTTACGGAGACAGAACGGGCACCGTCGACGTCGTCGGCGCGATCGGACACCGGAACCATCCGCCGCCCCGGCTCGAGATCGACCCGAAGCCGATTTCCAATGACGAGAGCGAAAAGCGTCGAATAGAGCGGCCGGCCGAGGCGGCCTGACGCGCCCGGCATAAAGCGGTATCCCTTTCGATCCCCGCTAGTCGCGCCAGCCGTTCGTCACCGGAGTCCGCCGATCGCGCCCGAACGCCTTGGGCCGCAGCTTCACCCCTGGCGGCGCCTGCCGGCGTTTGTACTCGGCTCGGTCGATCATCGCCAGCGCGCGCTCGACCACATCGGGCGGGTGGCCATCCTCGAGCAGCTCGGCACGCGAGCGATCCTCTTCGATATAAGCCTCGAGCACTCGATCGAGCTCGGCATAGGGAGGCAGGGAGTCTTCGTCGAGCTGGTTCGCGCGCAACTCTGCGCTGGGCGGGCGCTCGATCGTCGTTGCCGGAATCAACTCCCTTCCGGCGCGCTCGTTCAGATGGCGCGCGAGCCTGAAAACGTCCGTCTTGAAGACATCCTTGAGCAGCGCGAAACCGCCGGCCATGTCGCCGTAGAGGGTCGCGTAGCCAACCGACAGCTCCGACTTGTTGCCGGTGGCGACGAGGAGCCAGCCGAACTTGTTCGAGAGAGCCATCAGGAGCACCCCGCGCACGCGCGCCTGCACGTTCTCCTCGGCCAGATCGGGCTCGCGCCCGCTGAAGGCGGGAGCGAGCGAGCGCTCGAACTCGGTGACCATCGGCTCGATCTCGATCTCGCGGAAGTCGGTGCCGAGGTTGCCCGCCAGAAGTCTCGCGTCGGCGCGTGTCGATGCAGACGAGAAGCGCGACGGCATCGAGACGCAGTGAACGTGACCGGAGCCGAGCGCCTCGACCGCCAACGCGGCGGTCAGCGCCGAGTCGATCCCACCCGACACGCCGATCACCACGTCGCTGAAGCCGTTCTTACGCAGGTAGTCGCGGAGGCCCAGCGTCAGCGCCCGCCGCATCTGCTCGAGATCGTCCGCGAAGGGAGCGATGCGAGCCGGCGCCGGCCGTGTTCGTGCGCGGCGCTTCGAAGCCTTCAACTCGAGCAACGAGACCTCGACGTTGCCTTGCTCACGCGCGAGTGCTCGCTTGCGAACGTCGCTCAAACGGCGCGCGACCACGGCGGTCGGATCGATGTCTACGACGAGCAGCTCCGGCTCGAAGCCGGCCGCGCGCGCGATCACCTCACCCTCGTCGTCGATCAACACCGAGTGCCCATCGAAGACGAGCTCGTCCTGGCCGCCGACCAGATTGCAGAAGGCGACGTACGAGACCAGGTCGCGCGCGCGCGTGCGAAACATCTCCTCGCGCATACGCTCGCGGCCCACATGGAAGGGTGAAGCGGAGATGTTGACGATCAGCTCGGCACCCGCCAGCGCCAGGTCGGTCGCCGGCGGTCCGGGCTGCCACATGTCCTCGCAGATGGTGATCCCGACCTTGACGCCGCCGAGCTCGAGCAACAGAAGATCCCTCGCCGAGGCGAAGTAGCGCTCCTCGTCGAAGACGCCGTAGTTGGGCAGGAAGCGCTTGCGGTAGACGCCCTTGATCTCGCCTCCTGCGCAGACGGCACAGGCGTTGTAGAGATCGCCGTCGAGATAGGGCGCGCCGATCAGCGCAACCAGCCCGCGCGCGCGACGCGCGATTCGCTCGAGCGACCCGCGAGCCGCGTCGAGAAAGCCCGGGCGCAGAAGAAGATCCTCGGGCGGATAACCGGTCACGGCGAGCTCGGGAAAGAGAACCAGATCCGCCCTTTGCGAGGCGGCGTCGGCAAGCGCGGCGCGTATCTGCTTCTCGTTACCGCTGATGTCACCGACGACGGTGTCGATTTGAGCTAGCGCAAGGCGCACCGGTCCTCCCAGGTTTGCGACTCTAGGTCTAAAACCGAGTTTATCATGCTCGCCGCCGCCGTCCTTCGCTTCGCGACCTTACCGTGCAAGGGGGTGCCGCCTTTTTGGCTACCCTCTGATCCCCGGCGTTCCGTCGACGAGCCAACCGGGGAACCCGACCTTCGCCAGCGCTTAGCGCTTGAGCCGAGTGCGGTGATCTGACCCGAGCGAGAGGGGATGGAATGCGATTCGTGAACGAGCTGAACCGCAAGTGGTGGACGCTGGGCGCCGTCGCTTTCGGTCTGTTCATGATCATGCTCGACAACACGATCGTCACGGTCGCTCTGCCGACGATTCGACGCGATCTCCACATCGGCATCTCCGAGCTGGAATGGATCGTCACCGCCTATACGCTCACCTTCGCCGCCTTCATTCTCACCGGCGGCAAGCTGGCCGACCTGTTCGGGCGCCGGCTCATGTTCAACGTCGGCCTTGCCATATTCACGATCTCGTCGTTCGTCTGTGGCTGGGCCGGCGACATCAACGTCCTGATCGGCGCCCGCGCCTTTCAGGGAGTGGGCGCGGCGATCATGATCCCGTCCACGCTGTCGATCGTGACGGCCGTCTTTCCGCCGCGCGAGCGCGGAACCGCGATCGGCGTCTGGGCCGGCACCGCCGGTATGGCTCTCGCCATAGGCCCGCTGCTCGGCGGCATTCTCACCCAGCAACTGAGCTGGCACTGGATCTTCTTCGTGAATGTCCCCGTGGGCGTGCTGGCCCTCGTCGTCTCGCGGATCGTCATTCCCGAGTCGCGCGACATGTCACACGAGCAAGGCCTCGATTTCCCTGGGTTACTCACCTCGGGCCTCTCGCTGTTCGCGCTGACCTACGCGTTGATCGAGGGGAACAGCAAAGGGTGGTCGTCGCCGCTGATCGTATTCCTGTTCGTCTGCGCCGCCGCTTTGATGGTCGCGTTCGTGCTGCTCGAGCTACATCAGCGACTGCCAATGCTCGAGCTGTCGCTGTTCAAGATCGGAAACTTCGTCGGCTCGTCGCTGGTCGCACTACTCGTCTCGCTCGCGATGTTCGGCGTCTTCTTCTTCATGTCTCTCTACATTCAGAACATCATCGGCTACTCGCCAACGCGGGCGGGCGCCAGCTTCTTGCCGATGACCGTCCTCGTCATCCTGGTCGCGCCCGTGGCGGGCCGCCTCTCCGACCGCATCGGCTCGCGCTGGCTGATCGCGACCGGGATGGCGTTGGTGGCGCTTTCGCTCTACCTCTTCTCGCGTGTTGGTCTTCACACGACCTACCCCGAGCTCTTGCCGGCAATGATCATCGGCGGGATCGGGATGCCGCTGGCAATGTCGCCGACGACCGCCGCGGCGATGGCCGCGGTTCCGGTCGACAAGGCGGGAGTGGGCTCGGGCGTTCTCAACAGCTTCCGTCAGGTCGGCGGCTCGCTCGGGATCGCTCTGCTCGGGGCGATCATGGTTTCAAAGAGCTCGTCGTTTGCCAACAGAGCCCAGGCTGCTTACCAAGCCAAGACGCAGAGAGCCGCCGCGCTGGGAATCCATCTTCCGGCTCCGACGGCCCAGCAGAAGCAGACGGTCACGCACGAGGCCTTCATACAAGGGCTCCACAGCGCCCTACTCGTCTCGGCTGCGATATCGCTCAGCGCCGTGTTGGTCGCGGTGACGCTGATACGTAAGCGTCACCACGAGCACGAGCAGTCTCAGGAGTTGAAACCGGCTAGCGAGCTTGCCAGCCTGGCCAAGTAGTAGTGGACGATCGCTTCGAGAAGTAACCCGACCCTTCACGAAGCGCTATACGGGCACACAGCGGAATGAAGACCCGTCGATTGGCTGCGATGGGTGGATGCGATGCTAGGACGCAGCGTCTCATTCGGAGCAGCGCTACGGATGAGACCGAGGCACAGCGCGCCACCGAGCACGGCCAGGCAGGCGGAGTGCTTCGTTTCTTTCGTTAAGAGCTCGTTTCAATTGACGACCCGCCGACTGGGTGCGATCAGTGGATGCGATGCTAGGACGCAGCGTCTCATTCGTAGCAGCGCTACGGATGAGACCGAGGACAACGCAGCGCGCCGCTGAGCGCGGTCAGGTGGAGTGCTTCATTTGAAACGCGCTCTAAAAGGAATAGAGCCCCGGCTGCGGCACCCGGGGCTCAATCCGTTTTGGGGAGACCCCCGGCTGCGGCTCCAGGGGGCGCTCCCAGAAGAATGGCCTTTACGACGAACCGAGAGCTGTGGCTCTGCGGCCCAGCCACGACTTCGGAGCTATCGTCGCTGGCCTTTCCTCCCAGCCGACCTCATCTGGCGTCTGACTTAGTCGGCGTGACCTCACTATATGGCCGCTCCGATGCCGAGTCAAGTAGCTCAGTCAAGTGATTTATTCGCCCCAAAAGCGGCACAAAGAACCTCTAAAAACGGCTACCGCCCAGGCGAGTGTAGACGCCCGCCCCCCTCTGTTTCACACACGCCGGGATATTCTCCGCTGCGGTGACTTCGTAGTACCCAAAGAGGTGATTGCAGCCAATTGGGAAGCCGACGAGTATCAGAGGGGGTAAGAAATGCCGCATGTCCACGCCGACACCAATGCCGTTTCGGTAACCGAGCGCCAGCGTCCGAAAATCGGGCTCGGCGAGCGCGTCCGCCAGCGGCGTGTGGCACTTGGATTGACGCAGACCGATCTTGCCGGCGCCCGATTCTCCAAGGAGTACATCAGCCAGATCGAGCTCGGGAAGACCCGGCCGACGCCGGACACGATCGATTACCTCGCCTCCCGGCTCAGCATCGATCCCGGCTACCTCGCGCACGGCGTATCGACGGAAGACCGCGCTCGGGTCGAGGCAATGCTCGCGCGGGCCGAAGCACACGCGCAGGCGCGCGAGTTCGCTGATGCGCTCGAGGTCTTCGCCGATGCCAAGACAGCCGTCGCGGCATCGGGGTCGGCCGATCTTTCGGCTCGGCGGCTACTCGGCGAGGGCTGGGCCCTGATGGAAGAGGGCCAGGTTCGCGAGGGGCTCGACGTGCTGACAAAAGCCCGCGAGCTGGTCGACGAGGAGCAACTTGGCGACGTCGTTCGCGCCGAGGCTCTCTTCAAGCTGGGTGTCGCACGCACGAAGCTCGGCAGCACGCATGTCGCGATTGCGCTTCTGACCGAAGCACACAAGCTGCTGGATCAGCTTCCTCTGGGCGCCGACTCTACGCGCGCGCAGGTTCTCGGTTATCGCTCCGTTTGCTACCAGCGCGTAGGCGATATCGAAGCGGCGCGCGAAGACGCCGAACGCGCGGTCGAGCTTTCCGAGCAACTCGGTGATCCTCGGGTCATCGGCTACTCCTACATGCAGGCATCGCTCGTTGCCGAGCGTGAAGGCCGTTTTGTCTTGGCTCGCACCTACGCCGAGAGAGCGCGAGCGAAATACGAAGAGGCCGAGGACCACTTCCAGCTCGGGAAGGTCCTGAACAACCTCGGCTTCTGCCACGCGCTACTTGGCAAGAACGACGATGCTCTCGCGAGCTTCAAGCGCGCGTACACGATTTTCCTCGACGCCGGGGCCAACGAGTGGAGCGGCGGAGCGATTTCATCGATCGCCAGCCTCTATCTCGAGACCGGCGACCCGACCAAGGCCGAGGAGCAGGCTCGCTACGCGATCGAGTTGATCGGCGACGAAGCGGTCGATCCCGAGCAGGTCGGCGAGGCTCGGCTCGTCTTGGGCAAGGCCCTGCTCGCCCAAGACAGGCTCGATGAGGCCGCGACGGCATTGGAAGAGGTCAGGGCCCTTTTCGAGAGCGTGCGCGCTACCAGCAACCTGTCGCGCACCTACGTAGCGCTGGGCGACCTGGCTCGCGCACGCGGAACCACGGATGAGGCGGCGCACCTTTACCGGCATGCCGCCGAGTTGATGCAAGACCTTCGATTCTGAGAGGAAGGAGGAAAGAATGGTCAGACTCCTGCTACTACTCGCGCTCAGCGCGGTGTTCGCTGCGGCGATCCTCGCAGGCCCCGGATCCGCAGCAAGGCAGAAGCCCGCGCAACCGACCGTAACCGTTGTGACTACGACGAGCACAGCTCGGCGCCAGTCGTCAAGGGTTCGGGCGGCGGGCGTATGCACTACTAGCAGCCGTGATGGCCTCGGGGCGTGAGGGCACTGGCGGCACGCCCCGCGTCGTCGCGGCTGCAGTAGATGCAACCCGCGTCCTGCGCTGGTCCACTCGCCATGCCGAGTGGGCTCGTGCGCCAGGCCGGTCCTTTCCTTCGACCCCACGGTGAAGCTGCGCCAGCTTCGCAGCTCGTTTCACCTCGGCCTCCCGGTAAACGAGCGTCAGCCTACACTGTGTGAGTGGCTGCGCTCAAGATCGTCTCCCGGCCGAAGCTCAAGCGGCCGATCCTGATCATCGCCTTTCAAGGTTGGAACGACGGCGGTCAGGGTGCGACGCTTGCCGCCGGTTACCTGGCCCGCCTCTGGAACGCCTCGCGCTTCGCGGAGATCGATCCGGAGGAGTTCTTCGATTTCCAGGCGACCCGGCCGCAGGTCTCGCTCGTGGACGGTGAGGCTCGCGAGCTCACTTGGCCCGAGAACGTTTTCTTCCACGCACGGCCCGATGGCCAGGAGCATGACATCGTCCTTCTGATCGGGGTCGAGCCGAACCTGCGCTGGCGTTCCTTCACCGAGCTCGTCGTGGGGCTTGCGCACGACCTCGGTGTGGAACAAGTGGTCACTTTGGGCTCCCTTCTCGCCGACGTGCCGCATACGCGTCCGGCGCCGATCACTGCGAGCGGAGACGACGGCCGTTTGATCGATCAACTCGACGTCGATACCTCTCGGTACGAAGGACCGACGGGAATCGTCGGCGTGATTCAGGATGCCTGCCGGAAAAACGGAATGAGCACAGTCAGTTTTTGGGCAGCAGTTCCGCACTACGTGTCACTCACTCCGAGCCCCCGCGCGGCGCTCGCACTCTGCGAGCGCGTCGACCGGATGTTGGGGACGGAGCTCGATCTCGAAGAGCTGGAGCAAGCGGTGGACAGCTACACCGAGAGCGTCAGCGAAGCGGTCGCAGGCGACGAGGAGACGACGTCGTACATCGAAGCGCTCGAGCGCCAGAGCGATTCTGGCGAGCCGCCCGAGGAGTACGGGCCCGATATTCCGAGCGGCGAGTCGCTGGCCGCTGAGCTGGCGAAGTTCTTGCGCGATCGCGAGAACAACGGCGACGACTCCGGCCCCGCAACGGGCTGACGCTCTTGTTCACCGAACCGGCTGTCCGCCTCGATTGCTACGAGCTGCCTTCAGCAAGCGGGGTCGCGCTCGGCCGTTCGAGCGCAGCGTCCGTTTCGATCTGAGGCGCAGGCGCTTCGATCGGCTCGAGATCGCCGGGCTCGGGCAGCGCGTCTTGCGGCGGCGCTTCGTCTTTGCCCGTGCTCACGGTCGGTGTCGCGTTCGCGTTGCTGATCTTGTCCTTGGCGTTGCCCTGCTGACCCGCCGTGGCGCGCCGTTTCCTCCGCCGCCTTCGGCGCGAAGACTGGAGCTTGGGCGCCGGCAGGTTCTCGGCCAGCGCCGCTGCGATCTCATCGCTGGAGGCCAGTCGCTCGCGCGCCGCCTCGATCAGTTGAGTGGCGCGCGGCGTGTAGCCCTCGGCCGAGGCCAGCAGGGCCGCTCCGACGTTTAGCGGTTGCTCGCGAGCCACGTTGACGAGCCGAGCGACGTTCTCTTCGTGACGACGCCCGCGGGAGTTGGCTACTGCCCCGAGCAAGCGCTTCGCGTCGGCGAAATCGGCGCTTGCCTTGCGGTCCTGGGCTTTGCGACTCGCCCGCGCCAGCCGCCAGAGCCAGCGTTCGAGGATCTGCTCGGGGGCGGTCGCCTTGCCTTCGGCGAGAGCCCGCAAAAGCACGCGTATCCCCTGCAAACGTTCCTTCTCCCAAGTGGGGGCCTGGGTGACGAGCGTGACCAGATCGTCGTAGTCGGCCCGCTCCACAGGCGTGGCGACCCGGTCGACGAGCGCCATCAGGCGTAAACGACGATTCGGGTTCTCGGCAGCGCAGGTGAAGAGAAACTGCTCGAGCGCCACCTTGCTGGTGTTGCCTTCGATCAGCTTGCGCACGAACTCGGCCCGCTCCTCGAAGCGTATGCTCCGCCCGGCGATCATCGCCCAGAAGCGCTGCTCGTCGACGTCGAGATACTTCGGATCGATCCTCTGCCACTCGCGGGCGATCACGGCCAGACGCCGCTTCACATCGGGCGTCACGGGTACCAGCCAGGAAGCGGGAGCAAGACGGCGACGCGCCCGGCGCTGCATCCGTCGCCTGGGGGCCGGAGTTACGCGGGCGCCCTCTCGGTAGAAGTCGGCGGCGAGCAGCGAGTGAAGCGAGATGACTTTCTCGCTGTGTGTGGACGACTTGGGCACGAAGTCGATGACGATGCCGGCCTCCTTGCGCGGATGGGTGCGCATGATGCGACCGATCCGCTGCTGATACACGCGCCGGGAGGCTGTCGGAGCCAGATGCATGCAGATCGTGGCGCGCGGTGAGTTCCAGCCCTCGGCCAGAAGCTGAGCGTTGATCAGCACGTTGATCTCACCGCGCTCGTAGGCGGCCAGCGTCTCGGCCAACCTCACCGGCGGTGTACGTCCGCTGACGGCCTCCGCTTTGAGACCGGCGGCTCGAAACTCCTGCGCCAGGTTGTAAGCGTGATCGACTCCCGCGGCGTAGACGATGCCGGGCGTGTCGTCGAAGCGATCGCGGTAGAGACTTGCGGCCGCCTGATTCAACGCCGTGTGGTCGAGAACCTGTGCCAGCGCCCGCTCGTCGAAATCGCCGCCGACGATCGGAACGGAGTGAATCGCCGCCACAGGCGGGACACGCAAACAGCGAAGTGGCGCGATCAGGCCCCGGCGCGCGGCATCCTGTAGGGGCAGATCGTCGACCGAGGCGGGGAAGACGTCAGAGACCTGCTTGGCGATCAGCTGCTCGGTCGCGGTCATGCCGATGAAGATCGGGTTGGGGAAGGCGCGGATGGCGGCGCTGGTCTTTTCGCCCAGCGCCGTGTGCGCTTCGTCGCAGATCACCAGCTGGTAGGCGGTCGGCTCGACCTCGGCATGGTGACGCGCAAACCAGGCATAGGTCTGAATCGTGATCGGGTTCGGCTTGCGAACGCGGTGCCCGCGCAGAATCACGTCGGCAAGCCGCTTTGCGTAGCCTGTTTCGGTTAGGTCGTGGCGGAACTGACTGACGAGCAGGCGCCGGTGGGTGAGAATGAGCACGCCCTCGGTTCTCGCCGCCTCGACGAAGCCGGCGGCTGCGATCGTCTTGCCGGACGCAGTCGGGTGACGGAAGCGAAAGCGCCGGATCGCGCCCGGATCCTGGTCGGGCCTCGGCTCCGGAAGCTCTTCTTCCTCCTCGGGATGCGGCTCGCTAAAACCGTTCTTCCTCTTCCTCTTCCTCTTCCAGCTCGACCTCGTCGGGGAGGTGGCCATTGGCAAAAGCGGCCTCGACCTGACGCTGGTTGGCGGCGATCAGCTCGGTGAGCATGCCGGCGAGCGCGTCGATCTGGTGCCGCCTCAACTCCAGACCGGAAGCCAGGTGGGGCGGCTTCTCGGATAGCACCCGCTCGAGCCCGAGCATCAGGGCATGCCTGACCCTCCACTCCGGTGACGGCTCCGAGTTCCCCTTCTCGATCTCTGCTATCGCGTCGTCGAGGGCGCGCCGGCGAGCCGTGCCCGATGCCATGACCTGAGCCGAATCCTCGCCCTCGCGCAAGAACGACTCGCCCGCCCAGGCTTCGGCGCGCCGAGCTTTGGCGCCGAGCTCATCGCCGGCTTGATCGAGCGTTGTCGGAAGTTGGTCTTTCGTCTCTGACATGGGAGGGCGGCATGCACTGCCGCGCCGCGACCACCAGGAATAGACGTGCCGACGCTCTGAAAGCTGTTGGTGTAGAGCGCAGCGCGCAGTAAGGATAGCTAAAGATCACGCTGGAGCGATAAGTAGAAGCCTGGGTGAGTAGCTAACGGGGCGAGTCGACGCGATGCGAGCTACGCCCATTCCGAGCCTCGCAACAGCGTTCTGCCGGTTCGCTCCTAAGCGCGGGTCGCCGGCGGATGCAGGAACACCGATAGCACGATCGGCTCGAGCTCGGGGTCGTACTCAGACTGCGCTTGCTTGATGGCCTGATCGATCAGATCGGCGAGTCGATCGGGATCGATGCGCAGAGCGTCGGTGAGAACCCGAAACCGCCCGGTTTGCGAGTACTTGGCCAAACCGCGCTGTACCTCTTCGAGCATTGCCGAGTGCACATCGCTAATGGCGGTGTTCGCAGAAAGCATCTCGGGCGCGACGGTGATGTGCCTCGCGACTGCTCGGTAGGGCTTCTCACGCCGGCCGCCGTTGTCCTTCGCCAGGCGGATCAACCCGGCCTTCAGCAGCATACGCACGTGAAAATGCAGGTGGCCGGGGTCGATGCCGATCCGGCTCGCCAGCTCGCGGTTCGTGAAAGCCTTGTCAGCTTCCTCGCCGAGCATCTCGATCACACGCAGGCGTAGAGGGTGCCCAAGCGCTTTGAGTTGATCGGGCCTTGTTATCGTCAGGACTTCGAGCGTGCCGTGTTCATCGGTGGCTGACATACGGACTCACTATATGACGTGATCTATATCGGCGCTGACCCAACCGGCATGCCGGTACGGCCCTAGAAGCTCTAACAGAATGGCGACCTGCCGACTGGGTGCGATCAGTGAAAGAGCGCGGCCGGGCGGTGGAGTGCTTCGTTTTGTTCGAGCGTTTCAGTCTTCGTCGTCACCGCTGAGCTCGCGCGAGCGCTCCATCGCCGCCTGTATCGCATTGAGGAACGCGGCTCTGATACCGGCGCGCTCCAGCTCGCGGATGGCCCTGATCGTAGTGCCGCCGGGCGATGTCACATTCTCGCGCAGCTCGACCGGATGAATATGCTCGTCTCTCAGCAACTTCGCCGTCCCGAACATTGTCTGGACGACAAGCTGGGTGGAGATCTCGCGCGAGAGACCGAGCAGGATGCCGGCCTCGATCATCGCCTCTGCGAGCAGCGCGAAGTAGGCAGGCCCCGAGCCCGAGACGGCCGTGACGGCGTCCATGTCTTCCTCGTGTACTCGCACCACCGCACCCAGGTGGGCGAGCACTTCCTCGGCCAGGGCCAGATGCGCCTCGCCCGCGTGGGTTCCGGCACAGATTCCCGCCATGCCTTCTTGCACGGTCGCCGGGGTGTTGGGCATCGCGCGCACTACCGGAACGTTCGCGGAAAAATGCTTCTCGATAGTCGTCGTCCTCACGGCCGCGGCGACCGAAAGCAGGGTCTGCTCGCTCGTCAGCTCGTCGCCGATCTCTTCCAGGAGCGCGGCCAGATCCTGAGGCTTGACGGCGACGACGACTACGGCGGCGCCCTTGACGGCCTCGCGATTCGAGTCGCTGGTCTCCACACCGCAGCGCTCTTTGATCGCTTGCAGACGCTCGCTGTGGAGATCGGTGGCGACGATCTCGCTCGGCTTGCGCCAGCCGGACGCGCACAGGCCCGTGATCAGAGCCTCTCCGATCTTGCCCGTGCCGATGACGACGATACGCCGCTTGTCCACGCTCATCGCGAGGAGTCTATACGGCGCCCGCCGTCGGGTGTCCACCGTTGCCGCCCGCGAACAGCTCGAGCGCTCGTCCCGATGTCGAGCGCACCACGACCCAGCGGAACCAGACCCCGTCGCGATCCGCGCAACAGGTAGATGGAGGCGAGACCCTGCCACTCTCCGTAGCGGCCGAGAAGCTCGCCGGTTTCCTCCTCGCCGACCCAGCGACCGGCGAGCACCGAGCAAAGCTTCACCAGCCCGAGATCGGCGACGAGACCGTGGTCGTAGCGGCCGAGGCCCTCGATGAAGAACACGCCGATCGACCAGGGCCCGATCGTTCGCTCGCGCGCGAGGCGGGCGTAGACCGAGCTCGACGGCAACTCGCGCAAGCGCTCCAGATCGATCGTGCGGCAGAGCCGAACAAGAGCTGCGGCTCGCTTCGGCGCCAGGCCGAGCCGGCAGATCTCGGCCGGTGAAAGCGCTGCCAGCCGCTCCTGCGTAGGCGGAAGGTAGAGACCGCTCGTGGGATCGCGCGGCGAGCACCTACGGATGACTCGAGCCTCGATGCTCCGCGCCTCCCGAGCGGTGATCAGCTGCCCGCAGAGCGCGCGTAGAAGCGCGTGTGCGACCGTGGCGAGCCTGATCGGCCGCAGTCCCCGAAGGGCGCGCACCGATGCGCCGAGTAGAGGATCGTCGCCAAAGCGGTGGAGAAAGGGGGAGTGATCGTCGTCAAGTGCCAGCTCGAAGCGAATTCGCTCCAGACCGCCTTCAGTGCTCGCGCCAAGGGTGACGGCGCCGTCGGGCCTTTGCCGAGCCCGAGCCAATTCGGCGCCGCGCTCGCCCTCGACGAGAGTCGTGAAGACGCCCGCTCGAACGCGTCTGGTGGAGTCGCTCAAACCCCGCGCCGAAAGCGCGAGCGAAAAGGGTCCTCGTGGACGAACGACGACCTGAGACAGGGAGGTCCTTTCCAACTCCCCGGCCTCTTCGTCGATACCCACAGGCGCGCGCAGCTCGCTCACTCCCGTCGGAGTTTAGGTAGGCCGCTGGCTGTAGGCGCTCGCCTGCAATTTATAGAGCGCGGCGTCCTGAATTCGAACCCCTCCCTCCGCACGTAGCTTCTGTGTTGCATTCTTTGCGGCGAGAGGTCTCGAGCAAGGGGACAAACAGCCGTGGACGCGGGACAGAATTCGATACCGAGCCGCTTCCGCGATCGCGCGGATGCCGGACGGCTTCTCGGCCGGTTGCTCTCGGATTTCGCCGGGGGAAACGACGTAGTCGTGCTCGCGCTGCCGCGCGGCGGTGTTCCGGTTGGCTTCGAGGTGGCGCGCGCGCTCGGCGCGCCGCTCGACGTGTTCGTAGTTCGCAAGCTCGGAGTCCCGGGCCACGAAGAGCTCGCCTTCGGCGCGATCGCTTCGGGAGGCGCACGAGTATTGAACTCCGACGTGATTCGCCACGCCGGCCTGACGAGCGGCGTGATCGACTCGATCAGCGAGCGCGAGCTCGCCGAGTTGATACGGCGAGAGCGCCTCTATCGCGGCGATCGGCCCGCCGGCGAACTGGCGCGGAAGACGGTGATTCTTGTCGATGACGGCCTCGCCACCGGTGCCAGCATGCGCGCAGCCGTCGCGGCGGTTCGAGCGCAGAATCCGGCGCGGATCGTGGTCGCCGTCCCGACCGCCGCGCGCGAGACCTGCGTCTCTTTGGGCGCCGAGGTGGACGAGCTGGTGAGTCCGCTCAAGCCCGAGAGCTTCCATGCCGTCAGCCTCTGGTACGACCGCTTCGAGCAGGTCTCCGACAACGAGGTCCGTAGACTGCTGGAGAAGGCGATGCAGGTGGATGAGACGTGACCGCGCGCGAGACAGAGGCGACGATTCCGGTCGGCGAAGTGCAGCTCGCCGGAACGCTGCGTATTCCGGAGCATGCCGACGGCATCGTCCTCTTTGCTCACGGCTCGGGCTCCAGCCGCTTCAGCCCGCGCAACCGGCAGGTGGCCGCCGTCCTGGAGGATGCCGGTTTGGCGACCTTGCTGATCGACCTGCTGAGCGCGCGCGAGGAGAGCGAGGACTCCCGCACCGGGGCTCTCCGCTTCGACGTTCCCATGCTGGCCGACCGGCTCCTTGCCGCAACGGTGTGGCTACATGCGAACGAAGGTACGACCTCACTCCCGATCGGCCTGTTTGGAGCCAGCACCGGAGCCGGCGCGGCACTTCTCGCTGCCGCAGAGCGACCGGAGCTGATCAAGGCCGTCGTCTCGCGCGGCGGCCGACCGGATCTCGCGGGCAAGGCGCTTCGGCACGTGAGCGCTCCCACTCTGCTGATCGTCGGCGAGCGGGATGCCGTCGTGCTCGATCTCAACGAGCGCGCAGCCGCTGAACTTGCAACCGAGCGCAAGCTCGAGATCGTTTCGGGAGCGACGCACTTGTTCGAGGAGCCG
The DNA here is from genome assembly GCA_963805265.1 of uncultured Actinomycetes bacterium. Lineage (GTDB taxonomy): Bacteria > Actinomycetota > Thermoleophilia > Gaiellales > Gaiellaceae > Fen-549. Next base: position 51,146 of record CAWDTJ010000002.1, read on the forward strand.
GGGGCGCTGGAGGAGGTCGCCGTACTGGCACGCGACTGGTTCTCCCTCCACCTGGCCGGTCGGGCGGCCAGCTAGCCCGTAGCGACCCCGCGCTTCTCCTCGCAGCGCTCCGTCGGTATTCCGGCATACTCTCGTGAGTGCTGGCAGGGTTCTTACTCGTTCTCGGCGGCGGTCTCATCGCGCTCGGCTCTCAACGCGATTGGCTAACCGCCCATCTCCCGGGAGGCGAGAGCGCGACGCTCAATGTCATGAGCTCCCGCTTCAGCGTGTTGATCTTGGTTTTCGCCGGGCTGATCGTCGTGCTCGGATTCGTTCGCGTCTCTCGCGGCTTTGCAAAAGACGCGTCGATACACAGAATCGCTTCGCTGGCGGCGTTGGCCGCGGTCGCCACGGCCCTGGCTCGCATCGGACTCTTCATGGCCGATCACAACCTTGCGCTCGGCTCGGCCTCTTCCTACGGGCATCTCAGCGCCGAGTTGGGTCTCTACCTGATGGCCGGCGGAGTAGTCACGACGCTCCTCTCCAGGCTGGCCTGAAACTCTGATCGCTCAATCAAGACCGAGCTCGGCCGCAGGGTCGAAAGCCCGTGCGATGGACGACTGCTCCGATGTAGGGCTCGTGACGGCCTCGCACCGGTTAATGCAGGCTTGTCCAGCGCTCTTCGTGCGTAGACCTCGGCGTCCGGGATCGAGCAGAGGCCTCGCCGAGACATGCAGCGCCCTTCTTTACCATGGAAGATCCTCCGGTCGCTAGGGCAATCGGCCAGGCGCCGGCGACGAAGCAAGGCGCGCAAACACGATCCAGCGATGCGAAGCGCTGTAGAGCGGGTGACAAGCCGAAAGAACAAGCGTCTCGAAGCGCCGCTCGCGCAAGATGCTCCAGTCATTCGAACGAACCACTCGGTTCGCGAAGACGCGATAGGTGAAGGTTCCGTAAGGCATCTTCAGCCTGATGATGTTGCCGCGCCTGAGCTCGTCGATATGGCGAAAGGGAGCACCGAACGTCGTGCGGTGCCCGGCAATCGCCGTGACCTTTCTCATACCCGGCCATGAGCTCTGCGGATAACGTCCGGGCCCGCGGCTGAGGTCGGCGGCCCAGTCGGTGCCGTTGACGATGATCTTGCTGACGCCGATGCGGGGGATCTCGATTCGACCGATCGGCTCTCCTGCTCGAGCCTGTCTTGCAAAGCGCCGGGCGGCGGCTTGGATCGCGGCCTGGGACGGCTTTCCGTCGTTGTGCTTCGAGAAGGGGGTAGCACCTCTGAACTGCTTGAACTCGCCGTTCAGCTGGCCGACCATCTGATGCTGGCGCCAGTCCTGGTAGAGAGCAGTAATCGGGTCGCCGAAGAAGAATATGAAAATCGCCCATGCGAGCACGAGCACTCCGACTGCCGCGACTACCAACCCTAGACGCCGGAAGAAACGGCGTGGTCGATCTCCGCGAAAGCTCCCGGGTGCGTCCTTCGACACTCCGGCTTCGGCCTGCTCGCCTGCTTCGCTTCGAGGTTTATCGCCGCGGATTCTCACGATTTCAGATCGTACTTGTGCCCAGTTGTCGTCGGCTGCAACCGAACGATGCTTCAGACTTCGTTGCCGGCGGGCGGCGCACGGAACGCTTCGATCTTCTAGGATCACGCGCTAAGAAAGTGGGCGTCTCGACAAACGGCACTTCGAGGGGGAGTACGGTGTCTACCGGTCTCATCGCAGCGGCGCGGAACGAAGGGGCCTCGTGGCGATTACGCGGGTCGCTTGCGCTTGCGCTGATGCTGATCTTCGCCATCATCTCGCTCGCAATTGGCGGCGCCGCGAACTCGCAGAGCAGATCCGCGAAGAGACCGTCTGCGAACGTATCCCCGTTCGAGCGGGAGCTGGCGTCGGTCATCAACGTCACGCGCAGGCAGCTACGGGCTTCGTGCGCTTCGCCTCGTACCGGGATTGATGCTCTCCGCAGACAAGCACTCCCTCCAGATGGTCTATTACGGCTACTTCGCGCATTCGTCACCGAACGGAGCTAGCTTCATGACGCGGGTGATGAGTTATTACGGCGCCAACTCGCGCTACTTCTCGGCCGGCGAGAACCTTTTCTGGGCGGAGCCGGAAGCGACGTCGCAGGAGGTTGTCGCGCGCTGGCTTGCCAGTCCGCCGCACCGAGCCGTCTTACTCTCGCCGAAATGGCGAGTCTTCGGCCTCGGCGTTGTCAGCTCGACCCACGGCGCCGGTGTCTTCGCGGGTCAGACGGTGAAGATCGTGACCGCCGATTTTGCGGTCAAGCGCTGAGTGCGGCTCTTGATCCGAAGATCAAGAACTATGGGCTGAGGCCGATGCGGCGCGATTGATCGCGCTGAACAGCGCCCGCATCGAGGCCACGACGATGCTCTCGTCGATGCCGACGCCCCAAAGCACTTTCTCGTCTACTGCCGCTTCGATGTAGGCGGCCGCCGTCGCGTCGGCGCCCGAGCGCATCGCGTGCTCTGCGTAGTCGAGGATGCGAACGCCGATGCCGAGCTCCTCGCTGAGAGCCGTGACGAGGGCGTCGACGGGACCCTTTCCCGCACCCACAACGGCCCGCTCGACTCCGTCCACTCGAAGCGTCGCCTCGATACGATCGTGCCCGGGCTCGCCTTCCAGGTGTCTGAGCGAGATCAGCTCAAACGGGCGCACCTGCTTCAGATACTCGCCTTCGAAGGTTTTCCAGATCTCCTCCGGCGTAACTTCGCCGCCTTCGCTCTCGGCGATCTTCTGAATCGACTTGGAGAACTCGATCTGCAAGCGCCGTGGCAGCTCCAGATGGTGCTCGGTCTTGAGCACGTAGGCGATGCCGCCCTTGCCCGACTGGCTGTTGACGCGGATGATCGCCTCATACGAGCGACCCACGTCCTTGGGATCGATCGGCAGATAGGGAACTTCCCAGGTCTCACCTTCGGGTTTCTTGGCCCAGGCCTCCATGCCCTTGTTGATCGCGTCCTGATGGGAGCCCGAAAACGACGTGTAGACGAGATCGCCCGAGTAGGGATGACGCGGATGGACGGGCAGCTGGTTGCAGTACTCGACGACGCGGCGCAGCTCGTCGATGTCCGAGAGATCGAGCTTCGGATCGACTCCCTGGCTGAACATGTTCAGCGCCAGCGTGATCAGGTCGATGTTGCCGGTTCGCTCGCCATTACCGAAGAGCGTCCCTTCGACCCGCTCGGCGCCGGCCATCAGCGCCATCTCGCCGGCGGCGACGGCCGTACCGCGGTCGTTGTGGGGATGGATCGAGATGATCGCCCGCTCACGCCCGTCGAGACTGGAGCAGAACAACTCGATCTGGTCGGCATAGATGTTGGGCGTGGACATCTCGACCGTTGCCGGGAGGTTGAGAATCGCCCGGCGCTCGGGCGTCGCCTGCCAGACGTCGAGCACCGCCTCGCACACCTCCAGCGAGTACTCCAGCTCGGTACCGGTGAAGCTTTCGGGTGAGTACTCGAAGCGAACGTCGGTGTCGGAAAGGGACTCCGCGCCGCTCAGGCACCACTTGGCGCCGTCGACGCGCGATCTTCTTCACGCCCTCCTTGTCGCTGCGGAAGACAACGCGGCGCTGAAGCTCCGAGGTGGAGTTGTAGAGGTGGACGATCGCCGCCCGCGCTCCGCGCAGGCTCTCATAGGTGCGCTCGATCAGCTCCTTGCGGGCCTGCGTCAGCACCACGATCGTGACGTCGTCGGGAATCATGTCCTGCTCGATCAGCTGGCGAACGAAGTCGAAGTCGGTTTGCGAGGCGGCCGGAAAGCCGATCTCGATCTCCTTGAAGCCGATGGCGAGCAGTAGGTCGAAGAGCCGCTGCTTGCGGAAGCTGTTCATCGGATCGATCAGCGCCTGGTTGCCGTCGCGCAGGTCGACCGAGCACCAGATCGGAGCCTCGGTGATGGCCTTCGAGGGCCAGGTTCTATTCGGCAGCTCGACCGGCGGATAGGGCCGGTACTTGGTGATTGGCATTCGACTCATCTCATTTCCTGATTCGTTCCGTTTTCGGCCATAAAAAAGCCCCCAAGCCCTAAGGCGGTGGAGGCGGAAGGCGACCGGACCGGGGTTTATTTACCCGGCGGCCGCCAAGCTAAGCAGGAGGGTCTGGCTCTTCGTTCGCTTCAACACTGCGTTCGAAGCGTAGCTACGGCCCGGCGCCTGCGCAAGAATCCGACCTCGAGAAGCCGCCTCGAGTAACGGTTCTCCCACCCGCCGCAGGGCCGTCTTTGATACTTCTTTGCCATGAGGGCGCCTCCCTTGACTGGGCGGCGTTGTTCGAACAATCGTCGAGTAGTGACTAAGGCAGGAGAAATGAGCGCAGAGGCGCTTCGCTCGCGCGCCGCCGAAGTGTGGTTGGCGTGCGCATTCTTATCGGGAGCCTTTCGGGCCGAGCGCCCGCGCTGCCATGCCACCGATCGGGTGGACGGGCTTCTCCCACAGAGCCACAGCCACAGACTCGACGTCGGCGCTTAAACACGAGAGAAAGGGACAGACAGATGCGCTACGTCTGGGATTTTGACGAGCCGTCCGACGGCGGTAAGGCACTACTCGGCGGCAAGGGCGCCGGTCTTGCGGAAATGACGCAGATCGGGATGCCGGTATGCGGCGGTTTCACCGTCTCGACCGATGCCTGCCGCGCGTACATGCAGGAGAGCAAGGTTCCGGCGGGACTGGACAAGGAAGTCGCCGAGCATATCGCCAAGCTCGAGCAGCAGTCGGGCAAGAAGTTCGGCGATCTGAAAGACCCGTTGCTGGTCTCGGTGCGCTCCGGCGCTGCCGTCTCGATGCCGGGAATGATGGACACCGTCCTCAACCTCGGTCTCAACGACGCCGCGGCGGCCGGGCTGGCCGAGGCGACGGGCAATCCCCGCTTCGCCTACGACTGCTACCGCCGCCTGGTTCAGATGTACGGCGAGGTCGTCGACGGCATCGAGCCGAACGCGTTCGAGGACGCGCTGACCGAGCTGAAGGCCAAGCGCGGCGTCAAGAACGACGCCGAGCTCAACGCCGACGATCTCAAGGAGCTGGCCGACACCTTCATCTCGATCTACGAGAAGGAGAAGGGCCACAAGTTCCCGCAGGATCCGCGCGAGCAGCTGATGCACTCGATCGAGGCCGTCTTCGACTCCTGGGAGACTCCGCGCGCCCGCGTCTATCGCGATCACGCCGGTATCCCGCACGACCTCGGCACGGCGGTCAACATCTGCCAGATGGTGTTCGGCAACCGCGGCGAGAACTGCGGCACCGGCGTCTGCTTCACGCGTAACCCCTCCACCGGCGAGCAGGGCCTGTACGGCGAGTTTCTGCTCAACGCCCAGGGTGAGGACGTCGTCGCGGGTATCCGCACGCCGCAGCCGCTCGGGGAGATGGAGAAGCCCTTCCCGCAGGCCTTCAAGGAGCTGGTCGAGTCGATGAAGACGCTCGAGCAGCACTACAAGGACATGCAGGACATGGAGTTCACGGTCGAGGAGGGCAAGCTCTACTTGCTCCAGACCCGTGCCGCCAAGCGCACGGCCAAGGCCGCGCTCAGGGCCGCCGTCTCGATGGTCGAGGAGGGCCTGATCGACAAGGAAGAAGCCGTCAAGCGGATCAATCCCGATCAGCTCGATCAGCTTCTGCACCCGATGATCGATCCCAAGGCCAAGATCGAGGTCGCTGCCAAGGGCCTGAACGCCTCTCCGGGCGCCGCCAGTGGTAAGGCCATCTTCGACGCCGACACAGCCGCCGAGCTCGGCAAGACGGAGGACGTCATCCTGATCCGTCCCGAGACGACGCCGGACGACATCCACGGCATGCTCGTATCGAAGGGTGTTCTGACGACGCGCGGCGGCATGACGTCGCACGCCTCGGTTGTCGCCCGCGGCCTGGGCATTCCCTGCGTCGCCGGTTGCGAGGCGCTGGTGCTCGACCTCGACGCCAAGAAGGCGAGTCTGAACGGCAAGGCGATCAGCGAGGGCGACATCATCACCATCGACGGCGGCAACGGCAGCGTCATCATCGGTTCGGTGCCGCTGGTTCCGCCCTCGATCAACGACGACTTCCGCGTCGTGCTGGAGTGGGCCGACGGCTACCGCCGGCTCGGCGTGCGTGCCAACGGCGACACCCCCGACGATGCCACCAAGGCGCGCGAGTTCGGCGCCGAGGGCATCGGCCTGTGCCGCACCGAGCACATGTTCATGGCGCAGGATCGGCTCCCGGTCGTGCAGGAGATGATCCTGGCCACCACGACCGAGGATCGCAAGAAGGCGCTCGCCAAGCTCCTGCCCTTCCAGCAGTCCGACTTCGAGGGCATCTTCGAGGCGATGGAGGGCCTGCCGGTCACGATCCGGCTGCTCGACCCGCCGCTGCACGAGTTCCTGCCCAAGCTGGAGGAGACCGACGACCCGGCTGTCCGCGAGCGGATCGTGGCGCTGCACGAGTTCAACCCGATGCTCGGCACCCGCGGCTCGCGCCTCGGCATCCTCTATCCCGAGATCTACGAGATGCAGGTGCGGGCGATCGTGCGGGCCTCCAAGGCCGTCGAGAAGCGCAGCGGCAAGCGGCCGCAGGCCGAGATCATGCATCCGCTGATCGGCTTCGCCGAGGAGCTCAAGCGCATGCGCGAGCTGACCGAGAAGGTCATCGCCGAGGAGAAGGCCGGCGAGTTCCTGATCGGCACGATGATCGAGCTACCGCGGGCCTGTGTGTGCGCGGACGAGATCGCCGAGTACGCCGACTTCTTCTCCTTCGGCACCAACGACCTGACGCAGACGACGATGGGTATCTCCCGCGACGACGCCGAGGGCAAGTTCCTGACCAAGTACATCGAGGATGGCGTGATCGCGCAGAACCCGTTCGCCTCGCTCGACCAGGCCGGCGTCGGCGAGCTGATGAAGCTGGGCCTGAAGCGCGGTCGCAGCGTCAAGGAGAGCCTCAAGGCCGGCATCTGCGGCGAGCACGGCGGCGATCCCGTCTCCGTGACCTTCTGCCACAACATCGGCCTGAACTACGTCTCCTGCTCGCCCTTCCGGGTACCGCTGGCGCGGTTGGCCGCGGCGCAGGCAGCGCTGAACGAGGCGGCGAACACCGCGGCAGGGCTCTCGCTCCGAGAGGCCCAGGCCATGGCGCACGAGTAGCGCTTACGGGCACAGAGGTAGTACCCGGGGGCGCCGCCGAAAGGCGGCGCCCCGGCGTCGAGATCTAGTCTTCTACGAGCGCCGTCTGACTAGACGTGGCGGGGTTGGATGCCCCGTAGGCGTTGGTAGCGATGACGACGACACGGATGGTGAAGCCGCCGTCACCGGAGACGAGGACGTAGGTGTTGGAGATTGCGCTCGAAATATCCACGCAACTCGCACCGAAGTTATCGCAGCGGCGCCATTGATAGGCATACGACGATGGCGGAGTGTTGGCCCACGAGCCATTCGAGGCCGTGAGCGTCAGACCCACCGTGGTCGCCCCGGAAATCGTGGGCAGAGCCGTGTTCGCAGGCGGGAGGCCGGCGACAACGGCCGTCTGGCTCGAGGTTGCCGGGCTGGACGAGCCGGACGTATTGGAGGCCGTGACGACGGCGCGGATCGTCGAGCCGACATCCGCGAGGACGAGTGTATAGGTGCTCGCGCTGGCACCCGAGATGCTCGTGCAGTTTGCGCCAGAGCTGTCACAGCGGCGCCACTGATAGGCAAACGAAGTTGGCACGTTGTCCCAGGAGCCGTTAGCGGCTGTAAGAGTCTGGCCCTGGGTCGTAGTCCCCGAGATCGTGGGAAGGGCGGTGTTCGCGGGCGCCACGCCGACAACCAAGGTCTGGCTCGAAGTGGCCGGGCCGGAATCGCCGTAGGTGTTGGTGGCCGTGACGACGACACGGATGGTCGAGCCAACGTCCGCCAAAACAAGGAGGTGGGTGTTCGTAGTAGCGGTGGCGATGTCTGCGCAGCTCGCGCCGGAGTTGTCGCAACGGCGCCACTGATAGGCGTACGAAGTCGGTGAGTTTGTCCAGGAGCCGTTTGAGGCTGAAAGCGTCTGGCTCTGGCCGGGCGTACCGGAGATGGTAGGCAGGGAGGTGTTTGCAGGCGGAAGGCCGGAGACGACCACCGTCTGGCTCGAGGTAGCACTCGAAGAGCCGGAGGCGTTCTTCGCTGTGACCACGACGCGGATAGTCGAGGCAACGTCTGCGAGGACGAGCGTGTACGGGCTAGCGGTTGCGCCCGAGATGTCCGCACACCCAGAACCCGAGGCGTTACAGCGCCGCCACTTGTAGCCGTAAGAGGCCGGCGAGTTGCTCCAAGAACCGTTTGAGGCAGTAAGCGTCTGGCCCTGGGTAGTCGCGCCCGAAATGGTGGGTGGAGCGGTGTTTGCGGGCTTGCTCAGAATCGGAGCAGTGGGCTTGACCTTGAAGCTGAGACGCTTGCTGCCGCCGTCGGCGGAGAGCTTGAGCCGGTAGCTACCGACCTTGACCGGCTTCTTGGCGAAGACCTTCTTGACGGTCATCGACTTCGTGCCCCTGAAGGTTCCCGATTTATTCACGCTCTTGATCGTCTGCCACTTCGAGCCCTTCTTGCGGGTGAGCAGACAGGAGAAACTCTTGCTCGGAACCGAGAACTTGTAGATGAGCTTGATCTTCTTCACCTGAGCGCTCGTGAAGCTCGTCTTGGTCAGGTGGGCAGAGATCGTCGCGCTGGGGGCTTTGCTCGAGGCGGCACCTGCGAGCGTGGAGGTAGCGACAAGCGCAAGTGCGCACAGGGCGGAGGTCGCAATGAGACGGGCCGCAGCTCGGCGACCAAGGGGGGTTATCGGCGTAAACAACAGCAAGCGGGCCATTTTTCTACCTCCGTAAGCAAGCTCTCTAGGGCGAGCGTATTGACTGACTGAACTCCCTCAAATACGCCCAAGCCGAGCAATATCCAATCGAGGAGCTCTACACCGGAGTATCGACCGGGAGAAAGCGAACTTGATCGTCCAGCGAGTCTGCCTTCGAGCGGGAGCCTTTCGAGGCGGTCGCTCACCGGGCCATGTCCCGGTGTCAAGCGTCTGGCAGAAACCGCGGCGATCAGACTCGGAGGGCAGCGTCAGTCGAGTGCGATCTCGACGTCTTCGAGGATGACGCCGTGCGCGTTCGAATCGGTCAGATCCTCGGACAACTCGGCCTCGACCTTGCAGCCCTCGGCGATCGTGCCGCCGGTGGCGTCGACCCAGTGCTCCGCGAAGTGCTCGGGCGTGAAGTGGGAGAGCGCTCCGAGCGTGACCTTGATTCGGACAACGCGCCTGGCGTCGTTCTCCTCGGCGACGCGGAGGACGGTGGCTACGAGATCCTTGATCGTCGCCTGCTCATGCATCGAGCAGCTCCTCCACTCGCTGGGCGATCTCCTCGACGATAGCCGGAATCGCCGCGGCAACCTCGGGCGAGAGCGGCTCGCCGGGCGCGTAGCTGGCGCCCTCGATCCCGAAGAAACGGGCGTCTGCGGGCAGTCGCTTGAGCGCGCGCGCCAGCTCGATCGTGTCGCCGAGGGAGAAGTGGTGGGTCGAGCCCTGCAGCACGGCATGCGGGACGACCTCGGCGTTGAGATCGACGCGGTAGATTGTGCCGGGACCTGCGCCGGAGTGCACCGCGTCGACGATGAAGACCGTGTCGCAGCCCTCCCACTCGTCGAGCAGGCGCGACTGCTCGGCCTCGGTGGCGAGGACGCGGACAGACTGCGGAAGTCGCTCCCGTAAGGCGGTCGCGGCCTCCAGTCCTACCGCATCGTCGCCGCGCCAGCTGTTGCCGGTGCCGACGACGAGGATGGCGTTCAAGTTCGTTCGATCTCTAGCGTCAGGAAGTGCGTGGCACAGGAGATGCAGGGGTCGTAGTTGCGGATCGCCTGCTCGCAGCGGAGCGTTAGCTCCTCCTGATCGAGGTCGATGAACTTGGCCACGAACTTCTTCAGATCGTCTTCGACCTGGGGCTGGTTCTGCGCCGTCGGTGGGACGATCTTGGCGTCGGTGATGAGGCCGTTCTCGTCGGTCATGTAGCGGTGGTAGATCATGCCCCGCGGCGCCTCGCTGGCGCCGTGGCCGGTGCCCGCACGCGGGCCGAACTCGAGCGAGGGCTCGGCCGGCTGCTCGTACTCGGCGATCAGGCGCAGCAGCTCGTTGAACACCTCGACCAGCTCGATCGAGCGGACGATGATGCTCTTGAACGGGTTGTTGACGACCTTGGGCAGGCCGATCTCCTCGGCAACCGCCTTGGCCTTGTCACAGAGCAGGTCGTGCCAGAGCGCGTAGCGGGCGAGCGGGCCGACCAGGTAGGAGCGGCCGTCCTTGAACTGACCTTGCAGCGCGTTGGCGTGCGCGACGTGCTCCTCGACCATGTTGTCGTAGAAGGCCGAGATCGGGATATCGAGGCCCTTGCTGGAGGCGATCCGCGTCCCACGGTCGATCGGATACTGACCCTCTTCGACGATCGAGACGAACTCGTAGTCCTGCTCGAAGTCGGGGAAGTCGAGCCCCGCCGTGAAGCGAACGGTTTCCAGCGATGCCTGCAGGCCCCACTCCAGCTCGGGCACCAGGGCCTCGAGCTCGGTCTTGCTGGGGGTCTTGTAGAAGCCGCCGACTTTGACGTTGATCGGGTGTACCTCGCGGCCTCCGATCACCTGCATGACCTCGTTGCCGATCTTTTTCATCCTCAGCGCCTGCTCGACGATCTCGGGGTGATCCGCGGCGATCTCGATCGCGCTCGGGTAGCCGAGGAAGTCGGGCGCATGCAGCATGTAGACGTGGAGCGAGTGGCTCTCTATCCACTCGCCGCAGTAGACCATGCGGCGCAGCGCCCGGAGCTGCCCGCCGACCTCGATCCCGGCGATCTCTTCCATCGCCTGCGTCGCCGCCGACTGGTAGGCGATCGGGCAGATCCCGCAGATACGCGCGGTGATGTCGGGCGCCTCGGTGAAGTAGCGGCCGCGCAAAAAGGCCTCGAAGAAGCGCGGGGGCTCGAAGATGTTGAGCTTCACCTCTTCGATCTCGCCTCCCTTGACGCGGACGAGCATGCCGCCCTCGCCCTCGACCCTGGCCAGGTAAGCGGTCTTGATCGTACGGGTCTCGTCAGGCATGGCGAACACTCTCCTCGCGGAAGGCCGGCTGGTAGCCGTTGTAGGTACGGAAGGCGCGCATGATGGCGTCCTCGCTGAGCCCGAGCTCGCTCCAGCGTGCGGCCAGCGACGCCGTGTTGGGCGAGTCCATCGGCCCGTAGCAACCGAAGCAGGCACGGTTGTAGGAAGGGCAGAGAGCGCCGCAGCCCGAGTGTGTCACCGGGCCCATGCAGGCATCGCCCTTTCCGACCAGCAGGCAGGAGACACCGGCCATCTTGCACTCGCGGCAGACACTGCCCGAAGGAACATTCGGGCGCCGTCCCGCGAGAACGGCCAGCAGCGTGTCGACCAGCTGCTTCTTGTTGATCGGGCAGCCCTGAAGCTCGAGATCGACCTTGACGTGATCGGAGATCGGCGTCGAGGTCTCGAGCGTCTCGATGTACTCGGGATGCGCGTAGACGATGTTCGTGTACTCCTTCACGTTGGCGAAGTTCTTGAGCGACTGGATACCGCCGGCAGTAGCGCAGGCGCCGATCGTCACCAGAAGCTTCGACTGCTCGCGCACCTCCTTGATCCGCTCGGCCTCTTCCGGGGTCGTTACCGAGCCCTCGACCAAGGTCACGTCGTAGGGGCCGGGGACTTCCTTGCGCGTGGCCTCGAGAAAGTAAGCGATCTCGACGCGCCCGAGCAGAGCCAGCAGCTCGTCCTCGCAGTGCAAAAGCGAGAGCTGACAGCCGTCGCAGGAAGAGAACTTCCAGACTGAGATCTTCGGTAGATCAGCCATCACAGCTCCTTCACGGCGATAAGGTGTGCGACCTCGTCCCAGGTGTAGACGGCACCGTCGCGGCAGACGAGGGTGGGGCCGATCTGACAGTGGCCGCATAGCCCGACGCCACAGCGCATCGTTCGCTCCATCGAGACGTAGATCGATTCGGCGTCGAGATCGCGCTTGATCAGCTCCTGCGCGACGAACTTCATCATGATCTCGGGCCCGACAATGAAGCCCTTGGCGTCGTCGGCATCGAATTCGGCGGGCGGGATGAGCTTGGTGACCAGGCCGACCTTGCCCTTCCAGTCGGTGTCGCCGGCGTCGACGGTCAGATCGAGATCGACGTCGTACTCGCACTGCCAGCTCTTGACCTCGTCGAGGAAGAGCATGTCCGACGGCGTACGCGCCCCGTAGAGAAGGACGAAACGGCCGTAGTCGTCACGGTTTTTGAGCACGTGGTAGATGACCGGACGCAGTGGCGGGAGGCCGATGCCGCCGGCGACGATGACTACGTCCTTGCCCTTTGCCTCCTCGATCGGCCAGGTGTTGCCGAACGGTCCACGAACGCCGACGACGGTGCCGACCTCCGCGGCGCAGAGCGCCTTGGTGACGGCGCCGACCGCGCGGATCGTGTGCACGAGGCGCTCGTCGGTCTCGAAGTTGCCGGCATTCGAAATCGGCACCTCGCCGACTCCGAAGGCGTAGAGCATGTTGAACTGACCGGGACCCGGAACGATTGGGGCACCGTCGAGGCACTCCAGCTCGAGCGTCCAGGTGTCGTACGTGTCTTGCCGCTTTGCCGTCACCGCGTACGGGACGGGCGTCATGGCCTCGAGCGAGCCGGCGGTCTCAGTTAGCGTCTGTGCCATAGATATCGAGGAGTCGTAGGCGGGTCGCCTGCAGGCGCCCGACGATTATCTGGGAGAAACGGCGAAGCAGCTCGTAGCCGAGCGCAGGCTCCGCGTCGCACTTGCCGCGAAGGCAGGCGCCGTCGAAGGCGACCGCTCGTACGAGCTCGATCGCGGTGACGTCGTACTTCCACTCATAGGGCGGAATCAGCCACGACCAGCCGAGCGCCTGTCCGGCCTCGACCGTGTCGATCCGCACCGGCTTCTTGTTCGGGACATCGACGTCGAGCGCGACCTCGCCCATGCGAATGAGATAGAAGACATCGGCTTGGTCGCCGGCCTCGGCGATTTTCTGACCTGCGTCGAAGTGGACGTTCTGAGCGCAGCCGACGATGAACTCGAGCTGCGCCTGGGTGAGTCCGGCGAAGACCGGGCTCTCGGCGATGACAGCATCCAGCGTCTTCACGATTTGGCCTCCTGGGTCGCGCGGATAGCGGCAACTTCTTCTCGGATATCGATCCCGACCGGGCACCAAGTGATGCAACGACCACAGCCGACGCAGCCCTGGGTGTCGAACTGGTCGTGCCAGGTCGAGAGCTTGTGAATCAGCCACTGGCGGTAGCGAGACTCACCCGAGCGTCGCGTGCCGCCGCCGTGCATCTCCGAGTACTGGAGCGTGAAGCAGGAGTCCCACTTGCGCACGCGGTCGTTGACCTCTCCGGAGAGATCGTTGACGTCGTCGACGGTGGTGCAGAAACAGGTCGGGCAGGCCAGCGTGCAGTTGGTACAGGCCAGACAGCGCTTGGCGACGTCTTCGTAGCGCGGGTGATCGTAGTTCGCCTGCAGCAGCTCGCGCACGTCGGAGCGGTCGAGCGTGATCCCCATCTTCTCGCGGGCCGCGTCGGTCACCGCCTGCGCGGCAACCCCGTCAGCGGTCGCAGCGTCCTTCTTCGGTAGTTCGGTCAGTAGCTCGGCACCTTCATCGGTGCCCGCCTCGGCCAGGAAGCGGTGCGTGCCGTCGAGGATCTCGGTCAGACCGAGGTCGTAGCCGTCCTCGGCCTTGGGGCCGGTTCCCATCGAGGCGCAGAAGCAGTTCGCCGCCGGCTCGCCACAGTTCACGGCGATGATGAACGAGTTCTTGCGGCGGGCCAGGTAGTCCTCGTCGGCATAGGGTCCACCGACGAGAACGCGATCCTGAATCTTGATCGCGGCGACCTCGCACGGTCGGACGCCGAAGAAGGCGGTTCGCTTCGTCTCCTTGTCCACCTTGGCCGGCTCGAGACTCCCATTCGTGCGCTTGATCTGAAGCAGGCGCACGCTCGGAGCGAGCAACTCGCTTTTCCAAGATTGCGGTCCGACCGCATAGCCGAAGCGGGCCTCGTCGTCCCGGCGCTCGAGCCGGTACGAGCCCGGGCCCTGGACGTCTTTCCATCCAACTGGAAGCTCGGCGGCGGAAGCGATCTCGTCATAGACGATCGCCTCGTCGCGGACGGTCGGCGCGACCACGCGCCAGTCACGACGGCGAAGTGCGTCGACGATCGCTTCGAGAGCCTCGGGCGCGAGGACGGCCCGCATGGCTTGCTCCTTTCGTTCGCTCGTCAGCGTGAATCCCTTTCTCTAGAGCGGCACGCGAACTTTCTCGAGCCGCTTCAGCTCTCGCATCGGTAGCCCTGCCCGAGACGCCTGCGGAAAGCCCGCAGGCCTCGGTCCTAGGCACCGATGCCCACGCCTGCAGCGTACATCTACGCTGAAGCGGTGACGACTTTATCTGAGAGTGGTCGAAGCGTGGCGCAGCGAAGGCGCATACGCGTGAGCGGAATCGTTCAGGGAGTGGGTTTTCGACCCTTCGTCTACGGTCTGGCGCGTTCGCAGAAACTCGTCGGCTTCGTGCGTAACGACGCCCGCGGCGTCGTGATCGAGGCAGAGGGCGCGAAGAACGAGCTCGACCTCTTCGCCGCCGCCCTGGTCGAGCAGGCGCCTCCGTTGGCTCGCGTGGGCGCGCTCGAAACGAACGAGATCGAACCCCGCGGCGAGCCGGAGTTCACGATCGCGCAGAGCGCCGGCGAGGGCACGCGAACGGCGCTGATCCCGGCCGACATCGCTACCTGCGGCGACTGCCTGCGCGAGCTGTTCGATCCCTCCGATCGCCGCTACCTCTACCCGTTCATCAACTGCACCAACTGCGGGCCGCGCTTCACGATCATCCGCTCGGTTCCCTACGACCGTGCCAACACGAGCATGGCCTCGTTCGAGATGTGCGAGACGTGCCGGCGCGAGTACGAGGATCCGGCCAACCGCCGCTTCCACGCCGAGCCGACCTGCTGTCCGGACTGCGGTCCCCGGCTTTCGCTCGAGATCGAGCAGGCCGTATCGCTGCTGCGCGACGGCAAGATCGTCGCGATAAAGGGACTGGGCGGTTACCACCTGGCCTGTGACGCGGCCAACGAGCAGGCGGTCGCGCGCCTACGCGAGAGGAAGCAGCGCGACCAGAAGCCGCTCGCGGTGATGACGCTCCAGCCCGACAGACTCGTCGAGTTGGAGCCGGAGGAAGAAGCGCTCCTGCATTCGGCCGAGCGCCCGATCGTGCTGGCGCGGCGGCGCTCCGGCGCTCCGGTCGCCGCCTCGGTCGCGCCGGGCAACGAGTGGCTCGGCGTGATGCTTCCCTACACGCCGCTACACCACCTGATCTGCGCCGACTTCGCTGGAGCGCTGGTGATGACCAGCGGGAACCTTGCCGACGAGCCGATCTCCTTCGAGAACGAGGAGGCCGAGCGGCGACTCGGCGAGGTCGCCGATGCCTTTCTCTCGCACGATCGCCCGATCGAGCGCCGCTGCGAAGACTCGGTCGTGCGGGCGTCGTTCCCCATCCGCCGCTCGCGCGGCTACGCGCCGATGGCGCTCCCGCTCCCGGTCTCGGCCCGAGCGCCGCTACTGGCGACGGGCGCCGAGCTGAAGAGCACATTCTGCGTCGTGCGCGGCGACCAGGCTTTCCTCTCGCCGCACCTCGGCGATCTCGACACGGAGTTGGCTTACAGCGCCTTCAAGACCGATCTGGAGCTGTACCTGGCGATGCTCGCAGTCGAGCCGGAGCTTCTGGCCTGCGATCTTCACCCCGACTACCTGAGCAGTAAATGGGCGCGTGCTCAGGACCTCGAACTGGTCGAAGTTCAGCACCACCATGCCCACGCCGCTGCCTGTCTGGCCGAGAACGGCGAGAGCGGCTCCGCGCTGGCGCTCGTGCTCGACGGCACCGGTTACGGCACGGACGGAACGATCTGGGGCGGCGAGCTGCTGCGCTGCGACCTCGCGAGCTTCGAGCGTGTGAGCCATCTCGATCCGGTGCCGCTGCCCGGCGGCGAGGCTGCCGTGCGCGAGCCGTGGCGGATCGCGGCGGCCTACCTCGAACGAGCCGAGAGGCCGGTGCCCTTCGCCGACTGGTCGCGCGTGCGCGAAAGCCTGAAGGTGAACGCGCCGCTTTCGGCCGGCGCCGGCAGGTTGTTCGACGCCGCCGCGGCCCTGCTCGGCGTGCGCGAGCGGGTCAGTTACGAAGGCCAGGCCGCGATCGAGCTGGAGCAGCTGGCCGGGCACGTCGAGGCCGAGCCGTACTCGTGCCGCGAAGAGGACGGGCGCATTCTCGGCGCCGATCTGATCGCGCAGGCACATGACGACCTCGCCGCCGGGCGCGACCGGGCCGAGATCGCCGCCGCCTTCCACGAGGGAGTGGCGCTCGCCTTCGCCGAGGCCTGCGTTTGCGCCGCCGAGCCGAAGACAGTCGTCCTCTCGGGCGGCTGCTTCCAGAACCTTCGTCTGCTTGCGAGCCTGCGCCGGCGCTTGGAAGAACTCGGCTTCCACGTCCTCGTTCATTCCCTACTTCCACCCAACGACGCCTGTATCTCCTTCGGTCAGGCGGCGGTGGCTACGTACTCTGTGCGCTGATGTGCCTCGGAATCCCAGCCCAGCTAGTCGAGATCGTCGACCCTAAAGCCAAGACGGCCAAAGCCGAGATCGGCGGCGTGCGGCGCGTCGTCTCCTGCGCGCTGCTCGAAGGCGAGGCGCAGGTGGGCGAGTGGGTGCTAGTGCACGTCGGCTTCGCGCTCGACCGGATCGACGAGGAGCAGGCGCGCGAGACGCTGCAGCTGCTCTCCGACATGGGCGAGGCCTACGAGCGCGAGCTGGCTCAGATCCGTGATTCGGCCGGAGGCGCTGCGTGAAGTACGTCGACGAGTTCCGCTCGGGCGAGCTGGCGAAGGCGCTGGCGCGGGAGTTGGCCGAGACGATGCCGTCCGGCCGAGAGCTGGCGATCATGGAGGTCTGCGGCGGCCACACCCACGCCATCTACAAGCACGGCATCGACGAGCTGCTGCCGCAGGGGCTGGAGCTGGTGCACGGGCCGGGCTGTCCCGTCTGCGTGATCCCGGTCGGGCGCGTGGACGACGCTATATCGCTGGCGCTGGAGCCGGACGTCATCTTCACCACCTTCGGCGACATGATGCGCGTGCCTGGGAGCAAGGGCTCGCTGCTGGATGCCCGCTCGCGCGGCGCCGACGTGCGCATGGTCTACTCGCCGCTCGATGCGCTCGCGCTGGCGCGCGCGAACCCCGAGCGGGAAGTGATCTTCTTCGCCATCGGCTTCGAGACGACGGCGCCCTCCACCGCCGTCACGCTCCTTCAGGCCCAGGCGCTCGGGATCGAGAACTTCTCCGTCTTCTGCAACCACGTCACGATCGGGCCGCCGCTGAAGGCGATCCTCGACGCACCCGAGCTGCGGCTTGACGGGCTGATCGCGCCCGGTCACGTCTCGGCCGTGATCGGCTCGCACCCCTACGACTTCATCGCCTCGGAGTACGGGCGCCCGGTCGTCGTCGCCGGCTTCGAGCCGCTCGACATCCTGCAGTCGGTGTTGATGCTGGTGCGCCAGCTTGCCCAAGGCCGCGCCGAGGTCGAGAATCAGTACACACGCGTCGTCCGCACGGACGGAAATCCCCGCGCGGTCGAGGCGATCGAGCAGACGATGGAGCTGCGCGACAGCTTCGAGTGGCGCGGCCTGGGCTCGATTCCAAAGAGCGGACTGCGCCTGCGCGAGGAATTCTCGGACTGGGACGCCGAGCGCCGCCACAGCGTGCCGGGCATCAGCGTCCCCGATCACAAGGCCTGCCAGTGCGGCCAGGTGCTGCGCGGCCTGGTCAAGCCCTGGGAGTGCAAGGTCTTCGGCACCGCCTGCACGCCCGAGAGCCCGATCGGCACCTGCATGGTCTCCTCCGAGGGCGCCTGCGCCGCGTATTACCACTACGGGCGGAATCGGCCGAAGCGCGCTAGCGTGCCTGTGTGAGCCAAAGCGTGACCGCGTGAGCGAGAAGAGATCGGAACCTCGGAAGCGTAAGGCTCGTCTGCGCGACGAGCGGATCACGCTAGTGCACGGCGCCGGCGGCAAGGCCACGCGAAACCTCGTCGAAGCTCTCTTTCTCGAAGAGTTGGGGAACCCGTTGCTCGATCCGCTCGGCGACTCCGCGCTGATCGAAGCGGGCGGAGCCAGGCTCGCTTTCACCACCGACGCGCACGTGGTGCAGCCGCTCTTCTTCCCCGGTGGCGATATCGGCTCGCTGGCGGTGAACGGCACCGTCAACGACATTGCCGTCTCGGGCGCGCGGCCGCTGGTGCTCTCCGCCGCTTTCGTGCTCGAGGAGGGACTGCCCGTGACGGATCTGCGCCGAATCGTCGCTTCGATGGCCGAGGCCGCACGCGCGGCGGGAGTCGTGGTGGCGGCGGGGGATACCAAGGTGGTCGAGCGCGGCCGCGGCGACGGGCTGACCGTGACAACCGCGGCGATCGGACTGGTCGATGAGCGCGTGTCGCTCGGCGCCCAGAAAGTACGCCCGGGCGACAAGGTGCTCGTCTCGGGCACGCTCGGCGACCACGGCATGGCGGTGATGATCGCGCGCGGCGACCTGGAGTTGGAAGTCGAGATCGAAAGCGACTCAGCCTCGATCTACCCGCTGGCCGAGTCTCTCTTCTCGCTCGGCGAGGATCTGCGCTGGATGCGCGACCCCACCCGCGGCGGCCTGGCGACCACGCTCAACGAGCTGACCGAGGCCTGCGGCCTCTGTGTGGTGCTGAACGAAAAGGCGCTGCCCGTGCACGAGCAGGTCGCGGCCGCGAGCGAGATCCTCGGGCTCGACCCGCTCTACGTCGCCAACGAGGGCAAGCTGATCGCCGTCGTCGCATCCGATCGAGCCGAGGAGGCGCTGGCGCTGCTTCGCGCGAACCCGCTCGGAACCGAGGCCGCCATCGTCGGCGAGGTGGAGCCCGAGCCGAAGGGGCTCGTCCTGCTCCAGACATCTTTTGGCGGTAGCCGCGTGGTCGACATGCTCACCGGCGATCCGCTGCCGCGGATCTGTTAGTCGGGCCAACTCGGAGCGACCCGCCGCTGCGACAGCCGACGGCACCGAACCCGGTCGTGGCGTTCGCCGTTCGCAGCCACGGCTAGAGTGCGCCTGTGCCATCTCGCCGGCGGCAGCACGGACTCGAACGGGTGCTCGGCTCGCCCGCGCTCTCGTCGACCGCATACGGCGACGTAGGCTCGTCGATCTATTACGCACTCGGTGTCACCGCGAGCCTGGCGCTGGGGCTTACGCCGCTCGTCTTCGTCATCGCCGGCATCTTCTTCGTCGCAACCTCGCTGACCTACGCCGAGGGCACCGTGCGCTACCCCGAGGCCGGCGGCTCTTCGAGCTTCGCCCGCCACGCCTTCAACGAGGTGGCGAGCTTCCTGGCGGGCTGGGGCCAGATGCTCAACTACGTGGTCACGATCTCGATCTCGGCTTACTTCGTGCCCCACTACCTGTCGGTGTTTTGGGAGCCGCTGCGCACGACGCCCTGGGACATCATCGCCGGTACCGCGCTGGTGCTGACCCTCGTCGGGCTGAACATTCTCGGCCTGCGCGAGGCCGTCAAGCTGAACATAGTCCTCGCCATCCTCGACTTTTCGACTCAGGTTCTGCTCGTCACGCTCGGCGGCATCCTCATCTTCAGGCCGCACATTCTGCTCTCGAACATCCACTGGGGCGTGGCCCCGCACTGGTCCGGTTTCCTACTCGCCATCCCGATCGGGATGATCGCGTACACGGGGCTGGAGACGATCTCCAATCTGGCTGAGGAGACGCGCGACCCACCGCGCGACGTGCCGCGTGCCTACGCCATCCTACGCATCGCCGTCTTCGCCATCTACCTGACGCTGCCGGCGATCGCGCTGATGGCACTACCGGTGACCAAGGAGGGTGGGAAATACCAAACTCTGCTTGGCCTTGGCCCCGCTAAACACGGATACGCCAGCGATCCGGTGCTCGGCGTCGTCTCGAACCTCGGTATCCACGGCATGTTCCTCACAGGCCTGCGCTACTACGTCGGCATCTTGGCCGGGACAATCCTGATCATCGGCACCAACGCCGGCATCATGGGCTCCTCGCGCATCAGCTACTCGATGTCGAGCTACCGGCAGATCCCCGAGTTCTTCCGCCGCCTACACCCGCGCCTACGCACTCCCTGGCGCTCGCTTATCTTCTTCTCTGCGACCTTCCCCATCCTGCTGATGCTGCCGGGCCTGACATTGCACGACAAGGAGGTGGCCTTCCTCGGGACGATGTACTCGTTCGGCGCGATGCTCTCGTTCGCCATCGCCAACATCGCGCTGATCGCGCTGCGCTATCGCTTCCCCGAGGCGGAACTCGCGTACAAGGCCCGGCCCAACTTCCGCTTCCGCGGAGTGGACTGGCCGCTGTTTGCCATCATCGGGCTGTTCGGGACCGCGGCCGCCTGGCTCTCGATCACGATCCAGGAATCGAGCACCCGCATTGCCGGCCTGGGCTGGTTACTGGCCGGATTCGCGCTCTTCATCATCTATCGAAAACGCGTCCTTCGGATTCCCCTGCGTCAGACCGTGCACGCGCCGGCCGAGATCCTGCCTTGGCAACTCGAGTACCGGCAGCTGATCGTGCCCGTATTCGCCGAGGCGGATGTGGCCACGGCGATGAACGTCGCCTGCGAGCTGGCTGCCGAGCGTCGCTCGTTGATCACGATCGTCGCTCCGCTCCAGGTGCCGCTCAGCCACCCGATCGGCGCGAGCCTACCCGAGGAGGAACAGCTCGGCGACCTGCTCGACGAGGCCGAGGCGATCGCGGCCCGCTATGGCGTCAGCGTCCGACCGCGGCTCGTTCGCACGCGCAGCGCCGGCGAGGCGATCGTCGCCGAGGCACAGCACCACCACGCTGAGATCGTCATCTTCCCGGCGAGTCGACCTCAATTCCGGCGTCAGAGCAGGCGCATGCCGCTGGATGCCACCACCGAGCTCGTACTTCGGCGCGCTCCCTGCCGCGTTCTCCTGGCCGTCGAGCGAAGCGGCGCGTCCGAGCCGGCTCACCCGCTCGATATTCGGCGCCAAGAGCTCGCGCCGACCTAGAGATCGCGTCAAGCGCACACGTCGACCACCCGCGTATCCCTCGCCAACCGAAGTGCCCCTCTTCGGCGGTGCTCGTGCCGGGACTCAGAAGCGGGCTGTCAGCGGACGCGCTCTTTCAGCTCGTCCTCTACCTGCGCCGGGTCGAGCCCGCGCGACGCGAGCAGAACGAAGCTGTGGAACCAGAGATCGGCGACTTCCTCGATCAAGCGCTGATCGCTCTCCGAGACGGCGGCCAGTGCCGCCTCCACGCCCTCCTCGGCCACTTTACGCGCAGCACCCGCCGGCCCCTGATCGAGCAGGCCGGCGACGTATGAGCCCGCCGGTCGTTCCTTCGCTCGTTCTGCCACGCGCCGCCACAACCAAGGCGCGAAACAAGACTCGGCGCCCGTGTGACAGGCCGGCCCTTCGGCTCTCACCCGCAGCAGAATGGCATCGCCGTCACAGTCGTCGCGCAGCTCCTCGACGTTGAGAAATGAGCCGGAGGTTGCTCCCTTGTGCCAGAGCTCGCTTCGTGATCGGCTCCAGAACCAGGCCTGGCCACTTTCGCGGGTGCGCCGGAGCGCCTCGTCGTTCATCCAGGCGAGCATCAGCACCCGCCCGCTCTCAGCGTCCTGGACGATTGCCGCCGTCAGATTCGTCAACTCCTCACTGGCCACCCTGCCTCCTTCAGCTCGCGCTTGATCTCGGGAATGCGCTCCGGTGCCTCGTGCACTATCGAGGCGACGAGCGCGGCCTCGGCGCCGACCTCGAAGGCCTCGGCCAGATGTTTCACGGTGCCGGCGCCACCCGAGGCGATTACCGGAACGGAGACCGCATCACAGACCAAGCCTGTGATCTCGAGGTCATAGCCCGCGCGAGTACCGTCGGCGTCGATCGATGTCAGCATGATCTCGCCGGCGCCCCGGTCGACGACCTCACGAGCCCATTCGACCGTGTCCAGTTCGCGTGGCTTGCGCGCTCCGTGTGTGACCACCTCACCCTTGCCCGGCCCTACCTTCTTCGAGTCGATGGCGCAGACCACCGCCTGGGCGCCGAACTCCTCGGCCAGCTCGGTCAGTAGCTCGGGTCGCTCGACCGCCGAGCGATTTACCGCCACCTTGTCGGCACCGAGGCGGAGCAGCCTGCGCGCGTGCTCCAGCGTCGAGACGCCTCCACCTACGGTGAACGGGATCTCCAGCTCGACCGCCGCTCGCTCGACCAGCTCGACGATTGGATCGTGGCCGAAGACGGTGGCCGTGATGTCGAGAAAGACGAGCTCGTCGGCGCCGTACTCCGAGTAGCGCGTGGCCATCTCGACCGGATCGCCGATATCGCGCAGCTCTACGAAACGCACCCCCTTGACGACGCGCCCCTTGGTAACGTCGAGACAGGGAATCAGGCGTTTCTTGACCATCGAAGCACGTTCTTGAGTAGGCGGGCGCCGGCCTTGGCGCTGCGCTCGGGGTGGAACTGAACTCCGGCCAGCGCGTCGCGCTCGACCGCGGCCACGATCCGGCCGCCGTGCTCGACCTCGGCGCCGGGCAACGCTTCGGCCGGCCGGGCGCTGTAGCTGTGAGCGAAGTAGACATCCGCTCCGTCGAGCCCTTCGAGAATGAGCGGCGTTCCGCTTACCCTGAGCGCGTTCCAGCCCATGTGCGGTACGCGTCGCGCTTGCAATCGAACCACCGGCCCGCGGAAGAAGCCGAGCCCTTTGCCGCCCTCCTCGCTCTCTTCGAACAGCATCTGCAGGCCGACGCAGATACCTAGCACGGGACGATCGGCTGCGACGCGCTCGCGCAGCGCCTCGGCCAGGCCCGTCTTCTGCAGTCCTTCTGCGCAGGCGGCCAGGTGCCCCACCCCGGCGATCACGGCCAGATCGGCCTCGCGCGTAGCCGCGGGATCGGCTGAGACGACCGTCTCCGCGCCGGCCCGAGCCAGAGCCGAGCTGACGCTACGCAGGTTGCCCGCACCGTAGTCGGCGAGAACGACCTTCATGCCTCGCCCTTGGTTGAAGTGATCGCCTGCGTGCCCGAGCTTTCGCAAGCCTCGGCCAGCGCTCGTCCAAGCGCCTTGAAGGCCGCCTCGGCGACGTGGTGATCGTCCGTTCCGGAGGCTTCGACGTGAAGCGTGAAGCGTCCTTGCATGGCGAAGCGCTCGAGCGCGTGCGGAAGAAGGCTCAACGCCAGTCCGCCCACTCGCTCGCCGCTGAAAGCGAGCTTTACCTCGGCGTGCGGGCGTGAACCTAGATCGACCGCGGCGATAGCGAGCGACTCGTCCATCGGCACCGTCGCCGATCCGTAACGACTCAGACCGGTGCGTGCTCCAAGCGCCTGGCTAAGCGCTTCGCCCAGCGTAGCCAGCACGTCCTCGACCGTGTGATGCTCGTCGACCTCGAGATCGCCAGCGGCGACGAGCTCGAGGTCGATTCCGCCATGGAAGGCAAAGAGCGTGAGCAGGTGATCGAGAAAGCCGACCCCGCTGTCGATCCTCGCCCGACCCTGCCCATCGAGGGCTAGCGAAACGCGAGCGCTTGTCTCGGCCGTGGTGCGGATGACCAGCCCCGTCCGCCTCGCGCTCGGCGCCGCGACGGCCTCGAGCGCCTCGAGCAGGCGGTCGTTCTCGGCCGGCAGGCGCACGGTGAAGCGCAGACCGTTCGGATAGCGCCGCAGCACGAGCCCTTTCGATTCCAGCTCCTCGGCCAGCGCTTCGGCATCTTCGACCCGTAGCAGCAGGAAGTTCCCGGCCGAGGGCGGGCAGTCGTAGCCGGCGGCGAGCAGAGCGTCGCGCACGCGAGCGCGCTCCAGCATCGTCTCCTCTACGTCAAGCCTCGGGTCGAGCAGGGCCGCCGCGGCGATCCTGGCCGAAGGCGCGGAGATCGGGGCCGGCTCGCTGCGCTTTCGCAACTCAATCGCGACATCCTCCGCACAGACCGCATAGCCGACGCGCAACGCCGCAAAGCCGAAGGCCTTGGAGAGCGTGCGCAAGACGACGCAGTTCGGCGCCTTGCCGAGGAAGGGCACCATCGTCTCGGCGCCGTACTCCACGTAGGCCTCGTCGATCACGACGACGGCCTCGGGTCGCTGCTCGGCCAGTCGGGTGATGTCTTCGCAGCGGTAGACCTTTCCGAGCGGGTTGTGCGGATTGCAGATCCAGATCACCGCGGCCTCGGGCACGTTATCGAGCGAGCAGCCGACGACCTCTCCGCCCTCGATCTGGCTGGCGATTCCATACAGCGAGTAGGTCGGCAGATCGACGATCGCCGCCTTCTGCCCCGCGCCTAAGTAGGTGCGCGCGACCAGGTGGATGAGAGAGTCCGAGCCGGCGCCGAGCACGATCTGCTCCGGCCGCACGCCGACGTAGGAGGCCGCAGCCGAATGCAGCTCCCCGTAACCGCCGGGCGGGTACTCGTTCAGGCGCGCGAAGCTCTCGCCGATCGGGATGCGCGGCACGCCGGGAAGCGGCGGAACGTTGGCGTCGAAGCGGATCACCTCGGCCGGGTCGAGGCCACGCCGACGGGCGACGTCCTGCGCGGTCGCAGTCCACCGGTAGGCGGCGAAGCCGTCGGGTAGAGAACGAGGAATCGGGCTCATTCCGGCGCCTTGAGTCGAGCTTCGACAGCTGCGGCGTGCGCGTTCAGCCCCTCTACGCGCGCGAGCGTGCTGACGATCGGCGCCAAGCGCTCGATTCCCCGGCGGTCGATGCGCACGATCTCGAGCGGTTTGAGGAAGGCCTCGAGACCCAGGCCGCCGCAGGACCTGGCCAGGCCGCCGGTTGGAAGAATGTGGTTGGTTCCGACGGCGTAGTCGCCCGCGACAGCCGGGGCGTCGGGACCGAGGAAAACCGCGCCGGCGTGACGAACGCTCTCGAGCGCCGCCTCCGGATCGACGACCATCAGCTCGAGGTGCTCGGGCGCGTATTCGTTCGAGCGCTCGAGCGCCTGCTCGAGCGACTCGACCAGCTCGATCTGAATTCGCTCGTTGGGCCCGACCAGGTCGCGAACCGCGGCGGCGAGCTCGGCGCTGGTCGTCACGAGCAGCGACTCCGAGCCCGGTCCGTGCTCGGCTTGCGCGTTCAGATCGACCGCACACAAGGCGGGGTCGGCGCTCCCGTCGGCCACGATCAAAACCTCGCTCGGACCGGCGGGAAGATCGATCCCGACTACGCTCGAGACGAGCAGCTTGGCAGCGGTTGTCCAGCTCTGGCCGGGACCCACGATCTTGTCCACGCGCTCGACCGTCTCGGTGCCGTAGGCGAGCGCGGCGATCGCCTGAGCGCCACCCATGCAGTAGATCTCGGTCAGCCCCAGCTCGCGGGCGGTGGCGAGGATGGTCGGATCGAGCTTCGGCGTGGCCACGGCGATCCTGCCCACGCCCGCGGCCTGTGCGGGCACGGCGCCCATGATCAGAGAGCTCGGAAGAGGCGCCAGACCGCCCGGCACATAGACGCCCACCGAGTCGAGCGGAACAAAACGGCGCTCGGCCTCGACGCCGGGGTAGGTCGAGTAGCGGAAGCCCTCCGGCCGCTGTTGCTCGTGGAACGTGCGCACCGCTCGAATGCTCTCGCGCAACGCCTCGAGAGTCCGATCCTCGATCCTCGCCCGCTCGATCTCCTCATCCGGAACGCGGATGAACTCCGGGCGCAGGCCGTCGAAGCGCTCGGCCAGATCGAGCAGCGCCGCATCGCCGCGCTGGCGCACCTCCTCGACGATCGCAAGCGCACGCGGGAGTATCTCGGCCACGCCCGAAGCCCTCATGGGACGACCCTTTCGAGGTGCATGACCAGGATCGAGTAGGCGCCGGCCGCCTTGAGTCTGGGCAGCAGATCCCATATTTCCTCGACGTCCACCGCTGCATGCAGCGCCAACTGTCCCTCTTCGGCGAGCTCGACCACCGAGGGAGCACCCATCCCCGGAAGCAGGGCTTCCAGCTCGGCCACCTTCTCGGCCGGCGCGTTCAACATCAGGTAACGCCGCCCGCGGGCGGCGACGACGCCACGCAACATCATCTCCAGCCGCTCGAGCATCTCGGCTCGCTCGCCGAGGTCGAGCTTGCTGCCGATCAGGACCGCCTGCGACTCGAGCAACGTGCCGATTCTCCGCAGTCCGTTGGCCGCGGCGGTCGAGCCCGTCGAGACCAGGTCGACGACGGCGTCGGAGAGCCCCAGCCTCGGCGCCGCCTCGACCGAGCCCGAGAGCAACACGAGCTCCGCCGTAACACCGGCTTGCTCGAGCGCGCTCTTGGTCGTGATCGGGTAGGCGGTTGCCACGCGCAGACCAGCGAGATCCGCGATGCTCTGATGCGCCGACTCTTCGGGAACCGCCGCCTCGAGGGTGCAGCGACCGAAGCCGAGCCCGAGCAGGCTCTCGACCTGAGAGCGTGTCTCGGCGATCAGATTCGCGCCGGTAATACCCGCGTCTACGACGCCGTCCTGAACGTATTCGGGAATATCGTGCGGGCGCACGAGCAACAGCTCCACCGGAGCGTTGGAGCAGGGCACGTGCAGGGAGCGAGAACCGAGCTCGAAGGCCAGACCGGCGGCCTCGAGCAGCTCGAGCGACGGCTGCGCCATCCGCCCCTTGGACGGAATAGCCACCACCAAGCGCCCATCGGCGCCGGCCATACGAAAACCAGTCTCTTTCACTACCTGCCCGCCTTCCCAGGGTTTGACTTCTTCGCCTTCGTTCGATCGAGGGCGAGACGATAGCCTCCGGCGCCGTGATGCAGCCACTGCGAGACGCGCGTGACCGTTGTCGTCGAGGCGGCGGCGTGATCGGCGACGGCGAGGTAGGGGAGCCCTTCGTCGAGCAGTCTGGCGATCAGCCAGCGATGGGCTAGAGCCTCGAGCTCGGCCCTCGTGCAAAGGTCGCGCAAGAAGCGCGTGAGCTCCTCGCCGCTGTGCAAGCTGAGGATGGCTTCCGCCAGCGCATCCAGCTCGCGGATATCCTCGCCTTCGCCCGAAACGGTTGTTCGTGTCTCGTCCACTTCTGACGTCATGTTAACATATTAACATGCCCTTTGTCGTTTATCCCGCGCTCGACGTACTCGAAGGTCGCTGCGTTCGTCTTGCCGAGGGACGCCGCGAGGAGGTGACCATCGAGGGCGGCGACCCCGTGGCGGCCGCTCGGCGCTTCGCCCGCGAAGGAGCTTGCTTCCTCCACATGGTCGATCTCGACGGCGCTTTCTCGGGACGTCCGTCCGTCGATCTCGTGCGCTTGATCGCCGCGACGGCGGGCGCCGTTCCGCTTCAGGTCGGCGGCGGCTATCGCTCGCTCGAGGCGATCGCGGCCGCGATCGAGGCAGGCGCGGCTCGGGTGATGATCGGAACCGCTGCAACCTCGCCCGAGTTTCTCGCTCGCGCCGTAGCCCGATTTGGCGAGCGCCTGGTCGTCGCGATTGATGCGCGCGACGGCAAGGTCGCCCTGCGCGGTTGGACCGAGTTTTCGCAGCTCGACGCCGGCGAGCTGGCCCGCGCCTGCGCCGCTACCGGCGTACACCGCCTACTCGTGACCAGTACGCGCCGGGACGGTTCGCTCGCCGGCCCCGACTTCGAATTGCTGGAGACCGTCCTCGAGGCATCGAAGCTACCGGTGATCGCCGCCGGGGGCGTCGCCACGCTCGACGATCTACGCGCACTCCGCGCCGCCGGTTGCGAGGGAGCGGTTGCCGGCGCCGCAATCTGGTCGGAGCGATTCACGCTCGCCGAAGCGCTGAGAATCGTCTCCGATCAGGCCGCCGAAGACGCCCCGTAGCCCTGGAGATACCGCTGCCAGTTGGTCGGAACCGAGGTAGCGGCGAGCCTGATGAAGACGAGCGGCGCCGGCGGTCGCGGTCGAACCCGGAGCGCCATCTCGGTCTCGGTGAGAAGTCGATCTCCCTTGCGCCGATTGCACGGGGCGCAGGAGGCGACCACGTTCTCCCAGACCGACTCGCCGCCGCGGCTGCGCGGAACGATGTGATCGAGCGTCAGCTTGCCCGTGCTCGAGCCGCAGTAGCCGCAGCGCCAGTCGTCACGCGCAAATAGCACCGATCGCGAGATCTTTCTCTTCGCCAGCCTCGGTACGCGAACGTAGGTAAGTAGGCGAATGACGTGCGGGCGGGAGAACGTATCGCTGGCCGAGCGAAGCGGCTGCGCGTGCTTCTCGATCACCTCCGCCCGGCCCTTGAAGACCAGCACGTAGGCTCTCCGCACGGTGCAAACATTCAGCGGTTCGAAGCTGGAGTTGAGCACCAGAACCTGTTGCACCTTCGCCGAAATGTAGCAGCGGCGCCTGCGCTCACGGTCTCTTTCGGGCGGGCGCTCAGCGGGCCATTGCTCGCCTGACGGCCTCTTCTTCCTCTGGCGAGAGAGAGATGGCGCAGTTACCTCGATCGAGCTCCTTCAGGTAGATGCGCGCGTAGTCGCGGCCCTGAATCGCACTCAGCACGATGCCGCTGCGAGTGCTGTCGAGCATCGCCACCGTCGCCGATTGCTGCCCGCCTGTGTCACCGTAGGCGTCGTAGCGAATCAGCGCGACGTTCGAAAGAGCGCCGTCGAACCGCTTGTCGACGCGCGTGAGCGCCGAAGCGATCTCGTCAACCGCCTTGTGAAGATCGTCGATTCTGCCTTGCAGCGAGACCGAGAAGTCAACCAGGTCGGCCTTTCCGTCCGCAAGCACGGTCAACTGGCCGGCTCGCAGCTTGCGCAGGCGCAACAGCGCGATCGCCGCGATGACAAGTGCCGCCAAGGCGAGCGCCGCCGAAGCGATAGCGAGGATTTCCGTATGGCTCATAACCCGCGTTAGAAGCTGAAGCGGACCTCGTAGGTGGCCTTGTTGTTGGCCGTGTTCGTCTCGCCGCTGACCGGGGCGACGTCGACGTTGATCGGGACAACGTTGATCAGGTCATTCACGGCGAAAGGCCCTTTGAAAACGACTTCCTGCTGTGTCTTGCTGTAGATCTGCGGGATCGTAAGCGTCTTCACGATCGGGCCTGGCTTCTGGCCGATCCGAAGCGTGACCTTGACGTTCGACTCGAGGAAGTCGCCGCCGTTCTCGACCCCGACCACAAAACGGAGGTCGTTGCTTGTCTTGATCGTCTGAGTCACGCCCTCGGTGAGCGTCGTCGCGCCCGGGAACACCTTTACGAAAGCGATGTTCGTGCCGTGCACCGCTCCGCTCGTGGTCGTGCTCGTCTGCACTCCGTGGAACCTCTGCCAGACAACGCCCATCGAGTTGAAAGTGGCTCGCACGGGGTCGGCGACGAAGACCGAGTCGGGCGGGAAGACGCCGGAGATTCCCTGGCTCTTGAGCACGTCTTGCGCTCCCGCGACGAACATGTCCTCCCAGATCACGTCGCTTGCCAGCCCCCGCAGCATCTGCTTCGAGAGTGCCACCGAGGCCTGGGTCGCCGCCGTGCTTCCGTGCTTGGATGCCGTCTTCCTGAACACGTTCAGCAGCCCGATCAGCGAGTTCTCGCGTAGCTGCAGTGCCTCCACCATCTGCGAGTGCGCATCCCGCAGGGGGCCCGGCGGCGCCAGCTGCGAGGCGTTCTGAACGTCGATCCCCTGCCGCTGAATCAGCCCCTTGAGCTTGGCCTCGACTATCTGCTCGCTCAGATCCTGCCTGTCGAGCAGCCGGGCGAGTTCTTGGCCGACGGCATGCGAGTCGCTCGCGATCGGATCGACCTTGTCCATGTAGCTCTTGTAAGCAGCGTTCTGATTCGACGACTCACAACTTCTCACCGCGAAGATAAGAATCAGGATCAGCGCGATCGCGAAGGCGATCAGCGAGACGAGGCGCCAGATAGGCGTTGCGGATTGCGGCGGGCCGGCGGGATGTTTGGGCGGAGGTGAGCCGCCGCCGTTACGCGGGCCGCTCGGACGCCGTACGAGGCGTTTCTTGGGCGGCTCGGGCTCCGAGTCTCCGAAAAAATCGAAATCGATGTCGTCGTGCTCGCTCATAGCCTGGCGAGAGCATCACTGTACAAGGTTTCGCTCTGTTGCGAGGTTGGCTATCGAAGGAGTTTCTCCTGTCACGGCTAAGGACGAGGGCGGATGGGCGATGCAATCAAAGCGAGCGCCGGCGAGCTCGTTCTCGGCCGTTACCGACCTCTTAGCCCTATCGGCAGCGGAGGGTCCGGCTCGGTTTGGCTTGCCCGTGACGAGAGGAGCGGGCGCGAGCTGGCGCTCAAGATCGTCGCGCGCGAGGGTAAGGCCGGTTCGCGCGCAGAGCGCGAGGCAGAAGCCGCGTCGCGACTGCGGCATCGAGGTTGCCTGCGCCCGCTCGACTTCGGCTACGACGATACGCACGTCTACATCGCCTACGAGCATGTGCCCGGAAAGACCCTGCGCCAGGCGCTTCGCGACGGCACGGTCGACGACCGCCGCGCGATCGAGATCTGCGCCCAGGTTCTCGAAGCGCTCGAGCATGCGCACTCGAACGGAATCATCCACCGCGATGTCAAGCCGGCGAACATCCTGCTCGCCGGCGAGACGACAATCGACGTCAGGCTCGTCGACTTCGGCCTGGCGCAGTTCGCCGAGGCCGAGACGCTCACCGAGCTGGGAGATATTCCCGGGACGCTCGCGTACATCTCGCCCGAGCGCCTCTCGGGCGGGGACTCGACGGCCGCAGCCGACATCTGGTCGGTCGGGGTCGCGCTCTGGGAGGCTCTCGTCGGCTGGCACCCGTTCTGGGCCGGATCGATGCTCGAGACGGCGCGCCGGATCGAGGCCGGAGCGCCTTCGCTCGAGACCTTGCGCCCGGACTTGCCACGCCCTCTCCTAGCGGCGGTCGAGCGTGCGCTCGCCCAGGACCCGAAAGATCGCCCGGCCGCGGGCGATCTCGCTCGCGTCCTTCGCCGCTCGCTCGCGTCGGGCGAGGAACGACGCCACAAGTCCAGGCAGCCGATTACGGGCGCGCTTCGTCGTCCCGATCCGGCCCGGCTCGCGCATGCGCTCGCCAGCGCCGTGTTCGTCTTCTGGGGCGCAAGCTTGTTCCCCTTCTATCCGGCTCACAGCCAACTCCCGCTGGCGCTCTTGGCCGGCCTCGCGGCGTTCGCAAGACCCTTCGGCGGAAGCGCGTTTGCCTTCTCGCTGCTTTTACTGCCGCTCGGGAACTACTCCTTCGGGCTTGCTCTCGTCTTCGCGCTCGCGGCTACCTGCTGGCTGGCATTCAATCGGCGCGAGCCTTTGACCATGCAGCTTCCGCTCCTGGGCCCCGTCGCCGCGGCGCTCGGCGCCCTCTTCCTGCTTCCGCTGTTGCTTCTGCCCATTCGCGGCGGTGCCCGGCGGGCGCTGTCGGCTTTCGCCGGCTTCCTGCTCGCCTTGATCGCGGCCGGGATGAGTGGCGGCCGCTTCCCGCTGACCGGTGATAGAGCACCTCTCGGGCTCGGTATCGAGAACAGCGCGAGCCTCGTCAGCGTAGGCGGCGCGCTCATGCGAGCCGTCACCAGCCAGCCGACATTGCTCTGGGAAGGGCTTCTGCTGGCCGCAGGTGCGGCGCTGCTCCCGCTGGCACGGCGTAACGGCCGCTGGGGAGTGGTCGTATTCGCGGCAACCCTGATCGTCGCCGCACTCCTACCGTTCCCGAGCGTGGCCGCGGCGCCGGTGGTCGTGAGCGCCTGGCTCACCGCACTGGTGCTCGTGTTCATCCCAACATCGGTAAGCTCAGCGCGTCCAATCGTCGCGGAGCCGGCCCGGAAACAGACCCAGTTGCTAGAGGCGCGCCGAATCGCCGTTTGACGAGGAGGGCGATTCCAGCTCAGCAGTTACGCTAAAGGCGGAGAAAGACAGCTGATGGCCGTACTACGCAGCATCGAACGACGGATCGAGGCAATTTTCGAAGGAGCCTTCGGAAGAGCCTTCCGGGCACACGTCCAGCCGGTGGAGCTGGCGCGCAAGCTTGCCAAGGAAATGGACGAGCACCGGACGGCGTCCGTGACGCGCGTCTACGTGCCGAACGAATACACCGTTTATCTCTCCCCGCAAGATCGCGATCAATTCTCGAGTTACGAAGAGGCTCTCTGCACCGAGCTGCAGGAGTATCTGGGTGAGCACGCCCAGCGCGAGCGCTACGCGCTACCCTCCGCGCCGCTTGTCCGAATCGAGACCGACGACGATCTCGAGATCGGTGTCTTCGGTATCGCCGCGAAAATGGTCCGAACCTCGCGCAGCGTCCCCATCCCGGAGCCGCCTCCTCCGCCCGCGCCGGCCGCCTTCGAGACAGAGGCCTATACGCCGGATATTCCGCTCGCTACGGGCGCGGCGACATACGCGCTGCTGCTCGAGAGCCGCAGCTACCCGCTTCGCGACGCGATGATCGTCCTCGGTCGCTCCCGCGAATGCGACATTCACATCGCCGATCCCAACGTCTCTCGCCGGCACGCGGAGGTGCGTCCCGACGGAAGGGGAGCCTTTACGCTGATCGATCTCGGCTCGACCAACGGCACCGAGCTGAACGGTGAGCGAATCAATCAAGGACAGCTCAGCGACGGAGACACGATCACGATCGGGCAGATCGAGCTGACCTTCGTCCGGGAGTGACGGTGGCTGTCGCCTCAATCTCGGTCGACGCCGTTCTACTGGCGCTCAAGATCGCTTTTCTTTTTCTGCTCTACCTGTTCATCTGGCGCGTCGTGCGAGCCGCCAGCCGCGAGATGCGAGCGCCACAGGACAGCTTCGTGCTTGCACCGATGGCCGAGCGAAACGAGAAGCGCGCGTCGCGGCCGGGCACACTCGTCGTCGTCTTCAGCCCCGATCTCGAGGATGGTGCGAGAGTCGAGCTCACACACGAGGCCCTGACAATCGGGCGCGGACCGCTCAACGACCTCCAGCTCGATCAGGACGAATTCGCCTCGGGCAAGCATGCGCTGGTCGATCCGCGCCGCGACGGCGTCTGGGTCGAGGATCTCGGCTCGACCAACGGCACCTTCGTCAACGGCGTACGCTTGAGTTCGAGCCGCCGCCTGGCGCCGGGAGATGTCCTACGAGTCGGCGAAACGGATTTCCGTTACGAGCGATGAGCGTTCTCGCCTCAAGCGCCCTTACCGATACCGGCCGCAGACGGCGGAGAAACGAGGATGCCTTCGTCTGCGAGCCGCCGCTCTTCGCGGTCGCCGACGGAATGGGAGGGGCGCAGGCGGGAGAGGTCGCCTCGCGACTCGCGGCCGAGACGCTGCGCGAGCAAGAGCTGGGAGACCTCTCGTCGCGGGAACAGACAGTGGAGCTGATTCGCGAGGCGAACAGACGCGTTTACGCCTACTCGAGCGAGAACGCGTCGGCTCGCGGCATGGGCACGACGATGACCGTCGCGCTGGTGGAAGGAAGCATTGTCACGATCGGGCACGTCGGCGATTCGCGCGCTTACCTTCTCCGTGACGGTCAACTGACACAGCTGACTCAAGATCATTCATTGGTTGCCGAGCTCGTTCGTAGCGGGCGCCTCTCTCCGAAGGAGGCCGAGAGTCATCCGCGGCGGTCGGTGATCACACGCGCGCTCGGAACGGATTCCGACGTCGAGGTCGATGCCTTCTCGCTTGGAGCACAAAGAAACGACCTCTTCCTGCTCTGCTCCGACGGCCTCACTTCGATGGTCTCCGACGAGGAGATCGCGGACCTCCTCGTCGACGCTCGCGCCAGTCTCGACGAGGCTGGGAAGAAGCTGATCGCGGCGGCCAACCAGGCCGGCGGCGAGGACAACATCACCGTCGTCTTGTTCGAGCTGGAAGGCGGCGAGCCGGGGCTCGAGGAAGAAGTCGCGCCGGAGTCCGAGGACGCCAAGACACTCACCGAGTCCGACGCGGTACCGGCGCTCAAGCTCGAGCCCAAGCAGCGCTCTCCCCGTCATCGCTCGCGCCGAGCGACCCTATTGGCGTTCGCGCTCGCGTTCTTCCTCGCGCTCGTAGCTCTCGGCGTCTTCACCGTCTCGACCGCGCATTTCATCGGCGTCGAGCCCGACGGGCGCGTCGCGGTTTACCAGGGCTTGCCCTACGAGCTTCCCGGCGGTATCCATCTCTACCGAGCGGTTCGGGTCAGCTCTCGACTCTACGCCGCCCAGCTCACCGCCGCTGAACGGCGGCGCTTCTTCGATCACAGCCTGCACAGCGTCGGCGACACGACACGCGAGCTGCGCAAGCTGGAGGGGGATGCGTACCCGTGAGCGCCCGCACACGGGAGCTCGGAATCCTCATCCTGGTAGGCCTGATCACAGTGACCGGCTTTGCCAGCGTTTACATCGCACGGCAAAACGAGATCTCTGCAGGATCACTGTCCTACGCCGGCTTCTTCTTTGCTCTCTATCTGGTCGCTCATCTCGTCGCCCGACTCACGGTCCCCGACGCCGATCCCTATCTGATGCCGATGGCGGCGTTCCTGACCGGGCTCGGATTGACGGAGATTTACCGCCTCAATCCCACCGACGCGCTCCGCCAGGGGCTGTGGGTGGTCATCGGCGTCGCCTGCTTCTCGATCACGCTGATCGTGCTTCGTCACGACTTGCGTCGGCTGGAGTCGTACAAGTACCTGTTCGGGCTGTCGGCGCTCGCCTTGCTGTTCTTGCCGGCCCTGCCGAAGATCGGCCGCACGATCAACGGCGCGCGCCTCTGGGTTCACGTCGGCTCGCTCCAGTTTCAGCCGGGCGAGTTGGGGAAGATCGCGATGATCGTCTTTTTGGCCGCTTACCTGCACTCCAAGCAAGAGGTGCTGGCGCTGGGTCGGCTCAAGGACTTCGGGCCGCTGCTCGCGATCTGGGGTTGCGCGATGCTGGTTCTCGTCGCCACGCACGATCTCGGTAGCGCTCTTCTCTTCTTTGGGATCTTTCTCGCGATCCTCTACCTGGCGACCAGCCGGCTGCTCTATGTGGGCGTCGGCCTGATGCTCTTCTTGGTCGGAGCGGCCGGCGTCTACGAGACCACGGCGCACGTGCGCAGCCGGGTCACGATCTGGCTGCATCCCTGGACGACCCAGGCCGTTCCCTGCCCCACCCACGGCGGCGCTCTGATGCAGCGCCAGGAGTGCGAGAGCTTTCAGCTCGTCAAGTCGCTCTACTCGATCGCCCAGGGCGGCTTTTCCGGCACCGGCCTGGGCAAGGGCACCTTCGCCCTTCCCAACGGAAACAACCTGATCCCCGACCTGAACACCGATTTCATCTTCTCGGCCCTTGCTCAGGAGCTCGGTTTGGTGGGGATCGCCGCGCTTCTGCTCGTCTTGATGCTCTTCGTGGTGCGCGGGTTCCGCATCGCTCTTCAGGTCGACGACGGCTTCTCGAAATTGGTGGCCGCCGGCTTGACGTTCGGCTTCGCGCTCCAGACCTTCATCATCATCGGCGGCATCTTGCGCCTCATCCCGCTGACCGGTATCACGCTCCCCTTCATCAGTTACGGCGGCTCGAGCGTGGTCGCCAACTTCGTACTGCTCGCCGGACTGCTGCTCGTGTCGCAGAGAGCGAATGAGGCAAGATGAACGCTCGTATCCGCCTCGCCGCGTTGGCTTCGCTCACGATGCTCGTGGCGCTGATCGTCGCCTCCACTTACTGGCAGGCCTGGGCTGCGCCCGATCTCGCCAACAAGAGCGACAACTCGATCAATCAGGTCTCCCAGTTCACGATCGACCGAGGGCGAATCTTCGCCGCCAACGGAACTACCCTGGCGAAAAACCGCATCGTCCACGGCAACGGCAAGACCCTCTACTTCCGTCGCTATCCGCTCGGCTCGCTGACTGCGGCGGCGGTCGGGTATGCAACCCTGACCAAGTCGCGGGCGGGCCTCGAGCGCTCGGCCAACGACTCCCTGACCGGTGCCGACCAGAGCCTCTCCGGCGCGATCAAGCAGATCGGCGATCGCCTGCTTGGCAGCACGATCCACGGCAGCGACGTCTACACCTCGCTCGACCTCAACGCCCAGCGCGTCGCCACGAACGCGCTTGGCTCGAACTGCGGCGCCGCGATTGCGTTCGAGCCCGCGACGGGGCGCGTCCTCGTCCTCGTGACCAAGCCGACCTACAACCCCAACGATGTCGAAGGTCACTACGACCGCATTGGCAAGATACGATCATCGTCTTGCTCGCCGGCGTCGCCGCTGCTCGACCGGGCGACGCAGGGCCTCTATCCGCCCGGCTCATCGTTC
Organism: uncultured Actinomycetes bacterium; assembly: GCA_963805265.1. GTDB lineage: Bacteria > Actinomycetota > Thermoleophilia > Gaiellales > Gaiellaceae > Fen-549. The sequence continues at coordinate 87,334 of CAWDTJ010000002.1, forward strand.
AAGACCGTCACCGCCGCGGCCGCTCTCGACAGCGGGCGCTTCACTCCCTCTTCGATCTTCCACGATCCCGGTTACTGCATCGAGTACGGCCGACAGGTGCGGAACTTCAGCGATCAAAGCGGGCCGGAGGTGTTCGGCACCCTCTCGCTCGCGACGGGCTTCCAGGACTCGGTCAACTCCGTCTTCTGCAACATCGGCATGACACTGAAGATGCCTACGCTGATGAACTACGCGCGTCGCTTCGGCTTCGACCAGACGCCGCCGATCGACCTGCCCAGCGATGCCGTCAATATCAGTGGCCTCTACAAGGGTAAGCGACTTCTCAGCCCGAGTCAGGATCGCCTGGGCGATCCGGGACGCACCGCTTTCGGCCAGGACAAGCTGCTCGTCACGCCTCTGCAGATGGCGATGGTCGCCGCCACGATCGCCAACAACGGGAAGGAGATGGCGCCGCATCTCGTCGATCGCGTTCGCCGCTCGAACGGCGAGATCGTGCGCATTCGACCCCAGGTACTCGGACAGCCGATCAAGGCCACGACGGCGCTGGAGCTGACGCAGATGATGGAGTCGGTCGTGAGCGGCGGCACCGGCACGGCGGCTCAGATCCCGGGCGTTCGGGTCGCCGGCAAGACCGGGACGGCCGAAAACGGGCCCGGCCAACCCAATACGACCTGGTTCATCGCCTTCGCGCCGGCTGACGCGCCGCGCGTCGCGGTGGCTGTCGTGCTACAGAATCAAACCGGCACCGGCGGGACGACCGCGGCGCCGATTGCACGCCAAATCATGCAGGCGATCTTGACCAAGACGGCGAACTCAAACCCCTGACCCGTAACCTTTACCTGCGATGACACCCCTGACCCACTCATCGGCGCCCTCTTCGACGGGCGCTACAAGATCCTCAAGAGGCTCGGCGCGGGCGGAATGGCGACCGTCTATCTGGCCGAGGATCAGGAGCTGGGGCGGCGCATCGCGATCAAGATCCTCAATGCCAAGCACGCCTCCGACAAGCAGTTCGTCGAGCGCTTTCGCCGCGAGGCCTCCAGCGCCGCCAGCCTTTCGCACCCCAACATCGTCCAGATCTACGACCGCGGCAACGCCGAGGGCACCTACTACATCGCGATGGAGGTGATCGAGGGCCGCTCGCTCAAGGAACTCGTCATCCAGCGCGGGCCTTCGCCGATTCCGGTCGCCGTCAACTACGGTCGCCAGATTCTGGCGGCGCTTCGCTTCGCGCACCGAAACGGCGTCGTGCATCGCGACATCAAGCCGCACAACGTGCTCGTGGACGACGAGGGGCGGGTGAAGGTCACCGACTTCGGCATCGCCCGGGCGGGCGGCGCCAGCGAGATGACCGAGGTCGGCTCGATCATCGGCACCGCCCAGTACCTGTCGCCCGAGCAGGCCCGCGGCGCCCCGGTCGACGACCGCTCCGACCTCTACTCGGTCGGAGTGCTCCTCTACGAGCTGCTCACCGGCGAGGCGCCCTACAACGGCGACACCCCGGTCGAGATCGCCATGAAGCACCTCTCGGCCGTGCCCGAGCCGCCGTCGGCGAAGCGGCCCGAGGTCTCGCCCGAGCTCGACGCGGTCGTATTGCGCGCCCTGGCCAAGAACCCCGACGATCGCTATCAGAGCGCCGAGGAGATGGATGCCGACCTGAGCGCCATCTCGAAGGGCCTGGAGATCAGCGAGGCGACGACCGACGCCGCCACGACGGTACTGGCGGGAGCCGGCCTCTCGGCGCCGACGATGATCTCCAAGGCGCCCACGCGGGTGGCGCCGCCGATTCATTCGGGAGCGCCCGCTCCTGCGGCGCCGCCGCCCGACTACTACGACGACGTTACCGTGCGGCGCCCGATCTGGCCCTGGCTGCTCGCGCTCGCCCTGGCGGTTGCCGTGGGCGTCGCCTTCTGGATCGTCTACCGCCAGTTGTCCGAGAGCTCGCCGGTGCCGGTTCCCTCCGTGACGGGGCTGACCGAGACTGCTGCTCGAAATCAGATCATCGCCGCCGGGCTCACGGTCGATTCGATCCCGGCCACATCCGAGACCGTCGGCAAAGGCAAGGTGATCAGACAGGATCCGCTCGGTGGAGAGAAGATCGCGCCAAACAGCCCCGTTCATATCTGGGTCTCCAGCGGGACCGGTGAGATTCGTGTTCCGTCCGTTATCGGAATGGATCAATATAAGGCGATTTCTGAATTGAACAAGAGCCACTTCCAAGTTGAGCCGAAACCGGCGTACAGCGATGCGGCGAATGGGACTGTCTTCAAGCAAGACCCGGCTGGAACTGGAGATGCGAAGGCGCTAAAGGGCTCGACCGTGACGATCTGGGTCTCAAAGGGACCGGCTCCGATACCCGTCCCTGATGTGGTCGGACAGCTCTACAACGATGTCTATCACTCGCTCAATAGACCAGGGGTTCAAGGTCGCGAGGCAGGAAGTCCAGTCGGATCAGCCCAAGGGCACGATAACCGTCCAGGATCCTCCCGTCGGGTCGCCAAAACAGCCACCCGGTACTACGATCACGCTCTCCGTCTCTACGGGGCCGCAGCTCGCCACCGTTCCCGATGTCACCGCCTTCGACGTCACAACGGCCGGGACGACTCTTACGGGCGCGGGATTCAAATACACCGTTGTCTCGGAGGACACCACCGATCCGAACCAGGATGGGTTCGTCATCCATCAGACGCCGCCGGGGAACAAGCAAGCTGCGCCGGGCTCGACCGTGACGATCTACGTCGGTAACTACACGGGCCCGTGAGCCGTCTGCGCGTCGCGGTGTTGATGGGCGGTCGCTCGAGCGAGCACGACATCTCGCTCGCCTCCGCCGGCTCGGTGATCGAGGCCCTGCGCGATCGCTACGACACGGTCTCGGTCGAGATCGACCGGGAGGGGCGCTGGGCGCTTCCCGCTGTTGTTCCACCCGCTCTGGATGCGGCGGAGAAGGACAGCCGCCCGATCGAGACACTGCCCGTTCCGGCCGAGTCGTCCGTTCCGGCCACCCTGGCCGATGTGGACGTCGTCTTCCCCGTGTTGCACGGGCCCTTCGGCGAGGACGGCACCGTGCAGGGGCTGCTCGAGCTGGCCGGCTTGCCCTACGTCGGTCCGGGCGTGCTCGCCTCGTCACTCTGCATGGACAAGGACGTCTTCAAGGCCGTGCTGCGCGATCGCGGCGTTCCGGTGACCCGCAGCGTCACGCTGCGCGACGGCGACCCGATCGAGCACCCCTTCTCGTATCCGGTGTTCGTCAAGCCGGCGCGGCTCGGCTCCTCGGTCGGCATCAGCAAGGTGCGCGGGCGTAAGCGAGCTTGGCCCGGCGCTCGAGCTCGCCTTCCGCCACGACGAGAAGGTGCTGATCGAGGAGTTCGTGGACGGGCTCGAGGTCGAGTGCAGCGTGCTCGGTAACCGCGAGCCGATCGCCTCGCTGCCCGGTCAGATCGTCGCTCACTCCGAGTGGTACGACTTCTCGGCCAAGTACGACGAGGGCGGAATGGAGCTGATCGTGCCGTCGCCGATCGCCGCCGAAGCGGTCGAGAAAGTACGCCGCCTTGCCGTCGAAGCATTTGTCGCCGGCGAGTGCGAAGGCATGGCCCGGGTTGACTTCTTCGTTCGTGGCGACGAAGTTCTCGTGAACGAGCTCAACACGATCCCGGGTTTCACCTCGACCAGCGTCTACGCCAGGCTGTTCGCGGAATCGGGAATCCCGTATCCCGAGTTGCTCGATCGCCTGATCGCGCTCGCGCTGGAGCGAGCCGAGCGGCAGCGGCGCTACGCCTACTAGCGGTTCCTAGCCGGCGAGAGCTGCAGCGAGCGCTTCTTCCCAGACCTCGAGCGCCTCGTCGAGCTCGTCGTCTGTGATCACCAGCGGCGCCAGCACGCGCACGCAGTTTCCGTACAGCCCCGCCTTGAGTAGAAGCAGCCCGCGCTGCAGCGACTCCTCGATCACTCGCGTAGCCAGCTCGGGCGCCGGCTCCTTCGTCTCGCGGCTCTTCACGAGCTCGATCGCCAGCATCGAGCCGATGCCGCGCACGTCTCCGATCGCGTCGAAGCGATCCTGCCAGGCCTTCATTCGCGCCAACAGAGTCTCGCCGAGCGCCTTTGCTCGCTCGATCAGGTTCTCGCTCTCGATCACATCGAGCACGGCGTTGGCAGCGGCGAGTCCGACCGGGTTTCCGCTATAGGTACCTCCGATAGCGCCTTCGTGCGGGGCGTCCATGATCTCCGCCTTGCCCAGCACTCCGGAGAGCGGCAGCCCGGAGGCCAGCGACTTGGCCACGACGACCAGATCGGGCTCGATTCCGTAGTGCTCGATCGCGAACATCGCGCCGGTACGTCCGAAGCCGCTTTGCACCTCGTCGGCTATGAACACGATTCCGTGCTTGTCGCAAATCTGTCGCAGGCCCTGCAGGAACTCCTTCGGCGCCGGCACGAAGCCGCCCTCGCCCTGGATCGGCTCGATCACGATCGCCGCCACTTCCGTGGGCGCCACTTGCGTCACCAGCGCCCGTTCGAGCGCGGCCAGCGCCTCGGAGCTGGAGGGGCCGCGGTAGTCCTGGGCGTAGGGAAGGTGATAGACCGCCGGCGCGAGCGGGCCAAGTCCCATCTTGTACGGATTGGCTTTCGAGGTCATCGTCAGGGCCAGCAGCGTGCGCCCATGGAAGCCGCCCTCGAATGCGATGACGGCAGAGCGCTTGGTCGCCAGACGGGCGAACTTGACGGCGTTCTCGACCGCCTCGGCGCCGGAGTTGAAGAAGACCGCCCGGCCCGGGCCGCTGAACGGCGCGGCCGCGACCAGCCGTTCGGCGACGGTTGCGTAGATCTCGTAGGGAACGACGGCAAAATCGGTGTGCAGGAAGCGCGCCGCCTGCTTCTGAACCGCCTCGACCACATGCGGATGAGAGTGCCCGACGGCGAGACAGCCGATCCCGCCGGTGAGGTCGAGCAGACGATTCCCGTCGACGTCGGTTACGACGGCTCCGAGCGCCGAGTCGGCGACGATCGGCGCCTGAACGGTCATCGGCGCGGCGACGAACTTCTCCTTTCGCGCCAAGATCTCGCGCGAGCGCGGACCTGGAATCTCCGTGAGCAGCTGGATAGAGGGCATCTCTGTGCGGACGATAGCGGAGCGCCGGTGAGACTCGCCGGCCTATCTCACTGCGCCGGGCCGAGCGTGCCAGGCGTGTACTCGCCGCTGGGATTCCAGATCAAGAAGCCACGCGATTCGCTGTTGCGAACGGCGAGAATCTCGTCCTTGATGTCGGCGAGGGTGAACTTCTTGCCCATCGTGAAATCCTGGATCCAGGGAACGAGCTCGGTTCCGCTGCCGCGTATTGCGGCATTGAAGTCGCTCAGCGCGTAGCCGACCGTCATGCCCGGTTGAGCCTGCGGATCGGGTAGGCCGTACTGTCCCGGGCCGAAGTGCGACGGGTAGACCATCGGCGAGAGCGCGTCGAGATAGCGGGCCATCAGTTTCGGCGACTGGCCGATGCCCAGCTTGTTGGTTGCCGCCAGACCAAAGACGTCGGCCGAGACACGCACACCCAACGGCTTGAGTTGACTGGACGCGTACTTGAGAAAGTTCGCGATCGTCAGCGACATCGACTCGTTCACCTTGCCCGGCCAAACGGCGCTCGCCGTCGACGGGTCCGACGGGAACCTCACATAGTCGAACTGAATCTCGTCGAAGCCGGCTTTCGCGGCGACTTTGGCTATCGAGACGTTGTAGTCCCAGACCTTTTTGCTGTACTGGTTCGACCAGCCGAGGCCGGCGTCGTCAAGCCAGGGCGAGCCGTCAGAGCGCTGGATCGCCAGATCCGGTCGCCGCGCGGAGAGAACGGGATCCTCGAACACCGCTATGCGGCCGATCAGGTAGATGCCCTGCGCGTGGAGCTGCTCGGCCACAGTTCTCGGGTTGTAGTAGTTGCCCGCGGCGCCGATCGCATCGGCCAGAGGCGCTTCGGGCGAGGAGAAGGCGACGGTGCCGTTCTCGTCCTTGATGTCGAGCTCGATCGTGTTCAGGCCCTCGTCCTTCAGGCTCGCGTATTGGTCGAGTTTCCCCTGTAGAGACGCGAGGTTCATGGTGACGTGCACGCCGCGAATCTCCGTCGGAAGGAGGGATTTCTGCTGAGACGCGGTCGCGGTCGTAGTGCGCCTGGTCGCCTGGTTGACCGAGGCATTCGGGCCCCGGGCTGTTATCCAGACGGCGAGCCCGCCCAGGGTCGCCGAAACGACGAGCGCGAGCATGAACGCGGTGCGGCGCAGCTTTCGACGGCGCCGAGCATTTGCTCTTCGCTCGTGAAAGCGAACGTTCGGGTCAACGGGCTCGAGTACCACGCAGATGGCACCCTATCGGACCAAACCTCAACGGTACGCGTCTACTGATCCGGAAAAAGCGCAGTTTGCAAGGAAAAGGCAACTGCGGCGAAACACCGTTCACCGCTTCGCCGCTTGCCGAGCATACGATTCGCCTGTGATGCGGAACGTGCGCTCGACCGAGTCGGCGTCTTCCGGGCGAGTGACTCTCGTCACCGGGGCCGGCGGCTTCGTCGGGCGCCACCTCGTCAAGAGCCTTCGTGCTGTTGATCGACCGACTCGCTGTCTCGTCCGCTTAGAAGCGCGAGCTCGTCCGCTCGAAGCTCAGGGTTGCACCGTCGCGCTCGGAGACATGACCGACCCGGCCAGCCTGCGAGCTGCCTGCGAAGGGGTCGACACGGTGATTCACCTGGTCGCGATCATTCGCGGCGGGCCGAGCGACTATCAACGAGTCATGGCGGCCGGTACGCGGACGCTCGTCGAGGCCGCGAGTTCGGCGCGGGTTCGACGTTTCGTTCTCGTCAGCGCTCTGGGACTTTCCGAGGACACCGCTGGACTCACGCCCTACTACCGGGCGAAGTGGGACGAGGAGCAAACGCTCGAGGCGTCGGGCTTGGAGCACGTGATTTTCCGCCCCAGCTTCATCTTCGGGCCTTGCGGCGGCGTCCTCCCCACCTTCGTCCGGCTAGTTCGCTACTCGCCGCTCACGCCGGTGCTCGGACCTGGAACGCAGCGAATACAACCGATCGCGGTCCAAGACGTCGCGGCTCATCTGATCAAAGCGATCGAGCTCGAACAGGCCCGCGACCGGACATTCGACCTGGCCGGCCCCGATCAGGTTAGCTGGGACGAGCTCTACGACCTGATCGCGAAAGCGATCGACAAGCGGCGCCGGCGTGTTCACGTTCCGTTTTCGCTCGCCCGTCCGGCGGCCACGCTGTTCGAGCGCCTGCCGGGGTTCCCGTTCAGCCGCGATCAGCTGAAGATGCTCGCGGCCGGTGACAACGTCGGCGATATCGCGACGACTCGCAAGGTCTTCGAACTACCGCTGACCCCGCTCGAAGCGCAGATCCGGCGCGCGATCGCACGCTGAGCACATCCGCATTCAAGCGGGAGCGGTGTGGCTATCTTCGTCAGGTCCGGGCTCCTCAGCCCCCCGCCGGAACCACCCACCCGCGGGGTCGTGAAACGGTACCCGCTAATAGCACCGCGACTGTGTCGATTTCGGGCCTGAACTGTGCGCGAAAAAGAAGGAGGGCCGCCGAGACGGCCCTCCAATCCGGTTACCAGCGTCGGATTTGGTAGAGGCGCTTCCTACGACCTTGCGGTCGCGGCGCGTTTTGCGAGCCCCCTACGCTGGCTAGGCGATTCCCGGTGGTCCCGGGGACACGCCCCTACCCGCTGGTACCTCCGCTGCCAGTACTACAGGAAACCTCCAACTGGACCACCTCCTTTCCGCGATACGAACATGATAGGCAGACGGTCAAGACAGGGGCCGGCCGACGCTCTGCTTCGACGAGATCAACGGCGGAAGAACACGAGCATCGTGAGTGGCCATGCTCGACATGCCCGTGTTTATCGAAGGATGCGGGCGGCGATAAAAGGCCGCGTAAACGCAGCAACTACACAGCGAAGGCGATGCGAAATGGCCATTTACCAGACCGGCGCGTATCAGGTAAGACGGGCGGCGGTTACTAAGGTCAAGACGGCGATCGAGGAGTTCGTTCGCTATGTCCAGGAGAACGAACCGGGCACGAAGATGTACCTGGCGTGGCAGGAAGAAGACGACCCCACCCGGTTCGTACATCTGTTCATATTCGAAGACGCGACCGCCCAAGACCGCCACGGAAAGTCGGAGGCCGTTCGGAAGTTCGAGTCGGTGTACTCGCCCGAGCTGGTTGGCGCAGAAGTCGTGTTCACGAACTACGGAATGGTCGCCGGGAAGCGCTGAGGATCGTCCGACTACTCGAAATCCACCTCGTCGATACCGGCCCACTCCGCGGGCAGCGGCGTGCCGACCGACTTGTGCAGGGCGACCTTGAGCACACCGAGGCCAAGCAGCGCACACTTGAGCCGGATCGGAGTGAGTGGAGTACCGCTCTCCGTCATCATCGCCACCAGCGGTGCGTCGTCCTTGGCGATCGCGGCCACCTCGGTCGCCTTACGACCGACCACCTCCTCGCTCAGCATCGAGGCCGAGGCCTGGCTGATCGCGCAGCCCTGACCCTCGAAGGCGAGCTCTTCGATCGTCTCGCCGTCGGCGCCGAATCGGAGCGTAACCGTCAGCTCGTCGCCGCAGAGCGGGTTCTGCCCGTCGGCCTCCGCGTCGGCCGGATCGAGGCGGCCGTGATGGCGCGGGCTCTTGTAGTGATCGAGGATCAACTCGCGGTAGAGATTGTCGGTGTTCATCGGTACTCCGTCCGGTAATGCCGGCGCGATCCCGCGCGCCGCGTGACAGGGGGCCAGAAGCCGTGGCGTGTTGCTGGAACGAGCACTAGGCGAAGACCTTCTGCGCCCGCTCGAGACCGACGACGAGGCGATCGATCTCCTCGGGCAGCGAGTAGAGATAGAAGCTGGCGCGGCTCGTCGCGGCGACTCCGAGCTTGCTCATCAGAGGCTGGTTGCAGTGGTGGCCGGCACGTACGCAAACGCCCTCGCCGTCGAGGATCTGGGCAACGTCGTGGGGATGAATCCCGTCGAGATTGAAGGAGACGATTCCCGAGCGGCGCTCGAGCGGAGGCCCATACAGAGTCAGACCGGGCAGCTCGCCGAGCCGCTCCAGGGCGTAAGCCGTCAGCTCGTGTTCGTGCGCGGCGACTGCGTCCAGGCCGACACCTTGCAGGTAATCGACGGCAGCGCCCAGCGCCACCGCCTCGGCGATCGGCGGCGTCCCGGCTTCGAACTTGTGCGGCAGATCGGCCCAGGACGTCTTCTCGACCGCGACGCGCCGGATCATGCCGCCGCCCGTCTGGAAGGGGCTCATCTGCTCCAACAGCTCGCTGCGACCGTAAAGCACGCCGACGCCCGTCGGGCCGCACATTTTGTGGCCCGAGAAGGCGAGAAAGTCGCAGTCCAGCGCTTGTACGTCGATCTTACGATGGGGCGCCGCCTGCGCCGCGTCGATAACGGCGATTGCGCCTTGCGCGTGCGCGAACGCGATCAGTCGCTCCACTGGGACTATCGTCCCGAGCGAGTTCGAGACGGCCGTCACGGCGACGATTCTCAGACGACCGCCGGCGGCGAGCTGCTCCAGTCCGTCCAGCTCCAGCTCACCGTCGCTCGTTACCGGGACGACCCTGAACTCAGCGCCGGTACGGCGACACACCTCTTGCCAGGGCACGAAATTGGAGTGGTGCTCGAGCTCGGTCGCCAGCACGATGTCGCCCGAGCCGAGGTTGTCTAGGCCCCAGGCGTAGGCCACGAGGTTCAAGCCCTCGGTGGTGTTGCGCGTGAAGACGATCTCTCGCTCCGAGCGGGCGCCGACAAACTCGCGCAGCCGTTCTCTCGCCGTCTCGTAAGCCGTATTGGCACGCTCTGCCAGCGCGTACACCCCACGACCGACATTGGTGTAGGAGTGCTCGTAGAACTCCCCAGCGCGTCCAGCACCTGCCGCGGCTTTTGCGCGCTCACGGCGGAGTCGAGATAAGCGAGCGACTTTCCCTCCTCCAGCTGCTCGAAGATCGGAAAGTCGGCGCGGATACTCCGCGCGTCCAGCTTGACGGGTTGCTTTAGGGTCACCTAGCTATCGTACCGAGCCGGCTGTTGCTACCCGTTCGGCCGGCCCGGCGGCGCGATCCGGCGGCCGACGAGCACCGGTAAGCGAACGGGGTTCGAGACGGGTCTCCGTAGAGAAAGGACGTGCATGCCGGTGCTACCGCGCATTCACGTCCCTCTCGCCCTCGAGCTTAGAACGCCGCGAGCCTGCGTGCAACTCAACTCACTGCTCGCGCAGGCGAATGACGATCTTGTCGCCGGGAAACGCACCTAACATGTTCGCCGCGTCTCCGCCCGAGATGGCCACCGCTAGATTCTGGAAGGAGTCCTCGTAGAGCATGATGTCGCCTCGTCGGGCGTCAGCGAACGTGCGCGCAATGATCGCGTAGTAGCGTTCGCCGCCGTGCTCGAGCTCGATCTTTGCCCCGACCGAGAAGCCCAGCGCCTCGAGATGCTCGTGCCGGATGTTCAGCTGCATGTTCCCGAAGCGATCGGTGTCGACAACCACAGCCTTGATTCGGCCGCGGCGCGTCTCCGGTTTCGGAATGTCCAGCTGGACGAGGTCAGCCTCGGCGATGCTCGGGCCCAACTCCTCTGGCGCGACGCCCAGTGCCAGGTGCGCCGCCGCCGGCGAGAAGATATCGCGCCCGTGGAAGGTAGGCGAGATCTCCTTCATCGCGTAGGCGCGGTTGGTGATCTGATGCGCGCTCACTATTCCGCCCATGCGAGCGGTCACCGGTAACAGGAGCCCGTTGTCGGGACCCACGTAGAGGCGCCCACTCGCGTCCTCCAAGGCGATTGCCCGACGATCGGTGCCGACGCCGGGATCCACCACACAGAGGTGCACACCGGGCGGCATATAGGGAATCGTGTCGGCGAGCGCCAGCGCGCCCTGAAGGACGCGCCGCGGTTCGATCCCGTGCGCGATATCGATGATCTCAGCATCCGGGGCGATGCTCTTGATGACCCCGTGACAGGTGCCGACGAAGTCGTCCTGCAGACCGAAATCGGTCAGGAAGGTGATGAAGCGGAAGCGCATGATCTGCTCCATTGTCACCGCTTCGGCAGGTAATACCAAAGCCCTGTTGTGAAGGGGTGCAACACGGGCCTCGGCGGCTCAGATAATCGCGTCGATTACGGCGAAGGCGAGAAACACGATCGCGATGATGCCGTTGACTGTGAAGAAAGCCGCGTTCAGCCTGCGGAGATCGTTCGGCGAGACGATCAGATGCTCGTAGAGCAGCAGGGCCGCTACCACGGCGACACCAAGCCCCCAGACGACCCCGGCTCCCCCCACGACACCGGCGGCGGCGAGCGCCGCAACGGTGACGAGGTGGAGAGCGCGGGCCGCCCAGAACGTCGCCGCAACGCCGAAATGCACGACGAAAGAGTGGAGCCCCTGCTCGCGATCGACCTCGAGATCGAAGAGCCCGTAGAGGAGGTCGAAGCCGGCAACCCAGCACCCGACGCCGATCCAGAGCGTGAACGGTGCCAGAGAAAGATGTCCGCCGACCGACAGCCAGGCGGCAAGCGGCGCCAGACCGATCGTCGCCCCCAGCCAGAAGTGGCAGAGCCAGGTCGCCCGCTTGAGATAGGGGTAGACGACGAAAGCCGCCACCGGTATCGGCCAGAGATAGCGAACGATCGGCGCGAGCTGAAACGCCGCCACGACCAGCAGGGCGAGGGCAGCGAGGCAGAAGACAGTCACCTGCCACAACTCGAGGCGCCCGCTCGGAAGCTCCCGTTCCGCCGTACGCGGGTTTCGCGCATCGATCTCGCGATCGACCAAGCGGTTGATCCCCATCGCCAGGGACCGAGCGCCCACCATGGCGAGCGTGATCCAGAAAAACTCCGCCCAGCTCGGGAGCGCGCTCGCTGATCGATAGGCGAGAATCGCGCCGACATAGGCGAAGGGCAGCGCGAAGAGCGTGTGCTCCAGTTTGACAAGCGCCGCCAGCCGCCAGGCGAGCGGCTTTCGCGAGCGAACCGCAGGTGCCGTCATGCGCCTTGTTCTCGCCTCGTCACTTAATAGCCCTGACCCGTTCTGCCAGGCAACTGCTCAGGTCGTGCAGCAGACCGTCGATCCACCAGGTCAGATCGTGCTCGTGAACCCACGAGCGCATGCTCTCGACCCAGCGCTGCCGCACGTCCCCGTCCATTTTCAGCGCTTCGTAGATCGCTTCCGCCTGAGCGTGAATGTCGTAGGGATCGATCGTCAAGGAGAACTGGCCGAGCTCCTCGTGCGCTCCGGTGTTTTCCGAGAGAATGAGCACGCCGTTGCGCTCGTTTGCCAGCGGAGCCTCCTTGGCAACCAGGTTGAGCCCGTCGTAGATGGCATTTACAAACAGAGCGTCGTACTGCTTGTAGGCGGCGATCGACTGGTAGACGTCATCCTCGACTTGCAAATCGATCGGAACCCAGCCGGGCTGCTCGAAGCGCTCGTTGACGCGGAGCGTCTCCCTCTCGATCTCCTCGAGGTAGTCCTCGTACTCAGCGATCTCCAATCGCGACGGATCGAGGCAGGAGAGCATCGAGACACGCCCGTGCATCTCGGGGTGCCGCTCGAGAAAGAGCTCGAAGGCGCGGAATCCGCGCACTATGTTTTTCGACGGATCGGTGCGATCGACACGCACGACCAACAGTTCGGGCCTCGTCTCGATGATCCGGCGCTCGTGCTCCTTGACTCTCGCGTCTCCGACTAGTGCCGCCAGCTCATCCGGGTCGACCGAGATCGCTCGGGCGCTCAGACATGTCTTGGCTCCGGCATAGGAGACGGCGGCTTTGCCCGAGACGCGCTCGGCGCCCACGGTCGACCGTGCCGACGCGACGAAGTTGCGACGCCAACGGGCGGTGTGGAAGCCGACCACATCGTTTGCCAGCAGCCCGTCGTGTATGGCGACCGTAATCTCCTCCGGGAGGACGCGCCAGCAGCTGGACTGCGGCCAGGGTATGTGCACGAACTGCAAAAGCGATGCCCCGGGAACTTGCGTACGCACCAGTCGCGGTGCCAGGTAGAGGTGGTAGTCGTTGAAGAAGACGACCGCCTCGGGCTGTCGCGACAGCTCCTCGATCGCGGCCGCTGCGAAGGCCGCGTTGACCGGCGCGTATCCCTCTTGCCAGGCCTGAATGAGCCCGTTTCGCTCGCAGTCGGGCTCGCGAACCAGATCCCACAGGCAGTGCTGAGCGAACCAGAGCGTCGGATTGGCGACGACGTTGTAGTACTGATCGAACGCAGCGCGGTCGTGCGCCAGCAGGCGAAGGCGGTAATCGGCACCGTTTGCCAAGCGATCTTCGATCGCCCGACCCCCGCTCTCTTCGGCGATCTCGCGATCGACGTCGCTCATCGCGCTGGCGATCCAGGTCACGTCGTGATGCACGGCCAGGCTCCCAAGCGCCGTAACGAGTCCGCCGCCTCCGCGCCTGGCCTCGCGCGCTTGCTCGGGGCCACGCTGATAGGTGACCGGACCCCGGTTCGAGACGATGATGATCTCTCGCCGCTTGCCCACGCAGACAGAAGCCTACTAGCTCGGCTTTCATTCCCATCGCCGCGGCGCGCTAGTCGCGGGCGATCAGTTCGTTCTCGGCGCCGCCGATGTCGTGCCCGAGCATGTAGTTGAAGAGCACAAGCCAATCGCGCAGGAGTCGCGGGGTGAGGAACTTCCGCCTCACGTCTTCCTTCCCGACCAGCGCGCGCCGCCGCGCCTGTTCCGGATCTCGCAAGGTCTCAAGGCAGGCACTCGCGCACTCCTCCGGCGAAGAGACCAGGCGGCCGGTCTCGCCGTCGCGGATCTGGGTCACGATGCCACCCACCCGCCCGGCGACCGTCGGCCGGCCTTTCCACAACCCTTCCGACACCGTCAGGCCAAAGCCCTCCCGGATCGACTTCTGAATCACGACGTCGGAGTGAACCTGGAAGGCGTTCACCTCGACCGAGCCCACGTTGTTCAGGTTGGAGAGGATGTAGATGTCGGGGTCATCACCCGCGTAGGTGACCGTTCGGTTGTAGTAATCCCAGCCCTCGGGGTCGTCATGCGCCATCGATCCGACAAGTGCCAGCTGTACTCCGGGATACTCCTTCTTGACGATCCGGTAGGCGTCGATCACCCCGAGAGGGTCCTTCCAGGGATCGAAGCGGGAGACCTGGGTGAGAAGGGGGCGCTCGACGTCGATCCCGAACTGATCGAGGATGTAGGCGGCATCCTCGCGCGAGAGGGCCATGTTCTTCGGCGCGAGCGGGTCGATCGCCGGCGGCCAGATGAACGCGGTCGGCAGTCCCGCTCTGGCGGGGATGTACTGCGCAAGATGGAAGATCATTGCGTCGTAGTGCGCAAACGACGGTGCGAGGAAGTCGAGCACCTCGGGGTTCGGCTCCGAGAGGTCGATGTGGCAGCGCCAGACCCACTTTGCCCGCGAAGAAGAAAAGTGCTCGATCACGCCTGCCGGTTGCGGATCGTGGACGATGATCACGTCGTAGTCCGTGTCGTCGAGCTTCGAGGCGTTCAACTGGTTGTAGCGGCGGAAGATCTCCTTGTCCTCTTCGCTGAGGCCGCGTCGATCGCCTTGGAGCGCGTTGTGGACGACCTTCGTGACGTTGAAGAACTCCTCTTGCCCGTGAATGACCCGCCATTCGACATCGAGCCCGGCGTCGCGCATGAGCGGGATTAGCGTGTACTGAATCTCTGCGACACCGCCGCCGAACGCCGTCGCCGACAGATGGAGCACGCGTAGGTCGCGGATCGGCTCGACCAGGCGCTTGATCTCCTCCATCAATCCGCGCGAGACAATCGAGGCGTAGTCGATCAGCGACTTGTGCCCCGTGTTCACGAGCTGCAACATCGTCCCCGAGCGCGCGCTCCGGAGCTTCCGCCTTTCGCCCGGGCGGGGTTCTCTCAGGAGTCGAGTCTTTTTACGAATCGAAGCCGTGATCCGCCGCCCATCTTCTCGCTGATCTCGAGATCGTCGACGATCGCTCGGATAATCGCGATCCCCAGACCTCCCTCACCAAAGTCGATCTCTTCGAGGCCGCTCGGCGGCACGAAGCCGCGTCCTTGATCGCAAACCTCGACGATCAACCGATCGGGTTGGAGCTCGTAGAGAATCTCCACTGTTCCTTCATCGGAGCTATAGGCATGCCGGACCGAGTTCGAGCAAGCCTCGGTCAGTGCGAGCTTCAGATCGGCGAGCGTCTCCTCGGGAAGCTCGCGCACTCTCGCCAGGGCCGTCAGAGCCAAACGCCCGAGCGTGATGTATTCGGCCTTCGCCGGAATGGTCAGGTTGATGACTGCGCTCTCCGAATTCATCGAATTTGGCACCGCTATTCGTTCCCGAACAAATCAAGCAGCAGGATACGACAAACGCGGGCAGTGTATTCCCTAGCCGCCGGACAATCATGCACCTGGTGTCACGTTGGGGCTCGATAAACAGCGCTCGCCCGTGCCGGGGTGGCGCTGCGAACGGCCGCGCGCAGAGTCCCGCTACGTTTCCACGTGGAAACGATCTCGGCTCACGCTTCCTCTTCGCTGGCTAGCGGCAACGAGAGTACGAAGCGGGTCGCTCCGGGCCGCGACTCGAGCGCCAGATCGCCGTTCATTCGTCGCGCCCATTCGCGCGCTATCGCCAGACCCAAACCGCTACCCGACGACTTCTCTCCTTCGATGCGGAAGAACCGCTCGAACACGCGCTCCTGACAGTCGGCCGGAATTCCCTGGCCGTCGTCTTCGACGATCAAGAGCCCACCGGCGTCTTCGCGCACCGTGCGAATCGAGACGCGGGTCCCGCGAGGAGTGTGGGTAAGCGCGTTCTCGAGCAGTATCCGCCCGATTTGCAGTGCCCGCTGCTCGTCGGCCTCGACGATCGTCTCGTCCTCTCCGAAGATCGAAAGCGAGTGCTCGGAGAGCTCGGCCGCGGCTTCGAATTCCCTTTTCAGCGCCTCGGCCATGGGGGCGAGAGCCAACGGCTCGAGAATCAGGTCGAGCTTGCCGGCATCGAGTCGAGAAAGGTCGAGTAAGGCCGTCGCAAGCCTCTTCAAGCGCTCCACTTGATCACTCATCGTCGCCAGGAACTCCCCCCGGCTTGCCTCGTCCATCTCCTCTTCGCTCAGAAGCTCCAAAGAGCCCGAGAGGGCGAAAATCGGCGTCCTCAGCTCGTGCGAAGCGTTGGCGATGAACTCGCGGCGCGCCTCGTCCAGCTGCGCCAGGCGCTGGCGCATCCGCTCGAAGCTGCGAGCGAGCTGCCCGATCTCGTCCTCTCCTTCGGGAGTGATCGGCTGCTCGAGCGAACCGTCGGCGATCCGATCGGCGGCCAGCTCGAGCCGATTGATACGCGAGGTGAGCCGGCGAGCGCCGAGAATGCCGATCATCACCGCTACCAGCAGCGAGGGAATCGCCGCGAGCAAGAGCTGTTTGCGCACGGTTTCTGCGCTCTGCCTCGCCTCGCTGAGAGAGCCCGAGAGGAGAAGCACTTCGGAGGTCCCCGCGACCGGTACGGCCACCTCCGCGTGCTCGGTTCCGCCGCGTTTCACGGTCCCGCGCGTCAGTCGCCCGTTCTTGGCGGCCTCGAGAGCGATCCGGTCGGAGTCGATCGCGCTGGAGCCGGTGCGCAGTGAATCGGCGACAACCCCGAGTTGGAGCGGGGGTCCGAACGCCTGAAAGACGACGATTCGAGCGACGAGCGCGGAGGCGCTGCTATCGACTCGGGTCTGCAGGAACTCGCTGTCCCCGCTGGTCACGGCTGCGCTGATCCCTCCGGCCGAGCGCTCGAGAGCGTTCAGCCGGTTCGAGACGAGCTGGTTGTAAAGCGTGGGGACTACGACCAGATAGCTGGTCGCCAGGGCAACCAGTACCAACAAGACCAGAGCCGAGATGAGCTGGCCGCTGACGCCCCTGAGCGCTTTCATGCCTCACGTAGCCGGTAGCCGACTCCACGGACGGTGAGAATCAACTCGGGCTTGCTTGGATCTCGCTCGAGCTTCTCGCGCAGGTGGCGCATGTGAACGTCCACCGTCCGCGGATCTCGATACTGCGAAGAGCCCCATGTCTTCTCGAGCAAATCCGACCTGGAGAAAACGCGGCCTGGCTGTTCGGCGAGGATGCTAACGAGCTCGTATTCAACGTAGGTCAGCTCGGGGATCTGCCCGTCTACCTCGACGCTCCGCCGGGCTCGGTCGATACGAAGCGGGCCCACCTCGATAACCTCGCCGGCGCTAGCCGTCGGTGCCAACGAGGCTCGCCTCAGCAGTGCACGCACGCGGCTGCGGAACTCGCGGATCGAGAAGGGCTTGGTGATGTAGTCGTCGGCCCCGATCTCGAGACCCACCACCTTGTCGATCTCCTCGTCTCGCGCGGTCAGCATGATGATCGGGACGGCGCTGCGCGCCCGTAGACGGCGGCAGACCTCTAGTCCGTCCAGCTTCGGCAAGGCCAGATCGAGCACCACGAGATCTACCGTCTCCTCGTCGAAGCGGCGCAAGGCGGCTTCCCCGTCTCGCGCCTCGACAACACGGTATCCGTCTTTTTGCAGCGGGAACGTAAGAAGTTTCTGGATCGCGTCCTCGTCGTCGACGAGAAGGATCGTGGAAGAGTCCGGCATACCTGGTACCAGCCTGCCGCCTACTATAACCGCACGGTGAGAGCTTCTATACGGCACAAACGCCGGCCGACGAAACCGAGACCGGGCTCGCTCGAGCGACCGCTCAACGCAAAAATCTATCGCGGTGCCTGGTTCGTGGTGTTGATCCCACTCCTGATCGTCGCCTTCAGCGTCACGCGGCAACCACCGCTCGCCGTGCCGTCCCAGTCTTCCAGCTTCGACCCCGGTACCGTCGTCCAGACGATCGACGAGATCCTCGCGTCGTATACCGATCGCAGCCCTGGCGCGGCTGACAGCGAGAACCTCCGCGCCTGGATCGCCGATCAGTTTACGGCCCTCGGGCTCAGCGCGAAGGTCGACCAATTCGACGCTCGGGTGCCCGGCTACGGCAAGGTCGGCCTGAGCAATGTCAGCGCGACGGTTCGCGGTCGCTATGCAACCGAGATCGTGATACTCGCTCATCGCGACAACAGCGGCCTCGCGCCCGGAGGAGGAGCCGACGACAACGCCTCCGGCACCGCGGCGATGCTCGAGCTGGCTCGCGCGTATCAGAACCAGCCGGGGTACGCATCCCCGCCCCAACCAGCGCACACGCTCGTGTTTCTATCCACGGACGGCGGCGCCTTCGGCGGCATCGGGGCGGCGCGATTCGCCGAACGTCATAGCGCCGAGCATCGCATCGCGGCGGTGATAGTGCTCGAGTCGATCGCCGGAAGCGGTAAGCCGCGCATTTTCTTCAACGGCGATACGACCAGCTTGCCCCCGCCCGTCCTGCTGGCGACCGCGAATCAAGTTCTCGCCGAGCAACCCGCCGTCGTCGTCACGCACCCGAGCCCCCTCCACCAGCTACTCGACCTCGCCTTCCCGTTCAGTCTTTACGAGCAGGCGCCGTTCGTCGCGCGCGGAATTCCGACTGTGACGCTCACCACTGCCGGCGACAGGTATCCCAACCCGCTCACCGACGGGTCCGAGAATATCTCGAACGCTCACCTGACCCAGATCGGGCGCGCCAGCGAGCAACTCCTTGCCGCACTCGATCAGGGTGCTCCGGAGCCGCGCGTGAGTAGCGCCTCCTACCTCTATATCGGCGGGCGTTTCGTTCACGGGTGGGCGATTCAGCTGTTACTGATCGGGCTTGTTGCACCGGCTCTGGTGGCCATCGTCGACCTCTTCGCGCGCTGCCGGCGGCGCCGGATCGAGTTTCGGCCCGCGTTGCGCGGCTTCGCTCGTCGGCTGGGCTTCTGGATCTCTCTGCTGTTGTTGTTTGGACTCTTCTCTCTGCTCGGATTCTGGCCCCGGGGATCCGGCCGGCCGCTCTCGCCCGATGGTTCTGCGGCGACTTCCTTACCGCTGGCGGCGCTGGTCGCCTTCGCCTGCATCGCCCTCGTCGCCTGGTTGATATCCCGCGACCGCCTGTTACCACGCAAGAAGGCGACCCCCGAACAGGAGTTGGCGGGCTACACCTGCGCTCTCTTGGCGGTCGCGGCAGCGTCATTGGCCGTCGCCTGGGTCAACAGCTACGCGCTTCTGTTTCTAATCCCGCCGCTTCACATCTGGATCTGGATGCCTCAGGTGCGTCATCGACAACCATTGGCTTTGCTGGCTTTACTTGCCGCCGGCCTGCTCGGGCCCTTCCTCATCTACATCGAGTTGGCGGTGCGCCTGCATCTCGGCCTGGGCGTCTTCTGGTACGTCGCGGCGCTAGCATCCGTCGGCTTCCTCAAGCTCCCGTTCTTGCTCGTGGCAACGGTTCTGGCAGCCTCTGCCGCGCAACTCGCCGCTCTGAGCGTCGGCCGTTACGCACCCTACCCCGCCGCGAGCGAGCGGCCCGAGGAGATTCTTCCGCGCCGAGTGGCTCATCACGCCGTTCTCATCTCACGGCACTGGAGCGAGTCCGCAAGCGCTCGCCAGACGCGCGGCGACTGAGCCGGTCAGGGACCTGTCGTGACCACCGGCGGCGGCGCGGTTGTCGTTTCCGTCGGCGGCGGCGCGGTCGTCGTGACCGGCGGCGCGGTTGTCGTGACCGGCGGCGCGGTTGTCGTGACCGGTGGCACGATCGTCGTGACCGGTGGCGCGTGCGTCGTCGGAGCGTGCGTCGTCGCTCGCTTGGTCGTAGCAGTTGTCGTAGAGGACGAGGAGGTCGTCGTCGAGCCCAGATAGCCGTAGCGCCCTCTTGACCAAGTGACGAATCTGGCCGGGTCTGGGGAGTGGCAAAATCGCGCACGGGCATGCTCGCCATCGTCGGCGACATGAAGTCGTGCCAGATCGACGCCGGGATATTGCCTCCGGCGATCGCCACGCCGTGCACGTATACCGGTCTCTCCGCGTCGGGGTATCCGACCCAGACGGCCGTCGCGAGCTGGGGCGTGTAGCCGCAGAGCCAGCCGTCGTTGTGGTCTTCGGTGGTTCCCGTCTTGGCCGCCGCGACACGCCCGAAATAGGCGCCGGTGGCCGTGCCGCTGAGCATGTTCTGCTCGAGGATCTTCGTCACCTCGTAGGCAACCCAGTCGGGGATCACCCGTTGGCGCTTCGGTTTACCCCAGCCCACATCCTTGTCCACCTTTCCGTCGGGCAGGACGACCTTCGTGATCGCGAGCGGCTCGGAACGAATGCCACCGGCCGCTATCGTCGCGTAGGCGTCGGCCATCTCGAGCGGGGAGACGGCGGCGGATCCGAGCGCCATCGCCGGGACTATGTCCTTCTCCGGAATATCGATGCCGCCGAGCTTGTAGGCCATGTCGGCAACATTGCGAACGCCGGTATCGAGTATGAGCTGAGCGTAGACCGTGTTGTCGGACTGCAAGGTCGCGCTTGCCACCGAGATCGAGCCCGAGTACGAGTTGCTGTAGGTGTGAACTCGCCAGGGCGGACTGTAAGGATCGGGTTGGTAGGTGAAGGGCGCCGACGTGTAGTACGTGCTGTACGGGTTCATACCCTGCGCAATCGCAGAGGTCAAAACAAAGACTTTGAAGGTGGAGCCAGGCTGGCGCTTGGCCTGCGCGGCGAGATTGAATTGGTTGTTCGCCTTGCCGGGGATGATGCCGGTCATAGCCTTGATCGCGCCCGTCCTGGGATCGATGGCGACGATCGCCGAGGCGGGGTCTGAGCTGTAGTAGAGGTTGTCGCGAATCGCTTTCCTGGCCAGCCGCTGCATGCGCGGATTGATCGTCGTGTAGACCTTGAGGCCCCCGGACTGCACGGTCGCAGCGCCGTACTGCCTGACCAGCTGATCGGTGACGTAGTCGAAGAAATACGGCTCTCTGATGTTCTTGTAGATCTTCCCGGACTTGAGGTGGATCGGTGCGGCGACGGCGTGCCCGTACTGCGCTCGGCTGATGTCCTTGTTATTGAGCATCGCCTTCAGTACTTCGTTTCGGCGTATCAACGCAGCCGGCTTGTTGTAAGACGGGTCGTAGCGGCTCGGCGCCTGGGGAAGCCCGGCGAGGAGCGCCGCTTGCTCCAGCGTCAACTGACTCGCGTGCTTGGCGAAGTACGTCTCGGATGCAGCCTCGACGCCGTAGGCGTTCGAGCCGTAGAAGACCTGGTTCATATAGGTCGTCAAGATCTCCTGTTTCGACCAGGCGTTGTCGAGCTTACGAGCCAGACAGACTTCCTTCAACTTGCGGTTCCACTTGGGCTCCTGCTTGGCGATATAGAGATTGCGCGCCAACTGCTGGGTTATCGTCGAGGCCCCCTGAACAGTCTTGCGGGCGCGGAGGTCGGCCACGGCAGCACGGGCGATGCCGACGTAGTCGACACCGCCGTGCTCGTAGAAGCGTCTGTCTTCGATCGCGACCACGGCCTTCGGCATCCAGGGCGAGATCTCGCCCCAGGTCACTACCTGGCGGTTCTGCGCCGTCTGAATCGAGCCGAGAAGCGAGCCGTCGGCCGCGTAGACGAAGGAGTTCTGGCCCATGGCCGCCGGCCGCAGCGATGAGAGGCTGCAGTTGGTGAAGACGATCCCGCCGCCGGTCACGCCGCCGATTCCGAGCAGAAGCAATACGCCGCCGACGACGCTAAGGATCATCTTCTTGGTACGGCGGCGCCGCGTCAGCCGGGCGCGATGGCGGCGCTGGCGACGGCGCGTATCGGCGTACTCGTCACCGCTCTTCCGCTGGCGTGGCCGACTTGGTCGCGACCTTCTCGAAGGAGGGCTCACCTAAAAGCCCCGTCGCTGAGCAATTGTGCGTGTACGCGTAATCTCAGCGCCTTCTCGAGCGCCTCGGCAGACGCAGCATCGGGAGCGGTCGCTCGAATGCAGATCGTCGCTTTTTCAGCCAGCTCGCTCACGTAAACCTCAAGCCCCTCCTCGTCTGCAAGCGTCTCTCTCAATCCGGATACGACCTTGTCGAGCTCGACTTCGATCGGTACCTGCGCGCAGACTTCGGCAAGCGTTTCGTGCTTTCGAATCGAGGAGTTCTTAATGGTATCGGAGGCGAGCTTCTCGTTGGGGACCACGAGGCGAGAGCCGTCGTTCAGACGAATGAACGTGTAGTTCAGAGTGAGCTCCTCGACAACGCCGCGCTCGCCGGCCGTTTCGATCACATCACCGATCCGTAGCGGTTGGGTCGTCGCGATCATCAGCCCGGCGATCACGTTGGCCAGCGTCGTCCGCGCCGCAAAGCCGAAGATGATTCCGACAATCGCCGACGAGGCAAGGATCCCGCCTGCGACCGTTCGCACCTGGGGAATTACGAGTAGCGCCGAGAGCAGACCCACGAAGATGATACCCGCGCGCACGCTGCGCCTCAGCATCCGGTAGCGAGTGACCGCGGCGGGATCGAGGTTTCGTCGCGCGAGCGAGCGGTCGACGATCTCCGCGACGATGAGCGTGAGCGCGGCGACAACACCGAGAACGGCGAAGCGGTGCCAATCCCAGTCGGGCATAGCCTCCTATTCAACGAGCGCGGTCGACTTCCTCAAGGCTTCTTTCACGCCGGTGCAAGAGGACCGTGGTCGAGTGACGCCGATATCATCGACGCGAAGTGCGATCGCTCTCTTCAGCTAGCCGTCGACCTTCTCGTACGAGCTTCTTACGCGGACTCTCGCTTGTCGGGCTTTTACTCGTTCTTGTCTCGCCGATCGCTCTGAGCGGTTGCGGCGAGAAGTCCGAGCCGACCGGCGCGAGCGCTCCCTTCTATCCGATCTCGATTCATGACGCTGACGGCCATCTCGTCGTGCTGAAGGCCAAGCCGGCGGCGATCGCTGTTGCCGGCGGCGCGCCCGTTGGGCTAACCTCTGCGCTCGGCCTACAGGCGACTCGGGTTGGGACCGGTAGCGGCGACCTCAACCTCGACCTGATTCGCCAATTGAAGCCCCAGCTCATCGTCGTCAGCTCGGGGATCGACAAGATCGCGATCAGGCGGGCGCTGGCGCTTGGCGTTGCCGTCTATGTCGTGCCGGATCAGACGCTCGACGGCATCGAGCGAGCGCTTTCCGACGTCAGCCTGCTTACCGGCGTACCCCTGCGCGGACGCATGGAAAGGAAGCGGCTTGCCGAGCAGCGCGGATCGGTGCGAGTCGCCCTGGCGACTGCGACGCCGGTGCGCGTCTTCGTCGATCTCGGTCACTTCACCACTGCCTCGGACAGCTCGTTCGTCGGCAGCTTGATCCGCGAGGCGGGCGGAATCGATGTTGCCGGGCCCGACGTGCAGGAGGGACCCTTTTCGCTCAAGCGACTGCGCCGGCTCCGGCCCGAGGTGCTCGTGGTCGGAGCCGACTCACAGCTGACGCTTGCCAAGCTTCGCCGCAATCCCGCGACTCGCTGGTTGCCGGCGGTTCACGACGGCCGCCTCGTCCGCTTGGACTTGCGATCGCTTGCGCCTGGGCCCGCGGCCGCGGCCGGTCTGCGCAAGCTCGCTACCGCTCTTCATCCCAATGCATTTCGCTGACCTCGATTGCATCACGCTCGATGCCTTCGGGACGCTCCTCGCGCTCGAAGATCCCGTGCCCTCGCTCGAGAGCGGGCTTCTCGAGCACGGAGTCGCGCGCTCGCGCGAGGAGATCGCCAATGCCTTCAAGGTCGAGATCGAGTGGTACAGGGAGCGCATGCTGGAGGGGCGTGACGATGATTCGCTGGCCCGCCTTCGTCGCGAATGCTGCGGCGTATTCCTCGACTCGCTCGCAGTCGAGCTCGAGTCAGACGAGTTTCTACCCGATTTCGTCGGCTCGCTTCGCTTCCGCGCCGAGCGCGGCGCAATCGAGACAGTACGACTATTCCGCAGTCGAGGTCTCGCGCTGGCTGTCATCTCGAACTGGGACTGCTCGCTCGAGCAGCGCCTCGCGGAGGTCGGCTTGGTCGGGTTTTTCGATTGTGTCGTGAGCTCGGCTTCGGTCGGCCTCGCGAAGCCAGATCCGCGAATCTTCCACTACGCGCTGGAGCACCTTTCGGTCGCAGCGGAGCGCTCACTGCACATTGGGGACTCGGAAGAAGATCGCGCTGGTGCAGTATCCGCCGGGATGGGTTTTGCCTGGGCCCCACTCGAGTCGGCATTGAAGGAGCTATCGGAATGAACGAGCGACCGGACGTAATGCGTCTCGCGGTTTGGGCGCTGATTTCGCTGCCGCTGATCGTGCTCGGTTTCGTCAGCTTCGCCATGTCGAGCTCGACGCGTTCGTCGAAAGAAGCTCTCTTCAGCTGGTCATTTACCGTCGGCAACATCATCTTCCTCGGTATCTGGATCGCCATCTCGTTTGCGATCTCAAGCGGCCGTCCAGAGCTTCGCGCGCTTCGCCGATCGCGTATCGGTTGGCCGGCGATGACGGGTTTGGGGCTGCTCGCGGTCGCAGGAACGCTTGCGGCAGGCCTGATCGTGAACGGTCTCGGCGGGCACCCGGGGCGAGACCAGCAGATCTTGAGCGGGGATTGGCAGTCCGGGAAGCTCGCGCCGTTCATCGCCAGCTTGCTCGTTCTCACCGTGCTCACTCCGCTTGCCGAGGAGCTGTTCATTCGTGGTCTCGGCTTCAGCCTTTTTTGGCCTTTCGGGCGCATTGTGGCGTTGCTCGTCCCCGCACTCGCCTGGGCGCTCATGCATGGTCTTCCGTCCGCGATCTTCCCGCTCTTCGTCTTCGGAATCGGGCTCGGCTATCTACGCGACCGCTCCGACAGCGCCGTCCCCGGAATGGTCGTTCACGGTCTCTACAACGGTTTGGCGGTCGCGATCGCCTACCTGACCTGAGACTGGACTTGAAACGTGCTGCAGCGCGCGCGACCCCCGGCGCAACGACTATTGTGCGCTCGAATGCGTGCCCCCGTTTCCCTTCTTGCCGTCTTGCTCGCCGTCGCCTCAGCGCTGGTAACCCCGGCGCCGGTAGCAGCCGCCGACATCGTCGCTACCGCCGGGGACACGATCGCGCTCGAACAACCCGGCGTTTCCAGCTATGGAGCAATGCGCTCGATCGGTGGGGCGCTAACTCCGGCGAGAGCGGGCGTCACGATTGACCTGGTTCTTGCCGACAGCGTGGTAGCGCAGGCGCAAACCGACACGAGCGGCGGTTTTCACTTCGATCATCTCCACCTCACCACTCCCGGGCCTTACGTCGCACGCTCAGGCCCCGTGTCGTCCGCTCCAATCAGCGCGCCGATACGACCGAAGCTCGACGTCTCACTACGAGGCGACCCGGTGGTTGGTCAACCACTACGCCTCCGCGCCCGCCTCCAGCCCGCGGCGGCCGGCAAGCTGCGCTTGATCGTCGTACGCGGTCACCATCGTCCGCTGAGTCGATTCATCCCGAGCGGCAAGCCGTTCGACTTCGCTCTCGCGGCGGCCGCGCGGCACACGGTCTGGGTCGAGGTCGAGCCGAATGCCGGATACACGCAGATCGCGCGCAAGCGCCGCATTCGCGTGACCGCACCGGCA
Organism: uncultured Actinomycetes bacterium; assembly: GCA_963805265.1. GTDB lineage: Bacteria > Actinomycetota > Thermoleophilia > Gaiellales > Gaiellaceae > Fen-549. The sequence continues at coordinate 112,806 of CAWDTJ010000002.1, forward strand.
CTCCACTTGGGATCCCGCGGTCGCGCCGTTCGCTTGCTCGAAAGCTCGTTGATTGCTCATCATTTCGCACTTCTACATGCCGACGCGGCTTTCGGCGCCGACACCCTGGAAGCTGTCTACGCACTGCAGAAGTTTTCCGGCTTGTCGCGTAGCGGCCGAATGAGCAGCGCCGCCTGGCTCGCGCTCGGGCGCGCCGTGCCACCGCGGCCGCGGCTGCGCGGAAGCTACATCGAGGTCGACAAGACCAAGCAGGTTCTCTACGTCGTTCGAGGCGGAGGGATTGCGCTGATCGTGCCCGTCTCGACGGGGGCGACCGGGAACACGCCGATCGGCGTCTTTCACGTCTACAGCAAGGTTCCCGGCGGGGCGGTCATGTACTACTCGAACTACTTCATCGGCGGCTTCGCCATCCACGGCTACGTCAGCGTGCCGCCGTACCCCGCGTCGCACGGTTGCGTTCGCGTCCCGATGTGGATCGCCACACATCTGTACGGTCAGATTTCGCTCGGCATGCGCGTGTATATCCACTACTGATCCGCGGCCACCTACTCCCGGCAGTCTCTTGCGGTCGTGCTCGGACCTGCATGGGCTAGGATCTGCGCCCGATGAGCTCTAACGACGTCGATCCGGTTTTGCTGGCTTTGCGAGAAGAGATAGATGCTGCGGACCGTGATCTGCTCGCCGCTTTCATTCGCCGACTTCAAACTGCTGTGAAGATCGGGGAGCACAAGACAGACCGTGGCTACGACTTCGTCGACCCCGAGCGCGAACGGGAGTTGCTCGAGGAGTGGCGGGAAGCAAACGACGGAGCGATATCCGACGAAGCACTGCTCGAGCTATTCGAGACGGTACTCAGGTTGAGCAAGAGCGAGGCCGCGCCCGAGCGCTAGCTAGTTCTCCTCGTCGCCCTCTTCCTCCTCGTCGCCCTCTTCGCCCAGCGCGAACTCCTCGGGCGAGACGGTCTCCAGGAATTGCTTGAACTGAGCGACCATCTCTTCCTCGCTCACGTCTTCGCCCTCGAACTCGACCGCCGACTCTTCCATCACCTCGTCGGCGACGAAGATGGGGGCGTCGAGGCGTATGGCGATCGCGATCGCGTCGGAAGGGCGCGAGTCGATCTCGATCTCGTCCCCGTTCTGCCGCACCGTGATCGACGCGTAGAAGGTGCTGTCCTTGAGGTCGGTGACCGCAATCGAGACGATCTCGCCGCCAAGCCGCTGGACGATATCGGCGACCAGGTCGTGCGTCATCGGCCGCGGAACCGGAGCGTCCTGCATCTTCATCAAGATCGCCGCCGCCTCCGGGTGACCGATCCAGATCGGGAGGAACTTGTTCCCGTCGACCATCTTCAGCAGAACGATCGGCGTCTTCCCGACGAGATCGAAGCTCACCCCGTAGATCTCCATTCTGATCATCGCTCGGCTCTACCTCCGATTGTAGCCTCGCTGTAATCGGATAAAACGCTCGGCTATTCATGCCGTCCAGCTTTCGGCGCGGAGCGGTGAGGAGAGCTATCATCCTCAGCCGCGGGCGATTAGCTCAGTCGGTTAGAGCGCCGCTCTGATAAGGCGGAGGTCGGTGGTTCGAATCCACCATCGCCCATACTCTCGCTTCCTCGGTCGGCCTTTCGCGAGAGCGAAAGGCCTGGCGCCGCTGAGCGCACGATCTGCTGCGAGGCCGTGTGGGCACACTGTCCGTCACAGGGCTCGCACGCTCAGCGGCGCCCCGAGAAACCGAAGCAGTCAATTAGTCTGGGAGCCGATGGCAGACCTCGACGGCGATCAGAAGAGCAGTGCCGCCAACCAGGGCCCGTTCATCGTGTCGCAGCCATGCCCCGTGTGTCGAGGGCAGGGCATGATCAACGAGCAGCCTTGCCTCACCTGTCACGGCACCGGTGTTCGGTGCTTCTTCCATGGCACGAAAGCGGATCTGAAGCCGGGAGACCTGATCGAGCCCGGCCATCCCCCTAACTTCGGTAGGCGGGAGAGGACAACAACCTACGTCTACCTGACCGGCACCCTGGATGCGGCTGTCTGGGGGGCGGAGCTGGCAGACGGCGAGGGGCCCGGCAGGATCTACATGGTGGAACCGACCGGCCCGATTGAAGATGACCCCAATCTGACGGACAAGAGATACCCGGGTAATCCGACGAAGTCATACCGCTCCCGGGAACCGCTGCGGGTCACCGGAGCGGTCGCGGATTGGCGGGGGCACTCCCCCGAAGAGCTCAAAGCCATGCAGGACGGCATTGAGCAAGCTACGCGACAAGGTATTGGGCCGATCGATGATTGAGTTGCTCCCCGCATTCTCAAGTCACTGAGCTCCTCGATACCCGCTGAATGAAGCTCTGCTCCCGCGGCGCTCAGTGCGTTCGAAGAGTGGGGTCAAACCGGACTGTGCACCCCTGCGGGCGCCGCCGGCTTTGTCCCGGTGGCGAGCACTTCGGCCGGCTCGATCTCGTCCGGGCGTTACTCGCCTCCGTCGCGGTCCGACGGCCGCCTAGCATTTTCCTTTGAAAAACGTGGTGGTTCCGGTAATGTGCTTCGGAACGTGGTCGCACTGCTTACTCTTGCTAGTTCGCAGCTTGTGGGAGCGCTCGGCTCGCTGGACGGTAAACCGCGCTACATCCACCACGGCTGGTTTCTGATCTCGGTTGCCAACCTCGTAGTGATCGTACTGATGATCGTCGTATTCGTGCTTGCCCTTTTCCTCCGCTTCCCCGGCGAGCGTGACAAGCGTTGAACGCTCGCGCCGAGCAGCTTGGTTGGACGGGGCGCCTCAGAAACGCCGTTTGGAAGGCGTATCCGCCCGAACAACTGCTTCCCGACGACCAGCCGGCCTACGTCGCCTCATGGGTCTACGTGTTCGGTGTAATGACGCTCGCTTCCCTCATTTCCGTCGTCTCTTCCGGGATCGTTTTGGTGATCTTCGGCCCCGGCTGGTGGCACGTCTCGAGTGTGGGCCACTTCGTCAACAGTCTCCATCTCTGGTCGGCGGAGATGTTCTTCTTCTTCATGGCCGTGCACCTCTGGGGCAAGTTCTTCATGGCTGCCTGGCGAGGCCGCCGGGCGCTGACGTGGATGACCGGCGCGATCTGTTTCCTCGCCTCGATCGCGACCGCTTTCACCGGCTACCTGTCACAGCAGAACTTCGACTCGCAGTGGATCAGCGCGGAGGCGAAGGACGGGCTGAACTCCGCCGGAGTCGGAGCCTACTTCAACGTGCTGAACGTCGGCCAGATGCTCGTCTGGCACATCGTCCTCCTGCCGCTCGTGCTCATCCTGCTCGTAGCCATCCACGTCCTGCTCGTGCGCCGGCGCGGTGTCTGTCCGCCGCTTCCCGCCAAGGAGCCGAGCGAACCGGTGGCGGAGGATCCGGACTATCCTCGTTCGCCCGATCCGGCGGCCGAGTGGAGCGGAGCAAAGCGCCGGTATGACCTGATCAAGGAGCTTGTCTCCGCGATCGGCGTGGTCGTTTTGGCGACCGTGGTTCTCAGCGCGCTCTTCTCCTCTCCGGATTCGAAAGCGGTGACGGCCGCACGCTGGGCGAACGCGAACCCGACGGACTTCCTCACGACTGCCGTTAGCGAGCTCGACGGAACGAGCGGTACCGCCACCTATGGTCCGCCCTACACCCATACCCCGGGTGCCGGGCAGACGATCGTCGACTCGTTTTCGCTTCAGCGCCTGGTCGGCGTTCACATTCCGATCGACACGGCTCAGGCCTTCGTGCTCGCCCCGCTCAGCATCGGGAGCGAACACAACCAGGCGCTGGCGGCGGCGCTGGCCGCCTATCGTTCCGCCTCCCCGGCCCAGCGTCGCAGCTGGACCGACGCCTATACGAAGGCTCTCGACAACGTTTCGTATCGGGCCGGCGCCCCCGTAGTCGCGCCCGGGAACTACGGCCCCGTTGCGCTGATGATGAGCGACCTGCTCGCCCAGGCCCAGAGCGGTGGTCTCGACGGAGCACTCGTCTCGACCAGCCACTTCTACCAGACCGACTACACGAAGCCGCTCCTGTTCTTCTCGGACGGCAGCTATCTGGAGGACCTCGCGGCGCAGCAGAACCTGCTTGGCAGCCAGTGGGGAATGATGAACGAGACCGGCAACTACCCCGGCCAGGCTTGGCTATGGCTCTATACGTTTTGGTATCAGATCGCGCCGTTCAAGACCTCCGACAACGCCGATGCCCAGATCTGGGCGATCATGGCGCTCCTGTCGCTCGCTCTGGTGCTAGTGCCGTTCCTCCCCGGGATACGTTCGCTTCCGCGCTATCTCCGTGTTTACCGCGTTATCTGGCGCGACTACTACCGTCGAGCGGAAGCGGCGCGCGAGTAGCCGCGCCTCGCCTAAGAAGTTTCCGGGAACTTTACGACGTCACACTCTGGCGAGCGCTCGCTCGAGCGCCTCGACCAGCTCGGCCAGGTCGGTCTCACTCTCGAAGCGGATCTCGAGCTTGCCGGGGCTTACGCGGACTGGGAAGCCGGTTAACTGCTTTGCGGCCGCGGCCGCGCGCGAGGCGAGAGCCGGGTCGACGGTTGTGGGCCGAGGACGGCGCTGGCGTGGGGCGCCACCGTCGCGGGCGGCTTGCTCGACCTGGCGCACGGACATTCCGTTTTTCGCGGCGCGGCGCGCAAGCGCCTTACGAGCATCGTGGTCGGGGAGGGCGAGGATAGCGCGGGCGTGACCTTCGCTCAGTTCGCCGGAAGAGAGCATCTGCAGCACTTCGTCGGGCAGTTCGAGCAGGCGCAGCCGGTTCGATACCGACGGCTTCGAGCGCCCGACGCGATCGGCTATCTCGCCCAGCCGAAGCCCGAACTCATCCAATAGCACGGCGTAGGCGCGCGACTCCTCGAGTGGCGAAAGCTGCTCGCGGGCGACGTTCTCGACCAGTCCGAGGACGAGGCTCTCGCGGTCGTCGGCTTCACGCAACACCGCAGGTACGGTGGCCAGCCTCGCCTCGCGTGCCGCACGAAGGCGCCTTTCGCCGGCGATCAACTCGTAGCCGCCCTCGCCGCGCGGTCGCACGATAAGCGGTTGCAACAAGCCCTGCGCCTTGACCGACGCAGCGAGCCCGGCGATAGCTTCGGCGTCGAACGACTTCCGCGGCTGGCGCGGGTTTCCGTGAATCATCTCCAGCGGCAGGTGCACGAGCTCGGAATCGCCCGCGCCGCCCAGCAGCACCTCGAGCCCGCGTCCGAGCCCCCGTCTTCCGTTAGGCCCGCTCGACAAGCTCCATCGCCACCTTCCAGTAGGCCTCGGCGCCTGACGAGCGCCGGTCGTGGACTATCGCCGGCAACCCGAAGCTCGGCGCCTCGGCCAGCCGCACCGAGCGCGGAACGGCGGTCTTGAACACGAGCTCGCCGAAGTGCCGCCTCACCTCTTGGGTCACGTCGGCCGAGAGTCGCGTCCGCCCGTCGACCATCGTCAGCAGCACGCCTCCTATCGCGAGGCGGGGATTGAGTCGGCGCCGTATCAGCTCAATCGAGCGCATCAGCTGCGACAGGCCTTCGAGCGCGAAGTACTCCGCCTGCACCGGCACCAGCACACGATCGGCGGCGGCGAGCGCATTCACCGTCAGCGGGCCGAGCGAGGGCGGGCAATCTAGAAAGACGAAGCGGTAGCGGGCGGTTGCCTCGATCAGCGAATCGGCCAGATAGCGATCGCCGCCTAAGTGCTGAGCAAGCTCCACCACCGCACCGGCGAGATCGGGTTTGGCGGGGATAAGGTCGAGGTTCGCAAAACGGGTGCGCTTATGAGGTCGCTAAGCGGTGCGCCGTCCAGAAGGTCGTAGGAAGAGGTGCCGTTTGCTTGCGCACCAAGCCCCGAAGTTGCGTTCGCCTGTGGATCGAGATCAACTACCAGCGCGGGCTCGCCGGCCTCCGCGAGGCAAGCCGCGAGATTGATCGCGGTCGTCGTTTTTCCGACTCCGCCCTTCTGGTTTGCGAGCGCGTAGATATGGCCGGGCACATCCCCACTCTACTGGCGAGCACGGACAGGCTCCGGGCTCGCCCAGGGCTCAGATCAGTGGTCTTTTACGTGCCATTCCCGGCTTGCGAGGAAACCCCTGCGGCGTCGGCGCGCGCTTTGGAACGACCAGCAATTGCCGATTGCGAGAGCCCGGTACGGGATGTTGCTCAGGCGCACCGCCGCCGAGCCGATTCGCCACCCCGGCGAGGTCTTGCTCGAGTTTGCCGGTGAAAAGAATTGCGGCGCCGCCGGGCCGTACGAGCGGCAGACACCACTCGAGCGCTACCGGTGGCGAAGCGAGCGCCTTGGCCACTACGACACCGAAGGCGTCGACTTCCTGCTCTTCGGCGCGACCGCAGACGACCCTCAGGTTTGGAAAGTCGCGCTCGAATTGCTCGAGAAAGCGGCACTTTCGTCTCTGCGACTCGATCAACGTGACCGTGCGCTCGGGGAATGCAGCTGCCAGCGGTATCCCCGGCGCTCCTCCGCCCGAGCCGACGTCTGCGATCGGGCCCTCGAATCGCTCGACGAAGCGGCACTGCCTGCAGGCTGTCGCTGACGTGCTCGCGCCGTGCCTGCTCGCGATCGTGGATTGCGGTCAGGCCGGGCGTGTCCAGCAAAGCGTCGAGCCAGCGCTCGAGCCGCGGATCGAGCTCAGTCGGCATCCGCCGGCAACACGACCACATAGCGGTTCGGGGCGTTTCCCTCGCTCGCTGTGGTCACCCCCGCATAGTCCTTCAGGCGCTCGTGCACCAGCCGGCGCTCGTAGGCGCTCATCGGCTCCAGGGCTTCCGGCTCGCCGCTGGCGATGACCCGCTTGGCAACCCGCAGGGCCGCGAAGCTGAGGGCCGCCTTCTGACGCTCGCGATATCCGCCGGCATCGACGGACGCTCGCTTACCGCCGGGACCGATCTGCTGATGGATGATCGCGTTCGCGATCTGCTCGATCGCATCGACCGTTTGGCCGCGGTGGCCGATCATGACCCCCAGGTCGCCACCCGAAAAGCGGATGTTCACGGAATCGTCGTCTTCGCTCAACTCGAGCTTGGTATCCGGGGCAATGGCGCGGGCGACCGACTCCGCGTACGCGCGCAGCGAGGACGCGAGCTCGCTCTCGTCGCGAGCCGGAGGATCGGAAACCTGCGCGAAGGCCACCGCGCGAGCCGGGCGGGAGCCTATGCCGAGTATTCCGCGCTCGCCTTCTTCCACCACCTGCACCGACACCGACTCCTCGTCGATCCACGGCACTTGCCGTCTGATCTTCTCCAACGCGCGGGCACGAGCCTCTTCGGCGTCGGCGCCCTCGGCTTCGGCGTGGAGCTCCTCTGTCACCTGCGACCGCCCTTCTTCTTGCGCTTGACGCGTCGCGGCGGTTGCTGCGCGCGCGGTTGGGCTTCTGTTTGCTTCGCCGCCGCGGACGGTGTGCGCGACGATCTCTTTGCCGGCGGTGGCGGCTTCGGGATCAAGGTGCGTGTGATCAGTCCCTGCCCGACCGTCCAGAGGTTGGTCGTCGCCCAGTACAGAACCAGGCCGACCGGGAACCTGAGGATGAACGGCAGGATCACGAAGGGCAGCACCATCATCAGCACGCGCTGCGACTTCTGCGCGGTGCCCGACATGAAGTAGGTCGAGGCAACCTGGCTGCCGACGTAGATCACGAGCAGTAGGTAGCCGGTCCAATGCGAGGTGATGTTCTGGGTGATGTCCGGGAAGAAGTTGTGCGGTAGCCAGGAGAAATCGCCGCGGGCTACGCAGTACTGGGGGTTTGTCGGGTTGTCGCGGCACGGCGGGGAGTTCGAGAAGTGTCTCAGGACGAAGAACAGCGCAATGAAGATCGGGAACTGCGCCAGCATCGGCAAGCAAGAGGCCATCGGGTTGATGTTGTTCTCCTTGTAGAAGCGCATCAGCTCCTGCTGCTGGCGTTGCTTGTCGTGCCGGTAGCGCTTCTGGATCTCCTTCATCTCGGGCGCGTGCACCTGCAGGCTCTGCATCGAGTGGATCTGCTTGACGGTGAGCGGGACGATCACGATCCGGACGATCACCGTCAACGCGACGATCGCCCAGGCCCAGGGGAGATGGGAGCTGTAGTGCAGCCATTCGAGGATGTTGAGGAAGAGGTCCTTGAGCGGGTTGAGGATCGGGCTGAAGACGCTGAACAGGGCGATCACGCCGGTTGTCCTCGGTGTAGATGGTCACAAGGCCGCCCGAACAGACGGGCATCTTCGGGCAAATCAACTCCGCCCGCGCTCCAGGGGTTACAGCGCAGCAGCCGCCAGCCTGTGAGGAGCGTTCCCCGAACGAGGCCGTAGCGCTTGAGCACCGCGATCGAATAACTCGAGCAGGACGGGTAGTACTTACAGCTCGACGGGAAAAGCAGCCCCAGCGTGTAGCGGTAGAGATAGACGAGTGCGATTGCCGGATACTTCACTGGCCCGCCTTCTTCATTACCTCGTCGACTCGCTCGCCAAGCCAGGGGAATCCGCGCGACTCCACGGCCTCGACCAGGCCGGGTCGTGCGACGAGCACGTAGTCGAAGCCCGGTCGGCGCTCTTTCCTGCTCCACGCCTCTCGGAGCATCCGCTTGAGCCGATTGCGCTTGACGGCCGAGCCAACACCTTTCGGGATGGCCAGACCGAGGCGCGGCTCGACATCCTCGTCTTCGCGTGGGAAGGCGTGCAGTGTGAAGAAGCGGGTCGAGGTCGATCGGCCATGGCGATAGACGTTGTCGAAATCACGTGAGCGCGAGAGGCGGTACCGGCGTTCCACGCTGCGCGCCTCGCTCGAGCTAAGCCGATAGCCGTTTGCGACCACGAGCTCGCCGGCGCTTCAGGACCACGCGCCCAGCCCGCGTCTTCATGCGCGCGCGGAAGCCGTGCTTGCGTTTTCGGCGGCGTACATTTGGTTGGTAGGTGCGCTTCACGGTCTCACAAATCCTCTAGAGGTCAGCGCCCGTTTGCGGGCGAGCGCCAGTATAGACGAGGCCTGGAGCAGAGAAGTTTTCCACAGTCTCGCCGCTCGCGTTGCAATCGGCTTAATGCCCGCATCGCGTTGAATTATCAGCGCCGATCTCGCCGGTTCTCCACACCTGTGGATTACGGTGTGGACGCACTGAAATCCCTGCTCATGAGCTATATCCTGGATCGTTGGGCTGTGGATAAATGCCCGTTGTTCGACCCCACCGACGCTGATATGCTCGCACTTCCGCCGACGGTCGGTGGCTGGACGGAGAAGACGTGGAACCTTCACTACTCGACAACCCCGAGAGTCTCTGGGCCGCAGTTGCCGAGCGGCTGCGTGAGGCGCTTAGCGAAGCCACCTTTCAAACCTGGTTCGGCGCTGCCGGAGGTGGCGAGCTGACCGACGACTTCTTCGTCGTATCGGTGCCGAATGAGTTCACTCGCGAATGGATCGAAGGGCACTTCTTCGACCTTCTCCACGCTACCGTCAAGGGATCTCGTCGGGCACGAGTGCGGGGTCGTGTTCTCCGTGATCGACCCCCTCGAGGCGCTTGTCGTCGAGCAGCCGGCGCCGGGACCTGCCCGGGTGGAGCAGGAGCGAACCGAGGTCGGCACCTCGCCCACCGGCGTCAACCCCAAGTACACCTTCGATCTCTTCATCATCGGCTCCTCGAATCGCTTCGCGCACGCTGCGGCTCTTGCCGTTGCCGAGCGCCCCGCCCGGGCTTACAACCCGCTTTTCATCTACGGCGGCACGGGGCTCGGGAAGACCCACCTCCTGCACGCGATTGCCCACTACGTCTCGCAGCATTCGCGCAACCTGAGCGTTTTCTACGTGACCAGCGAGAGCTTCATGAACGACTTCATCGACTCGCTCCGAGACAAGCGCATCGATAGCTTCAAGCAGCGTTACCGCCATTACGACGTGTTGCTGGTCGACGACCTCCAGTTCTTCGAGGGCAAGGAGCGGATCCAGGAGGAGTTCTTCCACACCTTCAACGCTCTTTTCGAGGCTGGTAGCCAGGTTGTTCTCTCCTCCGACCGACCGCCGCGTGAGCTGGCGACGCTCGAGCCGCGCCTCCGTTCGCGCTTCGAATGGGGCTTGATGACCGATATTCAGCCGCCGGATCTAGAGACGCGAATCGCAATCTTGCGCAAGAAGGTCCGCACTGAGGGCATCCACGTTTCCGATCCTCAGGTGCTCACGTTCATCGCCAGCCTTATCTCGTCGAACATCCGAGAGCTCGAAGGAGCGCTGACTCGAGTTGTCGCGTTTTCCTCGTTGACCGGTCGAATGATGACCGTCGAGCTCGCTCAGGACGTACTGAAGGATGTCTTCCCGCCGGAAGCGGCCGAGGTCAGCATCCATCACATCCAAGAGGAGGTGGCCGGTCGTTTTGGCCTCTCACTCACGGAACTCTGTAGTGACCGGCGATCACAGAACATTGTCTATCCGAGACAGGTTGCGATGTACTTATCGCGTGAGCTGACCGACTCTTCACTACCAAAGATCGGCAAGGAGTTCGGCGGCCGCGACCACACCACGGTTATTCACGCGACATCGAAGATTGCCCGTCTGATCAAAGAAGATCGCTCTGTCTACAACCTCGTTCAGGAGCTCACAGCCCGTATAAAGCAGGTGCGTTAGCTGTGAAGTCTCCGTGGACGGTTGGGGGTACTTCGATCATTCCTATCCTTGTGCGTGAGAGTTCTTCTTCTTCTGCTTTACTTCTCCCCAGCCGCCTTCCTCAAGTAGATCTCACTCGTGAAGCCCGGTTGGCGCTGGTTTCCTCACTACTAACAGGCCCTACTACGACTACAAGAAGATATTTCTAATGATTGAAACAGATACAAGCCTCGGTTCCGGTATAAAACTCCGCTGCTCACGAGAGCGACTCGTCGAGACTGCGTCGATGGTCGCGCGAGCTGTGTCGTCGCGGAGCTCTGTACAGGTTCTTGCCGGCGTACTCGTAACCGCTAAAACTGGCCGCGTTTATCTCGCCGCGACCGACATGGAGCTCTCGATCACCTCTTCCTTCGAGGCGGAGATCGAAGGAGAAGGCGCAAGCGTCGTTCCCGGGAGAGTTTTCGTGGACGCGTGTCGCTCACTCCCGAGCGGCGAAAGCGAAGTCACGATCGAGCAAGCAAGCGGCTCGAGAATGGTGAATCTCTCCTGTGGAGCCGCGTCGTACCGGCTCAACGTCTCGACCACAGAAGATTTTCCGCGGCTGCCGGAGGTGACCGGCGAAGGCACATTCAAGGTCGACCGGGAGGCGTTTCTCGACGCAGCCGCGCGCGTTGCGCGGGCCTCCTCACGCGATGAGTCGCGGCCCGTTCTTACCGGAATCCTCGTGCAGTTCGAGCAAGGCTCTGCTGCGTCAACGCGCAAGCTGACGATGGCCGCAACCGATTCTTACCGTCTCGCTGTCCGCGAAACCGAACTAGAGGGCGATACGCCGGAGCTCGAAGCGATCGTGCCGGCTCGCGCCATAGCCGAGCTCGCGCGGGTTCCCGCCACCGGGAGCGAGCTCGAGTTGGCGATTCAGGACAACCACGCGATCTTCTCACTTGGCGACACGACGCTGAGTACGAGACGGATAGACGGTCAGTTCCCCAACCACCGGCAGCTTCTTCCCGAGAGCTTCGAGCACACCGTGAAGCTGGCGCGAGCGGAGTTTCTCGATGTCGTGCGCCGCGTGGCGGTGATGGCGCAACGAACGAGCCCGATCCGGCTTCGCTTCGAGGAGGGCGTGCTTACCGTCTCGGCCCAGACGCAGGATGTCGGCGAGGCGAGCGAGACGTTACCGGTCTCCTTCAGCGGCGAGCCGTTCGAGATCGGGTTCAATGCGGAGTTCTTGCGCGAGGGAATCGAGTCTGTAATCGGCGACGAGGTCGAGTTGAACCTGATCAATCCGATCCGCCCCGGTCTCCTTCGCGCGGGGGGCGACAGCTTCTGGTACCTGATCATGCCGATCCGCCTCGCGGGCTGAGCGTTCGTCGAATCGCGCTGCGCGACTTCCGCTCGTACGAGCACCTCGAGCTCGCGCTCGAGAAAGGGCTCGTGTTGGTTGCCGGACCCAACGGAGCCGGTAAGACGAACCTGATCGAGGCTGTCCACGTCGGCGCGCAGGCTTTTTCGCCGCGGACAAAAGCCGATGCCCAGCTGATTCGTTTCGGCTGCGACGGAGCTCGCGTGGCACTTCAGGCCGAGCGGCGAGGCAACGGTGTGGAGGTTGAGGTGGCGATCGTTCGCGGAGCGGGTAAGCATGTGCGTTTGAACGGGGCGGCCCTGACGACGATCGAACAGATGAGGAACGAGCTTCCGACGCTCGTTTTCACACCGGATCGCCTGGTCGTGATCAAAGGTGGACCGGGCGTTCGCCGAGCCTACCTCGATAGAACGCTGACGCGGCTTCTTCCCACGCGCGCAGGTCTTCCGCGCGCCTACGGCGAGGCGCTGGGCCAGCGCAACGCATGCTTGCGGAAGATAGGGCTCGGCTATTCGAGCAAAGACGCTCTAGCTCCCTGGAGCGAGCAGGTCGCGATGCTCGGATCGTCACTTCAGGCTGCTCGTATACGCGCGATCGAAATGCTCTCGCCGTACTTCGCCGACGTCGGAGAGTCGCTTGGGCTACCGGATTGCGGACTCGACTACTCGGCCGAGCCGCTGACCGCGGAACTGCTCGAGCAGCGGCTCCCGCGTGATCTCGAGCGAGGAACGACGAGCGCCGGTCCGCACCTGGACGAGATCGTCGTCAGGGGCAAGGGACGAGATCTCCGCTCGTTCGGCTCGCAAGGCGAACAGCGAACCGCGGTGCTCGCGCTCCTCCTCGCCGAGGCCGAGCTTCTGACCGAGCGGGACACCGGCGCACCGCTTCTACTGCTCGACGACGTGCTCTCGGAGCTCGACATGGGCAGGCGAGAAGCACTGGCAGAGCGGTTGTGCGGACTGGGTCAGACGGTCGTGACCGCCACCAGCGACAGCGCCCTGCCCGGGCAGGCCGATCAAGTCGTATGGGTCAGCGAAGGAAGCGCGAAGGTGGCGTGATGGACAACCTCGAGCGAGAGGTCAGGAAGGTAGCGAGGCGCGCCGGGCTTCCCGCGGCGAGCGAGCTGGTTCGAATCTGGCCGCAGGTGGTCGGCGAGACGATCGCCGCGAACGCCTGGCCGGCGCGACTCAATCGCAAGGGAGAGCTGCAGGTCAACACCAGCTCCGCAACGTGGGCTTTCGAGCTCAAGCACCTGGCGCCGCAGATACTCGCCAAGCTCGAGCAGGCACTTGCCGAGGAGTGTCCCAGCTCGCTTCGGTTCGTACCCGGCGCGGTGCCGGCCGCCGGTCAAAAAGAGTCGCCGCTCGCCTCGAGGAAGCCTGCGACCACGGCGCGAGAGCGTGAGCAAGGAGAAAAGCTGGCGGCCTCTATCGCCGACGATGAGTTGCGTGCGCTGGTGGCTCGAGCGGCGGCGGCGAGCCTCGCCCAGAGCAGCCTAAAAGACACGCCCTAGGCTCACTTCCGACCGCTCTTTCTGATAGACTTAACACAGCCCGCAAGCAGCCCATTTGCAGGGCTTTTTTCATGACTGAGACATCATATACAGCGAAGGACATCACTGTCCTCGAAGGTCTCGAGCCGGTCCGGCTTCGACCCGGCATGTATATCGGCTCGACCGGCTCCCGCGGCCTTCACCACCTCGTTTACGAGGTCGTGGACAACTCCGTCGATGAGGCGCTCGCGGGCCGAAACGACCGCATCGAGGTCATCCTCAATCCCGACAACTCGGTCACGGTGAGAGACTTCGGCTCGGGCATTCCTGTCGACGTGATGCCCGACCAGGGCATGTCGGCGCTGACGGTCGTGCTGACCAAGCTTCACGCCGGCGGCAAGTTCGGCGGCGAGGGCTACAAGGTCTCGGGCGGGTTGCACGGAGTCGGCGTCTCGGTCGTCAACGCGCTTTCGGAGTGGCTCGTGGCCGAGGTGCGGCGCGACGGCAAGCTGTACCGGCAGGAGTTCGCGCGCGGCGTACCGAGCGGCGAGGTCAAGGTTGTCGGAAAGGCCTCCGACACGGGAACGACGATCACCTATCTCCCCGACGCGGAAGTCTTCGACGAGCTCGAGTACTCGACGCAGTTGCTGGTGCAGCGCCTGCGCGAGACGGCCTTCCTGACGCGCGGGCTGAGGATCGTACTGATCGACCAGCGCACCGCCGAGGAGAGATTCGAGTTCCACTACGAAGGCGGGATCAAGGACTTCGTCGGCTACGTGAACCAGACCAAAGACCCGGTGCACAAGCACATCGTCTTTTTCGAGGGCTCCAACAACCAGGGCGCCGTCGAGGTGGCGATGCAGTGGAACGCCTCCTACGTCGAGTCGGTCTTCTCGTTTGCCAACAACATCAACACGCACGAGGGCGGCTCGCACCTGACGGGCTTCAAGTCGGCGCTGACGGCCACCATGAACAAGTACGCGCGCGACAAGGGGTTACTGAAGGAGAAAGAGGCGAACCTCGACGGGGAAGACGTGCGCGAAGGTCTGGCCGCGGTCATCTCGGTCAAGCTGCGCGACCCCCAGTTCGAAGGTCAGACGAAGACCAAACTGGGCAATCCGTGGGTCGAGGGTCTCGTCAAGCAGACCGTCAACCAGAAGCTCACGGAGTTCCTGGAGGAGAATCCGAACGACGCTCGCCAGATCGTTCTGAAGACGATCTCGGCTTCGCGCGCCCGCCAGGCCGCCCGCAAGGCGCGTGAGCTGACGCGGCGCAAGAGCGCGCTCGAGGGCTCGTCGCTACCGGGAAAGCTGGCCGATTGCACGATCCGCGACCCGGAATCGGCGGAGCTCTACATCGTCGAGGGCGACTCCGCCGGCGGCTCGGCCAAGGGCGGCCGCGACCGCACCTACCAGGCGATTCTCCCGTTGCGCGGCAAGATCATCAACTCCGAGAAGAACCGCATCAACAAGGTTCTCTCCAACAATGAGATCCAGGCGATCATCACCGCCCTCGGCACGAACATCGGCGAGGAGTTCGACATCACCAAGCTTCGCTATCACCGCGTGATCGTGATGACCGACGCCGATGTGGACGGCGCACACATACGCACGCTGATCCTCACCTTCCTCTACCGGCATATGCCCGAGCTGTTCGAAAACGGGCACGTCTACATCGCGGTGCCACCGCTGTATCGGGTGAAGCTCGAAGGGAAGGAGTTCTACTTCGAGAAAGACGCGCAGCTCGAGGAGCTGCTCGTACGCGAGCGGATCGGGAATATCGACGTACGCGATCGCGGCGGAAAAGAGTTGAAGCTGAGCGAAGCGCGTTGGAGGAAGCTGGCCGGCGGTCTGCGCGCGCTCGACGGACAGGTCGGGCGGCTGCGAGCGGATTTCGGGGTACCGGCAGCCGATTTCGTCGTGACGCATAGGCTGGTCGAGCTCGAGGACGAGGCGTCGCAAGACATCGCCAAGGCGCTCGCGGCCGTCGAGGGCAACGGTTACGAGCTGAAGATCGAGTCGTCAGACGCCGAAGGTGCCTGGGTCAAGGTGACCGAGAAGGAAACTGGCGCAGCGCAACGCGTAAACGTCCCGGCACAGCTGTTCTTCTCGAAGGCGTTCCGCGAAGCGCGCCGCGCCTACGCCAGGCTCGGCGAGCTCGGGCTTCCGCCCTTTGAGCTTACGCAAGCGAAAAAGAAGCGCACCGCCGAGACGTTCCACGCTCTACGCCACGAATCTTTCGAGCTGGCCAAGGAAGGCATCCAACTGTCGCGCTTCAAGGGGCTCGGCGAGATGAATCCCGAGCAGCTCTGGGAGACGACGATGGATCCCGCCCGGCGGCTGCTGGTGCGCGTCGACGTAGAGGATGCCTCCGCCGCCGACCAGCTGTTCTCGACTCTGATGGGCGACCAGGTCGAGCCGAGGCGCGAGTTCATCGAGCAGAACGCGAGAGACGTGAAATTCCTCGATGTCTAGGGCGGCCGAGCGATGAGCGAAGTCGAGACCGGCGCACTCGGGCCGGGGCGGATAGAGCCGCGCGAGCTCGAAGAGGAGATGCGTTCGAGCTACCTCGATTACGCGATGAGCGTGATCGTCAGTCGCGCGCTGCCCGACGTCCGCGACGGGCTCAAACCGGTTCACCGCCGCGTGCTGTACGGCATGCACGAAGCCGGCATGCAGCCGAACCGGCCATACAAGAAGTCGGCCCGCGTGGTCGGCGATGTGATGGGCTCCTTCCATCCCCACGGCGATACGGCTATCTACGACACGCTCGTTCGCATGGCGCAGCCCTTCTCGCTGCGCTACCCGCTGGTTGACGGTCAGGGAAACTTCGGCTCGGTCGACGACGACCCGGCTGCCGCGATGCGCTACACCGAATGCCGGCTGGCAAAGATCGCCACCGAGATGCTGCGCGACATCGACGCCGACACCGTCGATTTCGTACCGAACTACGACGAGTCGCGGCGCGAGCCGTCGGTGCTCCCCAGCCGCTTCCCCAATCTGCTCGTCAACGGCTCGTCCGGGATAGCGGTCGGCATGGCTACAAACATGCCGCCGCATCGCCTGAGCGAGATCGCCGACGCGATCTTAGCCCTGATCGACGAGCCGGAGCTCTCGGTTGACGCGCTGCTCAAGCACGTCAAGGGGCCGGACTTTCCGACCGGCGGAATCATCGTCGGCAGACAGGGCGTTCGAGAGGCGTATCGCTCGGGCCGTGGTCGCATCATCATGCGAGCTCGCGCTCATATAGAGGAATTGCGCGGCGGCAAGACGGCAATCGTGGTGACCGAGCTCCCCTATGGGGTGAAAAAGGGCGGCGACGGAGGCGTGATCAAGAAGATCGCCGATCTCGTGCACGAGAAGGTGCTGCCCGAGATCTCCGATCTGCAGGATCACTCCGACCGCACGGGAATGCGCATCCAGATCGAGCTGAAGCGCGACGCGATTCCGCAGGTCGTGTTGAACAAGCTCTTCAAGCACACCTCACTTCAGACCACGTTCGGCTACAACGCCGTCGCCCTGGTCAGAGGGGTGCCGCGCACGCTTTCACTGCTCGAGCTGGTGCGCGAGTACCTCGACTTCCAGCGCGAGGTGATCGTCCGGCGCTCGAAATACGAGCTTCGCCAGGCCGAGCGGCGGGCGCACGTTCTGGCCGGCTACCTGATCGCTCTCGACAACCTCGATGCCGTGATCGAGCTGATCCGCGCCTCCAACGATGCCGAGGCGGCGCGTGCGGGCTTGATGAAGAAGTTCAAGCTCTCGGAGGTTCAGGCTCAGGCCATTCTCGATCTGCGCCTGTCGAGGCTGACTCAGCTCGAGCGCCAGAGGATCGACGCGGAATACGCCGATTTGCAGGAACTGATAGCCGAGCTGAGGGCGATTCTCGGTGATCAAACCAAGATCGACGGTCTGATCCGCGACGAGCTGAACGAGATTCGATCGACCTACGCCAAGCACGACGAGCGGCGAACGGAGATCATCGCCGGCGAGTCCGATCTCGAGCTGGAAGACCTGATCGCGGAAGAAGACATGGTGATCGCGATCACTCGCTCCGGCTACATCAAGCGGCTCCCGGTGACGGCGTATCGCGAGCAACGGCGCGGCGGCGTCGGCGTGATGGGGATGGACCTCAAAGAAGACGACTACATCGAGCACCTGTTCGTGGCCTCGACCCACGACTACATCCTCTTCTTCACCAGCGTGGGCAAGGTCTATCGATTGAAGGTGCACGAGCTTCCGCTCGGATCGCGCCAGTCGAAGGGGCGAGCGATCGTCAACCTCCTGCCCTTCCGTCAGGACGAGAAGGTGCGGGCGGTCATTCAGACGCGTGAGTTCAAGGAGGCCGAGTACCTGGTCTTCGCGACGAAAAACGGGTTGGTCAAGAAGACGCGGTTCGCCGACTACAACACTCCGCTCAAAGCCGACGGGATAATCGCGATCAAGCTGCGCGAAGGCGACGAGCTGGTCGGCGTGCGTCACTCCACGGGCGAGGACGACATCCTGCTCGTCTCGCGCAAGGGGCAGGCGATCCGCTTCCACGAGACGGCCGCCCGCGCGATGGGCCGACCGACCTCGGGCGTCCAAGGTATGCGCCTACGCGCCGGCGACGAAGTGATCGCAATCGCAATCGCTCACGACGACGTGGATCTGCTGGTCGTGACCGAGAACGGGTACGGCAAGCGCACGCGTATCGCCGACTACCCGGTCAAGGGACGCGGCGGTCTGGGAGTCAAGACGGTGCAGCTCACCGAGGCGCGAGGCCGCCTGGTTGGAGCCAAGACGGTTCGCGACGGCTACCAGGTGATGCTGATCTCGAACGAGGGCACGATGATCAAGATCCCGGTCGAGGGTATCCGGCGCATGGGCCGATCGACCCAGGGCGTGATCGTGATGCGCCTACGCGGCGATGAGGAGTACGTATCGAGCCTGGCGCCGGTGGTCGAGTCGGAAGAAAGCGATGAGGAAGGCCCGCCCGCGCTCGAGAGCTGACGGCACGCTCCGACCGGTTTACCTCCTATAGCTGCACTTCGCGCAGACGCTTGGCCGCTTCCTCGGGAAGCAGAGTGTTGATGAAGATACCGCCGCCGAGCTCGATGCCGGCGAAGACGTTGAGCCGCGGCACCAGCTCGAGGTGCCAATGTCCGTCGGCTTGAAAGTTATGCAGCCAGACGTTGAAGGGTGTCGCGCCCTCGACGGCGTTCAGCCGCCGCACTCCGTCGGCCGCTAGCGAGAGCGCCCCGGCAAGCAGCTCGCTGCTGCCGAAGGCGTCGGGAAGATGAGTGCTCGGAGCGATCAGGAGCTCATACGGCGCCCTGCCGGTTGGAGCGACGGCGAGAGACACGGTGCTGTCGCCGAGCTTCCGCTCGGCGATCCTCAAGGCCGGGGAAAGGTCGTTCAGAAGAGCGCAGAGCGCGCAACTGTCGCGCCGCAACCGCGGTTTCTCGACCGCGACCTCCGGGGGCACCTGCTCGAGCCAGACAAGTTGTGAGTGCGAGTGCGGCAGAGTTGCCCCTGCAGCCCGGCCCTCATTGATCGTGGCCAGAAGATGGTCAAAACCCTGGGCCCAGGCGCGTTCCGCCGCCTCGGCCCAAGCCTCGGCGACGAGCACGAGTTGATCGTCGGAGAGATCGGCCAGCGAGCGAGTGTGGGTTGGCGCGTGCACGACAACCTGCTGCCGCTCGAACGCGGGGTAAAGGTTCGGCACGACGCGCACCTTCCAGCCCGGCGTGTCTGGCGCGCGGCTTTTCTCGGCGCCGAGCGCAAAGAGCTCGGGCGGCGTCTCTTGCTCGCGCCCCTCGCAGAAGGGACAGTTCTCTGCCTCATCGCCCGCCTCGGGCTCTCGCCGGGCGTCGTGGTTGCCCGGGCGCTTCGTGCGCGCCGGCGCGAAGATCACCTCACGTCCGGAAATGGGGTCGCTCAGGATCCGCGCTTTGGCATCCGCCCCACCGGAGTTGTCTGCGTTCGCCATCGGTTCGAGGCAGCGTAGCGAAGTCGGATGCAGACGAAACCACCGCCCCGACGTCTAACCGGCCGTATCGGTGAGCCAAAGCTCGTAGTGGCGCTCGAGCTGTAAGAGGATGCAGACCAGCAGCTCAACGCGGTCGACCGAGTGCCCGAGCTCGAGAGCGAGCGAACTAGCCGGAAAGATCGGGCGCTCGGGTAGGTCGCCCGCCTCCTGCGTGACGTTGACTCCGACTCCCAGAGAAACGCGCCCGGCGCTCGACTCGGCGAGAATACCGGCGATCTTCTTCCCCCCGAGCAAGACGTCGTTCGGGGGCTTTACCGCCGCCTGCCCGCCGAACGAAGCGACCGCCTGCACGATCGCCTCGGCGGCGACCGGTGTGAACGAAGGGAGCCGCGCCGTCTCGACCTGTGGCCGCAGGCAGAGCGAGAAAAGAAGGCTCTTCCCGCTGGCTCCCTGCCACTCACGCCCCCTTCGTCCGCGGCCCCGCGTTTGCTCTTCGGCCAGCGCGACGGCGCCTTCGGGCGCGTCGGCGGGGAGCAGATCCTGGCTGGAAGAGCAACGCTCCGCAAAGAGGTAAAGCGGCACCCCGAAGCGTCCCTGCAGGCGCGGTCTGACTGATATAGGCGTGAGCGAACCGGTCACGATCTCTACACTAGTTCAGCCGTGAAACTCCAAGCAGCCAACCGCCGTCGAATCAGTAGCCCGCTCAGAGCTGACCCGGCGATCCGTTACGAAAGGCTGAGCGATCCGATCTTGATCAAGCGCGCGAAAGACGGCGACAAGAAGGCACTCGAGGCGCTTTGCGAGCGCTACGCGGAGCGGGTCGGGCGAATCGCGCGGGGCGAGCTCTCCGACCTCCGCGACGCCCAGGACGCGGCCCAGGATTCGCTGCTGAAGCTCTGCCAGAGGATCGGGCAATATCGGGGCGAGGCGCAGTTTGCGACCTGGCTGCACCGGCTGGTTGTCAATACCTGCCACGACACGGCGGCTCGCGAAGGCTTGCGTCGCGCAGCGCCGCTTCCCGATGAGCTCGAGCTGGAGCACGCCAGAGAGGGCGATCCGGTCGCCGAGACACTTGGCGCGGAGTTGCGCTCCGAGCTCTCAGGCCATCTGAGCGAGCTACCCGTCGAGCAGGCGCGTGTGGTCGTGCTCAAGGATGCTCTCGGTTTCTCGTTCGAGCAGATCGCCGGCGCGACCCGGATGCCCGTCGGGACGGCCAAGTGCTACGCGCATCGAGCTCGCAAGCGGCTTCGTGAGCGGCTTGCAAAGGAGCTGGCCGCATGACGCCGCCGCTTCCGCTGGGTAAGGCAGAGATCGAGGCGATACTTCCGCACCGCGACCCCTTTCTGATGATCGACGAGGTGATCGAGCTCGAGCCGGGCAAGCGCGCCGTGGCGCGAAAGACCGTGACAGGCGAGGAGTGGTTTCTCGCCGGCCACTTTCCCGGTAGGCCGATCATGCCCGGCGTGCTGATGGTCGAAGGCCTCGCCCAGACGGGCGCCGTCGCTGTGCTGACCGTCGCGGGCAACGAGGGCAAGATGGTGCTCTTCGGCGGCATCGACAGCGTGCGCTTCAAGCGTCTGGTCGAGCCCGGCGACACGCTCGAGTATGTCTGCGAGATCGAAGCGGCGCGAGGTCCGGTTGGGAAAGGCAAGGTCAAGGCCACGGTCGGCGGGCAGCTTGCTGTTCGCGGAACGCTGACCTTCGCGGTGGAGCAGTGATCGGCGTCTGCTCAGGAAGGCCCGTCTCGATCACGGGGCTCGGATGCTACGCGCCCGAGCGGGTGCTCATGAACGACGAGCTGTCCGAGCTGGTCGACACGAGCGACGAGTGGATTCAGACCCGCACCGGAATCAAGGAGCGGCGGATCGCGGCCCCCGAGCAGGCGACCTCGGACCTTTGCCTTCCGGCGGCCGAGGCAGCCCTTCGCGACGCGGGCGCCCGGGCCGAAGAGCTCGATCTCGTGATCGTGACCACGATCACGCCGGACCTGCTCTTCCCCTCGACGGCCGCTCTGGTTGCCGCTCGCCTCGGCGCCGACAGCGCCGCGGCCTACGATCTCTCGGCCGGTTGCACCGGGTTCGTCTACGGAGTCGCACAGGGCTACGCGGCGATCTCCGCCGGTCTTGCGAAGAAGGTGCTCGTGATCGGCGCCGACATGCTCTCGCGAATCGTGGACTGGAGCGACAGGTCGACCTGCGTTCTCTTCGGCGACGGCGCCGGAGCCGTGCTGTTGGAGCAGGTCGACGCCGGTGGCTTTCACGCCTTCGAGCTGGGCGCCGATGGAGCGGGCGGTATGGAGCTGCTGATACCGGCCGGTGGCTCGCGCCGGCCCGCGAGTGCGGAGACGGTTGCCGCGGGCGAGCACTATGTGAAGATGAACGGTCGCGAGGTGTACAAATTCGCGACCAGGGTGCTGCCGAGCTCGGCTCGAGCCGTGCTCGAGGCCTCGGGTCAAAGCATCGCGGAGATCGACCTCTACGTACCTCATCAGGCAAACCTTCGTATCATCGAGCACGCCGCCAAGAAACTGGGAATCAAAATGGAGCGCGTTTTCGTCAACGTCGATCGCTACGGCAACACCTCTTCGGCCTCGATCCCGCTCGCTCTCTGTGAAGCGAGGGCCGAAGGACGTCTGGAAAAGGGAACGCTCGTGCTCATGACGGGAATGGGCGCAGGGCTGACCTGGGGGTCGAGCGTGATCACGTGGACTGGAGGGAGTAGCAAATGAGCAGTGAAGACATAACGGGCCGATCGAGAGGGAAGGTCGCCTTCTGCTTTCCCGGCCAGGGATCAATCGAGGCTGGAATGGGCCGCGAGATCGCCGAGGAGATTCCCGAGGCGATGGCGGTGTTCGAGCGCGGCAGCGAGAGTTGCGGCCTCGACCTGCGCACGCTCTGCTTCTCGGGCCCGGTCGAAGATCTCGTCGACACGTCGATTCAGCAGCCGGCTCTGCTGGCCACCAGTCTGAGCATCTTGGCGGCGATCGAATCGCTGGGCTTAAGGCCCGATTACGTCGTCGGCCACTCGGTTGGCGAGTTCGCCGCGCTGGCAGCCGGAGGGGTGTTCGACACGGCCGACGCGATCGGGCTCGTGCGCGAGCGTGGGCTGGCCATGGCCGAGGTCGCGAGGCAGAACCCGGGCTCGATGGCAGCGATTCTCGGGCTCGCGGACGAGGTCGTGGAAGAGCTCTGCCGTGAGATCCACTGCGTCTGGCCGGCGAACTACAACTGCCCGGGCCAGGTGGTCATCTCCGGTCAAACCGATGCCGTTGACGAGTGCTGCGAAGAGGCCGAGCGTGAGGGCGCCAGGCGGACGGTCAAGCTGCCGATCTCGGGCGCCTTCCACAGCCCGCTCGCGGCGCGCGCGGCTGAGCACTTCCGCCCGGTGCTCGAAAAGGTGCGTCTCAACGAGATCCAGATCGCGTTCATGTCGACCGTCAGCGCGCGGCTCGAGAGTCGCCAGAAGATCGCGGGATTGCTGGTTGATCAACTCACCGCGCCCGTGCGTTTCACCCAGGCGACCCGAGGGCTGATCTCGAACGGCGTGCGCACCTTCGTCGAGGTCGGTCCCGGCAACGTGCTATCAGGGCTGGTCAAGCGCATCGACCGCAGCGTGGAGACGATCTCGGTCAACAGCTTGGCCACGCTCAAGAAAGTCGAGGAGGTGCTTTCGGTTGCCTGACCCGTACGCTTCGCTGGAGAGAAAGCGCGCGCTGATCACCGGCGCAGCCCGCGGGATCGGCCGCGCGATCGCCCTCGAGCTCAAGCGCGCCGGCACCGATGTGCTCTGCTGTGACCTCCCCGGCACGAAGGAGAACGAGGAGGTGGCGCGAGAGGTCGGGGGACAGGCGCTCTACGCCGACGTCACAAAGGAAGAAGACGTCGCGAAGCTGATCGCCGACGCCGGCGAGATCGACATCCTCGTCAACAACGCCGGTATCACCCGTGACGGACTGCTGGCGCGGATGTCGGAGGAGGACTGGCGAGCCGTCATCGACGTCAATCTGACCAGCGTTTATCTGATGTGCCACGCCACGATCCGCGGCATGATGAAGCGCCGCGCCGGCGCGATCGTCAACCTCTCGAGCGTCGTTGGCATACACGGCAACTTCGGCCAGACGAACTACTCGGCCTCCAAGGCCGGCATCATCGGCTTCACGAAATCGCTGGCCCGAGAAGCCGGTGGCAGAGGGGTTCGAGTCAACGCCGTCGCGCCCGGCTACATCGAGACACGCCTGACCGAAGTACTTCCCGACGAGGTCAAGCAGAAGATGCTCGAGGCCACCTCTCTGGGCCGGTTCGGCCAGCCGGAGGACATCGCCCGCGCCGTGCGCTTTCTCTGCTCGGACGAGGCCGCGTTCATTACCGGCCAGGTTCTCGTGGTTGACGGCGGGATGGGCATGTGACGATGGAGAATGGAAGGAAGAGGGTCGTCGTCACCGGGCTCGGAATGGTTAGCTCGCTCGGGAATGATTTCGAGACTACCTGGCGTAACCTGCTCGCCGGCGAGTCCGGAGCCGGCCCGATCACGCTGTTCGACACGACCGGGTATCCGGTCGACTTCGCGTGTGAGCTCAAGGACTTCGATCCCACGGTCTGGATCGATCGCAAGCAAGCGCGACGAATTGATCGCTTCGCGCTCATGGCGCTGGCGGCGGCTCGCCAGGCCGAGGCCGAAAGCGGTATCGACATCGCGAAGGAGCGCGATCGAATTGGCGCGGCGATCGCGACCGGTGTCGGAGGGCTTCGATCCTTCCAGGACTGCACGCTGACGCTGTTCAATCGCGGCGCCGATCGTGTGGGGCCATTCTCGATCCCCTCGATCATCCCCAACATGGGCGCGGCCTGGGTTTCGATGGAGCTGGGAACACGTGGGCCGCTGCTGGCGGAATGCGCCGCCTGCGCTGCATCGAACATGGCGATCGGCGACGCGACCGACGCAATTCGTCTCGGCCGTGCCGACGTAATGCTCGCGGGCGGCACCGAGGCGGGAGTCGCACCGGTGGGAATCGCCGGCTTCGCGGCAATGCGGGCTATCTCCCGGCGCGGAGACGATCCAAAGCGGGCCAGCCGCCCCTTCGATCGCGATCGCGACGGGTTCGTGATGGGTGAGGGCGCGGCAGTGCTAGTTCTCGAGGAGCTCGAACACGCGCGCTCGCGTGGCGCCAAGATCTACGGCGAGATCGCGGGTTACGGGGTTTCCTCCGACGCGCTTCACATCACCGAGCCCGATCCCACTGGCAGCAGCCCGGCTCGGGCGATGACGATGGCTTTCACGGACGCGGGAATCGAGCCGTCCGAGGTCGACTACATCAACGCCCACGGTACCTCGACGCCGCTCGGAGACGCGAGTGAGACGAAGGCGATCAAGATCGCTCTCGGTGAGGAGGCGGCCTACAAGACGCCGGTCTCCTCGACCAAGGGGGCGACCGGGCATTGCCTCGGCGGCGCCGGTGCGGTCGAGGCGACCTTCTCGATTCTCGCGATCAGGGACGGCATGGTTCCTCCCACGATCAATCAGGAAAACGCCGACCCTGAATGCGACCTCGACTACATCCCGAACGAGGCGCGCAAGGCCGACGTGCGCGTGGCTGTGTCGAACTCCTTCGGATTCGGCGGGCACAACGCTTCGATCGTGCTGCGGCGATTCGAGGATTAAGCCCGAGAACGCCGCCGTAGAAGCAAGAGAGGACTAGACTTCCGAGGCTTCATGAAATCGATCTTGATACGAAGCGCGCCACCGCCTCACTCCTCCCGGCGGCGTGATACATCGTTCTGAAACGAGCTTATGGCCGGTCGAATAGACGTCTCAATCGAGCACAAGAACTCGCCGCCCGAGCCCGGGGGCTCGAAGAAGCACCCCAACACGTGCCCGAAGTGCAACTCGCACTACCGCGACGACGAGCTCGCGGCGAACCTGCGCGTCTGCGCTCAGTGCGACTATCACTTCCCCGTCGGGGCGCTGGAGCGGATCGAGCAGCTGCTCGACAAGGGCAGTTTCATCGAGGAGGCCGCCGGGCTACGCTCGGCCGACCCGCTGGGCTTCTTCGATTTACGCTCGTACAAGGAGCGGATCGCCGAAGCTGAGCTGAAGACCGGCCTCGGCGACGCGATGCTGATCGGGCAAGGAAAGATCGAAGGCCTCGACTTCCACCTGACGGTCATGGACTTCTCGTTCATGGCGGGCTCGATGGGAAGCGTCGTGGGCGAGAAGTTCACGCGGGCGACCGAGCGCGCCATCGAGCGCAAAGTTCCGCTCATCTCGGTGAACGCCTCGGGCGGCGCGCGGATGCAGGAGGGGATTCTCTCGCTGATGCAGGTACCGAAGACGGTCTGTGCGGTCGAGAACATGCGCGACGCGGGCGTCCCCTTCATCAGCGTGCTCACCCATCCGACCACCGCGGGCCTGCTGGCCAGCTTCGCCACCCTGGGCGATATCACGATCGCCGAGCCCGGCACGCTGATGTGCTTCACCGGCCCGCGCGTTGTGCAGCAGACCGTGCGCGAAGATCTTCCGGAAGACTTCGGCCTCGCCGAGTCGAACTTCCGCTTCGGCCATCTGGACGCGATCGTCCAACGGCGCGAGCTCAGGACGACGCTCGCCAAGCTCTTGAGGTTGTTTGGCCATGTCGGGTGAGCTGGAGCTCAGACTCCGCGACCGGCTGGCGAAGCTGAAGCGGCTGCGCCTACCGGGAGGCGGCGTCTCGGACGAAGTGCGCCGGATCGAGCAGCAGCTCGAGGAGATGAACGACGGCGACGAGCGAACCGAAGACGAGATCTGGCGCTCGGTCGAGTTTGCCCGCCACCCTGAGCGCCCCTACACGCTCGACTACATCGAGCGCCTGATCGGCGACTGGATCGAGCTGCACGGCGACCGCGCCCGCACAGACGATCCCGCCGTCGTCTCGGGCCTGGGCAGCTTCGCGGGCCGCACGGTGGCGGTCATCGGCCACCAGAAGGGTCGCGGCGACGCCGTGCAGAGAGTGAAACGCAACTTCGGCATGTCGAACCCGGAGGGCTATCGGAAGGCGATGCGCGTGATGGAGATCGCCAATCGCCACAACTTCCCGCTGATCACATTCGTGGACACTCCCGGCGCCTATCCGGGCGTAGCGGCCGAGCAACACGGTCAGGGTGGCGCCCTGGCGGCCTCGCAAGCGGCGATGGCGCGCTTAACGGTGCCGACCGTGGCCTGCGTGATCGGCGAGGGCGGTTCGGGCGGGGCGATCGCTTTCGCGCTGGCCAACCGCGTGCTGATGCAGCGGTTTGCGATCTACTCGGTCATCTCGCCCGAGGGCTGCGCCTCGATTCTCTGGCGCGACGCCGGTCAGGCTCGCAAGGCCGCGGCCGCCTTCAGGCCGGACGCGGTTCACTGCCTCGAGCTGGGCGTGATCGACGAGATCATCCCGGAGCCGGAGAACGGTGCGCACACCGACTACGACGAGGCGGCAAAACTACTGGGTAAGTCGCTCCGGTCGACGCTGGAAGAGCTGAAGAGGATGAGCGGTACGGACCTCCGCCGCGACCGCCGCGATCGCTTCCGCTCGCACGGAGTTTTCGCCTCCTGAATCTCGTCGTCGATCCTCTCGGCGCGCGTTTCCACAGAATCCACAGTTTCGCCGGCCAGTCGGGGCGGAAGTTGTCGACAGCGGTTGAAAACCTTTTCCGTTGCGCGAAATAGTGAAGTTAGCAGCGCTTTACCAGCGAATAGCGAACGTGGGAGGGCTGCTCGACCGGGCCGAAGGCCGACTTTATCTCAGTACTGCTGTTGATGAAAACTGAGTCAAGCTTACGCCCGCTCCCACGCCGCGTTCTATTCTTCGGACGAGGTTGCTTTCTCGCGCTCGAGCCCGGTTATCGCAGCGCTGGCGTCCTTGAGCAGCGGGTCGAGCTTGTAGCCGACCCCGAAGCGTGTCTGAATGAAGGTGTGGCGAGGCGCGCGCCGGTCGATCTTGTCGCGCAGGCGCTTGACGCAAACGTCGACCGTCCGGTCGCGGAAAGCGCGGCGGCGACCCCAGATCTTCTGTAGCAGCTCGTCGCGGGTGACGACCCGTCCGGGGTCGAGGGCGAGCGCGTAGAGCAGCTTGAACTCGGTGGGAGTGAGCTCCGCGCTGACGTCGTCTACGTAAGCCTGGACCTCGCGCGGGTCGATGCGCAGCTCCTCGATCTCCAGCGCCTCTCCGTCCTGGCGCGGTAGGTCGCTGTGGCCGCGACGAGCGGCGGCGCGAACGCGAGCCACCAGCTCTTTCATCGAGACGGGCTTGACGAGGTAGTCGTCGGCCCCGATCTCGAGCGCGTGGATGCGATCGTGCTCGCTGCCGCGAGCGCTGACTACGACGATCGGCGTTCCGATTCCGTCGGCCCGCGCGAGCTCGATCAGCCGCCAACCGTCCATGCCCGGGAGCATCAGGTCGAGCACGCACACGTCGGGGTTCGCGTAGCGCAGGCGCGCCAGCGCGACGTCCCCCTTCGTCACGAGGATCGGATCGTAGCCGGCCTCCGTGAGAGCCTCGGCCATTCCTCGGCCCAGAAGCTCGTCGTCCTCGACGATCAGGACCTTCGTCATGCTCCGAACGGTACTGCGCGGCGGGCTGCTCGTGGGTTGCTCAACTGTAACAATCTGGTGAAAGTTTGGAATCGAACGAGGTTGCAGGGCGAAAGACTCGGCGCGCTAACGGATCGACGGTGCGGTCAATCCGCGCTTCTCCGGCACCGATCGGGCGGTGATACCCGTGAGGCGCCCGCGGCTGAGCTGCCGATCGTGCGTCAGCAGATTTCGTGCTCCACAGTCCAGGCGGTGGTTGGATCGAGCGGCAGACGCTAATGTCCACCGCTCCTAACGGAGACTCCACCCAGCGAGTCGCTCCGCACATCGGGCAGCGCCCGGGTGAGTCGTGGGTTGCGATCCCATATCTGCAAGCTACGCAGAATCGATCGCGCTCGCGCCACGAAACGGCGCTTGTTTTCTTCCCTTTCTCGTTCATGCCTCGAACGTAGCGCGGCTACGACGAGCGCTGGGTAGTAGCTTGGTTACGTTCGTGTTTCGTCCTGGAGAGGACCTCTCTCGGTACGCTCCGTGCGATGCAGCTCCCGCGCAGAGACCGAGGCATGAAAAGCGCTCGCGAAGACGGTCATCAGATCGACTTGGCGCGGGCACTGCTCGAGCACGGTGAACTCGTCGCATTCGTGCTCGACGACAAGAAGAAGCTGCTGGAAGCAAGCAGTCGCGCCCGCGAGCTCTTTCCGGCGCTCGAACCGGGCCGGGAAGTGCCCGAGTCGATCGAGTTGGCTAACGCGCGTCGCATTCGCTACCGGCAAGGTGACGAGCGGCGCACGCTGATCGTGGCCCCGCTCGTCGACCAGAAGGCCTACGAGGAACTCCGCGTCGGCTTCACGGCCGCCGTCTCGCACGAGTTGCGCACGCCGCTGGCCCGCCTGCTGATGCTGCTCGAGACGATCGAGCGAAAGCCGGCCGAAGCGGCCGAGCTGTCCGAGCAGGCACGGCGCGAGGTCGAAGAGATGGACGAGCTCCTGAACGACGTCCTCTTCTTGAGCGAGCTGGAGAGCGGCCGCGAGGTTGTCTCACTGGGCGCGACGGCTGCCATCCCGGTTCTCGAGGAGGTAGTCGCGGAGCTTGAGCGACCGAGCCGATCTCGCGGGTGTGTCGCTTCGAGTCGAAGGAGATCGCACACTCGAGCTGCCCCTACGCCCGCGGATGCTGGCAGTTGTCGGGCGGAACCTGGCTGCGAACGCGATCCGCTATGCGGGGGAGGGGGCGGCTTGCACGCTCTCTGTGAGGAAGGTGCCCGAGGGCTCAGAGCTTGTGGTCGCCGACAACGGAGCCGGTGTTCAGGAGCAGCACCTGCCCCGTCTGTTCGAACGGTTCTACCGCGCCGACAGGGCGCGTACCAGCCGGGGAACCGGGCTCGGACTGGCGATCGTCAAGCACGTGGTCGTCGCCGCCGGCGGAAGCGTCAGCGCAAGCAGCGCGCCCGGCGAGGGTTTGACCGTGCAGCTGCACGTTTCCCAAGCTGAGCAATAGAAACGGGCGCCGGCTCCAGCCGGCGCCCGTTTACTACGAACGCGGTAGTCGCTACGCCTGCCCGATTCGACCGACCAGCTTGAGCGACTGCGGTCTGAACTGACCTTCGGGATCGGGACGAAGTAGAGGTCGCTCGAGCTCGTAGACCTGGCCTCTGTTCAGCGCCCAGTTGAGGAACTGCTTGAGCGCAGTCGGCTTGCTTTGCCGGCTTCGGCACGATCACGTAGGTGAAGGTGCAGATCGGGTAGGCGACGCGAGCCGCTTGTTCTTCGCCTGGCTGCGCGAGATCTTTTGCGTGCTAGCAGGATCTTCTGCCGCTGCTTGCTTCGTCGTGATCGGCTTGAACTTCGGCAGCGACGGCTTCGGCGGATCGACGACGCTCAGAACGAGCCCGTTACTGTTTGCCTTGGCTTCGTGATCAGGCTGGCCGCGGCCTGTGATCGGCCCGTTCGTGGGTTTCACGAACTTGCCGGCGCGGTTCTGGATCGCGAACGTGTAGAAGTGGTTCGTGAGTCGCGTAGGCGACGTCGACGTAGCAGATACCGCCGTCGGTCTTTGCCAGAAGGGCCGAGACACCGCAGCTCTTCGGGGCGCCGACGCCGGCCGGGAAAGCCGGCTGCGTGCCGGTACCGATCTTCGGCTTCCACTCGGGGCTGACGGCCGAGAGGTACTCGCTGAAGTTGTAGCTCGTACCGCTCGAGTCGCTGCGGTAGATCGGCGTGATCGCCTTGTCCGGAAGATTGACCTTCTTGTTCAGCGCCTTGATCGCCGGATCCGACCAGTTCTTGATCTCGCCGAGATAGATCTTGGCGATAACTGCGCCGGTGATGTGCAGGTTCGGCGGAAGGCCGTTCCCCTCGTAGGCGACGGAAGTCGCCGAAAACGCCCAGGGAATCGTCAGGCACAGCCCTTGCAGGTGGTCTGCTGATCGGGGGTGAGCGGCGCGTCGCTGGCGCCGAAGTCGACCGAGCGGCTCGAGACCGCCGCGATCCCGGCGCCGCTACCGACCGGCTGGTAGTTGACGGTGTTACCGGTTGCGCTCTTGAATGCCGGTTCCCAGGCCGAGACGAGCGGGAACACGAAAGAGCTACCTGCGCCGTTGAGAGTCGCGGCTGTAGCTCCGCTTCGCGGAGCCCTGTGCCGCGCTGACGGCTGTTGCGAGAGCCGCCACGACGGCGAGAATGCTTATGAGAAACCCACGTCGGGTCATTTGTCTCTATCTCCTTGGTTTCGATTCAGTTGTATCGCATCGAGCCTGCCAGCGGTATTCCCGTTCGTGGGCAAGGGAGTGGTGGCGATGTGGTTACAACGTGGTGAAGGGAGCTTTCGAGTCCGCGGCCGCGGATCTAGGCTGATGGCGCCGTGGAGATTTCACACGTGACCGAAAGACGCTCGCGCTAAAACGGACGCGCGGCCGGCTCGACCGGATCGGAGATCCGGCGCTGAAGGCGATCACCTTCGCTGCGGCGGCCTTTGCCGTCTGCGATGCTCGGCGTGATCGCCTACGAGCTCGTCAGGGGATCGCGTCTGGCGTTTCACAGCTTTCGGCCTCGGCTTTTTGACGTCGCAGACCGTGGGACACGAATCCACAACCAGTTCGGCGCCCTCTCGCTGATCTTCGGAACAGCCGTCACGCGGTGCTGGCGATGCTGATCGCGACGCCGCTGGCGATCGCCATCGCGCTCTTCCTGACCGAGCTGGCGCCGAAGCCCGTGCGCGCGCTACTGGGCGCGCTGGTGGAGATGCTGGCGGCGATCCCGAGCGTCATTCTCGGTCTCTGGGGCATTCTTGATTCTCGGGCCGTTCGTCCAGAACCAGCTCGAGCCGTTCCTGGGCTCGACGCTCGGATTCCTCCCCTTCTTCCGCGGGACACACTTCGCCCACCGGCATCCTCACGGCGGTGCTGTCCTGACGATCATGGTCGTGCCGATCGTCGCCAGCGTCACGCGCGAGCTGTTCACGACCGTGCCGCCCGAGCTTCGCGAGGGAGCGCTTGCGCTCGGCGCGACGCGCTGGGAGATGGTGCGCGGCGTTTTGCTCCGGCCGCGCGCCCCGGGATCCTCGCGGCGGTCGCGCTCGGCTTCGGCCGCGCCGTGGGCGAGGCGATGGCGGTCACTGATGGTGATCGGCTGGCACGATCGGGATCCACTGTCGCTGTTCGGCCACGGCGACACGCTCGCCAGCCCGTATCGCCGGGCAGTACACCGGCGCATCGACGAACCTGCAGATCTCGTCGCTCGTCTATCTGGCGACGATCCTGCTCGTGATCTCGCTGGTCGTGAACATCGGCGCCCAGCTGCTGATCAAGCCGATCGACCTACGCCCGCGCCGCCGTCGCATCGCGCTCGACCGGGCGCTCGAGACCCAGGGAATGAGCGCCGACTGATGACCGAGCCAGCCCAGCCCTTCTCTCTGCGTGCGAGCGGTCGCCTTCGCCGCCGCCAGCTCGTGAATAGAGCTGATGGGCGTGCTCGCCGCCGGCGCCGCGCTGCTCGCCGTAGCCGTGCTCGCCATCGTCGTGTTCTCGGTCGCCAGCCGCGGCGCTGCGCGCTCTGAACCTCGACTTCTTCACCCAGAACCAGGCGCAGGGATTCAATCCCAAGGGCGGCGGCGTGCTGTTCGCGATAGTCGGCAGCATCGTGCTGGTCGGCGTCGCGACTCTGATCGCACTACCGCTGGGCGTCCTGATCGCGATCTACGTCAGCGAGCTGGCGCCTCCGCGCCTGGCTCGAATCGCCCGCATGGCGCTCGACATCACCAACGGGATCCCCACCATCGTGATCGGGATTTTCGTGTTCACGATGCTCGTGGCCGCAAACAGCCAGCTCCATCTCGGGCAGAGCGGACTTGGCCGGATCGATCGCGCTGGCGATCATCATGGTGCCGCTGGTCGCCCGAGCGACCGAGGAAGTGCTCCTGCTCGTTCCCCCCTCGCAGCGAGAGGCCAGTCTCGCGCTCGGTGTCAGCCGCTGGCGAACGACGGTCCAGGTGGTCGTCCCCTCGGCGCTCGGCGGCATCCTCACCGGCACGACGCTGGCGATCGCGCGAGTGGCCGGAGAGACCGCGCCGCTACTCTTCCTCACCTCGCTCGGAACGACCAGCCAGGCCGACGCAAACCCGCTTCATCCGCTTCAGTCCCTGACGCTCGTGATCTTCACCTACTCCGATTCAGCCGATCCCGCCTATCAAGCAAAGGCCTGGGCGGCCGCCTTCACGCTGATGTGCTTCGTACTCTTCACCAGCCTGGCTGCGAAACTTGCCCTTGCCCGCTATCGAAAGAAGATCGGAGGGTAGGAGCTTGGAGGCGATCACTACCAAGATCGAAGTCGCAGATACGAGCGGGCTGCCCGTGGTCGGCGACCGAGAGGTCGTGTTCGAGGCTCGCGACCTCGCCGTCTCCTACGACGACCAGCGGGCGATCGACGGCGTCAACATCGATATCTACCAGCGTCTGGTCACGGCGATCATCGGGCCTTCAGGCTGCGGCAAGAGCACCTTCCTTCGCACGCTCAATCGCATGAACGATCTGGTTCCGTCAGCCACGTCTCAGCGGCCAGCTGCGCTACCGCGGCATCGACCTTTACGGACCTCGCGTCGACCCCGTCGAGGTGCGCCGGAGGGTCGGCATGGTGTTCCAGAAGCCGAACCCGTTCCACAGCTCGATCTACGACAACGTCGCCTTCGGGCTGCGGATTCTCGGGATGAGAAAAGGCCTCGACGAACGGGTAGAGAAAGCACTGCGCGCGGCGGCGCTCTGGGACGAGGTCAAGGATCGACTCAAGGACAGCGCGCTCGGTCTCTCGGGCGGCCAGCAACAAAGGCTCTGCATAGCCAGGGCCATCGCCGTCGAGCCCGAGGTAATCCTGTTCGACGAGCCGGCTTCGGCGCTCGATCCGATCGCGACCTCGGCGATCGAGGACCTGATGCACGAGCTGAAGCGCGACTACACGCTCGTCATCGTCACGCACAACATGCAGCAGGCCGCTCGCGTCGCCGATTTGACCGCCTTCTTCGGGCTCGACGTCAAGCCCGACGGGAGCCGCCACGGCATCCTTGTCGAGTACGACGAGACGGCGACCATCTTCACCAACCCCTCCGATCCGCGGACGGAGGGCTACGTAACGGGGCGGTTCGGATGAGAGAGCTTTACGGAAGCGAGCTCGAAGAGCTCGAAAACCTACTTCAAGAGGAAGGCGAGTTGGTGGATAGGGCGATTCGCGGCGCGCTCAACGCGCTCGCGCGCGACGACCTCGAGCTGGTCGACGAGCTGGTCGCGTTCGACGACGAGATCGATCGCCGCTACCTGGCGATCGAGCAGGCGATCCCCTCGCTACTCGCGCGTCAGACGCCTGTCGCCGGCGATCTGCGCCTGGTGCTGGCGATCCTCTACGTCAATCTCCATCTCGAGCGAATCGCCGACTACTGCGTCACGGTTGCCAAGCTGACCAAGCTCGGCCACGGGCTGCCGCGGGACGCCGGCGTCCTCGAAGCGCTGGAGGAGATGGGCGAGCGTTGCCGCGAGATGCTCAGCACCGGGCT
Organism: uncultured Actinomycetes bacterium; assembly: GCA_963805265.1. GTDB lineage: Bacteria > Actinomycetota > Thermoleophilia > Gaiellales > Gaiellaceae > Fen-549. Next base: position 146,761 of record CAWDTJ010000002.1, read on the forward strand.
CGAGTATTTCCGCGCCCGCGACTTCACCGATCCACAGGCGCTGATCGAGATGGATCGTCCGATCGACCGAGCCAATCGAAAGCTGATCGATCGCCTGATCGCCCTCGGCCCGGATGAGGCTCAGCGCGAATGGGCGATGCGGATGATGCTCGTCTCGCGCTGCCTGGAGCGGATCGGCGACCACGCCGTGGACATCGGTGAGCAGGCCGCCTACCTCGTCCGCGGCGAGTTCGAGGAGTTCACCGACGCCTCGCACAAGACGCCTCCGGCCGCATAGCCACCAGTGCCGAGCCGAGCCCGCCGCCCCCGTCGCTGGGGCGGCTATTCGGCGATCTAGCCGGTTGCTCAGGCATCGCCCCCTCGCCCGCTGGGCTCTTATAGGATGCGGAGTGAGATGGACGACCAACAGGAGCTCCGTGCTCGAGCGATTGCGCGCCTGGAGGAGAAGCGCGATTTCGTCGGTAGTCTCGCCACCTACGTTGGCGTCAACGGCCTGCTCTGGCTGATCTGGGCGCTGACGGATCACTCTACGGACGACGGCGTACCCTGGCCGACCTGGGTTACGGCCATCTGGGGCTTCTTCATCGTGATGCACGCCTGGAAGTTCTTCGCCCGCAGGCCGATCAGCGAGGCTGCCATCCAGCGCGAGATCGACCGGCACCGCCCGGCGTCCTGATGCAACTCGGGCACGCCGCGACGACTACGGTAATGTCCCGCTAACTACGTTCTGCGAGGTTCGCTTGCGATGCACTGGATACTCGCTTTAATCGCGCTGTGGGGCTCTCTGGCAATAGTCATGGGTCTTCTCGCACCATGGAGGCGACTATCACTAGTTATCGGTGCGAGTTTGCCGTTCGCCTACTGGGTGACTCTGCCGGTGTGGTATTCGGGTGACTCGCTGTTCTACCAGGTCATGCTCGTCGTTGTTTTATACGCGCTCGTAGCCGCGGGCATCTGGATGGCGGTTTGGGCCGTGGCCTCGGCTATCGGCTCGCGGACGCGGAGCCGTGTTGAGCGAAGGCGCGACACGAGCAGCGCGTAAGAACCGGCATCCCGGAAACCCGCGAAGCGCGGGGTATGGGCCGAACAGGAGAACTCAGCGCTTCCCGCTTTCTCGGGCGCCACTGAGCATGCGGACAGTGTTTCGGAGAACTAGGCCGCCGCGACCGACCTGTGCGGGCGCGGCTTACCAAACGCCATCCCCCGGCCGTTACACCGCGAGCACTGTCCACACTCACGGTCAGCCCGCCCCGCGTCTAGGAGCAGACGAGCCACCCGCGCCGAAGGCGCGCAGGCTCGTACAACGCAGAAGTCATACCGCCGAAAGTCTTCGCCCGCATCGCGGGCGGACTTTCGGCGGAGAGGTGGGCCGTGAAGGATTCGAACCTTCGACCTTGGGATTAAGAGTCCCCTGCTCTACCAACTGAGCTAACGGCCCGCGGATGAGTACTGTAGCGCCTGACTGCTACGTACTTCCCGAAGAAGGAGCCGATCTTTGCGGGTTCTCTCCGTCGTAGGCAACAGGCCACAGTTCATCAAGTCGGCGCCGCTCTCGGCCGCGCTGGAAAAGGCCGGAATCGAAGAGGTTCTCCTCCACACCGGGCAGCACTACGATCGCGAGCTCTCGCAGCTCTTCTTCGACGAGCTTGGTCTGAGCGAGCCGGCTTATCGGCTCGAGGCCGGCGCGCTGCCGCGCGAAGAGATGATCGAGCGGATGAGGCCCGGGATCCTGGCGGCGGTCGAGGCGGAGAAGCCCGACTGGGTGCTCGTCTTCGGGGATACGAACTCGACGCTGGCCGGAGCGCTTGCGGCGCGGGACGCGGGCGTTCGGACGGCGCACGTCGAGGCGGGATTGCGCTCGGGCGACTGGTCGATGCCCGAGGAGCACAACCGGGTGGAAGTGGATCGGATTGCGCAACTGCTCTTCTGTCCCGACGAGCGATCGGTGCAGATACTTGCCGGCGAGGGTGTAGGCGGCGAGGCGCTGGTGGTGGGAGATGTGATGGCCGACGCGGCCAGGCTCTTTGCTCCGCTCGCGCGCGAGCGCTCGCGCGCGCTGGAGCGCTTCTCGCTCGAGCCGGGCGGGTTTGTGCTGGTCACCGTCCACCGCGAGGCGAACGTCTCGCAACCGCGGCTCGGTCGAATCGTCGAAGGTCTGAACGCGCTCGCCGAGCCGGTCGTTTTTCCCATTCATCCACGCACGAGAGCCGCGCTCGCGCGCGAGAAGCTGACGCTCGGCTCGCACATCGAGCTGACGGAGCCGCTTGGCTATCTCGACCTGACCGCGCTGGCCTCGCAGGCGAGGGTGATCGCCACCGACTCGGGCGGGCTGCAGAAGGAGGCCTACTGGTACGGCGTTCCCTGCGTGACGATGCGTCCCTCCACGGAGTGGATCGACACGATCGAGCTGGGCGCGAACGTTCTCGTGGACGACGACCCCGCGATGATCGCGCGCGCGATTACCGAGGCTCGCATGCCGGCCGGGCTACCGCCGCTTTACGGAGACGGGAAGGCGTCGGAGAAGATCGCGGCCGCCCTTCTGGCGCGACCCTGAAGGGATCTAGTGCGTATCGACCGTCTGCGGCCCGCTAGGGTATTTCCCGCGCATGCCTAGAAAGGTCGCAATAGTCGGTGCCGGCTACGTCGGCGTTCCGCTCGCCCAGGTTTTCGCCGGCGCCGGCAACGAGGTGCTGCTCGTGGATATCAGCCCCGAGCGCGTCGAGCGGATCAACAAGGGCGACAGCTACATCGAAGACGTCCCCTCGCCCGTCCTGGCGGCGCTCGTGGAGTCAGGGCGTCTGAAGGCGACTACCGACTACGACGAGCTGAAGGATGTCGAAGCGATCCTGATCGCCCTGCCCACGCCGCTGTCGAAGCAGCGCGAGCCCGATCTGACGATCGTGATGTCGGCGGTGGAACAGATCGCCGAGCGCTTGCAGCCCGGGCAGATGGTGGTGCTCGAATCGACCACCTATCCGGGCACCACGCGCGATCGCCTGCGCCCCGTGCTGGAGGAGGGAAGCGGGCTCGAGGTCGGCAAGGACTTCTTCCTCGCCTTCTCGCCCGAGCGCGTCGATCCCGGCCGCGAGGACTTCACCACCAAGACGACGCCCAAGGTCGTCGGCGGGCTGGACGAAGCCTCGACCAAGAAGGTCGCCGAGCTTTACCGCTCGGCGATCGACAACGTGATCGAGGTCTCCTCGCCCGAGTCGGCCGAGATGACGAAGCTGCTCGAGAACATCTTCCGCTCGGTCAACATCGCGCTGGTCGAACGAGCTGGCCCAGCTCTGCGACCGCATGGGTCTGGACATCTGGGAGATCATCGACGCCGCGGCGAGCAAGCCGTTCGGCTTCATGAAGTTCGTGCCCGGCCCGGGGCTCGGCGGTCACTGCATCCCGATCGATCCCTTCTACCTGACCTGGAAGGCGCGCGAGCACAACTTCTCGACCGAGTTCATCGAGCTGGCCGGCAAGATCAACGAGAGCATGCCCTACTTCTGTCGCGGCAAGATCATGCGGGCGCTCAACTCGCAGTCCAAGCCGATTCGCGGCTCGAAGATCCTCGTGCTCGGGGTGGCCTACAAGAAGGACATCTCCGACATGCGCGAGTCGCCCGCGCTCAAGGTGATCAAGCTGCTGATTCAGTTGGGCGCCGTCATCTCCTACCACGACCCGTTCGTGCCCGAGCTGCCCGAGTTCGGGCTGAAGTCGGTCGAGCTGGTGCCGGAGGAGTACGACTGCGTCACCGTCATCACCGATCACTCCGTGATCGACTACGAGGACGTCGTCAAGCGCGCCAAGCTGGTCGTCGATTTTCGTAACGCAACCGAGGCCCAGGCGCCGCGCGAAGGGAATGTATGGAAGCTATGAAGAAGATTGGCGTCGCCGGACTCGGTTATTGGGGCCCAAATCTGGCCCGCAACTTCGATCTCCTCGCCGATCTGGGTTGGATCTGCGACGCCTCGCCGGAGCTGCTCGAGAGACAGGCGAAGCGGTATCCGAGCGCCCGCGCGACCACCCGCTTCGAGGATTTGCTCGAAGACCCGGAGCTGGACGCTGTCGTGATCGCCACGCCGGTCCCGACGCATGCGCCGCTGGCCAAGCAAGCGCTCGAGGCGGGCAAGCACGTCTTCGTCGAGAAGCCGATGGCGATGAACGCGGCCGACGCCGAGGAGATAACCGAGCTGGCCGCGGCGAGCGATCTCGTGCTGATGCCCGGCCACCTGCTGCTCTACCACCCCGGCGTCTTGATGCTCAAGAAGATCGTCGACTCCGGCGAGCTGGGCGACGTGCTCTACCTGTACGGAAACCGCCAGAACCTGGGCAAGATCCGCCGCGACGAGAACGCGCTCTGGTCGCTCGGCGTGCACGATCTCTCGGTCATCCTCAACCTGATCGGGGAGGAGCCGAGCGAGGCCTGGGCACACGGTCAGTCCTTCCTGACCAAGGGTGTTCAGGACGTCGTCTTCTGCTACCTGCGCTTCCCCTCCGGGAAGGTGGCGCACATGCACCTCTCCTGGCTCGACCCGCAGAAGATGCGCAAGATGACCGTCGTCGGGCGCGAGAAGATGGTCGTCTTCGACGACATGGAGCTCGATCACAAGATCACGGTCTTCGACAAGGCGCCCGAGCAGCCGACCGACACCTACGGCGAGTGGCAGACGCGCACCGGCGACAAGTACTCGCCGAAGATTCCGAACGACGAGCCACTGCGCCTCGAGTGTCAGACCTTCCTCGATCTCCTGCAAGGCAAGGGCGACGCTCGCGCGGTGGCCCAGAACGGGCTTGCCGTCTCACGAACGCTCGATCAACTTCAGCAGTCGCTCGTGGGCGAGAAGTAATGAGCGGCGAGAACTGCGAGATCGCGGCCAGCGCCATCGTCTACCCGGGCACAGTGCTCGGCGAGGGCTGCAAGATCCTCGACAACGCCGTGGTCGGCAAGCAACCGTCGCTGGGCAAGAAGTCGACGGCCAAGAAGGAGCCTCTTCCGCCCGCGGTGATCGGCGCCCGGGCGACCATCTCGACAGGCGCCATCGTCTTCGCCGGCGCCACGATCGGCGAGGACGCCATCGTCGGCGACCAGGCCTGCATTCGCGAGCGCGTGACCCTGGGTACAAACACCGTCGTCGGCCGCGGCTCGCTGGTCGAGAACGACACCACGATCGGCGATCGCACCCGTGTTCAGGCCAACGCCTATGTGACGGCCTACACGACGATCGAGGAAGACGTTTTCATCGCGCCCTGCGTGCACACCACCAACGACAACTTCATGGGCCGCACCGAGAAGCGATTGGCGCTGATGAAGGGCCCGACGATCCGTCGCCGCGCCCGCGTCGGCGGCGGCTCGGTTCTCTGCCCGGGCGTCGAGATCGGCGAAGAGGCGTTCGTCGGAGCCGGCGCGGTGGTCACGAAAGACGTTGCGCCGCGGACTGTCGTGGTCGGCAATCCGGCTCGCAAGCTGCGCGACGTTCCCGAAGAAGAGCTGTTCGAGAACCAGTAGCGAACGCGACTCGAGCGTCGACGCGCGCCGGGCTACAAACTTAGGAGCCGCGTCCGAGATGTCCGGGCGGCGCTGCTATCTCCTCACGTCCTGGCGCGGTAATGGAGGTAAACCATTCCGTTTCCGAAACGGCGTTCGTCCAGCAGTTCGAGTTTTAGACGGATGTTGTTCGGGAGGGACTGTTTGCCGCCTCCCACCACGATGGGCGTGAGGAACAGGTGGCACTCGTCGATCAGCCCGGCCCTGAACGCCTGGCCGGCGAGGTTGGGGCCGCCGACGCCGAGGTCGCGTTCCGCTGCCGCCTTCATCTGCCGGACCGCTTCGAGGTTGAAGTCTCGCTCGATCCGCGTCCTGGCGCTGGATGCCGTCTCCAGCGTCTTGGAGTACACGATCTTGTCGGCCGCTTGCCAGATCTGCGTGAAGTCCTGCACGAAGGGAGGCTCGATCGGCGAGGGTGTGCGCGGTCTCCCAGAAGACCATTACCTCGTACATCCGGCGCCCGTAGAGGTAGGTGCCGACCGATCGCTCGAGGTCGTTGACGAAGGTGTGCACCTCCTTGTCGGGCATGGCCCAATCGAAGCCACCGTCCTTGTCCGCTACGTAGCCGTCGAGCGACGTGATCGTTGTGTAGTTGAGCTTTGCCACTGCCTTCTTATTTTCGAAAGCCGCCGGCGACGAAACCCGGATCTTCTCCCTGTCGTCGGCCGCGGAGCGCTGGATTGTGCCGCCGGTATCAGAAATCGGAACAACGATAGAGTCATTCGAGTGCCAGAAGTGGATCAGAACACACCCCTAGGTCAGACCAACTTAGGGGGAGCGGCTCCGCGTCAAGGTACAACAGAAACGAATTTGTGACTTGCATCGAGGATTCTCCGCTGCGTCGGAGCCGGGGACGTAGGCTGGAAGACGTGACAGAGCCTCGAGGCATCTTCGAGCCCGACGGGATCTATCACGTTGCTTCGAGGGGGAGTGACAGAAAGCCGATATTCAGATGCGACGGGGATAGAGAGACATTCCTCGATCAGCTTGAGCTGACATTCGTTTGGTTTGAACTCCCATGTCTCGCCTACTGCTTGATGACGAACCACTACCACCTAATAGTCCAGACCCCAGATCAGCGCCTGTCCAAAGCGATGCAGCAGCTCAACGGCGGATACTCCAGACGCGTGAACGCCCTCCACGGCCGCAGCGCCCACCTCTTCCGCAATCGATTCATGGCCCAACTGATCGACAGCGACTCGTACCTGCTGACTGCCTGCAGATACGTCGCGCACAATCCCGTCCGGGCCGGCTTGTGCGAGACGCCTTCGGAATGGAAGTGGAGCAGTTATCGTGCCAGCGCCGGAATCTGGCCGACTCCGCGATTTCTGGACGAGCGACTACTTCGCGATGCAATCGGAGGCGGCGATGGCTGGCGCCGCCGCTATCGGGAGTTTGTCGAAATAGATGAGGCGGTTGCGCCGCCGAGTGGCTTCGCGAAGCTTGTCGCCTAGCCCCGAATCTTCAACGGTCCGCGCCTGTAATAGGCCTTCGCCTGCTTGCGGAAGTAACCGCCATCGTCGTCAGCCGAGTAGGAGCTCTGCGTGTTGCCGTTGATCGGCGGCGGATTCGTGACGCCGTCGCCCGCTGCGTCACAGGCGCAGGTGGGGCCGTCGGCGCCGCGGCCGAAGAGGAAGGCGACCACGCCCGCATCGCGATAGGCGCGCAGATGGGCTCGACCGGAGCTTCCCAGCAGCCACTGCACGCGGTTGTCCTGGTAGTGGTTCCAGGTGTTCGCCTCGGCGCGCATGAGCGTGTTGCCGTAGGGGATCTGCCAGACGACCAGGCGCAGCCTGGCCAGGCGCACGAACGTCTTCATGTAGAGCAGGTGGCGGCTGAAGTCGGCGGGCTTGAACCAGAGCTTGGGGTTCCCCTGAACGATCTGGTAAAAGCCGGAGTCGCGATCCGAGTACTCGCCGAAGGCGATGTCGAAGCGAGCGTCGAGCGAGCGCTCGAAGGCGGCCGAGCGGGCGGCGTAGCTTCGCACCACGGCGCTCGAGGGCTTCTCGTAGACGATGTCGTGCATCGTCCCCCAGATGCTCAGGTGGTAGGCGAGGATGACGTTCGGGGCCAGTTTGTCGCGCAGCAGCACAATGGCCCGGGCGAAACCCGCCACCGTGTCAGGGAGTCCGGCGAGCTCGGGCAGCCCTGTCGAGGCGACCGCGGCCGGAACCGTCGAGGCGTCGTCGTTCTTCGAGCTCTGCTCTGCGTAGCCCCAGAAGTCGGGCTCGACCTGGAGCACGACGGGCTTTTTCGTGGCCTGTCGGGCACGCTGGAAGAAAAGCTTCAAGTCGGCGTAATAGGCGCGCATCACCGCGACGTTATTGGCGTGAGCGAGATCGGTCTTGGCTTCGTCGCCGCCCGACGGATTCGACTGCAACATCATGTAATAGGAAAAGACGGGAATCATCTTGCGAGCGAGCGACTCCTGGATGTAGCGAGTGACGAACGAGCCGTTCTCGTTCCAGGTCGCCCAGCCCTTGCCGGTGTTGACGCCGCCCGCGAGATACTGGTAGCGGAAGCCGAAGCGGGCCGTCTGCCGCATCGCCTTCGCGTCGCCGGGCTCGCTGGCCATGCCGATTTGAAGCGTGTGCGGCCACGTTTTCGGAAGCGGCGGCAGGGAAGCAGTGGATCGCGCGCCCGCTCCCCCCGTCGCCCCCGCGAGAAGCAGGAGCGGAATCATCCAAAGGCGCTTGATGAGGCAAAGCCTAATCCGGCCGAGGCTGGGCCGCATCGCTCGGAAGGCCTATTTGACCTTGATTCGCACGGGCGCGCCGATCGCGTCTGTGGCGACGATTCGGTAGAAGGCGGTTACCGTCGGCCTGATCTTTGCCTTGAACAGGCCGGAGGAGTCGGGAGTGACGTCGCGCAGCTTCTGCCAAGCGCCGCCGGTCACGCGTGTCTCGAGCGCCGGCGACTTCGCATTTCGGGCTCGTCCGCTGAGTCGCACTACGCCGCCGGAGGCGACGGCCTTGCTCGGGTAGCGGAGCGCGAGCACGGTCGGCGTGAACCAACTCGAACGTAGTTCGAGCGCCTGCTTGACGGCGTCGCCGCTGACCTGCCAGGTCGCGTCGCCGGCGCCGGTGATCGTGGCAGTCGCGACTCGCTTCGAGCCGTTCCGTGTGGTCGTCAGGTCGGAGATCGGCCCGTTCACGTGCAAGCTCTTGGCGAGCGTGCGAGACGAGAACGTCACCGGGCCCCAGTTGTGGTACGGCGAGGTGTCGTCGTAGGGGTCGTCGACCGAGATCAGGTAAGGCTCGGGCTTGGCCTTCGGCCAGGCGTCGGTGATCGAAGACGTCCGGCCGCCGGAGGTCGAGAAGAAGAAGGTCCGCGCGACCTCGCCCTTGTAGAGAACGACCTCGCCGTTGGTGTCCTTTACGGCCTGGGTCGATTCAGGGAACTCGTGCGAGATGCCGTAGTAGACCTGACTTCGCACATCGGAGTAGACGTCGAAATCCGAGCCCGGCTTGAGCGAGGCGAGAGCGTAGGAGCGCGCGACGACCGCCTGGGCCTTGAGCGCCTCGGCCGGCCAGTCGTGTGGCGACTCGGAGGGCACGACACCGTAGAGGTAGCGCTCCAGCCCGACGAGATTGACGAGGCGCAGCTTGCCGTCCACGACCGATACGCGGAACGTGCCGCGGTAGGTGCGCCCGGCGAAGCCGAGTGACGTGCCGGCCCTGATCGTTAGCGGCCCCGAGAGGGCGGTCTCGCCGTTCCCGTCGCCGAGGCCGACCTTGAGCGAGGGAGTCAGCTCGAGCGAGAGACCGGGTAGGTCGTAGGAGTTACCGCTCGCGTCGGTGAGCGAGAACGGCGCCGAGGACGAGATCGTCAGGCGCGAGGCTCCACTCTTCAACAGCACCCTGATCGTCTTCGACGGCGCGGAGCTCAGCTCGGTGCCGGGGTAGTAGTGGGCGATCATCTGGTCGTAGGTGTAACCGTGTTGCGCATAGCCGTAGGCGCCGTACTGGCTGAGCCCGACGCCATGCCCCCAGCCGTGCCCCGAGAAGACCAGCGTCGCAGGCGACCAGACCATCGCCGGGGTCGTTTTGGCGTCTGCGGAGCCGGCGACCGCGCTCAGGGGGAGGAGGCAGAAGGCGAGTCCGGCGAGCGCAAGAACGAGAGCTAGGTGTGCGCGATGAGTCATCAGGCCGCGCTGCGAGGCTAGCGAATCTCTCCTGGTACAGGCGTTTTTGGGTGTACCTCGACGCACGAGGGAAAGTCGCGGTGAAAGCGTCATGAGTATCCGCGAGGACTTCGCGGCGTGCGCGGCGAGACCTACTCGGCGCCGCCGAGACGCTCGGCGTACTGACGCTCGTAGTAGGCGCGGTAGTGCTCGCCCGACTTGAGCGGCTCCCACCAGGAGCGATTCTCCTTGTACCAGGCGACGGTCTGCTCCAATCCCTCGGCGAAAGCGACTTGCGGCTCCCAGTTGAGCTCGTCGCGGGCTTTCGTGCAGTCGAGGGAGTAACGACGGTCGTGCCCGGGTCGATCCTCGACGTGCTGGAGCAAAGCCGGATCGCTGCCGGCCAGCTCGATGATGCGACTGGCGATCTCGACGTTCTCGACCTCGTGACCGCCGCCGATGTTGTAGATCTCGCCCGGCCGCCCCTTGCGCAACACGGCCTCGATACCGGCGCAGTGGTCTTCGACGTGAAGCCAGTCGCGAATCTGCTTACCGTCGCCGTAGAGCGGGAGCGGCTCGCCTTCGAGCGCGTTGGTCACGAAGAGCGGGATGAACTTCTCCGGATACTGGTTGGGGCCGTAGGTGTTCGAGCCGCGAGTGATACAGGCGTGGACGCCGAAGGTGCGCACGTAGGCGGGAATGTGAAGGTCGGCGGCGGCCTTGGCGACGCTGTAGGGGCTGGAGGGCTTGAGCGGCATCGCGCTCGTTCGAAGAGCCGCCCGCCTCGAGGTCGCCGTAGACCTCGTCGGTCGACACCTGTACGTAGCGCACGCGCAAGTTCCGGACGTGCTCGAGCAGCGTCTGCGTGCCGACGAACTCGGTGCGACCGAAGTCGGTGGCGCCGAGTATCGAGCGATCGACGTGCGTTTCGGCGGCGAAATTGACGATCGCGCTGCAGCCACGCGCGGCGCGCTCGACCGCCTGCGGGTCGCAGATGTCGCCGACGATGAGCTCGATGCCGGTTCCCTCGAGGTTCGCCGGGTTACCGGAGTAGGTGAGCTTGTCGAGCACCACGACGTCCTCGCCCGCCCGTTGTAGGCGCTTGGCAAAGCGGGAGCCGATGAAGCCGGCGCCTCCGGTCACGAGTACGCGCATTATGGGGAAGCCTAATCACCTTATGCGGGTCGGGCGGCAGCCGATCTTCGAAACATGAGCCGAAGGCTGTTTCGTACGACTCTCCTGGCGCTGTACGTAGTGACCGCACTCTCGCTCTGCGCGACCGGGTACGGTCTCGCGAGCGCGGACAGTGTGACCCAGCTCGTGCAGACGATCGTGGCCCTGATCAGCGCGAGCTGCGCGCTCACGGGCGCCGAGATCCTTCGCCGCCGCGCTCCGCAACGGCGGCTCGAGGCCGATATGACCGGTCTACCCGGGCGCAGCCGCCTACTCGCCGACCTGAACCGAGCCCTTGCCAAGTCCAGCGCGGAACGCCCGGTACTACTCGTCTTGCTCGATCTGATCGGATTCAAGGAGTACAACGACACCTTTGGCTATCCGGCCGGCGACGCTCTGCTCAGACGCCTGGCGGGCAAGCTCGCGCGGGTCGCGGCGGCGCGCGGCGGCGCGTATCGGCTCGACGGCGACGAGTTCGCGGCGCTGCTATCGGTCGACGGCGACGTCGGTCATCTGGCCGACATGGTCGCATCCGCGCTGGTGGAGGAAGGCGACGGATTCGCCGTTGCGCCCTGCTACGGGACGGCACTGCTTCCGCACGAGGGCAGCACGGCCTCGGATGCGCTACGGGTGGCCAACGAGCGGATGTATGCGCTCAAGTACTCGCTGCGCCCGTCGAACGACGCGCTTCAGTCGAACGAGGTGCTGATGGAAGCGCTCGCCAAGCGCGGCCCGGACTGCGGCGACCATCTGCACGGTCTGACCGAGATCGTGGAAGCCGTCGCACTCAAGCTGGGCGTCGGCGTCGAGGAGTTGGAGCAGATAAAGATGGCGGCGGAACTGCATGATGTCGGGAAGACGGCGCTACCGACCACGATTCTGCAGAAGAACTTCGCGCTCGATGCCGAAGAGCGCAAGTTCGTCGAGCGCCATTCGATGATCGGCGAGCGGATCTTGCACGCCGCACCGGCCCTGCACGAGATCGCGCGGATCATCCGCTGGACGCACGAGCACTACGACGGAAGCGGCTACCCCGACCATCTGAGCGGGATAGACATTCCGCTCGGCGCCCGCATCATCAGCGTCTGCGACGCCTTCGACGCGATGATCTCGAAGCGACCGTATCGCAAGGCGATGAGCACAGAAGAGGCCGGCGCCGAGTTGCGTAAAAATGCCGGGAGCCAGTTCGATCCGCTCGTCGTAGACGCCTTCTGCTCTGTGATGCAGGAGCGCGAAAGCTTCTTCCTCGCCGCCTGACCTCTCGCTTTCTCGGCACAGCTTTGTGTTGGTCGAGCGTTTAGGCGACGATCATGGTGGGAACTACCCGCCTTCGCCTGTCGGGATCTTTAGGCAGTCGACACCAGTTCGCGCTCCGGCGCGCCTTCGGAAGCAACTTGGTGAGAACCGGGACCGCTAAAGTGAAAGGGCCGGCGTAGGCGCAAATATTTAGTCTCCTGGACTGCGGCGCTATAAAAAATGGCACTACTAGAGATAAAAGATATTCACATCTCACTAAACGAGGGAACCGAGATCGTCAAGGGGATCGATCTCACGGTCAAGGGTGGCGAGGTGCACGCGATCATGGGCCCGAACGGCTCGGGTAAGTCCACGCTCGCCTACGCGCTGATGGGGCACCCCGCCTACGAGATCACCGACGGCGACGTGCTCATCGACGGCGAGAGCCTGCTTGCCCTCGGCGCCGACGAGCGTGCCCAGCGCGGTCTCTTCCTCGCCTTCCAGTACCCCTACGCCGTGCCGGGCGTGACCGTGACGAGCTTCCTGCGCTCGGCCATCAACGCCCTGCGCAAGGCTCGCGCCGGCGGTGAGGACGATCCGATCCCGATTCCCGAGTTCCGTAAGCAGCTGGCTGACGCGACCGCGCGCCTCAAGGTGCCGCGCGAGCTGCTCGGGCGCTATCTCAACGACGGCTTCTCGGGCGGAGAGAAGAAACGGATCGAGATCCTGCAGATGGCGCTTCTACATCCGCGCATCGCCATCCTCGACGAGACCGACTCGGGTCTCGATATCGATGCGCTGAAGACGGTCGCCGCGGGCGTCAAGGCTCTGGTCGGGCCCGAGCTGGGCGTCGTCGTCATAACCCACTACCAGCGCATCCTCAACTACATACGCCCCGACTTCGTACACGTCTTCGCGGCCGGGCGCTTCGTCGCCGAGGGCGACGCGGAGCTGGCCAAGAAACTCGAAGCGGAGGGCTACGACGCCTACCTTCCCGAAGGGGTTGCGGAGGAGAGCTGATGACCAAGACCGAGACAGACGTAGCGCAGTTCGACGGCGAGTACAAGTACGGCTTTCACGATCCAGAGGACTACCACTTCCGCACCGCGCGCGGCCTGACGCGCGAGGTCGTGGAGACGATATCGGCCCAAAAGAACGAGCCCGATTGGATGCGCGAGCGCAGGCTGCAGGCCTACGAGCACTTCCTCACGCGCCCGGTTCCGACCTGGGGCGGCGATCTCTCGGGCATCGACTTCGAGAACATCTTCTACTACGTCAAGCCGATCGAGAACCAGGCCGGCTCCTGGGAGGACCTGCCGCCCGACATCAAGAACACCTGGGACAAGCTCGGCATTCCGGAGGCCGAGAAGAAGTACCTGGCCGGAGTGGGCGCCCAGTACGAGTCGGAAGTCGTCTACCACAAGCTGCAGGAAGAACTGACCCGTCAGGGCGTGCTGTTCCTCGACATGGACTCGGCGCTGCGCGAGCACGAGGAGATCGTGCGCGAGCACTTCGGCAGCATCATCCCGTTCCGCGACAACAAGTTCGCTGCGCTCAACACGGCCGTCTGGTCGGGCGGCTCCTTCATCTACGTGCCGCCGGGCGTCCACGTCGAATTGCCGCTGCAGGCCTACTTCCGCATCAACGCCGAGAACATGGGCCAGTTCGAGCGCACCCTGATCGTCGTCGACGAGAACGCCTTCGTGCACTACGTCGAGGGCTGTACAGCACCCATCTACTCCAGCGACTCGCTGCACGCCGCGGTGGTCGAGATCCTCGTCAAGCCGGGCGGGCGCTGCCGCTACACGACCATCCAGAACTGGTCGAACAACGTCTACAACCTGGTCACCAAGCGCGCGGTCGCCGAGGAGAACGCAACCATGGAGTGGGTGGACGGCAACCTCGGCTCGAAGCTGACGATGAAGTACCCGGCCATCTGGCTGAAGGGCGAGGGTGCTCACGGCGAGGTGCTGTCGATCGCCTTCGCCGGCGCGAATCAGCACCTGGACGCCGGCGCCAAGTGCATCCATCTGGCGCCGCGCACTACCTCGGTCATCACCTCCAAGTCGATCTCGCGCGGCGGCGGCCGGGCGGCCTACCGCGGCCTCGTCAGCGTTGCCAACGGCGCCCGCGGGGCCAAGTCGAAGGTCGTCTGCGACGCCCTGATCCTCGACGAGGAGTCGCGCTCCGATACCTACCCGACCATCCGCGTGAACGAGTCGGATTCGGAGATCGGCCACGAGGCGACGGTCTCCAAGATCGGCGAGGAGCAGCTCTTCTACCTGATGAGCCGCGGGCTTTCCGATTCGGAGGCCTCTTCGATGATCGTCTCGGGCTTCGTCGAGCCGATCACCAAGGAGCTGCCGCTCGAGTACGCGGTCGAGATGAACCGGCTGATCCAGCTGCAGATGGAGGGCAGCGTCGGATGACGCCGGAACGACCTGATGCTCCAGCATCGCTACGTCGCGTATGAGTAGAGCAGCGGCCGAGAAGACCTATCGCGAGCTGCCTCTTCCGACCACCTCGGACGAGCCCTGGCGCTTCACCGACCTGAGCGAGTTCGATCCCGACGCCTACGCGCTGGCCGAGACCGCCGAACGGGTGGAGATCGCGCCGCTGTTCGAGATCGAACTGGCCGGTTACGCCCGCATAGACGAGGGCGGAGTCGAGATCGTCTCGGCGCCGGAGGGAGTCGTGTTCGCCCCGCTCGACGAGAACGACGAGCGCATCGGGGAGCTGGTCAAGGTGGGGGACAAGATCGCGGCAGCCAACGCGGCGCTCTGGCGCAGCGGCCTGCTGGTCGAGGTGCCCGCCAACTTCGAACTGGCAAAGCCGCTCCACGTCCGCATCGAGAGCACGGTCGCGGCTGGCCTGCTGCCGACCCGGTTGCTCGTCGTGGCCGGGGAGAACAGCCGCTTCACCCTGATCGAGGAGCACGTCTCGGCCGCCGACGATCTCGACGCCTGCACGAACTGCGCGGTCGAGGTGCACGCGGGCGCCGGCTCCAAGCTCGAGCTCTTCTCGGTACAGCGGCTCTCGCAGGCGACCTGGCACTTCGCCCATCAGCACGCCCGCCTGGAGCGCGACTCCGAGCTCGACTGGATCTGCGCCGGGCTCGGCTCGAAGAAGGGCAAGGTCTGGATCACCAACGACCTCGCCGGCGCCGGCGCGATCTCGCGCGTCACGGGCGTCTACTTCGCCGACGGCGCCCAGCACCTCGACTACGACACCTTCCAGGAGCACATGGCGCCGAACACGACCTCCGACTTCTTCTTCCGCGGCGCCCTGCGCGAGCAGGCGACCGCGGTCTGGCGCGGCATGATCCGGGTCGAGAACGAGGCCCAGGGCACCAACGCCTACCAGGAAGACCGAAACCTCCTGCTCTCGCGTCAGGCCCACGCCAACTCCATTCCCGGGCTCGAGATCCTGGCCAACGACGTCCGCTGCACCCACGGCGCCACGGTCGGCCAGGTCGATCAGGAGCAGCTCTTCTACCTGATGAGCCGCGGTCTCTCGCGCAGCGAAGCCGAGCGCCTGATCGTGCACGGCTTCTTCGCCCAGGCACTCGACCGGATCGAGCGCGAGCCGATTCGCGAGGCGCTGGCCAAGGCGCTCGAAGCGCGAATTCCCTGAGAACTCGAATCAAAAAGAAGCCTGTCTTTCGTTTTGCTCCGAGTTCTGAGAATCGTCTCGTGCGCTCCAGCTTCTTCGCCGACCGGTGGAGGTGACGAGCGCGGCTCGCCGTAGGAGCGAGCAGTCCGCCTGGAAGCATAAGCGGTGCTGATTTGACTTACAAGCGGTAGCTATCGATAATTCAGCCCGGTACCCGCGCGCAGAGAGGCGATCGATGGCACCCAGCACTCCGGACATCCCGCCGGTAACCGGCGGTGTCCAGATCTTCCGAAGCTGCTTGATCTCGACCGAGTACCCCGGCGTCGAGTCGGCGACGAAATGGCTGTTCGACCGCTTCGACGTCGAGTACACCGTCAACCCCGACCAGACTTGCTGTACCGGGCTCGGCTACTACACGGACCTGATGCCGTTCCCGACGACGATGACCATCTCGGCGCGGAACTCCTGCGTCGCGGTCGAGGCCGACCATCCGATCCAGAGCTACCTCTGCTCGACCTGCTACGCGAT
Source organism: uncultured Actinomycetes bacterium (assembly GCA_963805265.1). Taxonomy (GTDB): domain Bacteria; phylum Actinomycetota; class Thermoleophilia; order Gaiellales; family Gaiellaceae; genus Fen-549. Next base: position 162,972 of record CAWDTJ010000002.1, read on the forward strand.
CAACAAGAAGTCGCGCAACGTGCTCGAGGTGCCCGAGTACCGCAAGCAGGCCAACGAAGTGCTGGCCAAGATCGGGCGCGAGTACAACGACGAGGTCGCCGGGCGGATCAAGCACATGCACACGCTCGAGATTCTCTGGAGCCGCCATCACTCCATCCCCAAGCTGATCAAGCGCCGCCTGGACGGGATCAAGGTCGCCACCCACCCCGCCTGCCACTACTGCAAGGTCTTTCCCGACGAGGTCGTGGGCGACGCCGAGAACTTCATGATCCCCGAGGATCTGCTCGAGCCGACCGGCGTGATCAAGACCGGTAGCTACAACGAGAAGACGACCCATTGCGGCGCCGGCTTCCGTCAGCGCTTCGTCAATCCCTCCATCTCGATGGCGGTGACGCGGCAGAAGCTGAGGGAGCTGGCCCGGGAAGGCGTTGATGTCTGCGTGCACATGTGCCCGAACTGCGCGATCCAGTTCGATCGGCACCACTCGGTGATCGAGGAGAGCTCGAACGAGGAGTACCCGTTCGTGCACCTGCACACCCAGCAGCTGGTCGCGCTCGCGCTCGGGGCCGATCCCGACACGGTCTGCGGCGTCAAGTCGCACTCGCAGGACGTCGAGCCGATTCTGGAGCGGATCGGCGCTCGGGAAAGAGCGGCGGTCTGATGCGCTGCGGCGTCTTCCTCTGCGAATGCGGCGGCAACATCTCCGGAGTCCTCGATCTCGACGCGCTCGGCGATTCGGCCAAGGGCTCCGACGGAGTCGTCTCGGTCTCGCGCAACCAGTTCATGTGCGGCACCGAGGGGCGCCGCCTGATCGAGCAGGCGGTCGAGGAGCGCGGGCTCGACCGGATCGTCATCGGCGCCTGTTCGCGCCGCTTCCAGGGCCCGACCTTCGAGCGGATCGCGCGCGAGCTACGACTCGGCGAGAACGCCGTCGCCTTCGCCAACCTGCGCGAGGGCTGCTCGTTCATCCATCGCGACGAGCCCGACAAGGCTCGGGCAAAGGCCGAGAAGATCGTCGCCGCGGCGATCGCCCGGGCCGGCTTCCAGTCGGATCTGCCGCGCGGACGCACCTTCCTGCATCGCTCGGCGCTGGTCGTGGGCGGCGGAATCGCCGGCATCACCGCGGCCGAGGAGCTGGCGGGAGCCGGCATCGACGTGCACCTGGTCGAGCGCGAGCAGTCGCTCGGTGGCTACATGGCCCGACTTTCCAAGACCTTCCCGACCGAGGACTGCGCGATGTGCTCGCTGGCGCCTCAGCTGACCGGCGCCGCGCTCGAGCCGCGCACCCACATCCACACGCTCACCGACGTGACCGAGATCTCGGGCCCGCCGGGGGAGTTCAGAGTCAAGCTGCGTCACCGGCCGCGTTTCGTCAGCGAGGCCTGCGTCGGCTGTGACGACTGTACTCCGGCCTGCCCGGTCGCGGTCTCGAGCGAGTTCGAGCTTGGCATCGCCAAGCGCAAGGCGATCTCGCGACCGTTCGCGAATGCCGTTCCAGCGCTGTACGCGATCGAAAAGCGCGGCGTCTCTCCCTGCAAGTCGGCCTGTCCGGCCGGAACATCGGCGAGCGGCTACGTGGCGCTGGTTGCCGAGGGGCGCTTCGACGAGGCCTACCGCGTCGCCTCGGATCCCAATCCCTTCCCCTCGGTCTGCGGCCGTATCTGCACTCACCCGTGCGAGAGCGCCTGCGCTCGCGGCGACGTGGACGAGCCGGTGGCGATCGCGGCGCTGAAGCGCTTTGTCGCCGACCGAGTCGGTCCCGAGACGACCGTCGAAAAGGCTCCGGTCATCCACGCCGAGAAGGTTGCGATCGTCGGCGCCGGCCCGGCCGGGCTGACCTGCGCCCGCGATCTGGCCAAGCTCGGTTACCAGACCACCGTGTTCGAGGCGCTGCCGGTCGCCGGCGGCATGCTCGAGACGGGTATCCCCGACTACCGCCTGCCCAAGGAGGTGCTCGGTCGTGAGATCGAGCAGATCGAGGCGCTCGGCGTGGAGATCAAGACCGGCAGGCGGGCGGGCAAGGACTTCACGATCGACAGCCTGCTCGAGGACGGCTACGGCGCGGCCTTCCTCGCCGTCGGCCTGCAGAAGTCGAGTGCGGTCGAGATTGCCGGCGCCGAGCTGGCGGGAACGCTGCGCGCGGTTGAGTTCCTGCGCGAGCTGAATCTCGGTGAAAAGGTCTCGCTGGGCGACCGGGTGGTCGTGATCGGCGGCGGCGACGTGGCGCTCGACGCCGCTCGCAGCGCGATTCGTCTGCAGAAGAGCTCGGGCCGCGAGCCCGACGTGACGCTCGCCTACCGCAGAACGCGCGCCGAGATGCCGGCGCTGCCCGAGGACGTCGAGCAGGCGCTCGAGGAGGGCTTGAAGGTCGAGTTCCTGATCGCGCCGCTGGAGATCGTGGCTGAGAAGGGCCACGTCTCGGCGCTCAGGCTGCAGCGCTGCGAGCTGGGCGAGCCGGACGAGTCGGGCCGCCGCCGCCCCGTCCCGATCGAGGGTGACCTGGTCGAGATCGCGGCCGACAACGTGGTGCTGGCGATCGGTCAGGAGATCGTCTGCGACTTCCTCGAAGGCTGCGCGGGCGTCGAGGTCGCTAACGACCAGATCCGGATCGATCGCGAGACGCTGATGACCGGTAAGAGCGGGGTTTTCGCGGGCGGCGACGCGGCCGCGACCGGCGGCTGGACGGCGATCGAAGCGATCGCAGCGGGAAGCCGGGCGGCCCGCTCGATTCACAACTTCCTGCGCGGCGAGCAGCTGCTCGAGGTCTGGTCGGCGAAGGCCGCCGAAGTGCGCCCGAGCGCCGAGGAGCTGGCGGCTCAAGCGGTCGGGCAGCGCGTGGCCGTTCCGCTTCGCGACGGCGCCGAGCGGCGCGGAAACTGGGACGAGGTCGTGGGCGCTTACAGCGCCGAGGAGGCGATCGCCGAGGCGAAGCGTTGCCTCAACTGCGCCGTCTGCTCGGAGTGCGAGTCGTGCGTGCGGGCCTGTCCGGCCGGGGCGATCGAGCTCGACCAAACGGAGACCTTCGAGGAGCTGGCGGTCGGCGCGATCATCGTCACCACGGGGCACAAGGAGTTCGATGCGCGGCGCAAGACGCCGCTCGGATTCGGGCGCTTCGAGAACGTCGTCACCCAGAGCCAGCTCGCTCGTCTGCTTTCACCCTCGGGCCCGACCGGCGGCGAGCTGAAGCGTCCCTCCGACGGCGCCGTCCCGAAGAAGATCTTCATGCTCCAGTGCGTCGGCTCACGCGACTGCTCGTCGTCCGGCAACGAGCACTGCTCGGCCATCTGCTGTCTGTTCGCGACCCTGCACGCCTCGCTGATCAAGCAGCACGATCCGGAGTCGGAGGTCACGATCGGCTACACGGACATGCGTACGCCGGGCAAGGCGCACGAGGAGTACTACCGGCTCGTGCAGGAACGCGGCGTGCGCTACGTGCGCAGTCGCACGGGCGAGATTCTCGAACAGCCCGACAAGCGCCTGCTCGTTCGCTTCGAAGACACGGTCACCGGGCGCAAGAACGAAGAGGTGTTCGACCTGGTCGTGCTCTCGGCCGGGCTCGAGGCCTCGAGCGGGACGACCGAGATCGCGCAGGTCGCGGGCCTGCAGCAGTCCTCGGCCGGCTTCATCAAGGAGTACCACCCCAAGCTGCGCCCGGTCGACACGCAGCGCGCGGGGATCTTCGTCGCCGGCACGGCGCAAGGGCCGAAGTCGATTCCCGACACGATCGCCCAGGCCAAGGCTGCGGCGGCGCGCGTCGTCTCGATGCTCTCGTCCGGCTACGTGCTGACTCCGGCTCAGGTCGCCTCGTCGGATCCCGCGCAGTGCATCGGCTGCGGCATCTGCGCGGAGGTTTGCCCGCAGGGCGCGGCCGCGCTCTCGCTCGGCGACTCGCCGCATGCCGTCGTCGATGCCAACTCCTGTCGCGGCTGCGGCATCTGCGCCGCCGAGTGCCCGACCGGCGCCATGACCCTGGGTGGCTTCTCCGACGAGGAGATCCTGGCCGAGGTGATGGTGTGACAGACGCCGTGCTGACCGATGCCGATCAGGCGCCCGAGACGGAAGGCGCCGAGCGCAAGATCATCGGCTTCTTCTGCCGCGAGTGCGCCTACGCCGCCGCCGACGCGACGGGCAACGCGCGCGTCTCGCTGCCGCCGACGATTCGCAGCGTGCTCGTGCCCTGCACCGGGCGGGTCAGCCCGCTTCATCTGCTCAAGGCGCTCGCCGACGGCGCCGACGGCGTCTACATCGCCGGCTGCCTGGTCGGCCAGTGCCACTACCGCGAGGGCAACCTGTACGCGCTCGACCGGATCGAGTTCGCGCAGGCGCTGTTGCAGTCGGTGGGCGTCGAGCCCGAGCGAGTGCAGATGTTCACGATGAGCGCCGCCGACTCGCCCAAGTTCGTCGCGGCGGCCCGCAAGATGCACGAGACGATCTCCAACCTACCGCCGCTAGAGCGGAATTGAGGCCACGATGCCACTGACGGCCAGAGGCGAAGCGATCTTCGGGCGGATTCCGAGCTCGGCCCCGCGCGAGAGCACGGGTGCGATCGGCTGCAAGATCGTGAGGCACGAGGAGCTCTGTATCGGCTGCGCCCGCTGCGCCTCGGCCTGCCCGACCGGCGCCACGACGACGAGCGGGCGGTTCGACCCGATGCAGCTGTTCGCGGCGCCGCCGGATAGCCGCCGCGGCGTGCTCGGCGAGGCGTTGCGCAAGATCTCTCGCCGGCAGCCAAGCGGACCGATCGAGGTGCCAGGTCGGGTCAGCTCCTTCCGCTCGATCGTCTACGACGCCGACAAGTGCGTCGGCTGCGGCGCCTGCGCCCGCATCTGCCCGACCGGCGCGGTCGAGGCAACACCGGTTCCCGGCGAGGAGATCGCGGCGAGTGTTCGCGCTCGCGGCGGGGAGGCCGCATGAGCGCGACGGGTAACGGAGCCAGGCCGCGCGTGCTCCTCTGCGAGTGCGCCGGGACGATGGGCGAGAACATCGACTTCGAGCGCCTCGAGAAGGCGTTCGCGGGCAGCGCCGAGGTCGAGCGCTCAGCGGTCTGGTGCAACCGCGAGGGCCAGGCCCGGCTGCTCGAGCTGATGGAAGAGGACGGCTCGAGGCCGCTCGTCTTCGCCGGCTGCTCGCAGGACTTCGCCAACCGCCGCTTTCACCGACTGTTAGAGCGCGGGCTGCGCCTCGAGGTGGCCGATATCCGCGAAGGCTGCTCCTGGGTGCACGACGGCGAGATCGAAGCGGTGAGCGACAAGGCGCGGCGAATCGTCGAGGCGGCGATCGAGTTCCCGGGCGCCCACGACGACAAGCTGGTGCGCGAGAACAGGGTCGACTCGGTGCTGGTGATCGGCGGCGGCGTCTCGGGCACGCAGGCCGCGGCCGAGCTGGCGCAGATGGGGCACCGCGTCGAGCTGGTCGAGCGCCGACCTTTCCTGGGCGGCCGCGCGGCCCGGATCGGCACCGTCTTTCCCACCAACGACTGCGGCCAGTGCCTGCCGACGACCGACGCCCAGGCGGGCGTGCGCAAGTGCTTCCACCGAAACGTCGCCATCGACAACCCGAACATGAACATCTGGCGCCGGGCCAGCGTCGAATCGGTCGGCGGCCGCCCCGGCGACTTCGAGGTCTCGCTGCGCCAGCTGCCGAACATCGTCACGCAGGACTGTGTCAACTGCGGCGTCTGCGAGGAGGTCTGCCAGGTCGCGAGCGAGGAGGCGGGCGGCAAGGCGATCTTCAGCGAGTTCTACGACGGCCGCGTGCAACGTACGGTCGATCTCGAGGCTTGCACCTTCTGCGGCGCCTGCGCCGAGGCCTGCCCGGTAGACGCGATCGATTTCAGTCAGTCGCCGGAGCTTGTGACGGTGAACGCGGGCGCGATCCTGACCGCGGTCGGCTGCGAGCCGGCGCCCGCGCACCTGGTCGAGCACCTCGGGCACGGGCACCAGGGCGTCGTCACCCAGACCGACCTGGCCGAGTTGATGGACGAGTGGGAGGAAGCCTCCTGGCTCGGTCACCAGCCGGCCAAGGAAGTCGTGATGATTCAGTGCGCCGGCTCACGCGACCGGCGCCGCCTGCCCTACTGCTCGCGCATCTGCTGCATGATCGCGCTCAAGCACGCGATCCGGATGCGCACGCTGTTCCCGGAGATGAAGGTGACGATCTGCTACCTGGAGATGCGCGCCGCCGGAGTGGGCTACGAGAACTGGTTCCTGGCCGCCCGCCGCGCGGGGGTCGAGTTTCTGCGCGGGACGCCGCCCGAGGTGCAGTTCGACGCCGAGGGTAAGCCGGTGATCGAAGTCGAGGACGTGACCGCGGCCGAGAAGAAGATCCTGCGCCCCGACCTGGTCGTACTCTCGACCGGGATGGTGCCGGTGCCCGACACCGGTCGTATCGCCGGCGTGCTCGGCGTCGACCTCGACGAGGATGGCTTCATCGCCATTCTCGACCGCAAGAACCGGGCTACCGAGACGAGCGCCGAGGGCGTTTTCGTCTGCGGCTCGGCGGCCGGGCCGAAGGCGCTGGTGGAGTGCAACACCGAGGCCTCGGCGGTCGCCAGCGAGATTCACAACTTCCTCTCCTCGGCCGGGCGCAAGGCCGTGCCCGCCTCGGTCGTGGACGCGGCCAGGTGCGTCGGCTGCGACAGCTGCCAGGCTGCCTGTCCCTTCGGCGCGATCAGCCTGATCGAACGCCCCAGCGAGGCCGCCCGACCGGTCGAGGTGAAGGGCGACGGCAAGCTGGCCGTGATCGACGAGGAGGCTTGTCGCGGCTGCGGAATCTGCGCCGCCAACTGCCCGGAGCTGGCGATCACGCACAATCTCTCGGACGACGCCCTGTTCGGGCGCCTGCGCACGATGACCGTTGACGTCGAGCGGCCGGTTGTCGGCTTTTACTGCAAGGAGTGCGCCGGCGCGGCGATCAGCCTGAGCGGGCTGCGCCACGACCGCTATCCCGACAACGTGCGCCTGATCGAGTTGCCCTGCCTGGGCCGGATCAGCGCCCTGCACATCGTCGAGGCGGCTCGGCTCGGCGCCGCCGGTGTCTTCCTCGCCGGCTGCGCGGAGGATCGCTGCCAGTACCGCTCGGGCGACCTCTCGGCCGCGGAGCAGATCGATCTGGCGCGCGAGCTGCTGGAAGAGGCCGGTCTGCCGATTCCGCTCGAGCTGTGGCACCTGTGCGCCGTCGACCGGCACACGGTCGGCCGGCGCATTCGCCTTTTCTGCGCCCGCTCCGACGGAAACGAGGAGGCCTACAAGGCCAGTCTCGAGCTGAAGCGAGTGGGCAGCGTTCCCTGCGAGGGAGGTGGCGGCTGTGTCCACGCAGGTGCCTGAACAAGCGCGCGCGACCGTGCGTGAGCTCGAGATCCAGTGCCGGCAGTGCCTGCAGTGCGGACAGTGCATCGGGGCTTGCCCGAACGGCTTCGAGCTCGAGCTGGGCCCGCGCCGAGTGGTGCGCATGATCCTCTCGCAGGACGTCGAGAAGCTGCTCGCCTGCGAGGACGTCTGGCGCTGCAGCGAGTGCCGGGCCTGCACGGAGGCCTGCCCGATGGAAGTCGACGTGGCCGGGATGATGGCCGCGATCCGCGAGCTGCAGATGGAGTTCGGCGGCGTGCGCTGCCCCGAGCGCAAGGTGGCCGAGATCGCGACCAAGCGGCTGTCGCGCAAGGACAAGATCGACAACATGCTCTTCGGCACGGCGATGGTCTCGCGCGGTTTCATCCCGAGCGACCTGATCGCGACCGCGGAGATGGGAATCAAGATGTCGATCGGGAAGGTGCGCCGCAAACCGCGTCTCAGCGTCGAGGGCACGGAGCCCAAGCCTTTCTTCGCCGGCTGCTCGTTGCAGCAGGACAAGGAAGCGTTTCGCGCCACCGCTCGTGTCGCGCGCGATCTCGGCTTTCCGCTCGTCGAGCAGGCAGGCGCCGGCTGCTGCGGGCACGGCTCGCGCGGGAAGGTGCCGTCAAGGTTCGAGAGCGACGACTCCGTCTTCACCGTTTGCCCGGCCTGCGACTACAGCCTGCAGGAAGTCGAGATCGAGAGCGAGCCTGTCTGGCAGGCGCTCGTCGAGCGCGCCGGCTCGCGCGGGTCTCAAGCTGAAAGCCGCCGCGCCTCGCTTCGTCCCCTACGTCGGCTGCCTGACCGATCGCGAGACGGCGCTCGCGTCGCTGGCGGGCGCCGCCGAGCTGGCCGGAGCCGAGATGGTGACGGCCTACCCCGGCCTGCATGCCGGCTGCTGCGGCGCGCTGGGCGCGATGTTCCGCGGCCCGAGCGAGGCGGTGCTGAAGCTGATCGCCTTCGCCGCGGAGAGCGAGGCGCCGATCGTCACGCCCTGCCTGCTTTGCCGCGACAACGTGCGCTCGGCCGTGCGGAGCGCGAAAAAGAAAGTCCAGGTCTATTTCTGGCCCGAGTTCTTCCAGGCCGCCGGGACGGCCGCGACAAGCGCCGATGGAGAAGCCGATGACTGACGAGAAGAAGCAAGCGACGGGCGAGAAGAAGCCGAATCCCTACTCGGTCATCGCCGACAACTCCTTCAGCGAGCGCCCGATCTCGCGCCAGGAGCTGGTCGACCGGATCCTCAACGATCCGCGCATGCACGATCACAAGGAGGGCTTTCTCTCCTGCATCCAGTGCGGCATCTGCACTTCGGGCTGTCCGGCCGCGCGCTTCACCGAGTACTCGCCGCGCGAGATCGCCCGGCGCGCGCTCGAGGGCGACCCGACGCTGCTCACCGACGACGTGCTCTGGTACTGCTACTCCTGCTACACCTGCCAAGCCCGCTGCCCGCGCGGTAACTCGGTTGCCTGCATCAACCAGATCCTCCGCTCGATTCAGGTCGAGCAGGGCTACGGCATCAAACACGTGGAGATGTTCTCGGCCTGGGGCGAGCAGTTCTACGACAAGGGCATGGGCGGCACGCCGGGCATCTTCTTCGCCGACATCGCCGAGGCCTTCGGCGAGAAGTGGAAGGACTTCATCGAGCACCGCGAGGAGATCCGCGCGGAGCTGGGGCTGGGCGATATGTACCCGTCGAAGCAGGCCGCCGCGGAGATGCAGACGATCATGGACGAGACGGGCTTTCGCGAGCGGCTCGTCTCGATCGGCGCCTGGGGCGGAAAGGATCCGAAGAAGAAGTAGGCGTACTTCGCGGTCGTTTCCGCCGCGGGGCCTCGTTCGGCGCCGATCCTCGGAGTCAGACACTGTGCGAAGAGGAGCAAGCTGATCGAGGGCACGACCATGCCGAACGGGTCGATGCGCAAGCGGCTGCATTTCGGCCGGTAGCGGTCGGCAGCGCGACTGAATAGACTCCGCGCGGGGACGGCTGATGGAGAAGCATGAAGATCAACCTCGGTTCTGGGGAGCGGCCACTGCCCGGCTTCGTCAATGTGGACATCCTTGAAGATGCGCCTGGTGTCGACGTAGTGGCCGACATCTCCGAGCGGTTGCCGTTCGAGGATCACAGCGCCGATCTCATCTACGCCGCCCACATCCTCGAGCACTTCCCCAACGATCAGGTACCGGTCTTGTTGCGCGACTGGCGACGCGTCTTGCGCGATGGTGGGCAGCTCCTGGTCGCCGTACCCGATCTGGACGTCATCGCACGGATGCTCGTCGAGCGCTCCGGCTGGTTCACGCCACCGCACGCGCCTTGGATAGGGGCCATTTACGGCGGCCAAAAGGACGCCTATGACTTTCACAAAACCGGCTTCACCGCCCCGTGGCTGGCCTACCTGCTCAGCGAAGCGGGATTTGGGACTGTGCGACAGGAGGAGCGCTTTGTCGACATCGGGGCGATGGACGCAACCGTCTCGCCGCTCCCGTTCGGCGTCAATATGTCGCTGAACATGCGCGCTGTCGCCGGGGAGGGAACGCTCCCTGCCCTACGTCCCACGTCGGCGGAGCGCGCTTTCAATGTCATCGATCGCACGCTGCTGTTCGGGTTTGCGGTATCGACGAGCCTCCGCGCCCGGGTGATGGCGCGGCGACGGAGAAAGATCGAGAAGTCGCTCTAGAATCGTCGTGCGTGCAGTTCACGGCCGCGCTCTCGGACGCAAAAGCGCACGTCGCTCGCGGTGGTCGGCACCACTCGCAGGGGGGAGAATGACGCCCGTTTCTGCGTATCATTCTCGCGGCCCGATCGCCGATCACCACGGCGTGACTGCGGTTCCCCATCAGATCCCGCCGGCGCGCGGCTGGCGCTTGCTCCCCTCCTCTGCGCTCGCGGCGGCAGAGATGGCGGCGATCGTGATCGTCGCGCTGTTTGTGACGGGGGTGCTGCTGACGAACGCGCGCAGCGCGATGCAGAAGGCGCAGGCAAGCGCCGCCGCGTCGGAGATCAAGATTCTCGACCCCGTCGTCAGCGCTTACGGGCTCGACCACTCGGGCTACTCGGGCATGACCGCGACCGCACTAAAAGACTACGGTCTGAGGCATACGACCACGACGCAAACGCTCGAAGTCACGGGCGCGAGCGCGAGCGGCTACTGCATCCAGGTGCGAGACGGCGCCTGGTACGCGGCCCGGCAAGGGCCGTCAGGCGCGATCGAGACATCGCGAAGCAAGATCTGCCGCTAGAGCCCCGAGCGCTCGGCTCTTTCCGCGCAACTCGCAGATGAGCTTGAGGTCTACACCGGCCCGTTGCATGAAGACCTGACCCCAGCGGGCGCCCGTGTTATGGTGAGGCGTCTCTTTTGAGACTGCTCGACGAAGAGCGACCCGCGGATGTGCGGTTCTTCGAGCGGTTTCGGAGATCTACTCGTCCGGGGATGCTCGAGTCTGGGGTGTTCGCTCGATTGTTACCACTTCCAGGACGAGGAGTTGAAAGATGAAACTAGTTATCGGGATCGTTCGCCCTGAGAAGGCGAATGACGTGCTCGAGGCGCTCTACCGCGCCGAGGTGCGCGGTCTCTCGATGAACCGGATCCGGGGCCACGGTGGCGAGACGGACTCGGTCGAGACGTACCGCGGAACGACGGTGAAGGTGGAGTTGGCCGACAAGGTTCGCTTCGAGGTTGGCGTGTCGGACAACTTCGTCGAGCCGACGGTCAAAGCGATCGCCAAGGCCGCGCGGACCGGCGAGGTCGGCGACGGAAAGATCTTCGTCGTTCCGATCGAGAAAGTTGTTCGCATTCGCACCGGAGAGGAGGACACCGCCGCGGTCACACCCGTGCTCTAGGCGGTGACGGGACGATGCACGAACTCACTTCTCTTCCCGTGCTGCTCGCAGCGGCGGGCAGTAGCGGTATCGACAGCGGCGACACCGCCTGGATGCTGGTTGCGACGGCGCTCGTATTGATGATGACGCCCGCGCTCGGGCTCTTTTACGCGGGCCTGGTCCGGGCGAAGAACGTGCTCAACACCTTCATGATGAGCCTGGGGGCGATGGCCGTCGTCAGCATCACCTGGGTTGTCGTCGCCTACTCGCTGGCCTTCGACAAGGGCAACGGCTTCATCGGCGATCTGCACAACGTCTTCCTCAAGAACGTGACGAACGGGCCGCGGGCGGGCTTGCAGATTCCCGAGCTCGTGTTCGTAGCCTTCCAAGCCTCGTTTTGCATCATCACCGCGGCTCTGATCTCGGGCGCCGTGGTCGAGCGGATGCGCTTCGGCGCGTTTCTCGCCTTCGCGCCTCTCTGGGCCTGTCTCGTTTACGCGCCGATGGCGCACTGGGTCTGGTCGAGCGACGGCTGGCTCGCCAACCGTCATGTGATGGACTTCGCCGGCGGCGTGCCGGTGGAGATGGCCTCGGGCTTCTCGGCGCTGGCGGCGGCCGTCGTGGTGGGGGCGCGCAAGGACTTCGGCCGGCAAGCGATTCTTCCCCACAACGGCGTCTACGCGCTGCTCGGGGCGAGCCTGCTCTGGTTCGGCTGGTTCGGCTTCAACGCCGGCAGCGCGCTCACCACGGGTGCGCAGGCGCCGCTGGCCTTCATCAACACGCTGCTCGCTCCGGCGGCGACGCTCTCGATCTGGATGCTGATCGACTACCTGCGCGGCCGCAAGGCGACGGCGATCGGAGCGGCGACGGCGATCGTGGTCGGTGCGGTGGGAATCACGCCGGCGGCCGGCTTCGTCAGCCCGATGAGCGCCATTCTGCTGGGAGCGCTGGCGGCCCTACCGGCCTACGCGTTAATCGTCTGGCGCCCGCGCACGCGGCTGGACGAGACGCTCGACGTGCTCGCGGCGCACGGCCTGGCGGGCTTCACGGGGATCCTGTTCATCGGCTTCTTCGCCCAAGCCAGCTGGAACCTGACCGGCGACGGGCTGTTGTTCGGAAACCCGATTCAGCTCGGGCGGCAGGCGCTGGCGGCCGCGGCGGCGCCCGTGTACGCGTTCTGCGCGACGTTCGCGCTGCTGAAGCTGATGAGCCTGGTAGGCCGGATTCGGGTGCATGAGCGCGACGAAGGCCAGGGTCTGGACGTGAGCCAGCACGGCGAGGAGGCATACACGCACGGCGAAGGAGCCATCCTGTTCCGTCCCGAGCAGCCGCTCGAGTTGGAGCGCGTGGAGGTCGCGAAGGTCGGCGTTTCCGAGCGAAGCTAGTTGAGAAAGTCGGCGCGCCCGTGCGGCGGCGGGCGCGCCGATCACTTTTTCGCTAGCCGCGCGCTAGCCGGTCGACGCGCCGTGAACGCAGGCCTGCCGACGGTCGCCCGGCGCCGCGACGTTTTCTTTTCAGCGCTCGGTCAACAATGGTCCCTCACCAATCTTGTATCGAGAGGGAAGGAATGATCATGGCAGTGGCACAACAGGTCGAGCATAAGAGTTTCCCAAAGGCCGACGAAGTGCGCGAGTTCGGGCACGGTCGAGCCGAGATCCTCAACATCGGCGGCAGCGAGATCGGACGACTGACCCTCGAGCCGGGCTGGCGCTGGTCGAACGACGTCAAGCCGATCGCAGGCACCGAGAGCTGCGAGGCGCCGCACTTCCAGTACCACGTCAGCGGGCGGTTGCAGATCAAGATGGACGACGGTACCGAGATGATCGCCGGGCCCGGAGACATCACCTCGCTTCCGATGGGTCACGACGCCTGGGTTGTAGGCGACGAGACGGTCGTCCTCGTCGACTGGTACGGAGCGAGCGACTACGCGAAGAAGACTGCCTGAACGTAGAGCTTCCAGGATCCCGACGGGCATCTCTGGGAGGTCTTCTACGCGGATCCGAGCGCAATGCAGGAGGAGGAGGCGCGCGAGAAGCAAGGTGTGATGAAGTAGCTAGCGACCGATGCGGCGTTCATCATCTGGCGCTGAGTCGCGAATCTCATAGCCAGCTCATCGAAGGGGAGGATCACGGGGACATGGGCAGCCTGGACCGCTCGCTGGGATTTCGTGTTGCTTCATCCGACGGCTACATCGGCATCGTCGAAGAAGTGGTCTACGGCGCGGAGAACCGTCTCAGCGCTCTGGTCATCGCAACCGGTCTTTCAGAGCCGCCGTTCGTTCTGGTCGGGGCGGAGGAAGTGCTCCACTGCTCCGAGTCCGCCTCCGCTCTGATTCTTTCGTCCTCGTGGCGAACGCGAGCGTTGGAGTTGTCGAACGAAGGGCGCTTGGTCGCCGCCTGAGATCGCTCTTTTCGTTCCTGCGGCGATTACGATGCCCAGATGGCAATCTGCGCCGCTTGTGGCCAGGAGATGTTGACCGCCGCGTCCTGCAGCGAGCGCTACGCGGAGCTGACTGACGGGCGTTATGAGCGAATCCGCTGGGGCGCGCTGGAGGGCGAACCGACCGACGAGCCCTGCGGCGACTGCGGAGTCGATCCGGGCGGCCTGCATCACGTCGGCTGCGAGTTCGAGACCTGCCCGCGCTGCGGCGAGGCGCTGGCGCTGTGCGACTGCTGGCCGGAGTCGGACGACGAGGAGCTCTAGCCCGCGGCGCCGAGAGCCGTAGCGATCTCGTCGATCGCGGCCTTCTCCGCGTCGCTGACGGCCGTGTCTCCCTCTCGGTGTGCGTTCGCGACCTTGTCGGCGACCATGAGGACGAAGCGCCGGTAGTCGGCGACTTCCTCGGCGGTCGCTTTCTGCTCGAGCAGGGCGATCGCGTCGCGCAGGTGCTGCAGGCCGTGTTCCTTCAGCTCTTCGTAGGAGTGGTAGCGCGTGTGATCGCGCTGGGGCTTGTTCGAGACGATCTCGTCGAGTAGCTGGCTCGCGCCCTGCTCGTGGCGCCCCTCGGCGTAGACCTTCGCGATTGCGAACGTCTCGTGGAACGTCCCGCCGCGTTGCGCTGTGAGCACGATCAGACCGGCGCTCGGGGGTCCCTCCGCCACGAGCTGCCACTCCTCTTTCGTAAAGTCGGCCTTTCCCGTCATGCCTCTCTCCTTTCGCTACTCGATAGCGGAGTCGTCCGCCGCGGTGATGCGGAACGCGGATGACGAGCCAAGCGCCTTGATTGAGTATGTCCGCTGGGGCGGGAGCTTAACGGCGTTGGGTCTCAACGGACGGCGGCCTATGATCTGTCCGATTAGCGAGGGGAGCAGGGAAACTGGCAAGCAAGTTTCTACCGATGCAGTGCCGCGCTTGCGGGCGCACGATCAAGCCCGACACGTCCCTGGTCGCGAGCCTCGGTAAGCGCCTGACCGTTCACACGCGCGACGACTGCATCTACCGCTGCGAATGCGGCGTCTCGTACTCCAACGCGAGAGACGAGGCGGAGCGGGAAATGATTGTCGCCCGTCCCGAGCTGAACGTGCCCAGGCAGGTGCGCGCCGGGCTCAGCGAGGCGCTCGGTCAGGCCATCAACCGCAGGAATCGGCGCAACAAGCTGATGAAGTTCTGCTTCGAGACCTCGGAGGACGCCGTTACCTGGACGGTCTTCCGCGGACTCGAGCAGCAGGGGCGCCTGGACGCGCTCGTCGCGCCGCAGCGCCCGCTGGGCGAGCCGGCGCTGCTTCTCTGGGGAGTGCCGATCAGCGGTGCTCGCGGCACCGAGACGGCCTCCGCGCTGGCCGATGTCTGCCGCTCGCTGGGAGAGGCTGCGAGCTCGTACAGCGAACCGGATGTAATCGTCGTCTGGTCGGACATGCTGGTGTTCGTCGCGGCGAAGTTCCAGAGCGGGAACGAGCTGCGCCGGAACTACGGCGGCTTCGAGCGCTACCTCGATCGCCCCGATCTGTTCGCGGTCTCGCCCGAGGAGGTCGCGGCCGACGGCTACTACGAGCTGACCCGGAACTGGCGGATCGGAGTGGAGCTTTCCGAGAGGCTGCGCGTGCCGGGGTTCTTGCTGCTCAATCTAGGACCGCCGGAGAAGATCGAGGTGGACGCGGATCTGTTCGGGACGCTCGTTGCCCGCTCGCCGGCGCACGACTTCGCTTCGTGCAGCTGGAGCGATGTGTTGGAGGCCGCGCAGCCGATAGAGCCGTGGCTCGATCGGTACGCGTCGGAGCGGCATCGGTTGTTGTACTGGCGCTGAGGTGACGGCGCTTCGGCGGTGGAGAAGCGCTCGAGAAGCCGTTCCGAGTCGCGTGATACTTAAAACTTAAATAAGTATTAGGCGCTACCGGAGCGCTATACTATCAATTAATATAAGTATCATGCCGAGTAGAACGAATCTACGTAGAGAACTGGCGACTGTCGCTCGCGCCCAGTCTGGCTACTTCACCGCGGCGCAAGCGCTAGAGGTGGGTTACGCGTACCCAACCCAGAAGTACCACGTCGAGCGCGGAAACTGGGAAAAGGTCGAGCGGGGGATCTATCGATTCCCCGAGTGGCCGGCCGGTCGGCACGACGATCTCGTCTGTTGGACGCTATGGAGCCACAACAAGGCCGTCGTTTCTCACGAGACGGCCCTTGCCGTCCACGAGCTTGGCGATGTCGATCCGGCACTCGTTCATCTCACTGTGCCGCCCGGTTTCCGTGCAAGAGCGGAGGGCCTTGTCCTACATAGAGGCGAGCTCTCAGGAGAAGACATTGAGCAACAGGAGGGCTTCAACATCACGCCACCGCTGCGCTCGCTTGCCGACGTCGCCGGTGGCGACCTGGAGCTTGATCACCTCGCTCGTGCGATTCACGACGCCCTGGATCGCGGAATCGTCACGAAACGTCAGCTTCGCGCCAAGGCAGACGAGATCGGCCCCAAGGCGGCGCTGCGAGTAGAGCGAGCGCTAACCATTGGGGTTGATTGATGCCGTACGAAACGCCCGCACAGCTCAGGCAGGCGCTCGAGGATCGCCTTCGTGCAGAAGCCGCGTCCGGGCCGATTGCGCTCAACCGACTGAGGCGCGTCGTAACGTTCGAGCGGGTGATTGTCAGACTCGACAACGCCGAGCCGGGCTGCTTCGTACTCAAAGGCGGGATGGCTCTCGAGCTTCGCCTTGGAGAACAAGCGAGGGCGACACGAGATATCGATCTGGCGCTACGCGACTCGACCGACGACGCCGACGCCCTCCGCGACCGGCTGATCGAGGCTCTTGCTCGAGATCCTGACAACGACATGTTTTCGTTCGAGGTCGGACCGGCCAAACCGCTCGGTCCGAGCGAGGCGGGACGTTCTGCGCACAGGTTTTCTATAAGAGCTCTCCTTGACGGCCGGGAGTTCGACGCGCTCCACATCGACATAGTCGCCTCTGACGAGGTTGCGCCGACGGAGCGGTTGCGGCTCCCCGGCGCGCTTGGGTTCGCTGGGGTCGCTTCTCGAACGGTCGAGGTCGTTGCCTCCGAACAGCATTTCGCCGAGAAGCTTCACGCTCTAACGCGTGACTACGGGGACGATCGCGAGAACACTCGCTCACGTGATCTCGCCGATCTGCTCGCGTTTATCGAGCACGATCTCGTGCGGCCCGACGATGTAGCGAGGACTACCGCGGCCGTATTCGAGCACCGCCAGACTCATCCGGTCCCGGGCGTTCTCGCCGACCCGCCCAGCTCATGGGGAGCGAGCTACTCGATGTCGGCGGCAGAGATGAAGCTGCAGGCGACCACAGTCCCGGAGGCGATGGAGAGGCTGCGGCGATTCATGAGCGAGTCGTCGAAACGAGAAGAGCCGAGCTCCTGAGCGGAACGGCGCTGTGCGACGTCCTCAGCCACGTCCGAGCCCCAAGCTAACCTCGGCGCCGCATCCCCCTGACCCTGATCCCGCCACGGAGGCAGGCCATACCGCTGAAGGCGATAGAGGGGCGAAAGCCCCTCATGTTCGTGTCCATGACCGCGGTCTGCAGCACCGCGGTCGCCATCGCCGTCTTTCCGACTCCGCTCGGGGCGAGCGGGAGCATGCCGGGTCACTACCCGCGCGAGGGCAACAGGCTCAAGTGCGTCTCCACCGGCTACAAGTGCGCGGGCGGCGGCTACCGCTACGAGACGGCGCGGCGCTCGGGCTGGCCCTGGGCCAGATACGGCGGCGCGCAGGCCAGCTACAATTCGGCCGGGCCGCACAACTGCACCCTGTATGCGGCCTACCGGCTGCGGAAGAACGGCTTCAAGTTCCCGGGCTGGTACGACAACGCCGGAAGCTGGTACAGGCACGTCTCTCGCCGGCGCGTCAACCATCGCCCGGCGATCGGCGCGATCGCGGAGTGGAGCACACACGTCGCCTACGTGGAGTCGGTCAGCGCCTCGGGCATCACGATCAGCGACGACAACTACGGCTACAACCGAACGACCAGGCAGACGATCGCCTGGGGAAGCGCTCACTGGCCGAGTCACTTCATCCATCTCGCCGACAAGGGACCGCAGTGGCCGCGCGACTTCAGAGACGTCATCTTCTCGTCGAAGGACTGGGACGGGTCGGTCGTGCGCTGGCTGATGGACTCGGGCGGGAAGCGGCATTTGATCCCCAGCCAATCGATCTACCGCTGCCTGAGGAAGCGCGGGGTGAAGAACTACGGGCTCCAGCCCGATCGGATAGTGAAACTGCTGCCCGAGCCCGCGAACCGTCCGGCCTGTGCCACCCGCTGCGCCAGGCGCGAAATAGGTCGAATCACGCTCAACCGGCCGCCGCCCAGAAGCTTGAGATGACGAGGCCGGAATTGAACCTAGGACCGCCGCCTCTTTTTGGGGCGCTCGTCGCCAGGTCAACAGAGTATGACTTTGGGTCTTGTAGTTGGAGCGATGTGATGGAAACTGCGCAGCCCATCGAGAGACGCGAGGTCGGCGAAGCGTTCGATTAGTGCCCCCGAAATGGTGGAGTTGACTCAAGGCGACGGAGAAAGCTGCCGATTTACTTGGCGCTTTGGTTGTTGGCGACCCCTCAGCTATTACCGACATCGACCGCTTGCATTGGCGGAAGTTCGAAAAGCTTGTCCAGGAGTTGTTCGAAAGGCTCGGATACAAGACAGAGTACGTCGGCGGTAAGCGGGAGCACGGCGCTGATGTGATCGCGAGTCGAAACGGCACCAGGATCGCGATTCAGGTGAAGCACCGAGGCAAGAAGCACCGAAGCGGCAACCTTTGTTGGACCGGCGAGCGAGGGGTGCAGCAGGTCGTAACTGCCCTACCGCTATACGAGTGTTCACACGGGATCGTCGTTACGAACACCACCTTCGCTCCGAAAACGGCCGAAGTCGCAGATGCCCACGGAATCGAGCTGTGGGATCGCGAGCGACTGATCCGCGAGATGGCATCGTTCTGCGTGTTGTGCGGAGAGCACGTCTCAGAGCGCGTTCGCGAGTGGTGTCTCGATCGGCCGGAGGAATTTGGCGGCCGCGTGTACTGCTTCAAACATCAGCGCCGAGTTGCTGACGTGCTCCGAAAAGCGAAGTAACGCCAAGTCGGCATGAGCAAGCTCTGGCAATCGAAGTATCCGAACACTGCTGGTGCGTCGGCACGCCGCGATGGCGAACGTCGGGATGAGGATTCTTACCTCGTCGGCGGAAGTGGCGAAGAGCTAGTCGGTCGCCGTCTTGACGCCCTTCGTTTCCGAGGAGTGCTAGCTCTCCATGATCGAAAACGGCTCCGCTCGAGCGCGAACATCGACCATATCGCTATAGCGCCCGCCGGCGTTTTCGTCATCGATGCCAAGCGCTACGCGGGGCCGGTTCGCCGAGAGCACGACAGAGTGAACTCGCGCCCGGTAACAAAGCTCAGAGTTGATCGGCGCAACTGTTCACAGCTCTTGGGAAAGGTTCGTAAACAGGTGGTGGATGTTGGCCGGGTGCTAATCGGGGCGGGCTTTGATGTGCCTATACGCCCCGTTCTTTGTTTTGTTGACGCAGATTGGGGTCCGGCTGGCCCTTCTTTCACGCTCGATCGTGTGCTCATCACGTCACCGGAGCGCTTGCTCGGACACCTCTTTACTGAGAAAGCCATCGACTCCGCGACGACGCGTGGAATTGCTGAACTTCTCGATAGGTCGTTCCTTCCCGCGTGAGCGTCGCAGAGCGGCCGCTTCGCACTCTCTTGATCTTGATTCGCTAACCGGCTATCTCAGCCGCAAGAAGCGCGGAAGTCGAATCCACTCCGCTCGCCCGGCGTTGATCTCAATGTGTCGCGGAAGAAGCGCGAACCTTCTCGCAGAACCAGTCGAGAATCGCTTCGAAGTCCCGGAGCATCGCTGCGTCTTGACCAAGCCGAGCCAATTCGAGGCTTGGCCTCTTCGTGATCGCGTCGTCAGGGATCGAGACCCCCGGGAGCTTGTTCAGGCGCGTCAACATCTCGCGGCGAAGCTCGTAATCGTCGAAGGGCGGGCGGTTCATGTGCTGGAACTGAACCTCGACGCGACCGTACGTATAGACAACGATCGGGTAATACGGGCGGTCAGCGACTACGAGCACAGGTATGAACGAGCCGTCGACTTTGCCTCGGCCCCAGTCCGCTCTGAGGTCGGTTCTCTTCGCCCAATCGAACAGCTCTTGCGCCGCGCGGACCGCACCCGCGTCGACCTTCTCCGAAAGGAGCGAGAAGAAAGACTCCTCATCCCATTGGCGGCCAGGACTGGTTGCTCGTTTCTTCGTTTCCGCCCCGGCCGTCTGACCGATGACGCGAGGGACGAGCGTTTTCACTCCCTCGCCGACGTACTGCTTGACCTCGATGGCGATTACCTCGGCGGGAGTCATCTGCTCGTTCAGGAACTCGACGACTCGCCGCAGCTCTCGCGGAATCTGATCGGCGACGAAGACAAGGCGTACGCGCCCGGCCTGGAGGTTCACGGCGGCGCGCTTCCAGAATTCCTCTGGATCGGCGTCGGAGCCGATCAGGCTCGTGACCTCGGTAGCCGGGTCGAGGTTCTCCTTCTCGCAGCGCCTCTCGAGCGCCAACTGGATCTCTTCGATCGGCCAGTAGACGACCGCGTTCGCCGCGTAGTCGAGCATCTGGCCGACTACCTCGCGGCGGATGCGCGTGTCGGAGCTGCGCTTGGTCTCGACCAGCGTCGGCACCGCGTCCTGGTCGAGGAAGAGGTGGTCGATCGACCACCTCGTCGCGCCCGAATCATCCGAGCCGAGCGGCGCCTCGCGGCGGATGAGCAGCCATCGTCGCGGCTCGGATCCGGGGAGTTGATCACCGGCGAGGAGGTCTGGGTATTTCGCGAGCAGTGACTGGAGTACGTCCTCGCTGTCGTACGGCGCTTCGGTCATGGCGATGAGGTCGTCATCGCCCTGGATGACGTACATGCCGCCGGTCACGGCTGCATCCCAGAAGGGAAACTGAACCCAATCGCACGAGAGTGACTTTCGCGTGATGATGTGCGGGACATGACCGGCCCCGAGGCCTATCTCACCCCCGAAGCCAAGGCGCGGCTCAAGATCGACGAGATGCTCGCGCCGGCCGGCTGGGCTGTGCAGGGCGCGAACCGCGTCAACCTCTCCGCTTCGCGCGGTGTCGCGGTGAGCGAGTTCGTCCTCACGCCACCGCACGGCAAAGTCGACTACCTGCTCTTCGTCGACGGCGCGGCGGCCGGGGTGATCGAAGCGAAGAAAGAAGGCGAGACGCTAACCGGTGTCGAGTGGCAGAACGCGAAGTACGTCGAGGGTCTTCCGGACGAGGTCCCCGCGGCGCTGGAAGGGCCGCTTCCTTTCGCCTACGAGTCGACCGGGATCGAGACGCGATTCACGAACGCGCTCGACCCGGATGCGCGTAGCCGCGAGGTGTTCAGCTTCCACCGGCCCGAGACGCTCGCCGAGTGGGTTGGCGAAGTCCACAAGAGCCCACAAGCGCCCACGCTTCGCCACCGTCTGCGCGCGCTCCCGGCGCTTGACTTGACCGATCTCTGGCCAGCGCAGGAGCGAGCGATCGCGAACCTCGAGGAGTCGCTGGCCGACAACCGCCCGCGCGCGCTGATCCAGATGGCGACCGGCGCCGGCAAGACCTTCACCGCCGCCAACATCGCCTACCGGCTCGTCCGCTTCGCCGATGCGCGCCGCGTTCTCTTCCTCGTCGACCGCGCCAACCTCGGCCGGCAGACCCTGGCCGAGTTCCAGAAGTTCGCCACGCCGGGCGACGGGCGCAAGTTCTCCGATCTCTACAACATCCAGCGCCTGACATCGCAGCGGATCGACCCGGTTGCACGCGTCACCATCTCGACCGTCCAGCGCCTCTACTCGGTGCTGCGCGGCGACACCGAGTTCGACGAGGAGCTGGACGAGCACTCCGCCGACTCGGTCGCACCGCGCGAGCCGGTGCGGTCGTCTACAACCCGCTCGTCCCGCCCGAGACCTTCGATGTTGTCATCGTCGACGAGTGCCACCGCTCGATCTACGGCGTCTGGCGCCAGGTGCTCGACTACTTCGACGCCTTCGTGATCGGGCTCACGGCGACGCCGAACAAGCAGGCCTTCGGCTTCTTCAACCAGAACCTGGTCATGGAGTACACGCACGAGCAGGCGGTGGTCGACAAGGTCAACGTGCCCTTCGACGTCTACCGCATCCGCACCGAGATCACCGAGCAGGGCGGCGAGGTCGAGGCCGGGATCGTGACGCAGTTCCGGAACCGCGAGACGCGCGCCCACCGCGCTCGAGCGACTCGACGAGGACGTCGCCTACGGCGCGAGCGACCTCGACCGCGCGGTCGTCGCCAAGGATCAGATCCGCACCGTCATCCGCGCCTTCCGCGACCGGCTCTTCACCGAGATCTTCCCCGGCCGGCTCGACGTGCCGAAGACGCTGATCTTCGCCAAGGACGACTCGCACGCCGACGACATCGTCCAGATCGTGCGCGAGGAGTTCGGCAAGGGCAACGACTTCGCCGTCAAGATCACCTACCGCACGACCGGCCAGAAGACCGACGACCTGATCGCGGCCTTCCGCAACTCCTACAACCCGCGCATCGCGGTGACGGTGGACATGATCGCCACCGGCACCGACATCAAGCCGCTGGAGTGCGTCTTCTTCATGCGCTCGGTCAAGAGCCGCACCTACTTCGAGCAGATGAAGGGCCGCGGCGTGCGGGTGATCGACCCGGACAAGTTCCAGACCGTAACGTCCGACGCGCTGTTCAAGGACCGCTACGTGATCGTCGATGCCGTCGGCGTCACCGAGAGCGACCTGATGGATACCCAGCCGCTCGAGCGCGAGCCGACCGTGCCGCTCGAGAAGCTGCTGCGCCAGATCTCCTACGGCGTCCGCGAGCCGGAGGTCGCTTCGAGCGTGGCGAGCCGGCTGGTGGCGATCGATCGCCGGCTGCCGGCGGCCGAGCGGGAGAAGATCGAGAGCTGGCCGGAATGCCGATCGCCGAGCTTGCGCGCGGCATCGTCGAGGCGCTCGACCCCGATCGCCAGGCCGAGGCGACCGGCAAGACCGAGCCGACCGACGAGGAGCTGGCGCAAGCGCGGAAGAGGCTGCTCGACGCGGCGGTCGCTCCGATCGCCCCCAGCCCGGAGCTGCGCGAGCGGCTGGTCGAGGCGCGGCGGCTGGTCGAGCAGCTGATCGACGAGTTCACGCGCGACAAGGTGATCGCCGCCGGCTACTCGCTCGAGGGCGCCGACCGCGCGCGCGAGACGGTCGAGTCCTTCCGCCGCTTCCTCGACGAGCACAAAGACGAGATCACGGCGCTGCAGGTGCTCTACTCGCGCCCCTACCGCCGCCGCCTCTCCTTCGCCGAGATCAGGGAGCTGGCCCACGCGATCGAGCTGCCGCCGAACAGCTTCACGCCCGAGCGGCTCTGGCAGGCCTACGCCCAGCTCGAGCGCTCCCGGGTGCGCGGCTCGGGCCGGCGCGTGCTCACCGACATCGTCTCGCTCGTCCGCTTCGCGCTGGAGCAGGAGGACGAGCTGGTGCCCTACCCCGACCTGGTCGAAGAGCGCTTCGAAGCCTGGCTCGCCGCCCAGCGCGCCGCCGGCCGCAAGTTCACGCCCGAGCAGCTGCGCTGGCTGGACGAGATCGCCGACCACGTCGCCGCCTCGCTCGCCATCACGCCCGACGATTTCCAGTACGCCCCCTTCATCCAACAGGGCGGCCTCGGCAAGGCGTACGAGCTCTTCGGCGACGAGCTGCCGACGCTGCTCGATGAGCTGAACGAGGCGCTGGCGGCGTGAGCGAGCTGCCGAGATCGTGGCGATCCAGCTCACGACTTTCGGAGCTCGGGACGTGTGCGGCTCGATGACGTCGCCAACGTCAGAACGGGTTCGCTTTGGACAGGGAATCCCTGGGTCATTTCTCGAAGGACATCGAAGACTCCGGTGATCCGTATTCGCGAGTGGGTCGAAAGAAGACCGAAGCCGCCGAGCACGGGGAACGACAGCGTTCCCGTCGCGACGGCGATCTCGTCGTCGGGATAGCGGCATCCTGCGCCGTTCGCTCCGGGAGCGGACTTCGCTCCTCAATAGCGGGCTTCAATAGGCGATCAAGGCCCTGTATCGAACGCGAACGTTCCTTGCATACGTGCTCCAGGGCTACCTCGACGTCGATCAACACCTGAAACGTCGTCAAGTACCGTGAAGCAACTTTACAGAACATCGAGACCGCAGACGGATGAACTTGGAGATCCCGTCCTCCCGCCGCTCGCCGAGCAGCGGCGGATCGTGGCGGCGATCGAGGAGCAATTCTCCCGCCTCGACGCCGCAGAGCAGTCCCTACGCCGGGCGCAACAGCGGCTTGATGTTCTGCGAGCCGGAGTTCTTGGAGAAGCTATCGGCGACTCGCCCGAGCGATCGCTCGGTGAGTTTTCGACGATCCACATCGGTACCACTCCAAGCCGGCGCATGTCCG
>CAWDTJ010000003.1:0-180018 GCA_963805265.1 uncultured Actinomycetes bacterium
CTCGCCGATGATGCGGATGGCCAGGCCCGGGCCGGGGAAGGGCTGGCGCCAGACCAGACGCTCGGGCATGCCCAACTCCTCGCCCACGCGCCGCACCTCGTCCTTGAAGAGCAGGCGCAGCGGCTCGACCAGCTCCATCTCCATCTCCTCTGGCAAGCCGCCGACGTTGTGGTGGCTCTTGATGGTGGCGGCAACGCCCGCCGTTCCGCCGCCCGACTCGATCACGTCCGGGTAGATCGTGCCCTGGACGAGGAAGTGGATCTCTCCCAGCCCGGCCGCTTCCTCTTCGAAGACACGGATGAACTCCTCGCCGATGCGCCGGCGCTTCTCTTCGGGCTCTTCGACTCCCTCGAGCCGATCCAGGAAGCGCTTCTGCGCCTGCACGTGCACGAGCGGAACCTTGTAGTAGTCGCGGAAGGCCTCGACCACCTGCTCGGCCTCGCCCTCGCGCATGAAGCCGTGGTCGACGAAGACGCAGGTGAGCTGCTCGCCGACCGCCTTGTAGACGAGGAGCGCCGCGACCGCCGAGTCGACTCCGCCGGAGAGTCCGCAGATGACCTTCTCCGCTCCGACCTGCTCGCGGATGCGCGCCACCTGCTCGTCGATCACTTTGGCCGGAGTCCAGTCGGGCACAATCCCGACCACTTCGTACAGGAAGCGCTCGAGGATTTTCTGCCCGTTCGTCGTGTGCACAACCTCGGGGTGGAACTGGACGGCGTAGAGGCCGCGCTTCGGATCCTCGAAGCCCGCGAGCGGCGTCGTGGCGGAGCCGGCGACCACGCGTGCCCCGGGCGGCGCCGCGGTGACCGAGTCGCGGTGGCTCATCCAGACCGTCTGCTCTCCGGCCAGCTCGGCGCTGAAGAGCGCGCCTTCGTCGATCCGCATCTGCGTCTTGCCGAACTCCCCCACGCCCGTGCGCTCGACTTTTCCGCCAAGATCCTGCGCCATCAGGTGCATGCCGTAGCAGATGCCGAGCACGGGAACGCCAAGCTCGAACAGCTTCTTGTCGACGCGCGGCGCGTTCTCGACGTAGACCGAGGCCGGCCCGCCCGAGAGGATCAGCGCGCGCGGATTCCGCGTCGCCACCTCCTTGGCGGAAAGTTGGTAGGAGACGAGCTCGGAGTAGATGTGCGCCTCGCGTACGCGCCGAGCGATCAACTGTGAGTACTGGCCGCCGAGATCGAGGACCAGGACGGGGCGCTCTTCGCCCGCCATTACGATCCTGACGTGGGGTAGTTCGGAGCTTCCTTGGTGATGGCGATGCCGTGCGGATGACTCTCGCGCAGCCCGGCCACGGTGATGCGGATGAACTTGGTGTTCTTCTCCATCTCCTCGATCGTGCGGGCGCCGCAGTAGCCCATCGCGGCGCGTAGGCCGCCGACGAGCTGATAGGTGAGGTTGGCAAGCGGCCCCTTGTACGCGACTCTGCCTTCGATTCCCTCCGGAACCAGCTTCGAGAGCTCTGTCACGTCGGCCTGGAAGTAGCGATCCTTGGAGAAGGAGCGAGTCTTCATCGCGCCGAGCGAGCCCATGCCGCGGTACTCCTTGAAGCGCTCGCCCTGGTAGATGACGACTTCGCCCGGGCTCTCGTCCACGCCGGCGAGCAGGGAGCCGAGCATCGCGCAGTCGGCGCCGGCCGCGATCGCCTTGGCCAGATCGCCGGAGTACTGGATGCCGCCGTCGGCGATCACCGGAACTCCGTGCTTCTCGGCCACCCTGGCGCAGTCGTAGATCGCGGTCACCTGGGGCACGCCGGTGCCGGCGACGATGCGGGTGGTGCAGATCGAGCCGGGCCCGATGCCGGCCTTGATCGCATCGGCTCCCGCGGCGATCAGCGCCTCGGCCGCCGCGGCGGTGGCGATGTTGCCGGCGATGATCTGGACGTCGGCCCAGCGCTTCCTGACCTCGCGCACTGTGTCGATGACGGCCTTGGAATGCCCGTGCGCCGTATCGACCACCAGCACGTCAGCCTCTTCGGAGATCAGCCCCTCGGCCCGATCGAGCGCGTCGGGCCCGACTCCGACCGCCGCGCCGACCATCAGGCGACCCTGCTCGTCCTTGGTGGCAAGCGGATACTGGATCTTCTTCTGGATGTCCTTGACGGTGATCAGGCCCTGGAGCTTGCCGTCCGAGTCGACGACCGGCAGCTTCTCGATCTTGTGCTTGTAGAGGAGCTCCTTCGCCTGTTCGAGGTTCGTTCCGACCGGGACTGTGACAAGCGGCGCGTGCGTCATCAGCGCCGAGACAGGCTGATCGGTGTTCTGCTCGAAGCGAAGGTCGCGGTTGGTGAGGATGCCGACCAGCGTCCCGTCCTCGCTCGTGATCGGCACTCCGGAGATGTGGTAGCGCTGCATCAGGTCGAGCGCGTCGGCCACGAGGTCGTCCGGGCCGAGAGTGACCGGCTCGACGATCATGCCCGACTCCGAGCGCTTGACCTTGTCGACCTCGGCCACCTGGTCCTCGATCGAGAGGTTGCGGTGGATGATGCCGATGCCGCCCTCGCGCGCCAGCGCGATCGCCAACCTGGCTTCGGTCACGGTGTCCATCGCCGCCGAGACGATCGGGATGTTGATCGTCATCGTGCGCGTCAACCGCGTGACGGTCGAGACCTCGCTCGGCTGCACGGCCGACTCGGCCGGTACGAGCAAGACGTCGTCGAAGGTCAGCCCCTGCTTGGCGAATTTCTCCTCCATCGAAAGGGCGTCGAGCTCTTCGGTCTCCTCGATCAACCGCTCGAGATCCATCCCGATCACCATCCCCCTTCGATGCAAAAAGCCCAGGCGCCGATGGGTCGCCTGGGCCGAGAAAACCTAATGCCAGCAAGATCTTTCAAGTGGCAATCAATCGTAGCAAGCCCGCCCGCTTTACCGCCGAAAGTCCGCCCACCCGACCAAAAGCGCCCAGAAGAAGTAGGGCCGCCCGGTGCACGCGTGCGGGCGAGACCCGCTTTCTAGCGGGTCGCGACGGGCTTGAGCTCGCTCGACCTCGACCTGGCGCGCGAACTCCGCGACCTGCTCGGGATCGAAGCAGCCGGCGCCGGTCTCGAGCGTGGAGGCGGTGGCGGCGCCGACGGCCTGGCAAAGCGCGTCCTCGAGCGTGCGGCCGGCTCTGCGAGCGGCCAGGAAGCCGGCCAGCAGCACGTCACCTGAGCCGACCGGCGATACGGGCTCGAGGCGGGCGATGGAGGCCCGGTAGCGCCGCGGCTTGCGCTCTTCCCTGAACAGCGCGTAGCAGCCGCCCTCGTGGCTGATCAGAACATTGCGCGGGCCCATCTCGCCGATCGTCTCCAGCGCCATGACGAAATCGTCTTCGTCGGAGAACTCCTGTCCGACCAGGCTCTCTGCCTCGTGCTGGTTGGGACTCACGAGGTACGGCTCGGCCTCGGCGCCCAGGCGCAGAGCGGTTCCCTCGGTGTCGAGCACGCAGTCAACCTTCCTCCGCGTCAATTCTCTGATCGCGTCGGCGTAGAAAGCGTTGTCGACCCCACGCGGCAGCGTGCCTGCGAAGACGACCCACTCGGCGTCGGCTGAGAGGTAGATGAGCTTCTCGAGCAGCATTCGCAGCTCTTCGGGGTCGACGTGCGGCCCCCACTCGTTGATCTCGGTGTGAGAGCCGGTGACCGGATCGACAACCGCGGTCGAGGTACGCGACTCGCCCTCGATGCGGACGAAGTCGTTGAGGATCGACTCGTGCGTCAGCTCTTCGATCACCCGGGTGCCTGTGCGCCCGCCCGCCAGACCGGTTGCGACTACCGGCACGCCGAATCCCTTGAGCGCGCGCGCGACGTTGATGCCCTTACCGCCGGCGAGCGTCAGAGCCTCGCTGGCACGGTGACGCAGGCCCCGCTGGAAGTTCGGAACCGTGAGCGTGCGGTCGATGGCGGCGTTGAGAGTGACGGTGACGAGCATCGATTGCCCTCCTCATGCGGTGGGCGGTCGTCCAGGGAGGTAATGCGACCAGGTAATGCGACCGGAAGAGTAGACGGTCCGGGCCGGCGACGGGTTGGGTGACCGTCTCAGCTAGCCCCAGTCGAACAGATTGTGGGCAGTTTGCTCACCGTACCAGCCGATCTTGTCGAGCAGGCTCGGCCTGCCGACGGAACGCAGCGCAACCAGATCTCTCTCGCCGAGCAGCTTTCCGTTCGAGTAGATGCGCACCTTGCCCAGCTGTTGGCCCTGCTTGACCGGGCGCGACAGAGTGCGCGGCAGTACGAGCTTTTCGACCAGCGGGCGATCGAGGCGCAGCGGCACGGCCAGCGAGCTCGAGGCGGCCACCGGGACAGCCGGACCGCCGTACGCGGTGGTCACCTTCGCCAGCGGCTTCCCGGCCGCGACGACCTCTACGAGCTTGTAACGAGTGAGAGCGAAGCGAAGCAGGGCGGTCAGATCGCGATTGCGCTGTGAACGACCGGGCGCACCGAGAACCGTGGCGTAGATGCGAAGCCCAGCGCGAGCGTAAAGCGCGACCTGGCACCAGCCCGCCTCGTCGGTGTGACCGGTCTTGACTCCGACGACTCCGGGGAAGGTGTCGAGCAGGTCGTTCCAAGTCGATAGCGTCCGTCCGCCCGAGATGGTGCTTCCGCGCAGGCGAACCGTGTTGCGCACCTCCGGCAGGCCCATGGCCCATTGCGCCAGGCGGGTGATATCGCGGGCGCTCGAGTAGTGCCGAGGAGCATCGAGACCGTCGGGGCGCGTGAAATGGGTTCGGGTAAGCCCGAGATCCCGTGCTTCCCGATTCATCCAGCTGACGAAGAGCGCGCGATTCCCGTTCGATGCGGCGTCGGCAAGAGCGTCGGCCGCGTCGTTCGCGCTCTGGATCAGGGCGGCGCGGACGAGGTCGCCGACCAGTATCTGCTCACCTGCCCGCAACCCTGCGCTTTCCTCGCCGGCGCTGGTCGCCCGAGAGGATACGGTGACATATCGATCGAGGCTCAAGTGCTGCAAGGCGACGTCAACGGTCATCAGCTTGGTCAGGCTCGCGATCGGCAGGCGAGCATTCACGTTCTTGCTCACCAGAACGTCACCGGTGGCCGCGTTCATGACCAGATAAGCCCGGGCGTCCACTCTGGGTACGCGCGAACGTGAGCCGGCGGCGGCCGCTGGTTGGATCGACGACAACGCCAGCGCGAGCAGCGCGGGCGCAAGCAACAGGCGCCTCACGGCGTGGCCGATGCCTTCGTGACTTTGACCTTGATCTGCTGACCGACCCGGAGCGCAGTCGGCTCGATACCTGGGTTCAGAGCGATGATGTCATCCACGGTGACGTGAAAATGTATGGCAATTGATCCGAAGGTGTCGCCGGACTGGATCGTATAGAGCCGCACCTTCCCTCCCTGCCGCAAGACTGTCGTAGCGGCGGTCGTGACCCTGTGCGTATCGGCGGAGGTCGTGGACGGCTCGTTCTGGCCCGCGAAGCCGCCGTGCACGATCAGAACGACAACGGTCACGGCAAGCAGGAAGAGGAACGGGATGCCGTAGTGCACGAGTTGGCGGTTGTCTCGGCGCATGCCTCGTTCCTTTTTACCAGCCCGAGACCGCCCATATCTCGTCGCGTAAGCGAGCGGCCTCGCTGCCTGCGGCGTCTCGCCAGTCGAGACCCTCCTCGGCACGATAGGCGAAGATGACCGAACGGGATACGTTCACGAGCGCGCTCGCCGGACCGCTGGTGAAAGCTCGGGCGACGTCTGCTGGAGTCGCTCCTTGCGCGCCGACGCCCGGAAGCAGAATCACCGAACGCGGAAGCAGGCGCCTCGCTTCGCCGATCGCGCGCGGATAGGTAGCGCCGACGACCACGCCGAGGCTCGAAATACCGCTCGTGCCGGCAAGCGCCTCGGCCGGCTCCTGAAGAAGCAGCGCCAACTGGTGCCAGAGCGGACGGCCGTCCGACAGAGTCGCATCCTGCAGATCGGCGCTGCCCGGATTGGAGGTCTTCAGCAGGACGAAGACCCCGGCACCCTGGCGCTCACAGGCGAGCAGGAACGGCTCGAGAGCATCGCGTCCGAGGTAGGGATTCACCGTCAGAGCATCGGCGAGCGGAGGCTGCACCCCGCGCGGCTCGAGGTACGCGCCGGTATAGGCACGGGCCGTCGAGCCGATGTCGCCGCGCTTGCCGTCCGCGATCACGAGCAGGCCGGCGTCGCGCGCGTGCGCGCAAACCTCTTCCAATGCGCGCATGCCGGCCGAGCCGTAGAGCTCGAAAAAGGCGAGCTGCGGCTTAACGCAGACGACGTATGCCGCAACCGCGTCGATGATTCCGCGGCAGAAGCGCGAGTAGGCATCGGCGACGCCCTCGGGACTGTGCTGAGCCTCACCGCGCAGCTCGAGCGGCAGTAGGTCGAGCCGCGGATCGAGCCCCACGACGAGCTGGCTTCGCTTGAGCTCGACCGCCTCGACAAGGCGATCGGCGAAAGCCTTTGCCAGAGGCCGATCGGGCGCGGCGTCGGCAGGCGTGTCGTCCATCCCCGCGAAGGCTAGCGCCGAGACCAGACTGTTGGGTGCTCGAGCATCGCAGGGGCGGAGAAAGAGTGGGGGCCGCTCGACGCGACCCCCACTCGAAACTTCGCTTTCAACTGTTGCGGTTTCTAGCGAACCGCCTGCTTCAGCGAGCTTCCAGGCGTGAACTTGGGCACCTTGGATGCGGCGATTGCCAGCCGCTCGCCGGTTCGGGGATTTACTCCCGTCCTAGCTGCACGGTGGGCAACCGAAAACTTCCCGAAACCGGTGAAGGTCACGTCCTTGCCAGCCCTGAGAGAGTCGGCGACTACTTTGAGCACGGCGTCTACGGCATCGCCGGCATCGCGTTTCGTCAGACCGCTCTCCTGGGCGACCAGATCAACGAACTCCTGCTTCGTCACGTGCTCTCCTCCTCATCGACAGCTTTTCTACCTTCAGACCCTAACAGGCTTGGGCATTCCGCTCAACCATGCGGGTTTGCGGCGCTTTTTACGACATCTTGAAGTTCACTAGCTCGAAAGAGCGGCCACAAACGCACTCCGTGCCGCGCGAGCTCGTCGGATCCGCCCTCTTCTCGGTCGACTACGCAGACCGCCGAACGGCAGACGAGACCGGCCTCGCGAACCGCCTCGACCGCCTGAAGCGCGGCTCCGCCGGATGTCACAACGTCTTCAACCAAACAGACCAACTCTCCCGATTCGCTTACACCTTCGAGCTTGTTCGAGGTGCCGTACCCCTTTGCCTCCTTGCGCACAATCAGAAACGGCAGGCGCGAGGCAAGAGAGGCTGCGGCAGCGAGAGCGACAGCACCCAACTCCGGAGCGGCGATACGCGCCGCTTCGGGCTCGTGCTCTGTCACCGCGGCTGCGATCCTCTCGCCCAGCGCTTCGAGTAACTCGGGTACCGTCTCGAAACGGTACTTGTCGAGGTAGTACTTGGAGCGCCGGCCCGAGCGCAGGACGAAATCGCCTTCGAGGTAGGCATGCTCGACCAACAGCTTGATCAGATCGTGCTTTTTCACGTTCCCTCCGAATGCGCGCGAGCCAGTAGCTCGCGGCCTTGCCTGAGTAGCTCCTCGGCCGCAGCATCCTCGGGGCCGAGCTCCAGCAGCGTACCGTCCGGGAAGTAGAGGCCGACCCGCTCCTGTGCGCCGGCCTGCTTCTGCTGCCGCATGTAGAAGGCGCCGGCGACCGAGCCCGCAGCTACGACCAGGCCCGCGAGGAGCGTGTTGCGCCTCGTCATCGGCGTCCTTCTTGTGGCTCGGGCGGGTCGCCTCGCGCCTCGCTCTCGCTAGTGTCCCCCTGCTTCACGGCCGAAAGAATCGCCTGCGGAATGGCTCGCCAGCGCTTCGGTTGCTTGACCTCGGAGAGCTTCCTGAGACAGGCTCTGAGCTCGAAGAAGGCGAGCCCGGCGATCGGGTCGGGCGTGGTCAGAGCGAGAATCCGCAGACCGCCCTCGCGCAAGAGAAGAATGCTTCCCTCGGGATAGGCCAACTCGACCTGGACCGGCTCGCCGCGCTCGGGGCCGCCTATCTGCGTAGTGCAGGCAAGCAGCGCCGTCGCGCCGAAAGCCAGCGCTTCGGCCCGCTGCCGATCGGCCGGCGTGACCTCGATCAGGTCGCCGCGAGCGTCGAAGATCAGCGCGAGCTCGATCTGTGACGAGATCTCGGTCAGCTCAGCGAGTGCCTGCCCAGCGTCCATAAGCGCGCCGAACGTAGCAGCTGGCGATCGTCTCCGCGAGACTGACTTGCCGGGTCGAGCCAGGTTGCCGATGCACTATCTGCACGCTCGGCGGGAACGCGTTACTTCCCCCGAAAGTCTTTCGAGTAAGGATACTGAGTGTCGATGCGGGTACGAAAACGCAGTCTGTTCCAGAAGTTCTTCGCCGATCGTGGCACGCACCTGGCGGCGATGATCGCTTACTTCGCCCTTCTGTCGCTCGTGCCGATGCTCTTCCTGGCGCTTTCGATCCTCGGCTACATCGGTCAGCAAGGCCAGGAGAACAGCCTCGTGAGCGCCCTCAGGCATATCTTCCCGGGCAACTCGGTCGGGTCGATCAAGACCGCGGTCGAGCGCATCCAGGACAGCGCCACCGCGCTGGGCATCATCGGCGGCGCCGTACTGTTCTGGAGCTCGCTGTCGCTGTTCAGCGTGCTCGAGTCGGCCTTCAATATCGTCTACGGGCGACCGAACCGCTCCTTCTTGCACGGCAAGGCGCTCGCCTTCTTATTGCTGGTCGCGTCGCTCGTGACCCTCACCGTCTCGCTTCTCGCCGGCTCGCTCGGCGTCTACCTGTTGCGGCGCTTCGCCGGCGACTTCCTCGGCAATCCCTACGTCGCCTACCCGCTGACGGCGGTGGTGGAGTTCGCCGGGATACTCCTCTTCCTCGTCACCGCCTACTACGTGCTGACGAACGTACAACTCCGGCTGCGGGACGTCATCCCGGGGGCTGTCACCGCTGCCGCCATCCTGGCCGCGACGTTCCAGATCCTGCCCTTCTTCCTCGACAACCTCGTATCGCACGACCTGGTCGTGCTGCGCTATCTCGGGGGGCCGGTGATCCTGCTCTTCTGGCTTTACCTGATGGCCAACGTCTTCGTCTTCGGCGCCGAGGTCAACTGGTGGGTGGAGCAGCGCCGAGCGGCGAGCGCGATTGCGGCGCCTCCTCCGAAGCCGGCGCCGACCGACGACAGCACGGTGACTACCACTCTCGAGTCCGTGCCGCCGACCGAGAACAACGAGGTGACCGCGGCGTTAGAGTCTGCGCCGCCGAACGAGGAGGACGAGACGACCGCGGCTCTGGGTTCTTTCCCGGCCGATCCCGAATCTCGTGGCGCGGCGCCGACAACGCCCGAACATCGCGCTTGAACTACCGGCTCGAGCTCTCGGCCGACAAGAACTCGAAGGCGCTCGGAAACCGATCAGCCGCGCCGCGACTAGCTTCGCTCGAGCGCCTCGAGCAGCGCTCGCGCCGCTCTGGCGCGGTGCGAGTTCCAGCGCTTCCAGGCGTTGCCGAGCTCGGCCACGGTGCGCTCCTCTCCCTCGGGCAGGAAGATCGGGTCGTAGCCGAATCCCTCGCTTCCGCGCGGCTGATGGCCTATGCGACCGAGTAGGGCTCCGCTGCCGCGTAGCTCGTCTCCGTCGGGCGAGAGGGCAACCAGCTCGGAGATGTAGCGCGCGCGCCGCCCTTCGCCTTCTATACCTTCGAGCGCCGCGAGCATGCGGCCGACCGGGTCGTCGCCGCCGAAGCGCGCCGAAAACACTCCCGGGCCCCAATCGAGCGCGGCCACCTCGATGCCGGAATCTTCGCCGATGACCCAGAGCGGGCGGTTCTCCAGCGAGCGCCCGAACAGGGCCTTACCGTGCGCGTTCTCGTAGTAGCTCGTGCCCGTCTCGGGCGGGAAGGTGCCGGCGGCCAGCGGCTCAACCCGCCAGCCCGGCAGCAGTTGCTCGAGCTCGCGCGCCTTGTCCGGGTTGCGCGAGGCGAAGACGGCGTTTTCTCCTACTGCACCCATTGAGCCCCGGTCACTCCGTCGATCCCCAACAGGCCGTTGATGATCTCGACCATGTGGACGTCGCGCTCGAGCTCCACGTCGGCGGCCAGCTTTCTCTGCCCCGCTTCGTCGTTGACCTTCACCCCAACAAGCACGGCTCGCTCGCTCTCCAGGTAGCGCAGTACGGACGCCGCGTCCGTACCGAGCTTCAGATCGACGACGACGTGGGCGGAGCTTGATCTCATCCGATCGATGTAGCGGCGCTCGAAGATACGCAGCGGCCAGAGCACGACCAGCGTCACCGCCGTGGCGATCACCGCGACGGTATAGAACCCGGTCGCGGCGGTCATCCCGATCGCGGCCGACATCCAGAGCGTCGCGGCGGTCGTCAGGCCGTGCACGCTGATGCCCTGGCGCATGATGGCGCCGGCGCCGAGAAAGCCGATGCCGGTCACGATTTGAGCGGCGATGCGCGTCGGGTCGTAGCTGACCCCTCTGCCGAAGGTGAAGCCCGTCCAGGCGTAGGCCGAGACGATCGTGAAGAGGGCGGAGCCGAGCGAGACCAGGAGGTGCGTGCGTAGGCCGGCATAGCGATCGCGCAACTCACGTTCGATACCGATCGCGCCGCCCAGCCCGGCAGCGAGCGCCAGGCGGAGGAGAGCCTCTGCCCATCCGAGGTGCGGGAGCACCCCGGTATTCTGGCCCGCGCCCCGGACAAGTCCGCGAAAAGTCAGCCCTCCTGCGGCGGAGTGAGCTTGTTCGCGCTTGCCGGCGAGTTGCTAGGCGGAAGCAACGGCGCGAAGGGCTTCTTCCTGCGCCATCTTGATCAGCTCGGTGCCGCGCGCGGCGAGCGCTAGCAGCTCGTCCAGCTCGTCGCGGCCGAAGGGGGCGGCCTCGGCACTCGCCTGTACGTCGATCAGCCGTCCGTCGCCGGTCGCCACATAGTTCATATCCACGTCCGCGCCGGAGTCTTCCGGGTAGTCGAGGTCGAGCAGCTTCTCGCCGTTGACAATTCCCACCGAGACGGCGCTCACCGAGTCGCTGAGCGCACGGCCCAGGCCGAAGCGCTCGAGTGCGCGCCTGGCGGCCAGATAGGCGCCCGAGATGGAAGCGCAGCGCGTTCCGCCGTCGGCCTGGAGCACGTCGCAGTCGAGCCACACGGTGCGCTCGCCCAGAGCCTCCAGATCGGCTACGGCTCGCAGCGAGCGACCGATCAGCCGCTGGATCTCGACCGTGCGTCCCTTTTGCTTGCCCGTGCTCACCTCGCGCGAGGTGCGCGCGCCGGTCGAGGCCGGCAGCAGCGAGTACTCCGCTGTCAGCCAGCCGCGACCCCGACCCATCAGCCAGCGTGGAACGCCATCCTGAATCGATGCCGTGCAGAGAACGATCGTGCGACCCTGAGTGAAGAGCACCGAGCCGTGCGGCTGCTCGAGGAAGTCGCACTCGATCTTGAGCGGTCGGAGCGCGTCGGAGCGCCTGTCGTCGGCTCTGCTCACAGCGCGGCCCCAGGCGCGGCCAGCGAGATCGATTCGACCTCGGCGATCGGAAACTGCAGGAAGCGCTCGCCCATAAGCCTGAACTGCTCGGGCTCGCCGGTGGTGATGAAGCGACAGGCGCCCTCACGCTCGCTCGTGCGGGCGATCCCTTTTCGCGCCAGCGTCTCGGCGACCTTGCGCGCGGTTTCCTCGGCTGAGAAGACCAGCGTCACGCCGCGCCCGAAGGCGCGTTCGAGCACGTGGCGGATGAGCGGATAGTGCGTGCAGCCGAGGATGACCGTATCGACTTCGGCTTGCTTGAGCGGTCTGGCATGGGTGCGAACCGCGTCGGCGGTGCCGGCGCCGTAGGGCTCGTCGCTCTCGATCAGCTCGGCCAGCCCCGGGCAGGCGACGGGGAAGAACCGAACGCCGGCATCGAGCGAGCGGATCAGCGCCGCGTAGCGCCCGGCATCGACGGTGGCCTGGGTTGCGAGCAGGCCGATGCGACGGTTACGGGTCGCCTGGACAGCGGCCTCCGCCTCCGGCGCGATCACGCCGACCACGGGGACCTCGAGCTTGGCCTGAAGCTCGGGGAGCGCCGCCGAGGTGGCCGAGTTGCAGGCGACCACGAGCAGCTTCACGCCCTGGCGCTCGAGAAAGCGCCCGATCTCGAGCGCGAAGCCGCGGATCTCCTCGAGCGGCCTGGGCCCATAGGGAAAGCGTCCGTTGTCGCCGAGGTAGACGAAGTCCTCGTTCGGCATCGTCACCAGGCACTCGTGCAGGACGGTCAGCCCGCCCATGCCGGAGTCGAAGATCGCTATCGGGCGTTCGTCCACTGGCGCCGATTGTAGTGGGCGGGTCAGGAATAGCGGCTCTTGAGTCGAGCGAGTGCGCCGGCAAGCGATCTCGAGGCCGCGGCGAATCTAGGACCACCGCGCCCGAAACCAGATCGCCGCGACAGGCCCGCCGGGGTCAGGTCTTGCGCGCAGCGAACGCGTCCGGGCAAGATCTGACTCGGCGTCTCATGCAAGACCCAGCCCTCATCCGCATCGGCACCTGCTCATTCGCCGACGAAGCGTTGCTCAAGAACTGGTACCCGCGCGGTACTGCCCCGAGGGATCGGCTCCGCTACTACGCCCAGCATTTCGACACGGTCGAGGTCGACTCGACCTTCTACCGGCTACCGGATCCGGGCATGAGCGCCGGCTGGGTCGAGCGCACACCGCCGGGGTTTCTCTTTCACATCAAGGCCTTCGGGCTGATGACGAGGCACCCGGTGCGCTGCGAGCAGCTGCCGGCGGATCTTCGCGCGGCGGTCGAGTTGGACGAGCGCGGGCGCGTCTCGCATCCGTCCGAGGAGCTGCGGGCCGAGGTCTTCCACCGCTTTCTCACCGGAATAGCGCCGCTGGCGGATGCCGGCAAGCTGGGAGGCGTCCTCTTCCAGCTCCCGCCCTACATCGTCTGCAAGGACACGTCCTTCGACTACCTGGCCTGGGCCAAGGAGCATTTTCAGGGCTCGACCGTGCTGGTCGAGTTTCGCCACGCGAGCTGGCTGGAGGAAGAGAATCGCGCTCGAACGCTCTCCTTCCTCGAAGAGAATGGAATGGCGCTGGTGATCGTCGACGCGCCACGGCTCGAGAGCAAGGCGGTGATACCGACTGTCGCCGAGCTCACCAGCGACATCTCCTACGTCCGTTTTCATGGTCGCAACGCCGCCACCTGGCACCATCGCGGCGGCAGCGCGGCCGATCGCTTCGACTACCTCTACTCACGCGAGGAGCTGGCCGAATGGGTCGAACCGTTGCGCGAGCTGAGCCGGCGCGCGCGGCAGCTCTTCGCCGTCTTCAACAACAACAACTCGAGCCCACCGCCCGATCCGCTGCAGCGCCCGGTCGCGCAGGCGCCGGCGAACGCGCTCATGCTGCGCCAGCTCTTGCTCGAGGCTGCGGTACCGGTCTCGAGCGGTCTAGCCGCTGCAACGCTCGAGGAACCCGAGCAGTACCGGATTGACGACATCGGGTCGCTCGAAGCTGACCAGGTGATTCGCCCCGGGGACGACGACTAGCTCGCCGTCGGGCGCCAGCTCGGCCAGCGTCTTCGACTTGGCGATCACGCCCCGATCGAGCTCGCCGGCGATCGCCAGGAAGGGGCAGCGAAGCGTCCTGACCACCTCGGTCGCGTCTTCGCGGCCGATCATCGCCAGCAGCTCCTGGGTGACGCCGTCGGGATCCTGGGCTGCGATGAACGTCTCCAGTTGTCTTCGTCGCCGGCGAGTCGACGTAGGCGCCGAGCGCGTAGTCGCGCATCCTCTTCCAGAGAGCGATGACTCCCTGCTCGCGCACCAGGGCGATCGACTGATCGCGCGAGGCCCGTCCTTCCGGCGTGTCGGGCGAGGCGTGCGACCCGAGCAGCGCCAATCCCCGCACGCGCCCCGTTGCCAGCTTGGCGACGGCAAGTGCGCAGTAACCGCCCATCGAGGCACCGATCACGACGAGATCGCCTTCGTTCTCGGCCAGCAGCTGCTCGGCCCAGCCGTCGATCGAATCGCCGCGCCCCAGAAGACTGGGTGTGCGTACCTCGTAGCCCGCGAGAGCCTCGAATTGCGGCTGCCACATCTCGCGGGTCACGGGAAAAGCGTGAAGAAGCAGAACGGTCGTACCCACGCGACTTGCCTCCAATAGATCGATTCGGTTACGACGCGCTCAACTGGTGTAAGACTACTCCCAACATGGGAGCGTTCCAGAGGTCCGACACCATCGGTGAAGAGCGATCGAGAAGCGCTCGCTCCACGCCGCCGAACGAAGGGAGTTTTCTTTGAATCGCATCCTCGTCGTTATGGTCTTTGCCGCGCTCATGCTTCCCATAGGCAGCGCAAGTGCTGCAAACCCTCAGGGGAAACAGATAAAAGCCCTGCAAAAACAAGTCACGGCTCTGCAGAAGCAGGTGAAGACGCTGCAGACTCAGGTGCAGGCGGTCAAGGTGGTCGCCGGCGCGAATTTGGCCGCCACGACGTGCGGCCTGGCAATGGTCGCCGACGTTTTCCAGGCAACGTGGAAGGTGCTTGACGACAACGGGCTCGGCGGAGGAGCGATCGGTGCAACCGTGTTCCATCCACTGCTCACTCCGTTGAACGATTATGGCGCCTGCACAGACCTCAAGCTCACGCGTCAGATGGGATTGAGCGTTCCCAGCTGGACGGCGTACAGCAGTCTGACCGCCTTTTTCTTCGGCCCCTAGCTAGACGCCGATCAAAGGACTGAACGCAAACGGGCCCTCGGGCCCGTTTGCTAGTTCTCGCGCTGCAGCGCCGCCGCGATCTGGTGAAAGTCGCCGAAGGGCTCGTACTGCTCGCCTATCGCATCAAGATAACGGGCCAGGCCACAGCGAGCGAAGACGCGCGAGGAAGCCAGAGCCGGGCAGCGGTCGGAGTAGCCGTTACCGACGTACACGATCTCGCCGTGAGGCAGCTTCGGGCGTTTGCAGCGCTCGCCGCAGACCGGGCAGATCTCACCGTCGAAGTGGACGCGCCAGCCCGTCTCGCCGTCCGAGAGGAGCTCGTTCGCGAGCAGGTCCGCCTCGATGCCGAAGTGCTCGAGCATAGGCTGAATCAGTTGGCGAACGTTGGAGGAAAGCAGTAGCGGCCGTTCGCGCTTCGCCAGCTCGACAAAGCCGGGCCGCAGCTCGACCTTCTCGACCAGCCAATCCACGACCTCCGCCAGCGGCGTCGTGATCGTCGCCATCTCGCTCTCGACGACGTGCTGGAGCGTCACCGGCAGCGGCTTGGAATCGTCGATGAAGGCGTCCGAGAAGCGATCGACGAGCTCGGCGTCGCCGAACTCGCGCACGATCAAGTCCATGGTGTCGGAGGCGGTCACCGTGCCGTCCCAATCGATTACCAGTCGCATGCCTAAAGGCTATCCGCCGCAACGTCCGCTGCGCCGCGGTTGCGGCGCCGGCAAGGAGTAGCGCTCAGGGCTCCGTGTGAACAAGGAGGCGCTTGATTCCGGCGCACTTGCGATGCACCAGCCGCTCGATCTCGGACGCCCGCTTGTGTGCCTCCGAGAGGGTGATCTCGGGATCGAGCGCCACGACCACGGTCACGACTAGACCCTCGTCGGTGCGGACGAAGCGAACCGCTCTCGGAGGCGCGCCCGTCACCTTACGCACCACCGATCGGATCGCGTCGCCGTAGTCACGTGTCTGCACGCGCGGCGCGGCGCTCGCCGTGATCTCTTCGTCCAGCGGCTCGAGATGAGTCACCACTGCGGTGATCTCGGGACGAGCGGTCATCACCGCCTGCTCGACCTGGGACGCCAGCTGGTGAGCGCCGGCCAGCGTCAAATCGCCCGGAAGCTTGAGGTGTAGCGAGACCTCGTGCCGCCCCTTCAGGTCAGCGATCGTCAGGTTGTGGATCTCGCGCACGCCGCGCACGCTCATCGCTGCCGCGCGCACCGCCTCGGACAACTTGGTCTCGCTCTCGGGCTCGACGTGAACGACCACTTCGCCGCCGTGCAGCACCCTTTCGAGCGCCTTCTCGATCTGATCGGCGGCGGCATGCCCTTCGCCGACGGCGGCCTCGGGTGAGACGCCGATCACGACCTCGGCGTAATAGCGCCCACCGCCTTCCCGCACGCGCAGCTGCTTCAGATCGACGGGAGGATCGAGCTCATCTATCGCCTGGCGCACCGTATCTGTGGCGGAGCGGGGACTTCTATCGATCAGGATGTTCGCGTTCTGGGCGGCGAGTCTCGCCGCCGCGACGAGAACGAGCGCCGCGATGAAGAGGGCGGCGATCGGGTCGGCCTTGGGGTAGCCGAAGTGGACGAAGACGAGACCGACGAGCACCCCGGTCGAGCCGAGGAAATCGCCGCTGAAGTTGAGGGCGTTCGACTTCAAGGCCGCGCTCCGATGCCGAACCGAGGCACGGTGGGAGACGACCGTCCGGCTGGCGTCTACGGCCATCACGATCAGAATCACGAGAACTGCCCACCACGTGGCGTCGACCTCGGGCGGACTGGAGCTGAACAGTCGATGCAACGCCGCAATGGAGATCCAGATGCTGAGTATGAAAAGAAGCGACGACTCGGCAAGCGCCGCCAGGTGCTCGACCTTGGCATGACCCCAAGGATGCTCGGCGTCGGCCGGCCTGGCCGCGAGCCCGACCGCAACCAGCGTCATCAGAGCCGTGACCAGATCGAGGCCCGAGTCGAGCGCGCCGGAAATAAAGGCCAGGCTGCCCGTGATCAGCCCGGTCGCCAGCTTGAGCGCGATCAAGCCAAAAGCGGCGATAACGGAGGTCAGAGCCGTCTTTTGCTGCGCGTTCACGCCTAGAGCCTATCCCGTTACGGAGGCGCAGCCGAGGTGGTCGAGGCGCGACGTGCGCGCGGCGCGATCAAGCCAGTCGCGGCTGTCCGCCGACGAGCGCCGAAAGCTGAAAGCCGCCCATCTTCTCGAGCGATTCGATCCTGGCGTCGAGCGAGGGATGAGTGTCGAACAGGCCGCTCAGCGCCGCCCGGGTGCCGCTTGCGTTGTTGAGCGGGGTCTCGATGTAGAGATGGGAGGTGGCGCGATTGACGTGGCGCAGCTCGGTCTTGTCTTCCTTCAGCTTCCAGAGAGCAAGCGCCAGGCCTTCGGGATCCCCGGTAATCGAGGCCGAGGACTCGTCGGCCAGGTACTCGCGGCGACGCGAGAGCGACATCTGGATGCCGATAGCGGCGATTGGGGCCACGATCAGCATCACCAGCCCGATGATCAGCAGGATCGGATTCCCGTTGTCGCGGCGCCGTCCGCCGCCGAAGAAAGCGAAACGAAGCGCAAGGTCGGCGACCAGGGCGACGACGCCGACAAGCACCGCGGCCAGGCTCATCAGGCGCACGTCGCGGTTACGAACGTGCCCGATCTCGTGCGCGATCACCGCCTCGAGCTCGCGCTTGTTCATCATCGCCAGCAGCCCCGTCGTCGCAGCGACATACGAGGTCTTGGGCGAGCCGCCGGCGGCAAACGCGTTCGGGCAGGGATCGTCCACCACTCGCACCTCGGGCGTGGGCTCGAGACCGGCGGCGATCGACGCGTTCTCGACGGCGCGCACCAGCTCGGGGTACTCCTCCTTGGTCACCGGCCGAGCGCCGGTCCAGGAGGCGATCATCTTGCCGTTCGCGAACCAGGAGAAGATCGCGTAGGTAAACGCGACTCCGGCGATGACGATCAGCGAGTAGCCGCCGTAGAGAGCCTGTACCGCCGTGCCGATACCGACGAAGAGCAGGCCGAAGCAGAGCAGGAGCACCGCCGAGCGGATGCGGTTGGAGCGGATCTGCTCCTCGAGGGTCATTACTGAGCGGCGCCGCCGGAGAAGTCGACGTTCGGTAGCGCGGCCTCAGCGGGCGACTCGAGCGCGAAGAACTCCCGCTCGTGGAAGCCGCCGACCTTGGCCACGATCAGGTCGGGAAAGCTCTGCAGGCGACTGTTGTACTGGTAGACGGTCTGGTTGTAGAAGCGCCGCGCGGCGGCGATCTTGTCCTCGGTGTCGGTCAGCTCGTCCTGCAGCTTCTGGAAGTTCTCGCTGGCGCGCAACTGGGGGTAGGCCTCGCTGACAGCGAACAGACGCCCGAGGGCGGCGCTCGCCTGCTCGTTGGCCTCGCCGGCCTGCGCGGGACCGCTCGCCTGCTGCATCGCCGTCCTCGCCGCGGTCACCTCCTCGAAGACCTGGCGCTCGTGCGCCGCGTAGCCCTTGACGGCTTCGACCAGGTTGGGAATCAGGTCGGTGCGCCGCTTGAGCTGTACGTCGATGTTCGCCCAGCCGCGCTTGGCCTCGTTGCCCAGCCGCACCAGGTGGTTGAAGATGAAGACGGTCCAGATCGCGATCAGGACAAAAACGGCGATGATGATGTAGACGGCGATCACGATGGCCGCGATTATACGAGGCCCGAACCTCGCGAGCGCAGCGCCGGCCGCTTTCGGCCGCCACGTTCGCGAACCGAACGAGGCGGAG
This sequence comes from uncultured Actinomycetes bacterium, assembly GCA_963805265.1. Taxonomy (GTDB): domain Bacteria; phylum Actinomycetota; class Thermoleophilia; order Gaiellales; family Gaiellaceae; genus Fen-549. The sequence continues at coordinate 18,409 of CAWDTJ010000003.1, forward strand.
ACAATCAAGACGGTGCCGAATCGTCCCGTTTCTTCGATAGGGTTTCGGCATGGCTGAGCCGACTCGCGACGATGTGGATGCCCTGATCGGTCCGGCCACGCCGCAGTTCGCGTTTCAGCTGCGCGCGCGCCTGCGCGAGCTGGTTGCCGAGCTGCCCGTGGAGCATCCCGCGCGAGCCTACGGCGAGGAGCAGATCGAGCTGCTCGACCGGCTCGGTTACGCCTCCTCCAGGGCCGAGCAGGGCCAACCCGAGCCGCGAACGAAGCCCGGCTGGGCCGAGATTCCGAGCACGGCGACCGCCTCCGAGCCGCTGCCGAGAAAAGGATGAGCGGCGCCGACCGCGGTAGCAGTCGGGCCGCGCCGAAAGCGGGTACGGTGCTCGTCACCGGCGGTTCGCGGGGCATCGGCAAGGCGATCGCGCTCAGGCTGGCACGCGAGGGCGCCGCGCGAGTGGCGATCGGCTACCTGAGAAGCGACCGCGCCGCCGAGGAGACGGCTTCTGAGCTACGGGAGCTCGGCTCCGAGCCGGTGCTCGTGCGCGGCAACATCAGCTCCAAGCGGGTGCTCGAGCAGGTTGTGGAGCTGGGTCCGCTCGCGGCGCTCGTCCACAATGCCGCGACCGGTGTCGCCCGGCCCGCGCTCGAGACCGACACCCGCCACTGGGACTGGACGCTGAATGCCAACGCCCGCGCCTTCCTCCAACTCGCCGCGGCGGCGGCGCCGCAGATGGCGCCAGGCTCCTCGCTCGTCGCCATCTCCAGCCTGGGCTCCTCGCGCGTGCTCGAGAACTACACGCTCGTCGGCACCTCCAAGGCGGCGCTGGAGGCGCTTGTCCGCTACCTCGCCGTCGAGCTGGCGCCGCGCGGGATCCGCGTCAATGCCGTGTCCGGCGGCCTGGTCGAGACCGGCGCGCTCGAGCATTTCCCCAACCGCGAGGAGATGCTGCGGGTGGGGCGCGAGCGAACACCGGCCGGGCGCATGGTCACCGCCGAGGACATTGCCGGTGTCGTGGCCTTCCTTCTTTCGCCCGCAGCGGAGATGATTCGAGGACAGGCAATCATCGTCGACGGCGGATTCTCGCTTCCGGCATGACTCGAATCAGAATGAAGACCTGGTGACTAGGTGCGATCGGTGGATGAGATGCTAGGACGCAGGGAGCCCCCATATCGGGGGAGGACAACGCAGCTCGCCGCCGGGTGCGGCCAGGCCGCAGAGTGCTTTGTTTTAAGAGTCTCTAGGAGAGAAAGCCCTTTGGAGCCAACCGAGGAGAACATCAGGGTCTGGGACGAGATCCACCGCCGCCGCGAGCGCGAGGTAGAGAGCCTGCCGGCGCGGGTCATCGAACGGCTGCCCAGCCTGCGCGAACGCTCGGTCTGCCACCTGGGCTGCGGAACCGGCGCGCAGACGCTGCAGTTCGTCGACCTGGGGGCATTCCTGACCGGAGTGGATCCGTCGGCCAACGCGCTCGTGCGGGCGCGCGAGAGCGGGCCGAGCGTCGCCTGGGTGCACTCGCCGCTGGACGAGCTGCCGCTGGAGCTGAAGCGCGGTCGCTTCGACCTCGTCTACGCCGGTTCGGGCTCGCTTGCGCGGGTAACCAACATCAGCGAGTTCGCGCACGGCATTGCCGGCGCGCTTCGGCCCGGCGGCGGCCTGATCCTGTTCGACATCCATCCTGCCCGGCGCTGCCTCGACGCCATCCTGCACTGGCGCGAGGACTACTTCGCTCCCGTCACCTCCGAAGGGATGGGCCTCTGGCGGATCGGGCAGATCGTAATGGCGCTTGCCTCCGCCAATCTGCACCTGCGCGCCTTCGAAGAGTTCCCCGGTGAGCGCGCCTTCACCCGCTTCGAGCAACGCGTCCCCGCCGAGCTTCTCGTCCTGGCGGAAAGGCGACTGATTGAGCGATTTGCGCATCCTCGCCGTCCCCGGCAGCCTCAGACGAGCCTCCTTCAACCGCGGCCTGCTCGTCGCGGCGCAGGAGCTGCTGAGCGGTCGGGCCGAGGTCGAGCTCGTCTCGCTTGAAGACATTCCGCTCTACAACGACGACGTGCGCGTCGCGGGCTACCCCGAACCGGTCGAGAGCCTGCGCGACGCGATCGAGCGGGCAGACGCGCTCCTGATCGGCGCGACCGAATACAACTTCGGCCCCTCGGGCGTGCTCAAGAACGCGATCGACTGGGCCTCGCGCCCGCCGGGACCGCCGCTGGCGCGCAAGCCGTACGCGCTGGTCGGGGCAAGCACGGGCGGTTTCGGGACCGTGCGCTCGCAGCTACAGCTGCGCCAGATCCTGCTCTTCGTGCAGGCGGTCGGCTACCCCGGCTCGCTACACGTGTCGGGCGCGGCCAAGCTCTTCGACGAAGACGGACGGCTTGATCGACGAGGAGACGCGGCAGAGCCTGAGCGACTTTCTGGACGGGTTTCTCGGTTTTCTCGCGCGGGTGGGCGTTGGCGGCTAGCCGCAAGAGCCGAGAGAAGAGAGATGGGGAAGATCAACAGGGAGTGGCATCTGGCCAACAAGATGCCGAAGAACGCCAGCTTCGAGCAACGCGTCGAATGGCACAAGGGGCATCTGGCTCACTGCTCCTGCCGCACCGATCTGCCTCCGGATATCGAGAAGGCGATCGAAGCGGAGAACAAAGCGCGTTCCTGATCCGGTGCAGAATCGACACACTCGCGCGTGTCTTTCGGCGCCGGGGGACGGTACCGTTTCACGACCCCGCGGGTGGGTGGATTCGGCGGGGGGCAGAGAAACGCGGTGCCCCGGAACAACCTCCCGGCAACGCGCGCCTAGCACCCCTCCAGCCGCTCCAGCGCCTCGCGCGATCTCCTCGTCGGAGATGACAAGCGGCGGTGTGGCCGAGATCAGTTCGTTCTCCAGCCCGGCCGGGACGACGATGACGCCGCGCTCGAGCGCCTTGGCGGCAGCGCCCGGGCGAGCGCGCATCAGACCGGCGCCCTGCCAGCCCGCAGCGGCGAAGATCTCGCCCTTGCGCCTGACCTCGGAGAGCAGCTTCGGCACCTCGTCGAGCACGACGAGCGCGGCGGCGCAGGCCAGCGGTGTGCCCGTGTGCGTGTGCGTGTAGACGTCCTCAGGGCCGAGCTCCCACACTCGCTCCAGACCCGACCGGAACAGCGCCGCCGAGAGCGGCAGCCCGCCGCCGAGCGCCTTGCCCAGGCAGACGACGTCGGCCAGCTCGCCCGAGACGAGCATCTCGCCGGCGCGCCCGAGCCCGCAGTAGATCTCGTCGGCGACGAGCAGCGCACCCGCCTCGTCGCAGCGCTTGCGCAGGGTCTCGAGGAAACCGTCGGGCGGCACTCGCGCCCCGGCCCGGCCCTGGATCGGCTCGACGATCACGCAGCCCGCGTCCTCGGGCAGCGATCCGGGATCCTCGCCGAAGGGAAAGCGATAGACCGGCCCGGGCAACCAGGCGGAAAACGGCGCTCGAAAACGCTCCAACCCCGTCGCCGCCAGCGCCAGCAGACCGGTTCCGTGGTAGGCGCCGGCAAAGGCTACGATGCCGGGCTTGCCCGTCTCGAGCAGCGCCGTTCTGAGCGCGATCTCCACCGCGTCCTCGCCGCTCAGACCGAGCTTGGCCGGGCGCGGCAGAGCGTGCCGCAGGCGAACGGTCACCTCGGCCTCGGCCAGATCGCCGAGCGCATGCACCACCTGCTGCTCACCGATCGCGGCCATCACGCGCGGATTGCGGTGCCCGAGCGCCGCGACGCCGAATCCGCCGGAGAGATCGATGTACTCGCGCCCGTCGGCGTCGGTGACGCGGCACCCCTTCGCGCTTGCCCAGATCATCGCGCCTGCCTTCTCAGCACGTAGGGGTACCAGTCCGCGCCGTAGGGAAGATAGATCCGAAGCGGCTCGCCGGCGCCGGTGAGCTCGGTCTCGAGTCGCGGGGCGACCCCATAGAGCATCTGAAGCTCGTAGTCGTCGCGCGTGCGCCCTGCGACGGCCAGCAGGCGAAGGCTCTCCTCGATCAGATCGCCGTCGTGCGTGGAGACGCCGATCGCGGTCGCCGAGTCAGCCAGGCGCGAGACCGCCCGCAGGAACCGCTCGCGCACCTGTCCGTCGCTGGAAACAGCGTCCTCGGGAGAGCCGTCGTAGCTGCCCTTGCAGATCGAGACCCTGGGCGCGAGCGGCGCGAGCGCCTCGATGTCGCAGAGCGTCCGGCGCAAGCGAGCCTGCAGCGCGACGCTGACGTTGTCGTGGCCCTGCTCGCGCAGACGCCGGTAGAGGCGCAATGTCGTGTCGGTCGCTTCCGAGCGCTCCATATCGATCAGAACGGCGCTTCCTTTCTCGCCCGCGGCGACGGCGAGCGCCTGCAGGAGCTCGAAGCACAGCTCCTCGTCCACGCCGCTCCCGAGCGCCGAAAGTTTCACGCTGAGCGCCGCGTCGAGCCCCCGCGCTTCCATCTCCTCGAGCGCTCGCCGCTCCTCGGCGGCGATCGAGCGCGCCGTCTCTCTCGCTCTCGACGTTCTCGCCGAGCAGGCCGAGCGTGACACGCTTCCCCTCGGCGTTCAGTCTCGCGCCCAGCTGGCAAACGCTCTCGAGCGTCTCGCCGCCGATCAGGCGCCGCGCCGACCGGCGCATGAGCATGCGCCTGGAGCGGGGGCTGAGATGAGCGAGCGCGCGATTCAACACCGCGTACGCGATTCTAAGAGTCGAGCGACCTTTGGTGAAAGCTCGTTCAGTCGTAGAGCGTCACGGCCGCCAGGATCACGTACAGAGCGACCAGCGCGACACCCTCGAAGATCGTTCCCTCGCCGTCGCCGGTGATCTGCCAGACGGCGATCGCCGTCAAGAGCAGCGCCACGATGAAGACGGGCGCGATCGAGAAGGTGAGCGGCTGCGCGAAGAAGAGCGAGCAGAGGACGAGCAGCGGAAAGAGGAAGGCGGCCACCTGCGCAACCGAGTTCTTGATCACCGAGATCGCGAGGTCGTTCCGGCGCTTCCAGGCGAGCGTGATGCCGACGACGTTCTCGACCGCGTTGCCGGCGATGGCCACGATCACGATCCCGGCGAAGGCGGCGGAGATGCCGAGGCGGTCGATCGTCGGCCGCAGCGCGGCCACGAACCATTCCGAGACGAAGGCGGCGCCGACGCCGGCGACGAGCAGCAGCGCTACGGCCGAGGCAAACCCGATCCTGGCCCGGCCGCGCGCGGGCCCCGCGTCGGAGCGCAGGTAGGGGAAGATCCAGGTCAGATAGACGCCGAGCAGGCAGACGGCGCCGATCACCGATATCGCCTTGACGTGACGGGCGGCTCCGTCGTCGACGGCGACCGAGACGCCGATGAGCGCGATGATGAAGACGGCGACGAGAAGCAGCGTCGCGGTGTCGTTGGGAAGCCGGCGCCCGAAGCTCATCACCTTGCCTTCGCTGCGGAACGAGCCCGCCACGAGCGCGAGCCCCAGCACAAACAGAGCGTTGGCAAGAATCGAGCCGATCAGAGAGGTCTGAGCCACCACGACCTCGCCGGCCGACAGAGCGAAGAGAACGACGAAGAACTCGGGCAGGTTCCCGAGCGTCGACTGCAGCACGCCCGTCACCGCCGGCCCGAATCGCTCCCCCACCTGCTCGGTGGCAAACGACACCGTCCAGGCGAGGCCGGCCAGCGCGACCGCGGCGACCGCGAAAGCGGCAAGCGCCGACGCGCCCGAGTAGTGGAGGACGCCCGCGGCTACCGAAGCGACCGCAACGAGAACGAACGCGACGATCTCCGCCGTTCGAAGACCGCTCCTGTCAGGACCTTCCGCCACGCGGCGATGCTACGCGATGAGCCCGACGTTTCGAGAGCGCGCGCCGCTAGCCGAGCTCGGGCAGACCGCGCCTGATGCCGCGCACGCCCTGGGCGATTCGCTGCTCGTTCTCGATCAGGGCGAAGCGAACGTGCCCGCCACCGCCGGGCCCGAAGCCGGAACCCGGGCTTACCGCCACGTCCGCGTCCTTCAGCAGCTTGATCGCGAACTCGAGCGAGCCGAGGCTGCGGTAAGGCTCCGGGATCTTCGCCCAGACGAACATCGAGCCGCGCGGCTTCTCGATCTCCCAGCCGATCCGGTTGAGCCCGTCGCAGAGAGTGTCGCGCCGCGACTGATAGATCTCGCACAGCTCCTTCGGGTAGTCGGGCGCCTCGTTCATGACAACGATCGAGGCGATCTGAATCGGCTGGAAGGTGCCGTAGTCGAGATACGACTTGAGCCTCGCCAGAGCCTGGATGATCTCGGCGTTACCGAGCAGAAAACCGACGCGCCAGCCGGCCATCGAGAACGACTTGGTCAGCGTGTACAACTCGACACCCACCTCGGTGCCGCCCTCCACCTGAAGCAGAGAGGGAGGCTGATAGCCGTCGAAGCCGAGATCGGCGTAGGCGAAGTCGTGTACGAGCACGACCTCGTTCTTGCGCGCGAAAGCAACCGCTTTCTCCATGAAATCGAGCTCGACCGCGAGCGTCGTCGGGTTGTGCGGGAAGGAGAAGATGATTACGCGCGGTCGCGGACGGGCGCTCTCGAACGCCTCGACCATGTTGCCGAAGAGATCGTCGCCCTCCTGCATCGCCGCTTCGAAGATGGTCGCACCGGCGAAGATGGGCGCGAAGCGGTGGATCGGATAGGTCGGCGTGGGAACGACCGCCGCATCGCCGGGCCCGAGTAGCACCCACATCAGGTGCGCCAGGCCTTCTTTGGCCCCGATCGTGCTGATCGCCTGCGTCTCGGGATCCAGCACCACGCCGAACTTGCGCTCGTAGAGGTCGCAGACCGCCTTGCGCAGGCGTGGGATACCGCGACTCTGCGAGTAGCGGTGGTTGCGCCCGATCTCGGCCGCTTCCTTCAGCTTTTCGACCGCGAGCGGATGAGAGGGTAGATCGGGGTTGCCGAAGCCCATGTCGATCACGTCTTCGCCGGCCCGGCGCAGCTCGAGCTTGAGCGCGTCGGTCTTGGCGAAGGCGTACGGGGGCAGGTCGACGACCCGCCGGAACTCGAATGCGGACTTCGTGTTCACGCGACGAAGCCTAGCGACCGCGCATAAATCCCTGACGGGCCGCACTGACAAGCGCCACCGCCTCGGGGAAGAGGACGCGCATCGCGTCGCGCATCGAGATCGCCTGCTCGTCGATCGACCCCGGAGCCTGTATCTGCGACAGGGCCGCAGCCGTCAGCTCCACGGCGGTGTTGAGCGTCAGCGTCGCGAATTGCTCGCGCTGTTGCTCGGCAATCGCCTCTGTCTGCTTCTCAGCGAACTCCTGCAACTGGCGCATTAGCTCCTCGGGGTCGCCCCCGAACGGAAAGTTGAAGCCGCCTTCCAATTCGCCTCCCTTCGACGTGATCGAGAGCCTATTGTGGCAAAGAGTCCCCGGCCGGCATGCGCCTTGTCGTCCGACTCGGTATCCGACTGCCGTACGATGAAGGCCGTGAGCCTGGTCACCGGCCTACAGGTCATCGCCGTCGCCGCGATCGCTCTGGCGGCGATCGCACTACTGCTTGCGGCTTTCGGCCGCGGGGCGAAGCGCATCTCGATCGCCTTCGCCGTCGCGACCGGAGTCCTCGCCGCGGGCAGCTGGGTAGCGGTCGTCTTACGCCCGAGCCGCGACCTCGCGATCAGCGCCACAGCCACGACGGCCGCATTCTGTCGCGACGCTGGGAGCGGTAGCGATGGCAATCGGGCTCGAGCGGACGCGCCGGCTCGAGCGCGAGCTGGAGCGAGCCCGAACGACGCTCAGGTCCGAGATCGACAGCGAGGTCAGGTCGCGGGTCGGAGAGCTCGACCGGATCCTCGCGCGTGCCCGCGCGGACTCGTCGTCTCAGCTGGCCGAGCAGGAACGCGCCCTGGCCGAGACGAGGCGCCACTCGATCGCAGAAGCCGAGCAGTCCCTGAAAGAAACGCTCGCGCAGATGCTGGCCAAGACTCAGCTCGATGTCGAAGAGCGAATCGAGAGCTGGCAGAGCGACCTCGGACGCAGTGAGGCGACGATCTCACGCGAGGTCAGCGAGCTCGTCCGCGGCGTGCAGGCAATGGTTCAGGAGACGAGGGCCCGGATCAAGGCCGACGGCGAGCGCGTCTCGGCCGAGAGCGGGGAGCACCGGGCCATGATCGCCCGCCTGCGCGAGGAGATGTCCGAATCGATCGAGCAGGCTTTGGCGGGCAATCAGGACGAGCTCGAGAAGTTCGCCAACGAGCGCCGGCGCGCCATCCAAGAAATCGCCGAGCGCCTGACCCGGCGCGAGCGCGAGGTCATGGAGCGAGTCGAGCGCGAAGAGACCGAGATACAGCGCCGCATCCAGGCCGGAGCCGCGGAGATCGAGCGCAAGCAGCTCGAGCAGCTGCAGCGCTGTCACCGAGCGCACCGTGAGCAGCGTGTCCGACGATCATGCAAGCCAGTTCGACGACGCGATGCAAGAGGCACGCGAGGAAGCTGCGCGGCGCCTTCACCGCGAGCTCGAGCGCGGCGTCGAGGCCTACGGCCGCCAGTGCCCAGGCGATGCTCGGCGATCGCCTGCGCGCGCTCAGCGCCGAGAGTGCGAGGCAAGATCGAGGCGCGCATGAAAGAGGCGCTACAGGAGATGCGCGAGCGAGCCGATCGGAGCTGGGCCGCGCTCGAGAAACGAGTCGCCGACTTCGAGCTCGAGCTACGGGCGCGGTTGGAGAAGCTCAGCGTCCGAGACCGAGAGAGCCCGCTCATCGCTCGAAGCTCCTCAGCAGGGTCACAGCCAGCCGGACGATCTGGGCGGTTACTCGAGCTCGCGCGAGAACGAAGCTCGCACCGCGACGCCGTCGACGAGTTCTAAAGGAGGATCTCGGCAGCCGTCTCGTGGCGGCAACCGCGCAGGATCAGCTCGACCGCGCGATGAAGATCGATCTCACTGTGCGCCAGGCGTTCGGCCAGCGGAACCGGATAGCCGGCTTCGATCAGCACGTGCAGCCGCCAGCTGGCGACCTTGGCCTGCTCGTTGTCGGTCTCGATCGTATTCGCCGGCTCTACCATCGAGGCGCAGTTTGACGGGGCCGGCGGCTGGTACCGATCGGCGTCGCTTAGCTTAGGTCTCGTTCGAGTCGCGCACGCGCGATCGTTTCCTCACCGGCAGCCGGTACCGCCTCGATTGCTTGGCCAGGTCGACCTGGCCGGCCTCGGGCATCTCCTTCAGCGTCGCGTAGCTCAGTCCCTCGCGGGCCAGGAAGATCATCCCGATACCGATCCCGACCGAGGCTTCGATCGCCTGCAGGCCGACGCCGAAGGCCACGCCCCGCGAAGTGGCGACGCCGTAGGAGAGGAGCGGCGCCGCTACGGCGGCCTGATACAAGCCCACGTTGCCCGGCCAGAGCGGAAAGAGGATCGCGACGTTCAGCAGCAGCAACACGAGCGCGGCCGCCGGAAGCGGCGCATGGATGCCGAACGCGCGCATAGCCGTGTAGACCGCCGCCAGCTGCAGCACCCAGCCGATGGATCTGAAAGGCGATCGCGACCGCGGCGGCCAGCGGCGCGTGCATCACGCTGAGACCTTGCCGTGCCATCTCGATCAGACGACGCACCGGCCCGAGCCCGTCGAGCGCCGAGGCGCCGCGCCGGCGAGCGATCAGGAAGGCCAGCACGAACAACGCCAAGCCGACAAGCACGACCAGCTCCACGGTCGTCACCGCCCACTGAGGCAGGCGGGCGGTCGCCAGCACGTAGCCGATCAGCGCAAGCACGGGAAAGAGATCGAACACCCGATGGGCGAAGACCGTCCCGAGCAGCGTCGCCCAGATGCCCTTCCTCTTCCCGACGCGCCGCGTCAGCACGGCCACCCTGGCCACCTCGCCGATCCGGCCCGGTAACACCGCATTCGCGAACAGGCCAACCGAGAAAGCCGAGAGAACCGCTCGGTAGCCCGGCCGCGGTGGGTCGATAGCCTGGTCGATCACGGTCTTCCAGGCCATCGAGCGGGCAACGATGGAGAGAAGATTCAAGCCGAGCGCCACGCCGACCCATCCCCAGAGCACCGAATCGAAGGCGGAGGGGAATTGCGACCAGTCGGGGCCGAAGAGCCAGAGCAAGACCCCGGCTGCGCCGAGCACGAGCACGAGCACCACGGCGCCCGTGAGTACCCGCGTTTTCAGGCTGATCGCCCTCACTCGATCGCCCTCACTGTTTTGCCGCTACGTCGGCATCGAAACGGCCTTCGATCGCCCGCTCGTAGATCGAGAGCAAGCGCTTGGCGATGTCGCGCCAGTCGTAGCGCTCACGGACGATCTCCCGCGCGGCCTCGCCCATCGCCTGCCGACGCGTCTCGTCTTCCAGCAGACCGATAACCGCCTGCGTCAGCGCCTCGGGGTCGCCGGGAGGCACCGCGATCCCGGCGCGCTCGTCGAAGACGTCGCGGTAGCCGGGAATATCCGAGGCTGACAACCGGGGTCGCCGAGGCAAACGCGCGCGTCAACACCATGCCGAAGCTCTCGCCGCCGAGCGAAGGAGCAACCAGCAGCTTCGCGCTCGCCAGCTCGGCCGACAGCTCCTCCTCGCTCAGGAAGCCCGGCACGTCGAGCCCCGACTCATGTAGCCGGTGACGCGCCAGCAGCAGGCGCACCGAGAGCGGATCGGCGCCGATCACGCGCAGCGTGGCGCCCGTGCGCCGGTGGATCTCGGGCCAGGCGCGAGCAGCGTCAGAAGGCCCTTGCGTGGATCGTGCCGCCCGATGAAGACGATCTTGTTCTCGCGCCTCCCCGCCTCGGCCTGCTCGGGAACGAGAATCCCGTTCGGGACGATCTCGTAGTGGCCCGGCGACCAGCGCGCGATCGAGGCGCGTGCCTGCTCGGAAACGGCGATGCGGGCGTCGAGGCGGTCGAGCAGCTGAGCCCCAGAGCGGCATGCCGCCCCTGCATCCAGCCGAGATTGCCGGAGGCGTGGAAGGTCGCAACGGTCGTGCAGCGGGCGAGCGCAAGGGCGATGACCCCGATCGCCGGCGTCATCGGCTCGTGCACGTGAATCAGGTCGAAGCGCTCGCGCTCGAACACCTCCTTGATCCGCGTGTAGGTAGCGGGGCTGAGGATGATGTTGGGCAGCGAGTCGTTTGCCGGCACGATCACCGAGCGACCGACCGGGATGATGCCCTCGGGCGGCGGGTCGTGGCGGCCGCTGCGCGGGTGGAGGATGCGAGTGAGCCTGCCGGGCGGATCGCTACCGACGATCGTCCTCGTCTCGACCCCGAGCTCGCGCAAAGCGATGGTCTGGTTCTGAGCGTGCTCCAGCACGCCTCCCCAGTACGACCACGAATAGGGCACCACTATCCCGACCTTCATCGCGCCGAACCCTAACCGAGAGAGGATTCGAGCGCGGGAGAATCGCCGCGATAGGAAGAGAGGAAGATACGCCCTCGGATACGCCCTCGGAGTACTTCCCGCATCGCGACCGGAGCCCTAGGCTCGCAGCCATGCATCTACAGCTCATCCGCACATCGCCGGCGATCACCGACCGACAGCGGCAGATCGTCGCTCTGATCGCCGCCGGCTGCTCAAACGAAGAGGTAGGGCGGCACCTCGGTATCTCAGCACGAACGGCAAAGGCGCACTGCGATACGCTTCGTCAAAAGCTCGGCGTCACGCGTCGACGACAGATCCCGGGCGCTTACTACAGGCTCACGGGCACTGATCCGTTCATGCGACGCTCTCTCGGAGCTCGTTCTCCAGAAAGGGTGAAAACGCGCCCGCGGCTGTTAGGTCGCGGGCGCGTCTTAGCGCAGCGCTCAGGGACGTACCCGTGAGAGACGACACAAAAGCCGGTTAGCGTACGTCGCGTGTCCGCCAGCGAAGACGAGTGAGAGCAGGAGCCCGGAGACTCGAGCCGTCGCTGATCGAGCGACCGCGACTGCTCGAGAAGCTGGACGGCTCCAACGCACGCATAATCGCACTGATAGCGCCGGCGGGCTTCGGAAAGACGACTCTGGCCAGGCAGTGGGTTTTGAGCCGCGACATCACTCACGCCTGGTACTCGGTTGGGCCGGAGGGCTTCGACGTGGCGGCTGTGGCGGCGCGGATCGCCGCAGCCGTTGCAACGGTTATCGCCGGCGCCGGCGATCGAATGCTGACCCGACTGAGCGTCTCGACGGACCCCGAAGCCGAAGCAGTTCTTCTCGCCGAGCTGCTCGTTACGGATATCGCCGCCTGGCCCACCGACGCTCGACTCGTGCTCGACGACTATCAGGCACTTGCCATCTCGCTCGCCTGTGAGCGTTTCGTCGAGACACTGGTGCGCGAGACGCCGCTGCGGCTGCTGATCACAAGTCGCAAGCGCCCTTCCTGGGCGAGTTCGCGCCTGCGCCTCTACGGCGAGCTGATCGAGATTCGCCGCGACCAGTTGGAGATGACGCCGGAGGAGGCGGACAAGGTTCTCTCGCCGATTGCAGGCGAAAAGCAGCGAGCCGAGCTGGTGAACGTCTGCCGCGGCTGGCCGGCGATTCTTGGTCTTGCGGCACGCTCGGACGGCTCGCCTCTGCCTAAGAACGCCCTCCTTCGAGACCTCTACGACTACTTCGCCGAAGAGCTCTACCAGGGCACGCCACCGGAACTCGAACGCTTTCTCTGCCAGATCTCCGCGGCGCCCAACCTCAGCAGAAACCTTCTCGAGCGCCTCGGCGGGCGATCCCGCCTTCGAGCTCGCCGCCGCGGCCGAGCAACACGGGTTTCTTCACACGGGCCGGTGAAGACGGACGAGCGATCGCTTCACCCGCTCCTCCGCGCCTTCCTCGAGCATCGCCTCGACCGGCGCTCCGACCGCGTTCAGCTCATGGACGAGCTCGCGCAGGCGCTTCTCGCGAGACGAGCGCTGGGACGACGTCTGGCAGCTCATCCACGACCGCGATCGCCCCGATCTTCTGCCCCGCCTGATCGAACGCTCACTGCCAACGCTCCTCGACGGCAGCCGGGTTGCCGCGCTTGAATCCTGGATCGAGTTCGGGCGCGAGTGCGGTCTCGTCTCCCCCCTGCTCGATCTCGCCGAGGCCGAGGTCGCATTCGTCGCCGGCGATAACGCCAAGGCGTACGCGCTTGCTCTTCAGGCCACACATCACTTCGACGAGTCGTCTCCGCTTTGCTGGCGGGCGCATGCGATCGCCGCTCGTAGCGCCCACTACTCCGATCAGCTCGAAGACCAGCATCGCGCACGCAAGGAAGGCACGCTCGCTTGCTCCCGACAACGGAGCGATTCATCACTGCTTGTGGACTGAGTTCTTGTGCGCCTTCGAACTGGAGAGAAAGGATTGCTCATCGATTCTCGCGGAACTTGAGGGAAGCCAGGATGGCCCGGATACGATTGTTAGAGCCGTTCAAGGGCGGTTCTTTGTTTCGTATCTCTTCGATTGCGAAGCACTGGATGAAACGCTTTACGAGCGCGTACGACCACTTCTCGATCGAGTACACCCGCAGGTACGGGCTGGTCTCGCCACGATGCACTGCGATCACTTGAGTCAAAGCGCTCGCTATGTCGACGCCGAAGCGGCCCTTCTCGATGTGTGGGATGTCTTTACCGAGTTTGGGTTTGCGCTAGCGCTGCCTACGGCGTTTTGCGGACGCGCTATCAACGCAATCGGCCTCCGTCGCTACCGAAGCGCTGAGCTCTTTCTCGACGCTGCCGAGCAGGCGTCTGGTCCTTCTCAAGGATCTATTCCGACGATGACACGAACATTGCGTGAAGTCGTATACCTTTTGAAGAAGGATAATTCGGTCTCTCTATCCGCGACGACAGTCGATCGGAATACTTCGAAGACTCTGGCAGGGTCTGGCGTACTCCGTCGATGCGCTCAAGTGGGCTTCCGGAGGAGAATCTGGAAACCGCTCTCGACTACGCATCACAAGCAGATGCCTGCACGAAATCCACTGAGGCTCGAGCTCTGGCGGCTTTCGCGCGGGTGATAGTCGCCGCTCGATCCGATCTGCAAACGGCAACTCCTCTGCTCGCCGATGCGATCCGGTTCGCAGATGAACGAAGCCGTTGGAACCCCTTCGTCTGGGCATATCGCGCCTACCCTGATCTGCTCGGGGTCGCTGCCGCCGAGCCTGATCTTGTGGAGACGATCCAACCCGTTCTTATTTCTGCCCACGATCAACGACTGGCGGCGCGCTACGGTATCGCGCTGGAAAACACCGGAGAGACTCCGCCGGCCTCTGACGAGGGCCTGACCCGACGCGAGCGAGAGGTGCTTCGGCTCGTGGCTGACGGGCTCTCGAACAGAGAGATCGCGAGCAAGCTCTTTATCAGCGATGTCACCGTCAAGGTCCACCTCCGCCACATCTACGAGAAGCTCGGCGTTCGCAATCGCATGGAGGCGGCCCTCCACGCCGTTTACTCAGATTAAAGCGACCAGGGCTCAGGCTAGGCTAGGCTCCGGCGCGGCTAGCGACCTTCCGAACTCGATCGCCACCAGCTCGCCGATCTCCAGCTCGAAGTTCTTTTCACTGCTCGACGCGTAGGTCTCGCCGGCGCTGTCCAGCACCGCGACCAGCGCCCGAACCGCGCTCGGGTCGAATTGCCTGCCCGACTCTCGCTCGAGCCGATCTCGCGCTTCCTGCCCGCTCAGCGCGATTCGATAGGGACGTTCCGATGTCATCGCGCTGTAGGCGTCGGCGACGGCCACGATTCTGGAAAGAAGAGGGATCTCTTCGCCCGCGTACTTGCCCGGATAGCCCTCGCCGTCGAACCGCTCATGGTGGTGCCGAACGGCGGTGGCTATCTCTTCGTATCCCTCGATCCGATCGAGTATCGAAGCGCCCACCTCGGCGTGACTTTGCACGGCCGACCACTCTCCGGATGTCAGCGAGCCCTTTTTCTCCAACACGCCGACCGGCACGCCGATCTTTCCGATGTCATGTAGAAGCCCACAAAGGTGAGCCTTCTCCCGCTCCTCCTTTGACAGCCCGGCCTCGATCGCGATATCGCGCGCATAGATCGCGACTGCGGCCGAATGGCCGGCGGTGTAGTGATCTCGCGCGTCGAGAGCCGTGACCAGCGCCGTCGCAAACGAGAGGTTGACTCTCGAGAGTTTCGCGACTGCGGACGCGAGCTCGTAGTGGTCTGTGCTTGCTCGCGATAGAGAATGAAGTAACGCTGCGCTGCAAATGCCGGCCCGATGAAAACACGGCTGACCACGGCGAGACATGGACATACGCGTACGCGAGCGCGGCTATTACCGGCACATACACGAGCATGCCGGGACAAGACAACTTGCAGTAGCTCGTAGCAAGTAGTTGCGCGGGGCTCCGTGATTCGCGAATCGAGAGCGTTATAGCATGTAGCCATGCGATTCACCGAGTAACAGCGATCACCGAGGCCATTAGCGTCGCTAACGAAGAGCTGCCGAGCGTGGTCGCCGAGCCTAGAAACGTCGGCTGCGAATCCGGCAACCCAAACACGAGGCAGCGAGAACCAGTCCAGATAACCCATCGTTCCCAAGGTCGTCCTATCGTCTCCTAGCAAGGCTAGCGAACGACAACTACCATCGCCGAAATGGGGCCGAGAACGACCGCTGCGAAGATCACCGGCAGGAAGCTCACCGATACCTCGAGATGAGGACTTACTCGAACGTTGAGCCTTCGTCACAAGGAAGGCGATGCGGCCACTACCGCCGTAGGAACTAGCGGACCGAAGATGATATCCGCGGAGAGAAGTATCGCCGAGAACGCGAGACGGCTCGCGAGCGCAAGAAGAGCGCCGTAAGCTGCGAAGGGCCAACACCTTGTTGTCCAGACGTCAGGCGCCGTTCTGTTATATTGTCCGCCCTCGGGGGGTACCGACCTTCTTCACTCGGGGAGGCCTTTCCTTGAGTCGTTTCTTAACAAGGAGGATGACATGCGCGTTTGTTTTCACTCAAGATCGTGGCACTTCTGACGCAATTGCCAACACTGCGGCGTTCGGCGGGTACTTTGTCAAGGCGTCTGGTAAGGGAAGCCTCGATCCTTTACCCTCCAAAGCGCTGAAGCATCCCCCGATCGGGGGATATCCACAGGTTGGGGAAAACCGGCTTGTCCTAGGTGATAAGCCCGCGGCGGAAGCCGACGGCCACCGCGTGGGCTCTGGATCGAGCCTGAAGCTTGGCGAGTAGATGGCGGACATGCGACTTGACCGTCTCCTCCGAGAGGAATAGGCGGGAGCCGATCTCGCGATTCACGAGGCCGTCGGAGATGAGCTGAAGAACTTCCAGCTCGCGGCTCGTGGGCTCCTGCTCGACGCGAAGCGGCGCGCCGAAGGGAATGACCTCACCGCTGGTGGCTCCGGCCCGCCGTTGGGCAACCTCCTCGAATCGCCTCGAGTGGTCTACGTAACGGCTCAGGATTTCCCTTCGCTCAGCAGCGTCCACGCTCAGGGTATCGGTCGGCTGCAGCCCCTTCCCCTCCCTCTTTCCAGGGATTACCTCATACCTCGTCTGGTGGCGCGAAAGTACTGCCAAAGCCGGCTACAGGTCGCGGCGCGACCGCGCTAGCCGGTTGCAGACCCTCGTTTGAGGCAGAGCCGGCCGTAGTCGACCCCGTAGAGAACGTTCGAGACGTAGCAACCGAGGTCGATGCGCGTACTGAAGGCATCGAGCGAGCGAGTGTTCAGGAAAGGCGCCATCGGCGCCCAGCGCATCGCTCGCCGGTCGAGCGCGGCCCAGCGAGCGTTCACTTCGTCCGTGAGCTCCGGCTCTCGCGCCAGACGATCGATGGTGGCGTTGAGGGCCGCCGAGTCGGCAAAGGAGTAGTTCGTATTAGCGAGCCCGGTCGTCTCGTCGCCACTCAGCAGCGGCTCGAACCAGGCAAGCGGGTGGGGAATCGTCTGCGTCCAGTAGGCGTAACCGATCTGGGCCTGTGTGCTCTTGCGACCGATGGCCGTCCAGTACTGATCGGGGGGCAGCGCCTTCAGTACGGGGTTCGGCTTGAGCCCGATCGCGGCGAGCTGCCGCCCGAGGTAGAGCGCGGCCACACCCGCCGCACGCGGGCACGGTCGGGGTGTAGATCGTCACGCGCGCTCCCTTCGCTCGCGCCTGGCGCACCAGCGCTCTCGCTTCGGCGAGGTCGTACGGGTAGAGGTGGTGCCGTTGGTACGAGGGATAAAGCGGCGGAAGGATGTTCTCGCTGGCCACCGCCCGACCGGCGAATATCTCAACCAGATGGCGGCGGTCGAGCGCGTAGTTCACCGCCCGCCGAACGCGAGCGTCGTTGAAAGGCCGCTCAGTCGTATTCATGAAGAAGTAGTGCATGTTGGCGCCGATGTTGGCGCGAAGCTGTAGCCGGCGCTCGCGCCTCGCCTGCTCGAGCGAGACGGCTGCGATCGGAGCGCCCGCGTAGTCGGCGTCTCCGGCGACAAGGCGGTCGAGCGCTACTTTGCCGCCTTTGACGATGGTGACGACTACGCGGTCGGGATTGGTTGCCGGCACGGTCTCGGTCGGCACGAAGCGGCGGTTCCGCTCGAGCGTGAACTCCCTCGGCCACCTGACCTGAGTGATCTTGTACGGGCCGGTCGAGGGAATCGGCTCGGGCGTCTGGTCGCGCACCGGAGTGCTCTGCGGGACGGGCGCCGCGAAGAGACTGGCGAGCGCGTTGATGAAGCTCGCGCTCGGCTCCTTCAAGCGCAGCTTGATCGACCGCGTGACGTCGTCCGTCTCGATGCCCGAGATCGGCCCTCGACGGGCGGCTTCGATGTTGGCTCCGACGATGTCGTCGAATAGCGGCGCGCCTACCGAATCGAGCAGGTAGAGCCGTCGAATCGCATAGGCGAAGTCGGCAGCCTGCACCAGCTTCCCGTCCGAGTAGCGCAACCCGTCGCGCAGACGAAACTCATAGACCCGCCCGTCGCTGGAGATGTCGGGCATCGCCTCGGCCAAGACCGGCACGACCCGTGAGCTCTCCCTGCCCTGCACGCGCTGATAGCCGTATGGGCTCAGGTAGACGTTCCAGAGGCTCTGCCAGCACTCGGGCGAGTAGGAAAGGCCGGGATCGAGCGAATCCGCGCCCGCGCCAACCTCGACGCGAAGGGTCGGGAAGCTGCGCAGCGCGTATTTTGGCGTCTGCCCCTCGTTGCCGGAGCCGCCACACCCGGCCACCAGCGCGAGCGCAAGCGCGATCAGACAAACTCCTGTTCCTGTTCGCGCTACGGCTGCCTCCCTTGATCGCTTCGGCCGAGCGGAGACTAGCGACCCCCCACCCGAGGCGACCGAAGAACACGCCACCGGCTAGATATCCGAACCCAATCAGTCGGGCGGACGTGCTTCCGCTTCTGCCCCTCAGGCGGCCGCGAGCGAAGACAGCTCGCGCAGTGCCCCGAGCCGGGCAAGAGCCTGGCCCTCGAGCTGACGCACACGCTCGCGCGTGAGATCGAGCTCATGGCCAATCGCTTCGAGTGTCCATGGCTCTCCCTCGAAGCCGAAGCGAAGCTCGAGAATGCGCCGCTCCCGCTCGGGCAGTGCCTCGAGCGCCTTGCGCACGCCTTGCCTGCGCAACGACTCCTCTGCATCGTCGAACGGATCGGAGGCCTCGCGATCGGCGAAGAGATCGCCGAGCTCGCCCTCGTCGTCGGCACCGACAGTCTGGTTCAGCGACACCGAGGCCGAAGCCGCGCCGAGAGCCTCGTCCACGTGCTGGATCGGAAGCCCGGTCGCCTCGGCCAGCTCGTCTCGCGTCGCCTCGCGACCCAGCTCGACCTCGAGCCTGCGCGCTGCTCGCGAGAGCTTCTGCTGGCGCTCGACGACGTGAACGGGTACGCGGATAGTGCGCGCGTGGTTCGCGACCGCGCGCTGCACCGACTGGCGGATCCACCACGTCGCGTAGGTAGAGAACTTGAAACCGCGACGCCAGTCGAACTTCTCGACTGCGCGGTTGAGACCGAGCGTGCCTTCCTGAATCAGGTCGAGGAATGGAACGCCGAGGCCGCGATAGCCCTTGGCGATCGAGACGACCAGACGCAGGTTCGACTCGATCATGCACCGCTTGGCGACCGCGTCGCCGCGCTCGATTCGCTTGGCGAGGGAAACCTCGTCGGCTGCGGTCAGCAGCTTGTGCTTACCGACATCGGCGAGGAAGAGCTGCAGGCTGTCGGCGGCGCCAGAAAGCTCCGGCACCTCGACGGGAACCTCGACAGGCTCGACATGATCGGCGGGCGCCGCCCGCTGAGCGATCTCGACACCAATTCGCTCGAGCTCGCGCATGAGATCCTCGACCTCGACCTCGGTGAGGTCGTGCTCGATCACGAGCGCCTCGATATCGGCCGGCTCGATCGTGCCGCGCTCCTCGGCGCTGTCCACGAACACCCGGACGCTCTCGCTACTCTCAAATACTCCCTGCAGATGATTGTGCGTCAACTGACCCTCGACGTCCTTTCTTACGATCTGACTCCGCAACGAACCATTACGCGTTCTATTTCTCCTCGCGGCTGACCCACCCGAACCCTTCCCGGGCTCGCCTACTACAAAACGGACTTCGACTTCCCTTTATTCCGTGGCGGCCGGTTGGGCAGTCTGCGAGCGCGCGGGAAAATCGAACTCGACTTGTCCTTCGGCGTTCAAGACGAGGCGCGCGCGAAAATGTTTGCCGCCTCGGCTTCGGAATCCGGATAATACGTCATTTGTACGTCCCTGTGCAAGTAGTTGTCGGGCGATCTCGGGCGTTATTGAGCGCCCCGCCACCTTCTTCCAGATTACGAAGCCGCAGCCGGTTTCCTCCCGGTTCTTCCAGCTCGTACAGCCATAGGCGCGCGAGTTCTCGCGGATGATCTCGCCCGTTTTCGCTCCGCAACGCGGACAGGGACCGAGCTCGACTCGCTCGGGGCGTAGTTTCTCCTTGTCGAGAGCGGCGATCTTCTCGACGGTTTCACGCGTAAAGCGCTCGATCTCTTGCATAAAGGCGGTTCGATCGCCGGAGCCGTGCTCGATATCACCGAGGCGCTTCTCCCAGGCACCGGTCAGCTCGGCCGAGGTCAGCGGATGCTCTTCCAGCATCGTGATCACCTGCAGGCCCTTCGGCGTGGGTTGCAGCTCCTTGCCGGCGCGCTCGATGTACTCGCGCCGGATCAGCGTCTCGATAGTCTCGGCGCGGGTTGCCGGCGTTCCCAAGCCGCTCTCTTTCATCGCTTCGCGCAGCTCCTCGTCATCGATCAGCTTCCCGGCGGTCTCCATCGCCATCAGTAACGTGGCCTCGTTGTAACGCGGCGGCGGCTTGGTCTCCTTGGCCTCGCTCTCGGCGCTCTTGCAGAGCACTTTCTGGCCCTCGCTCAGTGCGGGCAGCTCGCCGCTTGGCCCGTCTTCGTCCTCGCCATCGCCCGAGCGGCCGCTGCCGCTCGCGCTCTGGCCGTAGACGGCGCGCCAGCCGGGATCTAGCGTGACCTTTCCGCGCGTACGGAACTTCTCGTCCTCGACCTCGGTGACGACGGTCGTGTTCGCGTAGCGCGCCGGCGGATGGAAGACGGCCAGGAACCGGCGGGCGACAAGATCGAAGATCCGCCGCTCGTCGTCGGAGAAGCCCTCGACTTCGTGCTCGACGTTGGTCGGGATGATGGCGTGGTGATCGCTGACCTTGGCGTCGTTGACGACTCGTCCCAGCGGAAGCTCCTCCAGGTGGAGAACGAATCGCGCGGCCTCGGCGTATTCGTGAATAGGCTCCAGTGTCGCGGCGGTGGGCTTTAGCAGCGATGCCATGTCGCCCGAGAGGAAACGCGAGCTGGTGCGCGGATAGGTGATCGCCTTCTTGCCCTCGTAGAGGGACTGCGCCGCTCTCAGCGTCCTCTGAGCCGAGAAGCTGAAGCGACGGTTGGCGTCGCGCTGCAATGAGGTGAGGTCGTAGAGGAGCGGCGAGCGTTCGCTCGCTTCCTTTCGCTCGACCGAGGCGACCACGCCTTCCGCGCCGGCAACCTTGTCGGCGATCGTCTGGGCACGCTCGCCGGTCATGATCCTCGTCTCGTCGTTCTCGAACCAGAGGCCTTCGTAGCCGAGATCGAAATCCGCATGGACGAGCCAATAGGGCTCGGGGACGAAGGCCTGTATCTCGCGCTCGCGGGCCACGATCATCGCCAGCGTCGGCGTCTGGACTCGACCCAGCGAGACGACGCCGCCGACCCAGGCGCGACCGCGGATAGTGGCCGCTCGCGTGGCGTTCATTCCGACCATCCAGTCGGCCTCGGACCGTGAGCGGGCGGCGGCTTCGAGCGAGCTCATCTGCTCGCCCGGCCGAAGGCGCTCGAAGCCTTCGCGGATCGCCTGCCTGGTCATGCTCGAGATCCAGAGGCGCTCGACCGGCTTCGGCTTCGCCCCGCGCGACTCGAGATAGACCTCGTAGAGATAGGCGAAGATCAACTCTCCTTCGCGGCCGGCGTCGCAGGCGTTGATCACCCTGCCGATGTCGTCCCGCTTGAGCAGCTTGAGCACGACGTTCAGCTGCTTCTTCGACTTCGTATCGCGCGGCTTCAACTTGAAAGCCTCCGGCACGATCGGAAGGTCGGCCATGCGCCAGCGCTTGAAGTGCTCGTCGTAGTCCTCCGGCTGGGCCAGCTCTACGAGGTGGCCGACCGCCCAGGTGACGATGTGGGCATCGGATTCGAGGTAGCCCTCGGACTTGGCGAAAGTACCCGCTAGCGCGCCGGCCAGATCACGACCAACGGATGGTTTCTCTGCGATGATCAGTATCTTCGAGCTCATATTCCTCGCGTGACACCTTATCGGAGCGATCCGAGGTCAATCCGATCTCACTTGCGAGATGACCCGGGGCACGGCAGCGCCGCGATCGGCCACGAAGCTCTCGTCACGAAAACCGCGACAGGCCTGCCGGGTTAGAATCGACCTCGCCGCACAATCCGCTCGCGCTTGAACAGAAGTCGCTCCTACACTCTGGATTCGGAGGGCCGCGCCATCAAAGCCTTGATCAACGAAGAGGATGCTCGCCTCCATCTCGCGCCGGAGTACCACCCCGAGTCGCAAATGCGCCTGGAGGTTCTTCTTCCGATCGCCGAGCACGTCGAGGTCGAGCCCGCCACGCGGGAGGATCTCGAGCGCGTTCACTCGCCGGCGTACCTCGACAGCTTGCTCGCAGAGACCGAAGACACACGCTGGATCGACTTCGACACGTACGTCACCCCCACCAGCGCGAGGGCGGCCGTGCTCGCCGCCGGGCTGACGATCGAAGCCGCGCGCAGCAGCGGCTTCGCGCTCGTCCGGCCGCCCGGTCATCACGCCTCGAGCGATCAAGCGATGGGTTTCTGCCTGATCAACAACATCGCCGTCGCCGCGCGTCATGCGCAAGCCAAGCTGGGCTTCGACCGCGTCGTGATTCTCGACTGGGACATCCACCACGGGAACGGAACCGAGGCGATCTTCTGGGACGACCCGAGCGTCCTCTACGTGTCACTTCACGCCTGGCCGTACTACCCGGGCACGGGCGGTCCGAACCCCAAGGCGCCCGACGGCGAGGACGTGCCCGGCGGCGAGAGCCCGACGACACTGAACATCCCGTTACCGGGCGGCACCGGAGACCGCTCCTATCTGCAGGCCTTCGAACAGTTCGCCTACCCGGCGATGGAAGCTTTCTCGCCCGATCTAGTGCTGGTTTCGATCGGTTTCGACTCCCATCGGGACGATCCGCTATCGCCGACGATCCTCACCGACCGGGCCTTCTACCAACTCGCGAGCCGCACCGCGAGCCTCTGCCCCAATATCGCCGCCGTTCTCGAGGGCGGCTACAACCTCAACTCTCTACCACGCCTCGTCGAGATAACGGTCGAGGGCTTCAACAATCCGTCCTGAGCCTTCGCGCCCGAGCCGACGAGGCGAAACGGCCATCAACAAGCTAAGGGCCCCGAACGAGCTGCGACCGGCTTTCGCCGGTCGCGCTCGCCAATCATTGCAGCCATCCCGTTACTCGAATGATCGAACATCGGCACGGATGAGTGCATCCCCCGCGCCTCCCCCGCCAGGGGTGATCTTTCGGCCCGAGTCAGCCGCGAGCGCGTGAAAGCGCTTCGAGCGCCTGCCGCCGCGATGACACGCCGAGCTTGTGGAGCAGGCTCTTGACGTGTGAGCGCACGGTGTGCTCGGAGATGAAGAGGCGACGAGCTATCTCCTCGGTGCCCAAGTGCTCGTCGAGCAGCAGCAGGACCTCGAGCTCACGAGCCGATAGCAACGAGGAGATCTCGTCGGGCACCGCATGATCGCGACCGTCGCGCACCTGTTCGAGCAGGCGGCGCGCAATCGATCCCGAGAGAGCGGCCTCACCGTTCACAACTCCGCGCAGGAACTCGACAATGCGCGGCGGCGGTTCGGTCTTGAGGAGATAACCTGCCGCGCCGCCTTTGATCGCGCGCAGGAGATTCTCCTCGGTCCCCGAGGCCGTCAGCACCACGACCTCGGAGCCCGGAGCGACCCTGCGAATCTCCGGCAGAGCCTCGAGTCCGCTCATTCCGGGCATCGAAAGATCCAGCAGCACCAGATCGGGTTGGTGTTTCGCCGCTTGCCTGATCGCCTCATCGCCGTCGGAAGCCTGGGCGACTATCTCGAAGCCGTGCTGAGTGAGTAGCGACGCAAGAGCCTCTTGCGTCAGCGGGTGATCATCGACGATGAGTACGCGCTCTGACATTGTCTCGTCCCTTATCGGCAGCCCTATTGTTGCCGAAAAGGGGATACGTGGATACCGAGCGACAACAGACGGAGAGTTCTCTTCACTCCTGGCTTGCCGGAGAGTTCTTGCTCGTCGCTCTTCTCAGCGCAGCGCTCGCCCTTTGGGGCGCCTACCCGAGCCTGCCGCGTAGCTTCGATCAACCCAGGCTCTTGCTCGCTCTGAACACCGCGATCGCGATCACATCGGTGCTGGTGGCAGTTTTGACCGGCGTCCGCTTCTCGGTCGACTCGAGCCGCATGGATCTTCTTCTCTGCGCAGGCTTCAGCGTAGCTGCGATCTCGGTATTCGCGTTCGAGATCGCGCCGACTCTGGGTGGGTCGGATCTCGGAGAGTCCGAGGCCTGGGCCAGTTTGGTCGCGCGCATCTTCTCAGCCGCCCTGATCACCGCCGCGGCCTTTGCTCGCGGGCAGGTGCGAAAGCCCGACCGCGCACTTCTCACAACGCTCGGCGCCTGCTCGCTTGTGCTGCTGGTCGGCTGGAGCGGTGCGCGAACGCTCGTGCACGCAGTGGGCGATTCGGGGTCCTCGAGCGGCGAGGAGCCGATCGTGACGATCGCTTTTGCTCTGCTCTCGCTGCTCTACCTCGGAGCCATGATCGGGTTCGGATTGCGCTTCCGGCGCTGGTTGGAGGATCTGGACAGCTGGCTGGCGCTGGCAGCCACGCTGTGGCTCTTCTCGAGCCTCAACTTCGTCTTCAAGCCGATTCTGCCGGGAGAGGCAGCGGCGCTCGGCGACTTCCTGCGCCTGCTGGCCTGCGTTCTACTGGTCGTCGGCGTTTGGCGAGGAATTCGCGCTGCGGAGTTCGGTCGCGCGGTCTCGGAGGAGAGAGCCCGGGTCGCTGGTGAGATCCACGACGGGCTGGCGCAATACCTGTTCGCGCTCTCCACGCACCTGAACATGCTCCGGTCCGGCGCCGAGTTGGAGGTTGTATTGCCGCGGTTGGAGGAGGTCGCCGCGCTCGCCCAGCAGGAGGCGCGCTTCGCGGTGCTCGCACTGTCCTCGGCCGGCGGAAGCGCGCCGTTCGACGCCGCACTGCACCGCTACGTGGAGTTTCTCTGCGCCGACGGCGTGCTCGAAGTAGATGTCGAGATAGATTCGGTTGTTCGCCTTGCCCCGGACGAGCAGATCGAGATCTTCCGCATCGTCCAGGAGGGGCTGGCGAACGTGCGCAAGCACGCCAACGCAACCTGGGCCGAGGTGAGGATCGCCGATACGGGCGGCAAGCGAACGGTCACCGTTCGCGACGACGGCGACGGACTCGAGCAAAACGTCTCGGAGCCCACCGCCGGGCAGGGCTTGAAGAACATGCGCCGGCGGGCCGATTCGATCGGCGCCGACTTCAGCGTCTCGAGCAAGCCCGGGGTCGGGACGACGCTCGAGGTCGCGCTGAGGGCTTAAAGAAAGAAGCACTCCGCCGCCTGATCTGCGCCGGATCGCTCGAGGTTATCTCAACGAACTAGAAAACCCCCTTGAGAGGGGGTTTTCCTTAGCAGGCCTGTAAGCCGGATTCTGTCTTGGATGACCATCCATCTAGGCCGCCGGTTGCCCGGCGGCTCGAGCGGCGCACCCGGTCCCTGGGCGGGCCACCTGAGCGGGACCTGCTTCGCCTTGCACCGAACGGGGTTTGGCTAGCCACCGCGTCGCCACGGTGCTGGTGAGCTCTTACCTCGCCTTTTCACCCTTACCGCCGGTTGCCCGGAGGCGGTGTCCTTTCTGTGCCACTTTCCGTCGGCTTTCGCCGCCTGGGATTTCCCCAGCGTCCTGCCCTGCGGTGTCCGGACTTTCCTCGAGCCGCCGAGGCGGCTCGCGGTCACCCGGCCTGCGACTCGGAGTGTAGCGCCGTATCGCGAGAGGCAAGAAGGCCGGGCCAGGCCGAGCCGCACTCCGGGCAGACAACGTCTGCGCCCTGGTGGAGCACGAACTCGCCGCAGACCAGGCATTCGAGACTGGCGCCCCGCGCGAGCGCGCTCAATTCCTTCTCGAGAGTCTGATGTAGGAAGGTGATCGTCATCGGTCTCCTGACTGATCCGCTGAGATGAAGGTCCGCTGAGTCATGTCGTCGTTCCTTGCCAACTGAGACGCCGACTCGGTTCGCCTGGTTAGGACCTCTTCTGTATTTCTTATCCGTCCTCAGGCGAGCGTTCTAAAGACCCCCGTAACCTTGCCCAGGATCTGCACGTAGTCGGCGTAGATCGGCTCGAGCGCGTCGTTCTCCGGCTGCAGGCGAACGCGGCCGCTCTCGCGGAAGAACCGCTTGACGGTCGCCTCGCCCGCCGACTCGTCCTCGCCAACCAGCGCAACGACGATCTCGCCGTTCGATGCGGTCTCCTGCCTCCGCACCACCAGGATGTCGCCGTCGAGGATGCCGGCGCCCGTCATCGAGTCGCCCTTGACACGCAGCAGGAACTCCTCGCCGCCGCGTGAGAGGGGCTCAGGCACGGCCAGATGGTCCTCGACGTTCTCCTCGGCGAGGAGTGGCACGCCGGCGGCCACCTGCCCCAGCAGCGGTAGCTTGTGCTCCTGCTCGCGCTCGCGGGCGATCAACTCCAGTGCGCGCGGCTTGGTTGGATCGCGCTTGAGCAACCCGGCCCGCTCCAGATTGGCGAGGTGAGCGTGGACGGTGGAGGGGGAGGCGAGGCCAACGGCCTGCCCGATCTCGCGAACGGTTGGCGGGTAGCCGTGCTCTTCGACGTAGCTGAGAAGGTAGTCCCAGATCTCTCTCTGTCGCGGCGTAAGCAAGCCATCCTCCTTGGCCGACATAAGGTATTACGAACGTCTGTTCGTCATGAAGGCTAGCGCTCCTTCCGGATAGCGTCAACTACTCGGCCTATCGAGACGACGCTGGCAAAGGAGGTGGTGGCTGCGGAGCGCAGGACAGTACTCACGTACGGACAAGCTCCGCGCGCACCGCATCCTGCAGTCGGCCGCCGCAGCCGACATGCGCGGCTGCGGCTCACAAAACGCCGTCCCCCGGGCCTTTGCACCGCGAACACTGACCACAATCACGGTTAGCCGAGCGCGCGTCTAGGAGCAGGCGAGGAATCCGCGCCGAAAGCGCGGTTCATCGCCCACTTAGGACGCCGGCGAAAGTCTTGGCCCGCTCAGCGGGCCGACTTTCGTCGGAGAAAGTGCGCTGGAGAGGACTTGAACCTCCACGGCCCATTCGGGCCACAAGGCCCTCAACCTTGCGCGTCTACCAATTCCGCCACCAGCGCGTAGCGCTCGGGATTGTACCCGCTCCGAATCGGTTGTTCCGGTTACTGGAGGAGTCGGAAGAGCACGACCGTGTCGATGAACCAGACGATCGCGACGACGGCCGTCAGCCGGGTCAGGTTGCGCTCGACGATGTGGGTGCCGCCATGCGAGGTCGGGGTGAAGCCCATCCCACCGAGACCGCCCTCGCGACCCGAATGCATGAGAATGAGCACGATCAGTCCGACCGATACGCAGATATGAAAGGCGACGACTACGGCGGTAAGCATGGCGTGCCCGAGGATAGCAGCGCCTCCGACGCGACGGTCAAACCGCCTGTTCCAGCACTCGCTCGATCTTCTCGGCCTGGGCCTGGATGCCGTGCTCGGCTGCGGCCCGGCGCCCGACTTCGTTCGGGCAGCGGAAGACCGGACGCGCTCTCGAGCGCACGCACCAGTGCGTCCTCGTCCATCGGATCGACCAGCACGCCGGCGTCGGGCGGTACGAACTCTGGCGGGCCGCCCAGGCGCGTCGCCACGACCGGGCGCGCGCAGGCCATCGCCTCGAGAAGCGCCTGTCCGAAGGGCTCGACGAGGCTCGGCTGGCAAAGCACGTCGCAGGCGGCGAGCCAGGTCGGTACGAGCTGATGCGGAACGCGGCCGAGCAAGCGCACTCCCCGTCGGCCCTCCAGCTCTCCGCGCAGCGGCCCGTCGCCGAGGAAGACGAGCGAGCCCCGACCGAGCCGAGAGAATGCTCGCGCCAGGCGGACTACGTTCTTGCGCTCGCTCAGCGAGCCGATGCAGAGAAATAGAGGCTCTTCCCCCTCCCAGCCAAGCTGGGCCCGGGCTTCAGACTGGTCGCGGGGCTGGAAGCGCTCCAGATCGACGCCGCAATCGATCACGCTGATCTTGCCCCGCGCCTGCGGCAGTTTCGTCTCGAGCTCGTGGGCCAGAAAACGAGAGACTGCGATGACCGCGCTCGCGCGCTTGAGCGTCCAGCGCGTCAAGGCGCGCACGCCCGGCGCGGCGCCGATGTTGCGCACGTCCTGCCCGTGCGCCGTGACCACCAGCGGCGCTCTGGAGGCAAGCGCGCCGATCAATCCGGCCGGAACGAGGAAGTGGGCGTAGACGACGTCCGGGCGAAACCGCCGCGCCTTCTTACGCGCCTCGCGCGCGAGCGACAGGAAGCGAAGCTTTCCGCCCGAGCGCCGGTCGAGCACCGCTCGCTCGATCTCGTGCCCGCGCCGCGCGAGCTCGCGCTCGAGCTCGGCGACGAAGACCCCGAGATCGGGATCGCTCGGGCCCGGATACATCTGCGAGACGAGCAAGATTCGCATCGTGTTGAGGAAGATTGACTGTTTCGGAGCGGTCGCGTTACGGACAGGCGTGAGTATCGTCGTTACGATCGCAGTGGGTGGTGGGATGGGCATCCTCCGCGCCGCGGCGAAGGGCGGAAAGGGCCGGGCCGGGAAGTCGCTCAGCTCGCGTCCGGCTTCGGCGTTCCCTCCGGGTCGAAGATTCCGAGCGCGAGACGTTGACGCCGTGACGCGAGCTCGTTCACGACCTCAGGCGCGGTCGAAGGTGCCGAATTCTCCGCGCAGCACCTCGCAGATCTCGCCGATCGTGGCATTGAGGGCCAACGCGTCACGCATCGCCGGAAGCAGGTTCTCCCCTCCCCCTGCCGTCACGCGCACCACCTCGAGCGCCCTATCCACTGCCGCAGCGTCCCGCTCGGCTCGCACTTCTCGGGTGCGTTCACGCTGGCGCAACTCGATCTCGGGATCGAGCCGGTGCAGCTCGACCGCCTTGGCTGTCGGCCTCCTCCTGGAAGCGGTTGACCCCGACGATCACCCGCTCGCCCGACTCGACCTCGCGCTGATAGCGGTACGAGGCCTCCTCGATCTCGGCCTGGACGAAGCCCTGCTCGATCGCCGCCACGGCGCCGCCAAGCGAGTCGATGCGTTCGATCAGCTCCGCGGCACGACTCTCCAGCTCGCTCGTCAGCGCCTCGATGAAGTACGAACCGCCGAGAGGATCGGCGCTGTCGGTCGAGCCGGCCTCGCTGGCGAGGATCTGCTGCGTTCTGAGTGCGATCCGCACCGCGTGCTCGGTCGGCAGCGCGAGCGCTTCGTCGAAGGAGTTCGTGTGCAGCGACTGTGCGCCGCCGCAGACAGCCGAGAAGGCCTGCAGCGCTACCCGAACGATGTTGTTCTCGGGTTGCTGCGCGGTCAGGGTCGAGCCGCCGGTTTGGGCATGGAAGCGAAGCATCTGCGCCTTCGGATTGGCGGCGCCGAAGCGCTCCCGCATGATCTTCGCCCAGAGGCGCCGCGCCGCTCGGAACTTGGCCACCTCCTGGAAGAAGTTGTTGTGCGCGTTGAAGAAGAAGGAAAGCCGCGCGCCGAAGCGATCGGGCGAGAGTCCCGCCGCGACGGCCGCCTCGCAGTAAGCGATGCCGTTGGCGAGCGTGAAGGCCAGCTCCTGCACCGCCGTCGAGCCCGCTTCGCGAATGTGGTAGCCCGAGATCGAGATGGTGTTGAAGCCGGGCAGATGCTCCTCGCAGTAGGCGAAGAGGTCGGTCGTGATCCGCATCGAGGGCCGGGGCGGGAAGATGTAGTTGCCGCGCGCGACGTACTCCTTGAGGATGTCGTTCTGGACGGTGCCGCGCAGCTTCTCGGGGGCGATGCCCTGCTTCTCGGCGACCAGCTCGTAGAGAAGCAGCAGTAGCGCCGCCGGGGCGTTGATCGTCATCGAGGTCGAGACCTGGTCGAGCGGGATCTCCGAGAAGAGCAGCTCCAGATCTGCCAGCGAGTCGATCGCCACGCCGGCGCGCCCGACCTCGCCCTCGGCCAGAGGATGATCGGAGTCATAGCCAAGCTGGGTGGGTAGATCGAAGGCGACCGAGAGCCCGGTCTGACCCTTCCCGAGCAGGTAGCGAAAGCGCTCGTTCGTCTCCTCGGCGGAGCCGAAGCCCGCGTACTGGCGAATCGTCCAGGGGCGGCCGCGGTACATCGTCTCGTAGGGACCGCGCGTGAACGGATAGGAGCCCGGTAACTCAGGTTCGAGCTTCGCTACGTCCTCGCCCGTGTAGACGGGTTTGATCTCGATTCCAGCTTCGCTCTCGAGTTTGTCGTCGGCCGCTGCCACGGCCGCAATCGTACGCATCCGGACGTCTCCATGCCGGGAGCTATCAGCTGCGGGGGGATAGCGACCGATAACGTGATGATCGCGCCTCCTCGTGGGAGGGAGTGCGCCAGCGCGAACGAAGCAACCGAGATGACGCCGAGCGACACATATCGCAAGTGGCAAGGCCCGACCGAGGAGGAGGGCCTGCAGGGCCTCGAGTCGCCGCAGGACCTGCCGGTTTCGGACGAGCCGGCGATCGAGCCCGGTCAGCAGGACAGCGAGCCCAAACCGTCCTCGCGCGGTCTCCTCGAGAAGCTCTCGGTACCGCTCATCGCCGCCGCTGCCCTGCTGCTGAAGTTCAAGGCGGCGATTCTGGTGATGTTCAAGCTCCCGCTGCTCACGACTGCCGGCTCGATGGTCGTCTCGATCGGGGCCTACGCGATGCTCTGGGGCTGGCGCTTCGGTCTGGGCTTCGTCTTGCTCTTGTTCGTGCACGAGTCGGGTCATGCGCTCGAGGCCCGGCGTCAGGGCCTACCCGTTAGCGCCCCGGTGTTCATTCCCTTCATGGGCGCGGCGATCCTCCTGCGCGAGATGCCGCACAACGCCTGGCGCGAAGCGCGCCTGGCTCTGGCCGGCCCGCTCGTCGGCTCGCTGGGAGCCGCGCTCTGCTGGGGCCTCGCGATCGCGTATGACTCGAGCCTGCTGCTGGCGCTCGCCTACTTCGGCTTCTTCCTCAACCTCTTCAACCTGCTGCCGGTCGTGCCGCTCGACGGCGGGCGGGTTGTCGCCGCGCTGCACCCGGCGATCTGGATCGTCGGCTTTGCCGCTCTCGCCGGGCTGGTCTACGTCGCGCCCAACCCGATCCTGCTCATCGTCCTCTTCCTGGCGGCCTACGAGCTCTACCGGCGCTGGCAAACACGACATGAGACTCGCGAGCACGAGTACTACAAGGTGAGACCCGGGCAACGGCTGGTGATCGCAATCGGCTACTTCGGACTCGCCATACTGCTCACCATCGCTATGACCCACACTCACGTCGTACGCCACTTCTGATGTCGTTACGCGAAGAGACGACTCGAGGATCGCGAGGTCCTCTCGAGCGCCGACGGCGAGCACGAGCGCCACGTGCAGATGATCGCCGCCGAGTTCCGGCGCGGCTTCGAGGCCGTGGACAAGATCGACAGGCCGGCGGTCTCGATCTTCGGCTCGGCCCGGAGTGCTCGAGGGCGAGCGCTTCTACGACCTGGCGCGGGAGGTCGGGCGCGAGTTCGCGCGCGCCGGCTGGGCGGTCGTGACCGGCGGCGGGCCGGGGATCATGGAGGCCGCCAATCGCGGCGCGCAGGAGGCAGGCGGGCTCTCGGTCGGCTTCAACATTCGACTGCCGCACGAGCAAGCGGCGAATCCCTACATCAGACCTGAGCCTCACCTTCGACCACTTCTACGCCCGCAAGACGATGTTCGTGAAGGCGGCCGAGGGCTTCATCATCTTCCCGGGCGGCTTCGGCACGATGGATGAGCTGTTCGAGTCGCTGACCTTGATTCAGGTCGGCAAGATCTTCCACTTCCCGGTGGTGCTGATGGACTGCGACTACTGGGAAGAGATGGTGACCTGGATCCGCCGCGAGCTGCTCGGAAAGAAGATGATCTCCCCCGATGATCTCGACCTGCTCTCCCGCACGGACGAGCCCGCCGAGGCCGTCCGCATCGTGCTCGAGCACCACGAACTGCACGAACGCGAGCGCGCGGCTAGGGCCTAGGGCCTAGCCGGTACCACGCGTGCTGTCTGTGGATGTTCAGCCGACCCGCTTCGCGCTCCAGCTCGCCTTGACCCAGCAGGTGCCGACTTCTCCCCCCATGGACTTCGCGTAGTGAAATTTGACACTGCCGCTGGCCGAGCTACCGGACACCCGCCCGGCGACTTCGACGTTGAGCGTGTTCTTCGCGTACTTGATTACGAACTTCCCGCTTGCGTTGAGCCGGCCCTTTTCCGACGCCTTCAAGGCGCCGATCTCGCCGCTGGAGTTGTGCCAAGAGAGGCAGCTTGCGTTGCCCGCCAACTTGAAACCGGTCACGTTCGATCCGGTAACGCGGAAAGAGACTGGGAACCCCTCTTGGTCTTGCCTTCGTAGCGCCCGCCGACGGCCGCCGAGACAGCGCCCACGAGAACGAGAGCGGTCAGCAGGAAGAGGGCGATAGTCCTCGAGGGGCGTAAGGCGCCAGCTAGAACGACCTCGAGCTTGTTCATGGGACCTCCCTGAACTGCCATCTAGATCGAGTACCCGAGATAAAAGTGACGCACCGCACTATTGCACTTCGCTCGAGCGATTGCGTTTCTCGCGAGGACACTCTCGCGTCGTGCTCGGGTTCAACTCGAAAGTCGTTCCGGAACGCCGTCTTTCTTCAACCGGTGCTGGCGCGATTCAGCGCTTGAACGCGCTTCGCTGCTCGAGCACGCGGCCGATGTCGGAGATCGAGACGAGGCCGACCAGGTCTCCCTCTTGGACGACGAGACCGCAGCGAATATCGCCTTTCACCAACACACCAAGAGCGTGTTCGGCACTGTCGTCGCCCTCGAACACCGGAATCCGGTCGCGCCCGAGCGCGCTGTCCCGGACCAGCCGACCCTGCCAATCGCCGCGCGGTAGTTGCGCTATCGCCCCGGCCGGGAGCAACCCGAGAACATCGCCGTCCGAGACGACCGGGTACATGCTGTGCTTTGCCCGGCCGGCCAGCGAGTCGATGAACTCTCCCACGGTCTCGTCCGCCGGGGCGGTCACCGGGTCGCGCGTCATCAGATCGCGAACGTGCAAGCCTTCCAGTGCCTCGCTCGTCTGTAGATAGCGAGCTTCGCTGCCGGCGGCGCCGAGCAAGAACCAGCCCAGCAACGCCAGCCAGATACCGCTCCCGGAGCGATAGGTGACGAAGAGGAGGACGCCGCCGCCGATCATCGCGTAGCCGAAGCCTCTTCCGATCGCCGCAGCCAACCTGGTCGCCCAGGCGAAGTCGCCCTTGATCCTCCAGAGAGCGGCTCTGAAAACCCGTCCGCCGTCGAGCGGAAGAGCAGGCAGCATGTTGAAGACGAGCAGGAACAAATTGATGTAGCCGAGCCAGGCCAGCGTGCCGTTCACCGGCGTGGCGAACCTCGTCAACTCGGCCAGCGCGATAAAGACCACGCCGAGCAGGAACGAGACGGCCGGGCCGGCTATACCGATACGGAACTCCGCGCCGGGGCTCTTGACCTCCTCGTTGAACTGAGCGACGCCGCCGAAGAGCCAGAGCGTGATCCCCTCGATCTCCATTCCGTTGCGACGAGCGACGATCGAGTGACCGATCTCGTGCAGCAGGATCGAGACGAAGAAGACGATCGCGGCGATCACGCTCATGATCGCGTAGGTCGCGTGCGAGAGGCCGGGATCCTGCGCGGGGAAGACAGATGCATACAGCGACCAGACGATCAGGGCGAAGATGATCAGCCAGCTCCAGTTGAGAGAGACGCGGATGCCGGCGATGCGGCCGATCGTGAGGTTCGGATTCATCTCTTCTTCCTGTCCCGCGGCTCGGTATCCGCGAGCTCGTACTATCGAAACTACTCCATCTTGGATATACCCGACCTGGCTCGACCGAAGTCGCGCTGCAACCGGACCTCTTCGCCGGACTGGATGCTCAATCTTCGCTGTGCCGCTCGCGGAAAGTCCGAGCCTTGGCCCTGTTTCCGCAGACCGCCATCGAGCACCAGGCGCGGGAGCGATTCTTGCCATCGGGGCGACGGCGGGTAGCGTCTTCACACCCTCCAGCCGGGACGACCCCGACAAGCGCTAGAGCGTCTGTCTTGCGAGAGATGCCGGGACGGGTCAGTCCGGATCGCTCGTGCCGCGCATCTCCTCGCTCAGCGCCCGGGCGCGTTCGTGCACGTCACGCCTGAGGTTCTCCAGCTCGGTCGAAGCCGGCTCGCTCGGTTCCTGATCGGGTTCCGTTCGCGGCCCCGGCGCGGTCTCGATTGCGGCGGAGCCGGATTCGAGGTTACGCGCACGCGCTTCGAGCAGCTTGGTCCGGAGCTCCTCGGCGGGGTCGGCGGCAGCGGGTCGCCGACGCAGGCGGGAGAGCAGTTCCCAGACCGTTCCGAAGGCTCGCGCCAGTACACGGGCAGCCCAGAGCATGGCGCGATGCTACACTCATCGCCGCTTCCTGCCTCGTGGACCGACGCGTGTCCCGCGCGACGCATCAAGCGAGGCCGACCAAGACCGAAGGAAGGAGATACGGGAACCCGTGACCGATTACGAGGTCCTGATCATGTTCGATCCCGAGCTGGCGGAAGATCGCCAGCAGGAGGTCGTCGATCGCATTCGCACGCAGGTTGTCGAGGGCAATGGAGTCTGGGAGACGCACACTCCCTGGGGTCGCCGGCGCCTCGCCTACGAGATTCTGCACAAGAACGAGGGCATCTACCACCTTCTGACCTTCTCCGCCTCACCCGAGGTGCTGAACGAGATCTCGCGCCTGCTCAAGATCGACGACTCCGTGCTTCGCCACATGGCCGTACGCCGCGTCAAAGGCTCGAGCGTAACGGCGCCGGTAGCGGCGCCGGTGAGCGCCGGTATCGTCGAGCCCGATCCCGTCCAGGAGGACGAGTAGCCTTAGCGAACGCACGTTCGTTCAGGGAGGAGAAACCATGGCCAACATCAATCGCGTCGTACTCGTTGGCAACCTGACTCGCGATCCGGAGCTCCGTCAGACGCCCAGCGGAACGGCGGTCTGCAAGCTCCGAGTCGCCGTCAATACCCGCCAGAAGGACTCGGCGACGGGGCAATGGGGCGACAAGCCCAACTACTTCGACGTCACCGTCTGGGGCAATCAGGGCGAGAGCTGCGCGCAGTACCTGGCCAAGGGTCGCCCGGTAGCGATCGACGGCAGGCTCGACTGGCGCGAGTGGGACGCCCAAGACGGCAGCAAGCGCCAGGCGGTCGAGATCATCGCCGAGAACGTTCAGTTCCTTGGCAGCCGCGAGAGTAGCGGCGAAAGTTCCAGCTTCGTTCCTCAGGGCACGCCGGCCGCGAGCGCCGACTTCGGCCCGACCGACGACGACATTCCGTTCTAGAAGGAGAGACCTTGGCTCAGCAGGACAAGAAGCGTAAGCGCATGAGCCCCAGCTCGATGCCGACCCGACGCCGGGGATGCCATTTCTGTAAGGACAAGGTCGAGGAGATCGACTGGAAGAACGCGGGCGCCTTGCGCCGCTACATGTCCGAGCGCGGCAAGATCCGGGCCAGGCGCATCACCGGCGTCTGCCGTCGCCACCAGCGGCAATTGGCGGTCGCGATCAAGCGAGCGCGCGAGATGGCCCTTCTCCCCTACGTCTCGGACTAAGGAGCGGGAATGGAAGTCATCCTTCTTCGCGACGTGGAGAAAATCGGGCTACGCGGTGACGTGGTCTCGGTGGCACGCGGCTATGCGCGAAATTTCCTGATCCCGCGCAAGCTGGCCGAGCCGGCGACGCCGGGCAAGGTCGAGGAGATACGAAAGCGAGACGCTCGTCGGTCTCTGCAAGAAGCGCGCAGCGCCGAGCAGGCCGAGGCGATCGCCGAGAAGCTGCGCAAGACCGTGCTCCGTTTCGAGGTGAAAGCCGGTCCCAGCGGCGCGCTCTTCGGCTCCGTCACCGCCAGCGATATCGCCGACGAAATCTGGCGTACGCGCAAGATTCGGATCGACCGGCGCAAGATCGGCCTTTCCGATCCCCTCAAGCGCGTCGGAAGCTTCGCCGTGCCGGTTCACATCTTCGAAGAGGTGAACGTCGAGGTGAAGACGCTCGTGGTACCCGAGGGCGGCGAGCTGACTCCCGAGCAGGAGCTGACCGTGCCGCCCGGCGAACCGGTGAGCGATGTGCCCGAGGCGCCGATAGCCGAGGCCGAGCCGGTCGAAGACGAGATCGCCGTGGGCGAAACCGCCGCGGGCGAGATCGCCGCGAGCGAGTCTGCGGATTCCGCCGACTGAGCTGCGCCGCGCTACCTGGTGTCGGCCGCCGACTCGACGGCTTTGTGCCCGCGCCCGTGCCAGAGCTGGAATCGGTGTTCCCGGCCGTGAATGAGCCGCCCGATGTTGGCGCGGTGCAGCCAGATAATGCCCACCGCGGCGGCACTCACGAAGATGACCACGGAAAGATCCTGATCGAGCAGGAGCGCCGCGGGAGCAAGCGAGGCCGCCGCCAGAATCGAAGCCAGCGACGCGTAGCGGCCGGCGAGAAAGACCAACAACCAAACCACCAGGCCTACGACCGCGACGAGGGGAGCGATGCCGATCAGCGCGCCGCCGCCGGTCGCGACCATCTTGCCGCCGCGGCGGAAACCCATGAAGAGCGGGCGCCAGTGCCCGAGCATCGCGGCCGCGGCGGTGAGCACCGCCACGAGCGAACCGTGCGTCAGCGAGGCGGCCAGCGTCGGGACGAATCCTTTCAGCACGTCGAAGAGCACGACCGGGAGCCCGAAACGAGCGCCGAAGCATCGCCACACGTTGCTGCCGCCGATATTGCCGCTACCGAGACGCCGAATGTCCTCACCGCGCACGGAGCGCACGAGCCAGTAGCCGAAAGGGATGCTGCCGGCGAGATAGCCGGCCAATACGAACAGCGGCGCAGTGCCCATGTTCACCTGTTCTCGTGTCGAGGGAGATCGCTCACATCAGAGATGCATGCGCCACTGTACGGGAGTAGTGCTCCGGAACAGATCGGAGCATAGCGCCACGGTATCGCACAGCGAGCACGAAGCCGGCCGTGCTATGACTCTGGCCGTGCAGCGGCGGCGATCACGGCAAAAACCGGAGCTGGAGAACTCCTCTTCGCGGCCTACTTACTCGGAGGAAGCCAAGCGGAGCGAGCGACGACGCGAGCTGGTGCTGCTCGGGCTCGTTTTGCTTGGCATAGTCGTCTTCTTCGCCGGATACGCGACCGGACAGCACGACTCCACCTTTCGCACGAGCTGGTACACGCCTCTGCGGGGAACGAGCGCTGCACCGCACACCATCGGCAGCGTGCAAGGAGGGCGAATCGACCAGGACGGCAACACGCCGTTGCTGGTGACGGTACGCGGCCTACCCGTTCTGCCCGTGAATCAGCGCTACGTTCTCTACGTGCTCGACGGCAAGCGCAAACCGGCACGCTGCGGTTCGTTCGCGGTCGGCAAAGGCACGACGCAGGTCAAGCTGAGCTACCCGGGACTACCAACCAAGCCGCGCGGGTGGAAGATGGCGCGCGAGACAAACGGCGCGATCGGCATCGGTGAGGTCGTCGCCGAAACCGCCCGGCGCTAGCCGCTACGGGCCTTATGGTGGCGTGCGTCCCGCCGCGACGAAGGCGGCGTGGGTCAGCGGCATGCGCTCGGCGAAGATGCCCTCTATCGCCTCGGCATAGCGCCTGATCTCGAGTTGCGCGGCTTCGGCGTTTCGGAGCGAGAGGAAGTTCATCAGCGCACGGGCATTGACCGTCCAGTAGAACTCTGTGTAGGCGGCGACGGGTAATACCGATCGCGCCAGCTCGCGAGCGATCCCGGCCGCGATCAGCCGGTCGTAGGCCGCGTACGCCGCCTTGTTCGCCGCCTCTATCTCGGCCCGTGCCTGCTCGGCCAACTCCGGCGCGACCGACTCGAAGGAGTAGGAGCCGGGCTTACCGACCTGCTGACGCACATCCGCGAGAGCAGGGACGTAAAAATCGTCGTTTGCGCGCGTATAGCGCATGCTGAACTCGTTGAACGACGACCAGCGGTGTCTGATCCATTCGCGCATCACGAAGATCGGGCAGCGCACGTGGAAGCGGAAGGAGTTGTGCTCGAAAGGCGTTCCGTGCCGGTTGCGCAAGAGGAACCCGATCAAGCCTTCGTCTTCAGGCTCCATTTCCAGCTTGTGCCGGGCGAACGAGACGCGAGCGGCATTGACCACCGATAGATCGCTCGCCATCGCATCGTCGAGCCGGACGAAGCCGTGGTCGAGGACGGGAATCGAGCTTCCAGAAACCTCTGGCGCGGTCACGGAGGCAGTCTAGAGGTAAGGGTGGATGGCGCTTGCGGGCGGTGTAGTCACGACTTCGCACGCCGTTCGGAGTCGTCTCCCCCGATCAGCGTGAGTCGCCAGCCGGCCTCGGAGCCGCCGTCGAAGGAGAACAGAAGGATCCGCTGCCACTCGCCGAGCTGCAGCCGATGCGAGGAGAACGGAACCTGCTCGCCGTGAGGGCCGAGTAGAAGGCCGAGCAGCACCTCGCGCTCTTCCTGTTCGCAGGGAACGAGTCGGCTGAGAAGCCGCTCGAAATCTTCGAAGATCCCCGGCTCCCTCTCGTTCAAGCGGAGAAAGTCTCGTTCTCGGCGCGGCGAGAGAAGCGCGAGCCCACTCTCCCGCTCGCTCACGGCGAGCGCCTGCTGGACGTCGTTGGTGATATCGAACACCGATAGCGACGGCAGCGCGGCGGCGATCGAATACGGGATCTCGATACTCGTCATGGGCTATTAGGTGATCTAGGCGCTGGCTTTCGACGCCGGGAACGCGGTCGCCCCTCGAAGAGTAGTGGTTCCCGTGTGCCTTGAGCGCGGCGCCCCGCACAACCTGGCGCGCACGAGAGACGAATGCGACGAAGCGGGACGCCTCCGCCCGCGCCGCCGAGCCAGTTCTCGATCGCCGGAGACCCGGCCGAGATCGACGATGGAGTCGGCGCTCAAAGTGCCCTCCGATCGCCGGGGCGAGAAGACGATACGCGCGCGCCGTCGATCTAAGAAGCCAAAAGGCGACGCAGCTAGCGCCGCATCAATTCGGCCAGGTGGTAGGCCAGATCGAGCGATTGACGCGCATTCAGGCGCGGATCGCACAACGTCTGGTAGGCCTCTTCCAGCTTCTCCTCCGACAGCTTCTCGCCGCCGCCAAGGCACTCTGTCACGTCGCCGCCGGTGATCTCCAGATGCACGCCGCCGGGCCAGGTTCGCTCGGCGGCATGGGCGGCGAAGAAGCCCTCGATCTCGGCCATGATGTCGCTGAAGCGACGCGTCTTGCGACCGCTTTCGGTGGTGAAGGTGTTGGCGTGCATCGGATCGCAGATCCATACGACGGGATGATCGGAGTCGCGGACGGCGGCCAGAATCGGGCGCAGAAGCTCCTCTACCTTGTCGGCGCCCAGGCGCGTGATCACGGTGAGCCGCCCCGGGATTTTCTCGGGATTGAGACGCTCGCAAAGCTCGAGCACCTGCTCGGAGGTCGCGCCGGGACCTAGCTTGACTCCAACCGGGTTGTTCACGCCGGAGAAGAACTCGACGTGAGCTCCATCCAGCTGGCGCGTGCGCTCGCCGATCCAGAGCAGGTGCGCAGAGCAGTCGTACCAGTCGCCGCTGAGCGAGTCGCGCCGGGTGAGCGCCTCCTCGTAGTCGAGCAGTAGACCTTCGTGACAGGTCCAGATGTCGACCTGGTGCAGGGCGGAGTTGTGCATGTCCACGCCGCAAGCCGCCATGAAGGCGAGCGCGCGGTCGATCTCGCTGGCGATCTGCTCGTAGCGTTGACCCTCGGGCGAGGCGGTCACGAACTCCTGGTTCCAGAAGTGCACCTGCGAGAGATCGGCATAGCCTCCCTTGGTGAACGCGCGCAGCAGGTTCAACGTCGAGGCGGACTGATTGTAGGCGCGGAGCATGCGGGTCGGATCTGGCGCCCGCGCCTCGACCGTCTCTACCTCGCTGTTGATCATGTGGCCGCGGAATGAGGGGATCTCGAGATCGCCGATCTTCTCGGTCGGCGACGAGCGCGGCTTCACGAACTGGCCGGCCATGCGCGCAATGCGCACAACCGGGACGCTCGCGGCGTAGGTCAGGACGGCGGACATCTGCAGGATCACCTTCAGACGCTCGCGGATCGCGATCGCCGAGTGCTCGTGGAAGGACTCGGCGCAATCGCCGGCCTGCAGGCAGAAGGCCTTGCCGCCGGCAACCTGGGCGAGCGATTCCCGCAGGCGGCGGGCCTCCCCCGCAAACACGAGCGGCGGTTGGGAGCGCACCTCTTCCACGACCTCTTCCGCTATCTCGCGGTCGGGCCACTCCGGTTGCTGGGCCGCAGGAAGATCGCGCCAGGATGAGGGTTGCCAGGTCGCCATACCTTCATACGTTACTGATTGATGAAGGCCGATTCTCGCGGCCTCCGTTCGCGCCCTATCGGCGACGGGTTGCCGATAGGCTTGCGGACGATGACCCTGACCGTTGTCGGCTCCGTCGCTTTCGACAGCATCGCGACTCCCTTCGGGGAGCGCGAGCGCGTGCTCGGCGGCTCGGCCGTGCACTTTTCACTCGCCGCCAGCTTCTTCACCCGGGTGCGACTGGTCGGGGTCGTCGGCGACGATTTCGGCGCGGCCGAGCGAGCGGTGCTGGAAGCGCGAGGAGTCGACATCGGCGACCTCGAGGTGATACCGGGCGGCGAGACGTTCTTCTGGCGCGGGCGCTACGACTACGACCTGAACACGGCGAAGACACTCGAGACGCAGCTGAACGTCTTCGCCGACTTCGAGCCGAAGCTGTCGGAGGCGTCGCGCTCGTCGGAGGCGCTCTTTCTCGGCAACATCCAGCCCGACTTGCAGCGACAGGGTGCGCAAACAGTGCGCAAACGCCTCGTTCGCCGCGCTCGACTCGATGAACTACTGGATCGAGAACGACCGCGACTCGGTGATCGCGGCGATCGATCTGGTCGACGCCGTCCTGCTGAACGACGCCGAGGTGCGTCAGATCACCGGCGAGCCCAATCTCGTGCGCGCCGCCAGACGCATCCGCGAGTGGGGCCCGAGCCTCGTCGTGGTGAAGCAGGGCGAGTACGGAGCTGCGCTCTTCGGCGAGGAGGGATTCTTCTCGCTGCCCGCCTATCCGCTCGAGGACGTGGTCGACCCGACCGGCGCCGGCGACAGCTTCGCCGGCGGATTCGTCGGCTTCCTCGCCGCGCACGCGACGGGCGAGCTGAGCGAGGAGCTACTTCGCGCGGCCGTCGTCTACGGCTCGACGCTGGCCTCCTTCAACGTCGAGGAGTTCGGCACCGAGCGGGTCGCTCGCCTGACCTCCAGCGAGATCGATGAGCGCTTCGCGGCGTTTCGGCGCATGACGCAGTTCGAGCAGGTGGATATTCCGCCGCTCGCCGGTTGAGCGGTTGATCAGGCTGGAACGCCGGCGCTCGAGAATCGGCCGCAACCGTCTCTCGGCATCGACCGCACGCAAATCCGTAGAAAACGCCTTCCGCAGCAGGTTTCGCTTCCGCGACTCTTAGGAATGAAAGGTTTCTTTCTACAGAGGTTCAGGAAATAGGGATGTTTGCCGACTACCGAAACAACATGACGCTCAAGGAACTCGACTACCGCACCGGCGACCGAATAGAGGTCTCCCTCTTGTGGAGCCCGGAGTCGGGGCAGCTCGCGGTCGTCGTGATCGACGGGGCGGCGGGCGAGGAG
The DNA here is from genome assembly GCA_963805265.1 of uncultured Actinomycetes bacterium. Lineage (GTDB taxonomy): Bacteria > Actinomycetota > Thermoleophilia > Gaiellales > Gaiellaceae > Fen-549. The sequence goes on from CAWDTJ010000003.1 coordinate 59,763, forward strand.
TTCGCCATGGAAGTCGAGCCGAGCGAGGCGATGGAAGTCTTCCATCACCCCTTCGCCTACGCAGACAAGCGTCGCCTCGAGTTCAGGCGCCCGCTTGTTCCTCAAGCCGCTTGAGAACTCCCCTCTGATAGAGCTAAGCGGCGCGGTTGCGGCTAGACGACGCCGAACTGGTTGACCCAAATCGTCACGTTCGCATACTTGCCGACCCGAGGCGCTGTCATCACCGCTATCCCTTCGCGGCGCCAGCTCGGGTTGAAGAGATTCTCGCGGTGCTCGGGCGAGTTGAGCCAGCCGTCGAGCGCCACGCGCGGCGCTCCCAAACGTCCCTCGCCAAGGTAGAGATTCTCGCCCCAGGAGCCTTCGTAGTTGGCCGCTCGAACATCCGCGGCCGGGTCGTCACCACAGGCGCCGTGGGCGAACTCATTGCAGCGCACGATCTTGTCAGCCTTTTTCAACGCGGTGTCGTTCAGTAGCGAGGCGGGCGTCAGGGTCGACAAGCCTCGCTGCTGCCGGGCGTAGTTGATCAGGCAGGTCATGGTGTTCGCCTGCTCGTCGAGCGGAAGATCCGTTCGTTCGGCGCCGGGGCAGGTCTGCTCGCTCGCCAGGTAGCTCATCCAGGGATCGTTCGCCGGGTAGAGCGAGCCCTTGCGGATCGTCAGTTCCGGCAAGCCCGGCAAGATCGAGAGCTTGATATCCGAGACGCGTGAGTGCGAGGAGATCTTCTCTCCGCTAATACGCACCCACTTCGCCCCGACGAGAGCGATCAGAACGAGGCAGAGAACGATCAGCAGGCCGCCGCTGTTCATGCGCGAACGCCGCGGGGGCTCGCCGGGTTGGAGCCAGTCTGACTCGGGTATTCCCATCCTCGGCGTTGCTATCGACCGCGAGCCTCGAGGAGTTGACCCTCGGGAGGAGGCTTACCGAACGAGTTGAGCGATTCGAAGCGATCCGCTCGACAGGCCCCGCGACATCGACGGGACCGCGATACCGGCCGCCGCCGGTTCAAGCTCGAACACCCCAATGCCGATCGAATGTACGTGCAAAACCGCTACCTACGCGTCCGCCTGCTGATCTTGCTCGCCTGCGCGAGCGCCGCCGTCTCGCTTGCTCCCGCCGCCCTGTCCAAGCAGGATGCAGCCAGCTGGGCCAAGCCTCAGATTCGAACCGTCGTCGCCCGCGGCTACATGGCCCGTAGCGTCGGCTCGTTCAAGCCCAACGCTCCGCTGACCCAGCCGGAGCTCACGGAGCTTCTCGCGGCCTTGCCGACGGGCGGCGTCGGGTCCGATCCCGCGATTCACGACGACGACAACCACCACCGGGACGACCACTCCGACTACCACCACCACAACCACCACGACGACCACTACCGATCCGTCAACCACCACGACGGGCACGACGACCACGACGCCGACCAAGGACGGGCTTCCACCCGGCTCGCCGAAATCCGGCGCTTCTGTGAGCGTCAGCGCGTTCGACGCGGCTCTCGTCAAGCAACTCGGGCTGGGCGACGCCGCCGCCCGATTCCGTCTCGTCATGCGCCAGGCCGGTGTCTCTGCACCCGCTCGCTACGGCACCGAGACGGTCGCTCGACTACTCGGCCTGCGCATAAACCACCCCGCCAGCCAGGACAAGCTCGAGCTTCTGCCCAGCGCCCCGATCACGCGCGCCGAGGCCGCGTTCTCGATCGCGCACGTGCTCTCGATCAGCGGAGAGGAAACCCAATGGGTGGAGGACATGTCGAACCAGCTCGAGCAGCCGGTGCTCAACAGCTGGCAGAAGCGCATCCTGAACTATGCGGTGAGCTTTATCGGCTACCCCTATATCTGGGGCGGATCGAGCCCCGGCAAGCAGACCGTCTTCGGCCAGACGGTAAGCGGCGGCTTCGATTGCTCGGGCTTCGTCTGGGGCGTCTACAAGCTGCACAGTTACGCCGGAGGCGGGTCGCTGAGCTCGACGATCCGTGGCCGCACCACCTACGTGATGTCCGGCGAGGTCGGACACTCGAAGCGGATCACGATCGACGCGCTCGAGCCCGGCGACGTGCTCTTCTTCGGCAGTAAGGGCCCGCGCTCGAAGCCCGCGGAGATCAACCACACGGCGATCTACATCGGCAGCGGCTGGCTGATCCAGTCTTCCGGCTACGGCGTCGCGGTGGCCCCGCTCGAAGGCTGGTACGAGAGCCGTTTCGCCTGGGCCCGTCGCCCACTGGCCGAGGCCGGGCTGGTGAACGTGTACTCGGTCTCCTAGGTTCCGAGACGGCGAGGATCGATCCCATCGGCCGTCTCGGCGGTGAGTTTCGCGCGGCAGCGGTAGCGACGTTTCGGGTGCCTTCGGTCGGGAAAGAGCCGGGGAACGTTCGTGCCCTTTTCTAGCTGGAGGAGTGTGGAGATGGCGATCAAGGATGAAGTACTGGCGGCAAACGCGCGCTACTCGGGTCAGTTCAGCAAGGCCGATCTTCCGATGCCGCCAGGACGGCGATTCGCGGTCGTCACCTGCATGGATGCGCGTCTCGATCCGGCCAAGTACCTCGGCCTGACGGAGGGCGACGCCCACGTGATCAGGAACGCCGGAGGGCTGGTGACGGACGATGCGCTGCGTTCGCTCGTCATCTCGCACTGGCTGCTCGGGACGGAAGAGGTGCTGATCATCGCCCACTCCGACTGCGGCATGCTGACCTTCTCGAACGAAGCGCTGCAAGGGAAGCTGCGAGACGAGACCGGCGTCGACAGCCACGACGATTTCCTCCCGTTCAGCGATCTCGAGGAGAGCGTGCGGGCAAGCGTCGAGCGTGTCCGATCGCATCCGTTGCTGCCCGACTCGTATAAGGCGAGCGGATTCGTTTACGACGTCCGCAGCGGCGGCCTGAAAGAGGTCACTCCCGCGACCGCGACCGAGAAGGCTGCTTAGCCGCGGGCTCGGACCGATCGACATTCAGCGATCGTTCCGACGGAGATCTCGCACTCACCCGATTCTCGACGGCATAAGCCCTAAAGACGGCGGCCAACCGTTCGATCTCTGTAACAGAAGCTCCAGATCGAGACGGCCGGGAGGGTCGCATGAGAGCTCTATGGAAACATCTGCCATCGCCGGCGACAGTGCTGGCGATGGCGGCGCTCGCCGTCGCACTCGGCGGAACCAGCTACGCGGCGATAACGCTGCCGGCGGGGAGCGTCGGCACGCGGCAGCTCAAGAACAATGCGGTGACCTCGCTCAAGGTCAAGAATCACTCGTTGCTGAAGGTGGACTTCAAGGCCGGGCAACTACCCGCCGGGGCGACCGGGGCCACGGGGGCGGCCGGTGCCACCGGGGCGACCGGCCCCGCAGGGCCATTCCCCGACACGCTTCCGACAGGGAAGACGATCCGTGGCGCCTTCAACATGGGTGGCACCGCCGCCGCGGCAGGCGCCCTCGCCAACACATCGATCTCTTTCATCTTCCCGCTCGCCGCGCCTCCGACCGTGAAGATCGTGCTTCAGGGAGCCGCCGCCCCGGCGGAGTGTCCCGGCAACACGACCACACCGCAGGCGCAGCCCGGGTTTCTCTGCATCTACGAAGAGTCCCGCACTAACACTCCCGGAGTGACCCTGAACAGCGTCCGAAGCTCGGGCGCGACGATCTTCACGAACTCGTCCGCGGCCGGAGGCTTCTTCAGCTACGGCGCCTGGGCAGTGACCGGAAGCTAGGGACGCGCGCGCCTGAAGGGACTCAAGGCCGGCCAGCAATACCCCCGGGAACTCCGACTATTCGCTGGTCATCGCACCGGTGCGCTTTTCCTCGAGTTCCCTTTCCAGCTCCTCCCTGGCGTCTTTGCGGGCTTGCCTGTATGTGCGACTGAAGAACCCTGGAGACCCGCTTTCGAGATTGCTGATTTCCTGGGAGATCGCAACGAGCTCATCCCACGCTTGCTCGATGTTCGCGTGAGAGCGATGAATGAATACGGTCAGTTTCCGCGAGACCGTGCCGAAGCCATCCGCCGCACTTCGGTGCTGCTCACCGCGCTCACCCAGCTTAAAAGTCGTCTGGATCGAAGTCAGAATGACTATGAGAATCGACAACGATCCAGTGACCAAGGTCAGAGTTTGACTCGGGTTCCCTTCGGTCGACTGCAGAACGGAGCCTGACACCAACGCGGAAACAACGATGAGAAGGAGACCGATGACGTAGTGACCTTCGCGGAGATGATCGCTGGCTTTGAAATGCGCCGCGCGGTACGAATCGATCTTGGCCTTCATGTCCTCTGCGGTTTCGAGAAGATCGCCTTCCTGGGTCATCAACCAGATCCTCCTAGTAGAGCCGATTACGCGCCGCCGGAGGACTGCATCGGTTCCAGATCCGTGGGCGCGGGCGGGATCACTATTCCGCTTCTATACCCCGTGGTAATCGCGATTATGCCACCCTTCGTGGCAGCCCGTAGTGCTCGTAGCAGCTGGCGCCGTCCCGGTTCCGAGCGTCCGGTCGGCTCGGCCACGCGGACGTGGGCGAACGCGGGCAGGAGCCGAGAGGATGATCGGGACCGACCAGCGGCTTGCACTTTGTCACTGAGTCACTGAGACTTCGGAGAGATGCCTGAAGACGAAGTTGTCTGGAAGATCGATAAGCACACCCTGGCGAAGCACGAAATCCTGCGCCGATATCTAGAGGCGTGGCTCCCAATCATGTCGAGTTGGTGCCCGCGGCTGGTGATCATTGACGGATTCGCTGGACCTGGCGTCTATAAAGGCGGTGAGCCGGGATCGCCGATCGTCGAGCTTCAAACGTTCCTGACGCACAAGCAGCGTGATCGGATCAGAGCCGAAGTCGTTTGTGTGTTTATTGAGGAGGACGTAAGACGTGCTGAGCGTCTAGAGCAAGAGATCGCAAGGTTCGGGAAGCTCCCGTCGCAGCTTCGTGTCCGCGTTATACCTGGGAAGTACGAAGAGACGTTTTCGAGAATCCTCGACGAGATCCAGGAGCAAGGCGCGTCGCTGGCACCGACGTTCGCGTTTATTGATCCCTTCGGTTACTCGCAGGCACCAATGCATCTTTCGGGACGATTCCTGCAGTTCGAGCGATGTGAGGTACTGCTCTACGCCCCCCTTCGGTGGATCAACCGTTTCATTAGCCGCGCGGGGCAGGAAACGGCACTGACGTCCTTCTTTGGTACTGACCGCTGGAAGGACGCCATTCCTCTGTATCGGCAAACGCGCATCCGGTTCCTTCACGATCTCCTCTATGAGCAACTGAAGGCCGAAACGGGCCTTCGATATGTTCGTTCGTTCGAGATTGTCGCGCCGGGAAACCACGGCTATCACCTTTTTTCGGAACCAACAACAAAGAGAAGGGACTACGCAGGATGAAGGAGGTGATGTGGTCGGTTGACCCGATCGCTGGCCAGAAGTACCGCGATTCCACGAGTTCCGACCAACAGCCTCTTTTCCAAGCGGAGCCGGACTTTGAGCCACTACGAAAAGCGCTACTCGCACACTTCGGAACAAAGCCGTTCTCGATCGAAGAAGCACTCGACTTCGCGCTCGTCGAAACGCCGTACCTACCTCAACACGTCAAGAGACCTATCCTGAAGCCACTTGAGAAGGCCGATCACGTAATAGTCGTTACCGCGCCTCCCAATCGAAGGCGCTGGACATACCCGGATGGAACCCGTCTGCAGTTCAGGCAGTAGCGGCAAAAGGCATCGCGCTATGGATGCAGTCGTCGAGAACTCTCCCGCCCGCTTTTGGTGTCCGCCCGCCCCATTGCTTGAAGAAGAAAGCAACGCCAGCACGTTCGCAAGCGTCGCGGAGCTCGCGGATCCAATCGACTTGTACCGGACGGTACCTCGGCCCACTCTCGCCACCAGCGATTAGCCAGTCGATCCCGTGGAGATCCAGAGGGACACGTCGACCCCGATTCTCGAACAGGCTACCGAGCAATGGCTCTGCCGAAATGAAGCGGACTGCTGCCGGGATTTGGCGGAGGATGTCTGCGCGGCACGTGTAGCGACTGTTCTCGATTGAAACGCCAACCCATACGTTTGGCCGCGTGTCTACTCCTAGACCGCCGACGCGCGCACGATAGTAGTCGAGTGCACGTTCAGGTCGCTTCGTAAGAATCTGAAACGTGTGTTGGTGCGCCTCGGACATAGTCGCGTATACAAGATCGACGAAATCAAAGGGAACGAGCTCGTGGAAGAGGTCGCTCATCGAGTTCACGAAGACCATACGCGGCCGTCGCCAGCGTAGAGGTTGCTCTAGTCGATCGGGATGAAGTCGAACGTTTTCGCGAGCGTTCGCCTCCGTCCACGGCTTTGTACTGTGTCCGAACCGAAGGCTTAGCGCCTCGGCGTAGCAGTGAGCGCAGCCCGAACTGACTTTGCTGCAACCGGCGACTGGGTTCCAGGTGGCCTCTGTCCACTCAATGGTTGACTGGTAGCCCATGCGCCGAGAGTACAGCGAAGATCTGTCCAGGTCCAGTCCAAACGTTCCGACTTGACTTAGTAGAGCACCGTGGCAACAACCGCGTATCGCCCCGCCCCGTGTGCTACCGAGGAGTTCGGCCTACTTGAGACTCAACGACGGAGCGGGTCTCCGAAGCAGCAGTCAAAACCGGATCGTTGTGGCCTTGTCCTTCGCGAAAACCGTGAGTGATTGAACGGAATCGGCGCGCGCAGGTCGGGGCAAGACGCAGAGGAACGCGTTGTTTTGAACCCGAGCTTTGCACCGCTTCCCGCTCGCTAGCCGGATCTGCGCGCTCGTAATGTCGTCGTCGACCATTCCGATAGCGAGAGGGCTGTGACTAGAGCTACCGGCGACGACTGCGAACGGGAGTGCGGGTTGCGCCTGTGGGAATCCGGGGCGACAGTCGACGACAGACTCCGGGATCCCGATGCAAATGCCACTCTTAGCAATCGGCCACGCGTAGAGCGCAGCAGCCCGGATGAGCAGCCGGCTTCTCCGAATGTCAGGTGAGCCCAAGTGGTTTGGAGTGGTACCTCCGGCAAGCCACGCCGCCTCCACGAGCGTCCTCGGCATGACGTCTGTTGCTACTCGATCCCGTCTGAACACAGCAAGAGACCGAAGCGGACGGAAAGGGCCAGTTGTCGCGGACTTCGGTACCGGCGCGACGACGGTCGCGCTCGTTGTCTGTACAGCACTCTTGTTGTTGCTGCCACAACCTGCCACCAACAACCCGACTCCTACTAAAGCGATTACGGTGCACGAATTCGCGATGGGTTTCATGCAAACCTCCTCGTCGCGGCGTATGAGAGAGCGAGTGGGCCTTCAGCCGAGCTAAAGGCCCACTATTCCGATCTTACTTAGTCACAGGAGGCGAGTAGCAGCCGTCTACGTCGCACCGGGAAAGAACCTACTTCGGGACGTGGTGGATGGAGTAGTGACGAGCTACGGTCTCGCGTCTCTGGCGAGTCGCTGGCGGTGCGAGCCCGGAGGGCACAGTGTTGATACACACGGGCCCGGATAGGATCGTGCCGCCAGCGGCTCGAGGCCGCGCCGGGGCGACCGACCAAAACCTCAGAGCACGTACGCGGCCGCCCAGTGACGCGAGAGAGCCGACGCGCGGATTCGAACCGCGGACCCCTTCATTACGAGTGAAGTGCTCTACCAACTGAGCTACGTCGGCACCGGGGAAAGAGAATAGCGCCCTCGCCACGCTCTTCGCCGACCGCCGCGACCGACATGGCGGGCGCGGCCCAGCAAACGCTATCCCCCGATCACTGCGAACTCCGAACCGTATCTCGGTAGACCCGCCCTGCGCCAGGACGATGTGAGCCCAGCGCTGAAGGCGCGGCTCAGCATCGTTTCCCGCCGCGGAAAGTCGTCATGCCTCCGCAGGAGGCGGACTTTTCGCGGACTAACCGGCGGAGTAAGAGCCTACGATGCGCGACTGCTGCTTCTGCGCGAGCTTGACGACCGACGCCCGCGTGATCCGGCCCTTGATCCCTTCGCTCATGACCGACGCCGTATTGCTACCGGTCCGCCAGCTGTAGACGTAGATCAGGTAGGTGACCGTGACGCCTTGCACCTTCGCCGACTGGGTGTAGGTGAAGAGCTTCGATTCGTTTCCTACGCGCCTAGCCTTCGCCGTATGGATCCCGGCGGTCTTCTTGAGCGAGTCAAGCTGCGCCAGCCAGGCCGCGTGCGCCCCGGCGGGCGCGGTGTAGGTGTTGGCGCTCGAGACGACGTAGATCGGACCGGTGAGCTTGTTGGCCAACGCCCGATTGGTCTTGATCTTGTACGCGACCTTGTACCCGTCGATCCGGCCCCAAGCCGTGAGCTGCGCGTCGGTGGCCCCGCGTCCCGCGACGACGTCGGCATTCGTGACCTGCGCCGCCCCGTCCGGCAAGAAAGCGGTCGAGAGGTCATTCCTCTTCAGCACCATATTTGCCGGGCTGGGAGCGGCGCCTGCTGCCGCAACGAAGACGACAGCCGCTGCAAGCAAAACGAGAACCAAGGTTTTCGCGTGCCTCAACATCTTCATCTCAATACCTCCGGCCGGCGGTTTGTCTTCGAGTCGCGGTTCTCTTATCGGCGCCTTTCGCGCATCTCGTAACTGGCGATCGACGCGAGCCGTAATCCGCGTAGCCCTCGCTTCTAGGACCGCCCGCGCCGAACGCGCAGCTCGACCCTCTTCTCTCCGCCGCGGATCACCGTCATTCCTGCGAAGAACGGGGGCTATCTACGATTAACTTGCGCACGGCCTGCGTCAGGGCGGCGGCGGTGAAGGGCTTCTGCAGGAAGCTTTCCTGTTCGGCGAGCACGCCCTTTCCCCTGACTACTTCGGGCGCATAGCCGGAGATGTAGAGAACGCTCAGGCCGGGCCGTTGGATCAGCAGCCGCTGCGCCAGCTCGTGTCCGTTCATCTCGGGCATGACGACGTCGGTTACGAGCAAGTCGATCGAGGGCTCCCAGTTGGACAGCGAGATCGCCTCGCTCGGCCGGGCGGCGATGAGGACGCGGTAGCCGGCCTCGAGCAGGATCTTCTCCACCAGCCTACGGACGGCCTGGTCGTCCTCGACCACCAGGATCGTGCCGGCGCCCGTCTGCTCTCGCTCGAGCTTTACGTTCTTCTCGACGCGAGCCGCGACGCTGCGGGGCAGGTAGACGCGAAATGTCGTTCCTTCGCCCGGCTCGGTGTCAAAGCTGACGGCGCCCCCCGACTGCTCGACGATGCCGGCCACTGTGGCCAGCCCGAGCCCGGTGCCGTGGCCCGGCTCTCTGGTGGTGAAGAACGGCTCGAAGACGTGCGCGCGCGTCTCTGTGTCCATCCCCTCGCCGTTGTCGGAGATCGTGAGAAGCACGTACGAACCGCGCGGGAGCGAGCCGTGCGCCGTGGACATCGTCTTCTTCAGCCTGAGGTTTTCGGTGGCGATAGTGAGGACGCCGCCCCGCGGCATGGCGTCGCGGGCGTTGACGGTGAGGTTCATCAGCACCTGGCCGAGCTGCCCCGGATCGACCTCGACGCTGTACAGGCGGGGCTCCAGCTGCGTCACAAGCTCGATCTCTTCTCCCAGTACGCGGTGGAGCATCGCCGCGTACTCATCGACTATCGAGTTGACGTCGACGACCTCGGGCTGAAGCACCTGCTGGCGACTGAACGCGAGCAGATGCTGGGTGAGCTCGGCTGCACGCTGGCCGGCGTGACCTATCTCGGCGAGGTAACGGCGGACTGCTTCCTCGCGATCGCGGAGCTCCTTGATCGCCATGTCGGTGAAGCCGTTGATCACCGTCAGGAGGTTGTTGAAATCGTGCGCGACCCCGCCGGCGAGCTGACCGACCGCCTCCATCTTTCGCGCGACCACGAGCTGCTGCTCGAGCAACGTGCGCTCGGTCACGTCGCGCAGGATCACCACCAAGTACTCAGGCTTGCCGCCCTCGTCCCTTGCTATCGAGCCGAGTCCTTCGAACAAGGCACCAGGATCCCGTCTCGGTGCCTGACACGCAAGGAGCGGTTCCGCGGCGGCCTACCGGCGAGAACCTCCTTCACAGCGGCACGGAGCTCCTCGATCGCTCTCGCTGTCGACCAGCTCCTCGACGTTGTGGCCGACCAGTTCCTCGGGCTCGTAGTCCAACGCGTCTCGAACCGACTGCGAGACCAGGCGGATGTCGAAGTCGAGGCCGATTACGGCAATCACGTCGTTGGCGTGCTCGATCACCAGCCGCTGTAGCTCTTCGCGCTCGTGCAGCGACTGCTCGACCTGCCTGAGCTCGGTGATGTCGATTATCTGGACGATGTTGTGAATGAAGCGCTGTTCGGAATCGCGCACCGACGACACCGAGACGCGGCCCCAGACGACCTCCCCATCCTTGTGCAGATAGCGCTTTTCGAGCGCGGCTGTCGGTTCGGCTTGCTCGAATATCCGTTCGGCGACATCGCGCGTCAACTCGAGATCGTCGGGATGGGTGATCTCATAGATCGTCTTCCCTGCGAGCTCTTTCTCCGGGTATCCGAGCAGCGCGCAGGCGGCGGCGTTGCCGGCGCTGATGCTGGCGTCGCGGTCGACCAGGAGCAGCGCGATCGGCGCCTTCTCGAAGGTGACGCGGAAGCGCTCTTCGCTGTCTCTCAGGCTCTGAATCGCCTGGTGGCGCTCGGTGGCGTCGCGGATGACGAGTAGAACGGATGCTACGTCTCCCCGCTCGTCAAACTCGGGTACGAGCCGCCCCTCGTAATAGTGGAGACCGGCAGGGCCCTCGAAGCTTTCCTCGACGTCCAAGGCCTTCCCGCTCTCGAAAACTGTCTTGACCAGCTCCAGCCAATACTTCCGCTGCCGCGGCGGCACGGGGAGCTCTTGCATCGTCTTGCCGACGATCTCCGCCGCGGGCAGGCCGATAACGTCCTCAAAGGCCGGGTTGGCAAATAGGTGGCGACCGTCCTTGCCGACGCGCGTGACCGCATCGGGGTAGTCGAGCAGCGTGTCGCGTGACTGACTTCGCCGCCGGTCGGTATCCGGAGCGGTGGTTGGCGGCTTCTTGCGTGGAGCTTGCGGCATGACCCCGTCTCAGCGTCTGAGTCGCGTGACTAGCGGACTCCACCAAGGTATCTCGAAAGCGATACGGATGGGAAGGGGTCGGGACTGGCCGGGCTTCTCAAACGAGCGCTTCGACCCCGGCGAAAAGAGCGTGCAAGCGAACGAAGAGAGCCTCTAAGGCCAGCGTCGAGTTGAGGTTGAGCTCCTGCATACATCGAAAGGTCTCGCGCACCAAATCGACCGCATCCTCGGCCGCGGCGAGTCGCTCGAGCGTCCCGTCGGCACGCAGCTCGGCGGCGGCGTCGGAATGAATCAACACACCTTCCGCGCCGATGGCGCTAGCGATCAGGTCTCGATACCAGGCGGCCAGTTCCTCGAGCATCGCCAGTAGCTCCTCGCGCTTGGCCCCGCGCTCGACGCGGCGTAAGCGCTGATCGAGCTCGCGCTTGGAGAGCTCGCTTTCCTCCAGTCCGCGCTCGGCCTTGGCCCGCGCCTCGGCGCCCCGTTCATCGATCGCCTCCTGAAGCGAGCGCACCGCATCGGCCGGCTCGAAGTCGGGGTCGTTGTAGACGGCGCGAGCGGCCTCCAGCAGGCGAGCGCGCCTGGCCGAAGCGGCGGGCTCGAGCAGGCGCTCCAGACGATCGAGACGGCCGGCCGCGATGCGTGCCAGAGCCCGCCGGCGCTCCTCGTCGGGAACACCGCCGAGGCGCACGATCTGCTCGAACACAGCCTGCTCGGATAGGCGGTGGAAGGAGACCGGTTGACAGCGCGAGCGGATGGTCGTGGAGATTCGCCGCGGGTCGCTCGCAACGAGCACGAAGACGGCGTAAGCCGGCGGCTCTTCGAGATCCTTGAGCAAGGCGTCGGCGGCCTCGCGATTCATCGTCTCGGCCGAGAAGACGAGATACACGCGCCAGGCCGCCTCGAACGGGCGCATGTGCAGATCGCGCCTGAGCGCTCGAATATCGTCGATGCGGAGCTGGTCGCCGACCGGCTCGAGCAGGTAGAGATCGGGGTGCGAGCGCTGCTCGACGCGGCGCAGGTCGCCGAGCAGCTCGCCGGCGAAGACGAGCGCCGCCTTGCGCTTCCCGACCCCGCTCGGGCCGTGAAAGAGATAGGCGTGAGACGGCCCCTCGCTGAGCGCCGAGCGAAGTAGCGCCTTCGCCTCCTCTTGCTCCGCGACCGCGGCGAAGGGGTCGCTGGGACTCAAAGCGAGCCTTCGACAAGCGCCTGACGAACGTCGCGCGCGATCTGCTCGCGCGATTGCGTGCCGTCGAGAGCGACGATCCGCTCCGGGAACATCTCGGCCAGCCGCCGGTAGCCGTCCCCGACCAGGCGGCGGAAGGCCTCGCTCTCACTCTCCATACGATCGCGCTCCTCTCCGACCCGCGCCTCCGAGAGCTTCTCGTCGACGAGAAGCACAAAAGTGCGGTCGGGCAGCAGGCCCTTCGTGGCGAGCAGGTTGACCTGCAAGACGTTCTCTATCCCCAGCCCGCGCCCCACGCCCTGATAGACGAGCGAGGAGTCGACGAAGCGGTCGGAGATCACCGTCGCCCCTCGCTCGAGCGCCGGCTCGATCACCTCTTCGACCAGCTCGGCTCGCGCTGCCGCGAATATCGCCACCTCGGCCCAGGGCGAGATCTTCTGGCCGTGCAGCACGATCCGCGCGCAGCGTCTCGCCCAGCTCGGTCCCACCCGGCTCGCGCGTGCCGACCACCTCGACGTCGCGCACCTCGAGGAAGGCCTCGAGCAGCTCGACCTGAGTGGTCTTGCCGCAGCCGTCGAGACCTTCGAAGGAGATGAACATAGATCACTAGGATACGGGGCGTGCGGGCGCTTGTTACAGGAGGGGCTGGATTCATCGGCTCGAACCTCGTCGACGCTTTGATCGCACGCGGCGACTCGGTCGACGTCGTCGACAACCTCTCGAGCGGAAAGCGCGAGAACGTCCACGAGCGGGCGCGGCTGCACGTGCTCGACGTGCGCGAGCCGCTGGAAGAGCTCTTCGCCGAGCTGCGTCCCGAGGTCTGCTTCCACCTCGCGGCTCAGGCCGACGTGCGCGTCTCGGTCGAGCGGCCCGACTACGACGCCGAGGTGAACGTGATCGGCACCGTGCACGTGCTCGAAGCGGCGCGCTCGGTCGGGGCCCGGGTTGTCTTCTCCTCGACCGGCGGCGCCATCTACGGCGAGTGCGACGAGCCCGCCGACGAGTCGAGCGAGCGCCGACCGCTCGCTCCTTACGGAACCGCCAAGCTGGCCGGCGAGGAGTATCTGCTCACCTACCAGCGCCTGTACGGGATGGCGAACGTCGCCCTTCGCTTCGGCAACGTCTTCGGGCCGAGGCAGGATCCGCACGGCGAGGCGGGCGTCGTCGCAATCTTCCTCGGGCGACTGAGAGACGGAGAGACCTGCCTCATCTTCGGCGACGGGAAGCAGGAGCGCGACTACGTCTTCGTCGGCGACGTGGTGGCCGCCGCTCTGGCGGGCAGCGAGGTCGAGGGCGGCATCTTCAACGTCGGCACCGGTCGAGCAACCTCGGTGCTCGAGCTGTACGAGCTGTGCCGCAGAGTGGCCGGAAGCAAGCTCGCGGCCGAGCACGCTCCGGCGCGCGCGGGCGAGCTGCAGCGAAGCGTGCTCGACGTCGGCAAGGCCGCAGACGAGCTCGGCTGGCGCCCGGATACGACGCTCGAAGAGGGCCTGCGCCAGACCTGGGATTGGATCCGCGCCTAAGAACTCGAATCAAGAAGAAATAGCTCGACGGCGCCGCCGGATTCGTCAAGAAAACGTATAGATCTCGCCGCCGGGCGTAGAGATCGCGTCAACGACCGATACGCCGCCCGCCTGCTGCGGTAGTACGGAAGATGTGAGCGATATCGCCTTCGTCCTCGCCGGGTTCGTCGCCTTCACGCTGTTGGCGCTTTTCGTCTGGGCTCTCGGGATCCTCGTTCAGCACGAGGACGACAAGGGGAGTAGCAGATGAGCTGGGGCGACATCGGCTCGCTGGTGATCGCCGCATTCGTCTTCGCCTATCTACTCGTTGCCCTGCTCAAGCCGGACCGGTTCGGATGAGCTCGAGCAGCTGGCTGCAGATCGGCGCGCTGATCGGGCTGATCGGCGTTACCGCTCCCTTGCTCGGCGCTTATATGGCTCGCGTCTTCGGCGGCGGGGCGGCGCCCGGCGACCGCATCTTCGGCCCGATCGAGCGACTCTGCTACCGGCTGGCAGGAATCGACGAGCACGGAGAGCAGACCTGGCGCGTCTATGCCGGCTCGCTCCTGATCTTCAGCGCTATCTCGGTGGCGGCCGTCTACCTGCTGATGCGCCTGCAGGGGTCGCTGCCGTTCAATCCGAGCCATGCGGTCAGCGCCGGGCCGGCGCTCGCCTTCAATACCGCCGTCAGCTTCACCACCAACACCAACTGGCAGAACTACTCCGGCGAGACCGGCGCCAGCCACCTCACGCAGATGGCCGGACTGGCGGTTCAGAACTTTCTCTCGGCGGCGGTCGGGATCGCGGTCGTCATCGCCCTGGTTCGCGGGCTGACCCGCCGCAAGTCGGACACGATCGGGAACTTCTGGGTCGATCTGGTGCGAACGACGGTGCGCGTGCTGCTGCCGATCGCGATCGTGCTGGCGATCGTTCTCGCCAGCCAGGGCGTGATCCAGAACCTGCACGGCTACACCCACGCGCACACCGTGGCGGGCGCAACCCAGTCGATCCCCGGCGGGCCGGTCGCCAGCCAGGAGGCGATCAAGGAGCTGGGCACGAACGGCGGCGGCTCGCTCAACGCCAACTCCGCCCATCCGTTCGAGAACCCGACGGCGCTGACCAATCTGCTCGAGATCTGGGCGCTGCTCGTGATCCCCTTCTCGCTCGCCTTCGCCTTCGGCCGCCTGGTCGGAAACCGGCGCCAGGGCTGGACGATATTCGCCGCCATGTTCTTCCTCTGGATCGCCTCGGTCGGCGTCGCCACGCACTACGAGGTGGCCGGCAACCCGCGCGTCCAGGCGCTCGGCGCCGTCGGCTCGAACATGGAGGGCAAGGAGGTGCGCTTCGGCGCGCCCGCCTCGGCGCTGTTTGCCGCCTCGACCACCGACACCTCGACCGGCGCCGTCGACTCCTGCCCACGACAGCTTCACGCCGCTGGGAGGCGGAGTCGTCGTGGCCAACATGATGTTGGGTGAGGTCAGCCCGGGCGGGACCGGCTCGGGCCTGTACGGGATGCTCGTCTTCGCCATCTTGACGGTCTTTCTCGCCGGTCTGATGGTCGGGCGAACGCCCGAGTACCTGGGCAAGAAGGTGCAGGCGCTGGAGATGAAGCTGGTCGTCCTCTACCTGCTCGTCGTGCCGCTCGTGATCCTGGCCTTCGCCGGCGCCTCGGTGGTGCTGGCCGGGCCGCGCTCGGCGCTGCTCAACAGCGGCCCGCACGGGCTCACCGAGATGGTCTACGCCTTCACCTCGGCGGCCAACAACAACGGCTCGGCCTTCGCCGGCATCGGCGCCAACACGACTTGGTTCAACACCACGCTCGGGATCGCCATGCTGGCCGGGCGCTTCCTGCTGATGATCCTCGTGCTCGCGCTGGCGGGCTCGCTCGCGCGCAAGCAGCACGTGCCCGAGTCGGCCGGCACCTTCCCGACCGCGACTCCGCTCTTCGCCGTGCTGCTGGTGGCCGTCGTCCTCGTCGTCGTTCTTCTCACCTACGCGCCCGTGCTCGCGCTCGGGCCGATTCTGGAGCACCTGAGCTTATGACCTCTATCAGCTCTGAGAGTCTCCGCAACCGGCCCCGCTCGCTGCTCGACCGCCCGATCCTGCGCCGGGCCGCGCTCGACAGCGTCCTCAAGCTCGACCCGCGGTTGATGGCGCGCAACCCGGTCATGTTCGTGGTCGAGATCGGCAGCGTGCTGGTGACGGCGATCGCGATCAAAGACCCGAGCCGGTTCGCCTGGACGATCGCCGCCTGGCTCTGGTTCACGACCCTGTTCGCCAACCTGGCCGAGGCGATCGCCGAGGGCAGGGGCAAGGCGCAGGCGGCGGAGTTGAAGAAGACGCGCGCCGTCACGATCGCCCACCGAAGAGGCGCGGACGGGACGCTCGAAGAAGTGGCGAGCGGGGCGCTGCAGATGGACGACCTGGTCGTCGTCCGGGCCGGCGAGGTGATACCGGCCGACGGCGAGGTGGTGGAGGGAATCGCCAGCGTCGACGAGTCGGCGATCACGGGCGAGTCGGCGCCGGTGATCCGCGAGTCGGGCGGCGACCGCTCGGCGGTCACGGGCGGTACGCGGGTGCTCTCCGACGAGATCGTCGTGCGCGTGACCGCGCTTCCGGGCGCCAGCTTCCTCGATCGCATGATCGCCCTGGTCGAGGGCGCCGAGCGACAGAAGACGCCGAACGAGATCGCGCTCAACATCCTGCTCGCCGGGCTGACCCTCGTCTTCCTGCTCGCCGTGGTCACGCTGCAGCCCTTCGCCGTCTACTCCGGCGCCCGCCAGAGCACGATCGTGCTGGTGGCGCTGCTCGTCTGCCTGATCCCGACCACGATCGGCGCGCTGCTCTCGGCGATCGGGATCGCGGGGATGGACAGGCTCGTGCGCCGCAACGTCTTGGCGATGTCCGGGCGCGCGGTCGAGGCGGCCGGCGACTGCGCGGTGCTCCTGCTCGACAAGACCGGCACGATCACGCTCGGTAACCGCGCGGCGACCGCCTTCCTGCCGCTCGACGGCGTCAGCGAGCAGGAGCTGGCCGAGGCCGCGCAGCTGGCGAGCCTGGCCGACGAGACACCGGAGGGTCGCTCGATCGTCGTGCTCGCCAAGGAGCGCTTCGAGCTGCGTGAGCACGAGCTGCACGGCGGCCAGCTCGTGCCCTTCACCGCCCAGACCCGGATGAGCGGTGTCGACCTGGATGGGCGCTCGATCCGCAAGGGCGCCGTCGAGGCGATCTGCCTGCTGATCGAGGACAAAGGCGGCTCGGTTCCCAAGCAGCTGGTCGAGCTGGCCGGGGAAGTCGCCCAGACGGGCGGCACACCGCTCGCAGTAGTCGAGAACGGCCGCCCGCTCGGGATCGTCCAGCTCAAGGACATCGTCAAGGAGGGGCTCGCCGAGCGCTTCGAGGACCTGCGCCGGATGGGCATCCGTACGGTCATGATCACCGGCGACAACCCGCTCACCGCGGGCGCGATCGCATTCGAGGCCGGTGTCGACGACTTCCTGGCCGAGGCCAAGCCCGAGGACAAGATGGAGCTGATCCGGCGCGAGCAGGCCGGAGGCAACCTCGTCGCCATGACCGGCGACGGCACCAACGACGCGCCGGCGCTCGCCCAGGCCGACGTCGGCGTGGCCATGAACACGGGCACCCAGGCGGCGCGCGAGGCGGGCAACATGGTCGACCTCGACTCCAACCCGACCAAGCTGATCGAGATCGTCGAGATCGGTAAGCAGCTGCTCGTCACCCGCGGCTCGCTGACCACCTTCTCGATCGCCAACGACGTCGCCAAGTACTTCGCGATCATCCCGGCGATGTTCGCGGGTGTCTTCCCCGTGCTCGGGAGCCTGAACATCATGCATCTGGACACGCCCAAGTCGGCGATCGCCTCGGCCGTGATCTTCAACGCCCTGATCATCGTCGCCCTGATTCCGCTTGCGCTTCGCGGCGTTCGTTTCCGCGCCGCCTCGGCGGTCGCGGTGCTGCGACGTAACCTGCTCATCTACGGGCTCGGCGGGCTGATCGCGCCCTTCATCGGAATCAAGCTGATCGACCTCGCTCGTCAGCGCCATCGGAGTCTCGTGATGCGCCGGCAGCTCGTCCCAGCCCTGGCCGTCTTCCTCTTCTTCACCGTGCTGGTCGGCGTCGTCTACCCACTCGCCGTGACGGGCGTGGCGCGGATCGCCTTCCCCGCCAAGTCGCAGGGCTCGCTCGTGCGCCAGGGCGACACGGTTGTCGGCTCGCGCCTGATCGGACAGGCCTTCAGCGGGCCCCGCTACTTCCAGCCGCGGCCTTCGGCCGCGGGAGACGGCTACGACGCTACGGCCAGTGGGGCTTCCAACCTGGGCCCGACCAGCCCGGTGCTGCTCTCATCGGTGCGCGCGCGCGTGTCCGCATACCGGCACTTCAACGGTCTGGGTAAAAGCGCGCCGGTGCCGGTCGACGCCGTCACCGCCTCGGGCTCCGGCCTCGACCCCGAGATCTCGCCCGCGAACGCCCGCCTGCAGGCGCCGAGGGTCGCCCGTTCCCGCGGCCTGGCGCTTGCTCGAGTGCTCGCGCTCGTGCGTGAGAACACCGACGGGCGCTCGCTAGGGTTCCTGGGCGAGCCGGGTGTGAACGTGCTCGAGCTCAACTTGGCTCTCGACAGCTCGCGATAACAGTCAATCTATGGGGATGGAACTCGCCTCAAACCGAAGCACTCCACCGCCTGGCTGCGCTCGGAGGCCCGATACTGCGTCCTCAGTCGACGGGTCTTCAATCTGAGGCGAGTTCTATGGCGCGTGGAAAGCTCCGCATCTACCTCGGCGCTGCGCCGGGCGTAGGCAAGACCTTTGCCATGCTCAACGAGGGCCGCCGCAGGTGCGAGCGCGGCGAGGACGTGGTCTGCGGCTTCGTCGAGACGCACGGACGCAGGCGCACCGGCGAGCAGATCGGCGGGCTCGAGGTCGTGCCGCGCAAACGGCTTCCCTACCGCGACCGGGTGTTCGAAGAGATGGACATCGACGCGGTCTTGGCGCGGCGGCCCGAGATCGCGCTCGTGGACGAGCTGGCGCACACCAACATCCCCGGCTCGCGCAACGAGAAGCGCTGGCAGGACGTGGAGGAGCTGCTCGACGCCGGTATCAGCGTCATCTCGACGCTCAACATCCAGCACCTGGAGTCGCTGAACGACGTGATCGCGCAGATCACCGGCGTAACCCAGCAGGAGACGATCCCCGACGCCGTAGTGCGCCAGGCCGAGCAGATGCAGCTCGTCGACCTCGCTCCCGAGACCGTGCGAGCGCGCCTCGCCCGCGGCGACATCTACCCGGCCGACCGCATCGACACCGCGCTCAGCAACTTCTTCCGCGCCGGCAACCTCGGCGCCCTGCGCGAGCTCGCCCTGCTCTGGATCGCCGATCAGGTCGAAGACGGAATCAAGGAGTACCGGGAGCGTCACGGCGTCAGCGAGCCCTGGGAGACGCGCGAGCGAGTGATCGTGGGCTTGTCGGGCTCCGGGCGCGGGGAGCGGCTGGTGCGCCGGGCCGCCCGCATTGCACAGCGTCGCGGTAGCGAGCTGGTCGGAGTACACGTGCGACCTCAAGACGGCCTTGCCGGACCTACGCTGGAGCGTCTAAAGACGCAGCGAGAACTCCTCGTCTCGCTTGGAGGCGGCTACCGCGAGGTCGTGGGCGCGGAGGTCGGCCCCGCGCTCGTCGAAGTGGCCCGCTCGCTCAACGCCAACCAGATCGTTCTCGGCGCCACGCGCCGCAGCCGGCTCGGCGAGCTCCTACACGGCTCGGTGATCAACACCGTCATCCACCTCTCGGGCGCCAGCCTCGACGTGCACGTGATCAGTCACGAAGAGGATGGCCCCCCGGTAGCCGAAGAACTCCAAGAGCGCCGCGAGCGTAGGCCACCGCGCTCCCTTCCGCGACGGCGCGTCATACTGGGCTTCATAGCCGCCGCCGTCGGTTTGCCGGTGCTGACCGCGATCCTTTCAGCGCTCGGCGAGCACGTCGCGCTTCCCAGCATCCTCCTGCTCTATCTGCTCCTCGTCGTCTGCGTCTCGGCGATCGGCGGTCTCTGGCCCGCGATCGCGACCGCGCTCGTCGGCGACCTGCTCGCCAACTGGTACTTCACGCCGCCGATCCACACTCTTACGATCAGCGAACCGCAGAACCTACTCGCGCTCTGCGTCTTTCTCGTCGTCGCCGTCGTCTTCTCGAGCTTCGTCGCTCTCGCGGCCAGGCGCGCCGCCGCCGGCGAGCAGGCGCAAGCCGAAGCCGACATCCTCCTGACTCTTTCCGGAGACACGCCGGTAGCCGACCTGCTCGACCGCCTGCGCCGAGCTCTGCAGCTCGATGGCCTAGCCCTGCTCAGCAGCCAAGGGGGTTCCTGGAGCGTAGTTGCCGAGAGCGGCGAGCAGCCACCGCGACACCCGGAATCGGCCGCCCAGACGATCGACCTCGGCGCCGGTCGCCTGCTCGCAATCGCGGGCAGACCGGTAGCGGCCGATGAGCGGCGCATCGTCGACGCTTTCGTCAGCGAGCTCTCCTCGTCGTTGACCCACGCGGAGCTCGAGACGGAAGCCCAGACCGCCGGGGCGCTGGCCGCCGGGAACGAGCTGCGCGCGGCCATTCTCTCGGCGGTCTCGCACGATTTGCGAACGCCTCTGTCGTCGATCAAGGCCTCGGTCACGAGCCTGCTCCAGCAGGACGTCGACTGGGCAAAGGAGGCGCGCTGCGAGTTCCTGCGTACGATCGACGAGGAGACCGACCGCCTGAACGCGCTGGTCGGAAATCTGCTCGACATGAGTCGCCTGCAGGCCGGAGCGCTGACGGTCTCGGCCGGGCCGGTCGGCCTCGAGGAGATCGTTCCGGCAGCCCTGCACTCGCTTGGTGGGCGCGCGAGCCGTGTTCAGAGCGAGGTTCCCGAAACTCTGCCGCGAGTGCTGGCCGATCCCGGCCTGCTCGAGCGAGCGCTGGCCAATCTGCTCGACAACGCGCTTCGCCACTGCCCGGAAGACGCAGAAGTGCGCGTCGTCGCCGACCCCACGGGCGACGAGTACGTCGACCTGCGTATCGTCGATCACGGGCCGGGAGTTCCCGAGTCGGAGCGGGAGCGGATCTTCGTCCCCTTCCAGCGCCTCGGCGACGCGTCCGGGTCGAACGGCGTCGGGCTCGGTCTGGCGGTCGCGAGAGGATTCATCGAGGCGATGGAGGGGTCGATCGAGGGTAAGGAGACGCCCGGTGGAGGATTGACGATGATCGTGCGATTGCGAGCGGAAAGATGACCCGCATTCTCGTCGTCGACGACGAGCCGCAGCTTCTGCGCGCGCTGGCGACCAACCTCAAGGCTCGCGGCTACGAGGTCGATCAGGCGGCCACCGGCGAGGCCGCGCTGATGCTGGCCGCGAGTCACCACCCCGATCTGGTCGTACTCGACCTCGGCCTGCCGGGGATCGACGGGCTCGAGGTGATCGCCGGCCTGCGGGGCTGGAGCGCGGTCCCGATCGTCGTGCTCTCGGTGCGCGAGCGCGAGGCCGACAAGGTCGCCGCGCTCGATGCCGGCGCCGACGACTACGTGACCAAGCCCTTCGGCATGGACGAGCTGCTCGCGCGCTTGCGCGCAGCCGTACGGCGTGCCGCCCCCGCCGGCAAGGAGGAGGCGATCGTGACCACGCCGGACTTCACCGTCGACCTCTCGGCCAAGCGCGTCAAACGCGACTCCAAAGAGCTGAAGCTGACGCCCACCGAGTGGGAGATCGTCGAGATACTCGTCCGCAGCGAGGGCCGCTTGGTCACGCAGCGGCAGCTCCTCAAGGCCGTCTGGGGGCCGCAGTACGAGAAGGAGACGAACTACCTACGCGTCTACCTGGCGCAGATCCGGCGCAAGCTCGAGCCCGACCCCGCGCGGCCACGCTACTTCCTGACAGAGCCGCGCATGGGCTACAGGTTCGAGAGCGGCAGCAACGGGTAGGGTTGCCCAAGTAGCGCGAGTCGAGCGTTTCGGACCCCCTCGGCGGTGCCTGAGCCGGCACCGGGAAATACAGGTTTTACAGGTAAAATTGATTACGTCCGGGAAGGCCCCTATCGTTCCGAGGTCCGTCGGTCAATTGCCCGCAAAATCGGGTGTCCAGCCGGCCGCAGGAGTACTCCAGGAGTTCGTTTCAGAGAGGGAGAGGCGAGATGGCTACAGCCAAAGAGACACCGGTTGAGGCGACGGCAGCAGAGCTGGAGAACGTCGTAGTCGACGCGGAAGCGAGTCTCGGCGTCCGCCGCTACTTCACCATCCCCGGGCGCGACCCGTTCGACGAGATCGAGTGGGAGGTGCGCGACGCCTTCATCCCGGGCAAGGACGGCGCGACCTTCGAGCAGAAGGGCGTGGAGTTCCCGCGCTTCTGGTCGCAGACCGCCACCAACATCGTCGCCCAGAAGTATTTCCGCGGCAAGATGGGCGCGCCCGAGCGCGAGTGGAGCGTCAAGCAGATGATCGGGCGCGTCGTCACGACGATCGGCGCCTGGGGACGCAAGGGCGGCTACTTCGCCAACGAGGAGGAGGCCGAGTCCTTCGAGGCCGAGCTGAAGGCGATCCTCGTCAACCAGCTGGCGGCCTTCAACTCGCCGGTCTGGTTCAACGTCGGCTTCGAAGAGAAGCCGCAGTGCTCGGCCTGCTTCATCCTCTCGGTCGAAGACAGCATGGAGGAGATCCTCGACTGGATCAAGCGCGAGGGAATCATCTTCCGCGGCGGCTCCGGGGCCGGGATCAACCTCTCGCGCCTGCGCGCCTCCAAGGAGCAGCTCACCAAGGGCGGGCACGCCTCGGGGCCTGTCTCCTTCATGCGCGGCGCGGACGCCTCCGCGGGCACGATCAAGTCGGGCGGAAAGACGAGGCGCGCGGCCAAGATGGTGATCCTCGACGCCGACCATCCCGACATCGAAGAGTTCATCTGGTGCAAGGCCAAGGAGGAGAAGAAGGTTCGCGTGCTCGAGGCGGCGGGCTATGACATGTCGCTCGACTCGCCCGACTGGGCCTCGATCCAGTACCAGAACGCCAACAACTCGGTCCGCGTCACCGACGCCTTCATGCAGGCCGCCGAGGACGACAGCGACTGGAACCTGACCGCCCGGGTCGACAGCTCCGTGCTCGTCGAGTGACCAAGGCGCGCGAGCTGCTGCGCCAGATCTCCGCCGCCGCCTGGGAATGCGCCGACCCCGGCATCCAGTACGACACGACCATCAACAGGTGGCACACGGTTCCCAACTCGGGCCGCATCAACGCCTCCAACCCCTGCTCCGAGTACATGTCGATCGACGACTCGGCCTGCAACCTCGCCTCGCTCAACCTGATGAAGTTCCGCCGCGAGGACGGTGAGCTCGACATCGAGGCCTTCGAGCACACGGTCGACGTCGTCTTGCTGGCGCAGGAGATCCTGGTCGGCTACTCCAGCTATCCGACGCCCGAGATCGAGCGAAACGCTCGCGCCTTCCGCCAGCTCGGGCTCGGCTACGCCAACCTCGGCGCGCTCTTGATGGCGCGCGGGCTGCCCTACGACTCCGACGAGGGTCGCGCCTACGCCGCCGCGATCACCGCGCTGATGACCGGGCGCGCCTATCGCAAGTCGGCCGAGATCGCCAGCCGGATGGGCGCTTTTGCGAGCTATCAGAAGAACGCCGGCGCCATGCTCAGCGTGATCTCCAAGCACCGCGCCGCGGTCGGCAACATCGACCACGACGACTCCGTCCCGCGCGAGCTCCTGTCGGCCTGCCGTAAGTCCTGGGACGAGGCGCTCGACCTGGGTGAGACGCACGGCTTCCGCAACGCCCAGGCGACCGTGCTCGCTCCGACCGGGACGATCAGCTTCATGATGGACTGCGACACGACCGGCATCGAGCCCGACTTCTCGCTCGCCAAGTCGAAGAAGCTGGTCGGCGGCGGCGAGATCACGATCGTCAACAAGACGGTGCCGATGGCGCTCGAGAAGCTCGGCTACTCGCCCGGCGAGAGCGACGAGATCGAAGCCTTCATCGACGAGCGCAACACCGTCGTCGGCGCGCCCCACCTGAAGAACGAGCACTACCCGGTGTTCGACTGCGCGGTCGGCGATCGCTCGATCCACTATCTCGGCCACGTGAAGATGATGGGCGCCGCTCAGCCCTTCATCTCCGGCGCAATCTCCAAGACCGTCAACATGCCCGAGTCGGCCACGGTCGAGGACGTCTCGCAGCTCTTGATCGACGCCTGGAAGCTCGGCGTGAAGGCGATCGCCCTCTACCGCGAGGGCTCGAAGGTCGCCCAGCCGCTCTCGGGCAAGGCTGACAAGGGCGCGATCGCAGCGGCCGGCGCCCTGCCGATACTGGCGGCGCCGCAGCGTCACCGCCTGCCCGACGAGCGCACCGAGATCGGGCGCAAGTTCCGGGTCGGCGACTACGAGGGCTACATCCACGTGGGCGTCTATGACGACGGTTCGCCCGGCGACGTCTTCGTCGACATCGCCAAGGAAGGAACCACTCTGGCCGGGTTGATGAACGCGTTCATGATCGCCGTCTCGCTCGGGCTGCAGTACGGCGTACCGCTCGAGGTCTTCGTCTCCAAGTACTCGCACATGCGCTTCGAGCCCTCCGGCCCGACCAACGACGACGACATCCGGATCGCCAAGTCGATCGTCGACTACATGTTCCGCTGGCTCGGCAAGCGCTTCCTCACGGTCGACCAGCAGGAAGAGCTCGGCATCCTCTCGCCCGAAGTGAGAGCCCGCATGGCCCAGGCCTACACGAACGGCGGCACGACCGGTCAGGGCGGCGACCCGACCCCGGCCGAGGCGCTCCCGCCGGGGCAAAAGGCGCTCTTCAACAACTGGGAGGACGCGGTCGAGTGCGCCCGCTGCGGCGGCCGGATGGTCAGGACCGGCAGTTGCTACACCTGCCGCGACTGCGGGACGAACACCGGCTGTAGCTGAGCGGTAGCCGCGTCTCTCAGTTAGTTACACCCTTGTACGGGGGGAAATCCTGGGTGGTGTGGGACTCTGTTCTCACCGACGATGTTGCCCCCGTCGTCGAGCGCGACAATGCGCTCGAGTTCCGCGCACCGCGGTAACGTCGTGGCGAAGAACCGAATCGGGAGGCCCAGCTCGGCCGGAGCGGGGATCGTCTTCGTCTCGATCGTCTCGCCGCCGACGAGCTCGATCCGGACAACGGTCGCGTCACCCACGACCGGTCCATAAGCGTGGCGCGGAAGTCCTCCCGAGCTTGCCCACACGAACGAAATCTTGTCGGGTTTAGCTGAAGAGAATTCCGGGATCGGGCCGCAGGACATGCTCCCACCAGGTGAATTCGAAGACCGACCGGGATTCAGTGAAATGCAAAGCTCGTCCCTCCCGGAATACAGATCGCTGGCACGAAAGGCGACTAGAGACCAGGAGTGATCGTCCCATGTTCCCGTTGCGGCGACGACCACATCGCCGCTCGGTGAAGGGCCCATCCCGTCCTGCAAGAACCACCAATGTTCTCGGCGCTGAGCGCGAGTGCCGAAGCGATCATCGCCACCAGGATTGCCGCGAAAGCGATCGACCAAGCTTCGGCGAGAGAGTTTGAGCCGCCACCGTCCGCTTAAACCGGCGCGATGTAGAGCGTTTGCCCAGTCCGGCGCAATCTCACGGTGCTCGGGCACATAACTCGCAAGAAGCTCACCGACAAACGGGTCATCGTAAGCGGTCATTTCGAGACCTCCTCCAACTGCTGGCGCAGGGTTGTATGCGCCTTGTTGAGCGTTGCGCCGACCGTGCCGATCTCGACTCCGAGCACGTCGGCGATCGAGCGATAGTCCAGGTCGGCGTAGTAACGAAGAAACAGCGCGAGGCGCTGACGCTCCGGGAGCAAGACGATCAGGCCCCGAAAACTCGACGATGGGCGGCCATCTTCCTTTCCCGTGTCCGGAGCTTCCTCGTCGATTGGTGACTCCTGCCGCGGACGCGCCGCCCTGGCCGCGTTGACGACACAGGCCCACACCCAGGTCGAAACCTCCGCCTCGCCGCGAAAGCTCGATCGGTGCCGAAGCGCACGCGCGAATCCCTCTTGCACGGCGTCGAGTCCGCTCTCGGGACTCCCGGCGATAGCTTCCGCCACGCGAAGGTAGCGGTGGAAACCGGATCGGTACAACTGCTCAAGCTCTTTAACAGAGACGGCAGAGACTCGATTGCTCACATCCGTTAGATAGCAGCTTCCCGAAGTTTCTTTACACGGGTGGGTTACATCTTCCGTGTCGGCGCCTGCGCGAGCACTTTCTGCCGTTCATGAGGGGCGCGGCCGACGCGCGCGGTTGGGCAACGCAGCAATCCCAACGACGCTCCGGCGCGATCAGTCCTCTTGCAGGGTCGGGTTGGCCGGGAGGAACATGGCGGCAATAAGGCCCAGGAGTCCTATCCCCGCGAGAACGATCAAAGCGATGGCGTACGGACCATGTTTCACCGCCAGGTCGGAGACGAGGATCGTGCCGGCGATCGCCGTACCCATGGACGAGCCGAGGTTGGAGATGCTGCGAGAGAGGCCCGATATCTCACCCTGCTTCGCCTCGGAGAAGCTGGACTGCACGACGTTGACCGAGGCGGTCAGCATGACCCCGACACCCACGCCGATCAGGAAAAGCCCCGGCAAGGCCGCGAGCACGTTCGACGTAACGAAGGCGAGCGCGAGTAACAGCCCGATTCCGAACAACGTGAAAACGAAGCCCGCTCGGATCAACGTCCTCTGAGATCGCCGCCTGGCCATGCGCTCCGCGCCCAGCGACGCGAGCAGAACGCCGACCGTCGCCGCGGTGAAGACGAGGCCCGTCTGGATGGCGCTGAAACCGCGTACGACCTGGAAGTAGACCGAGACGTCGAAGGAGATCCCCATCAAAATCAGCCACTGGATGTTCTGAGTAATGAGGCCGAGATTGGAGGATCGACTCCGAAACAGGCTCGTCGATAGGAGAACCTCGTGACCCGTCCGCTCTCGCGAGCGAATGTAGAAGTAAAAAAGGAACAGGAAGAGGATTCCGAGCGCCAGGAAGATCGCCAACAGGGTGTTGTTCTTACCGGCCTGAAGGATCCCGACTACGACGAAGACCATGCCGGCTGCGGAGAGAATCGCTCCGAGATAGTCGAACGGCCTTGATCGATCCGCCGGGACCGGGTCGACGATCGCCCGGCTGAGCAGAATGATGATCGCCACCACCGCGGCCTGGAGCAGGAACGAGACTCGCCAGCTTATCGCCGTTGTGATCAGCCCTCCGATCAGCGGACCCGCCGCAGCGCCCAACCCGGCCATGCCGCTGATCGCGCCGAAGGCACGGGCACGAGAGGGGAGGTCCTCGAAGATCATCGTGGCCAGGATGTAGATCGGTGGGATCATCAACGCGGATCCGACTCCCTCGAAGACCGAGTAGCCGAGGATCAGAACGCCGAGCCCGGGAGCGAGGGCACCGATAACGGCTCCGGTTCCATACACGGTGAGTCCGGCCACGAAGCACTTCTTCCGGCCGAAGATGTCCGTCAGCTTGCTGCCGACGATCATCAGCGCTGCCATAAAGAGGAGGAAGAGAGTGATCGCCGTCTGCACACCGTGCACGGTCGTGTCCAGGTCCTTGGCGATGTCGCTGATCGACACGTTCATGTTCGAGCCGGCGAAGCTGGCAATGAACTGAGCGAGAGCCAGCGGAATCAGCATCCTACGAGTGGACACAGCTGGCCCTCCGGCTGTCGAATCTTCGGTCATCAACTCCTCGACCTGAGTCGAAAGAGCAAACGAGTCAAATAGGAATCAAAGAACCGAATCCCCGCACAGCCGAATCTCTAACCGCGTGTGGCTGCCGCGACGAACGCCGTCACTAGCGGGTGCGGACTATTCGGCCGGTAGCGCGACTGCGGCACGTACAACGTGGCGATGAAGAAAGGGTGCCCGGACAGCTCGAACACCCGCGCGGCACCGTCGGTACCGGTTCCGCTCACCACCAGGCCGCGCTTCTTGATCTTGGATCTGTACTCCGAGTTGAGCCCGAAGCTGCAGAAGAACGGCTCGACGGCCGCCGAGGCTCCGTAGATCGCCGCGACGCGGGAGCCGGGAGCGAAGAAGACCTCGTGGTTGTGGTCGACGAGCGAAACGGGGAGCCTGACCACCGCGAGCTCGCGGGCGCCTGGATTCGTTTCCTCGTGATCCGCGCCCTTGATACCGAGCACATTGCGCACGAACTCGACCGCGACGTGCTGGAAGCCGCCACAGGTGCCGAGCAGCGGCACTCCCTGCTCGCGCGCAACCCTGATCGCCTTGAGAGCGCCGTCCATGCTGCGGTAGGGGCTGCCGGGCGCGATCAAAAACCCCGCGTAGGAGGCAAGCACGGCGTCGTCCAGCTCCGCCGCCCTCTCGGTGGCCAGCCACTCGAAGCGGAGCGGCGCCCGGACGGCGTGCTCGAGCGCCTGCTGCGTCGCTTTGTGCGTCGGCCGCTCGGCGCCGTAGTCACCGACCACGGCAATCGTCGAACTCTGCTTCTCGACTGACTCGCCCACCGTCTGCTCCTTCCCATCTGCCTGTGTATTACGCGCCTCTCCGTCGTAGTCACATGCTACGCGGCTGCAAGTAGCCTTGATTCGTGAACGAGTCGGGCCTCCAGCTGCAGCTACGCCAATCTGCGAGCGCTGTGAAGCCCAAGGCGGCTCACCGGGCTCTGTTCAAAGAAGCCACGCCCAGCTTGATACGGGCCGCTTTCGCGTTCGCCTTGATCGCAGGTGCGATCACACTGGCCGCGCTCAGCGCCGGCGCGACCGACGGGCAGGCGGCAGGAAAAGGCACGACGCGGCACTTGATCGGACACTCCGTTCGCGGGCGCGCGATCTACGCCTATCACCGGGGCTACCTCTACGGCCCGACGGTGCTTGTCGTTGGCTCGATACACGGCAACGAACCCGGCGGCGTAGCCGTCGCGCGGCGGCTGCTGAAGATGCCGCCGCGCGAGGATGTCGATCTCTGGGTCATCCTCAACCTCAACCCCGACGGAAGGGCGGCCGGAACTCGCGGAAACGCTCACGGCGTCGATCTGAACCGCAACTTTCCCTGGCGCTGGCGACACCTGAATGGAGCGTTCTACTCGGGTCGCCGCAGCTTGTCGGAGCCGGAGTCGCGGGCCGCCTGTCGCCTGATCGAGCGCCTGCAGCCGAGGCTGTCGATCTGGTTCCACCAGCCGCTCGGAGCGGTCAGCGTCAGCAAGCGCTCGCTCGTGCTCGAGCGAAGGTTCGCCCGCCTCGCGGGGCTTGGGCTCGCGCATCTACCGGCCTACCCGGGTACTGCCACCTCCTGGGAACGCCATCTCCTCCCCGCTTCGGCGGCCTTCGTCGCCGAGCTACCGGGCGGAGCGATCGGCGCCCGCAAGGCCGATCGCTATGCTCGCGCGGTGCTGGCGGTCAGCCGGTACTAGTTGCCGCCTTCGGCGAGGATCCGGTAGAGAGAGCGGCGCAGGTCGACAAGGAGCTTGCGAGCCTCATCGATCTGCGCGTCGGTGCCGGCCTGCATCACCTGCATCGCGGCCAGGCCGACCTGGCGAACCAGCGGCCTGAGCTCGAGCGCCTGCTCGCCGACTCCCCCCGCCATCGCCTCCCACGGAGGCGCGGCTTTCCCGCGCTGCTCGAGCACGGCGCGACCGGCATCGGTCAGCTCGAGCAGATGCTGACCACCATGCTCGTGTGAGAGCACGAGACCTTCATCCTCGAGTTGCTGCAGCGTCGGATAGACGGAGCCCGGGCTGGGGCGCCAGACCCCTTCGCTCCGCTCCTCGACCTCTTGCATTATCTGGTAGCCGTTTCGCGGTTGCTCGGCGAGGAGCAGGAGCGCAGCGGTGCGGATGTCTCCGCGACGCGCCTTACGCCCGCGGTGCCTGCCTCGATGACCGCCGGCGAACGGCGGCCCGGCGAAATGGTGCGCGTGAGCCTCTCGGCGCGACTCCTGCCGGCGGCGACGGTGCTTCGGCCTGCGTGAGCCTTCCGGTTGATCTTCGTACATCGATTTCCTTTCGTTGGGTTACGGTGTATAACGATATATCGTGGAAGCTCGGTTGTCAAATACCGGTCGCGATCGCCCCGAGCTGCTTGCTACGGCGAGGCCGGCGAGCGCACAGGAGTTGCTCGAACTTCAACTCGAGCCCACGGCGAAGTACGTCACCACCTTGCCGGCAGTTTTCCGAGAGGCCGCGGATCGGGGCCAGCCCAAGCACTCGAACGTAGAAGTCGAGGTTGCGTCGCGCGTCGCCGCTTATCGCGGTGACGTGGTGGATCCCCTCGAGCCTCATCGTTCCCCTTCAAGCGAATCGGCGAGCCGAGCCCGGCGGGGGCCCGGCCTTCGCTGCTATTCCCGATGAGCTCGAGAAAAACTCAGATCGAAGGATCTTCGCTCTCGTACCAGACGCCGCCGGCCGGAGTGAACGCCAGGTCGTGGTGCACGCCGCCTTCGACCCTTTGCTCGAGTTCATCGACTCGCGCGACCAGGTCGGCCACCGCATCGCCCAGCACGTCCGGAAGCCGACCGTGCTCCAGATCGGGAGTCGTGGGAGTCGGTCTAGCTTCGCTAGAGGTCAAGGTCTCGCCCGGAACACCGACCACCACCGCGCAGGCCGGTACAGACTTCACGACCACGGCGTTCGCGCCGACTCGGCTGAACTCACCGACATCGATCGCGCCGAGCACCTTCGCGCCGGCGCCGATCACGACTCCATCGCCGAGCGTCGGATGGCGTTTGCCCTTCTCGCGACTCGTGCCGCCAAGAGTGACGCCTTGGTAGAGAGTCACCTCGGCTCCCAGCTCGGCGGTCTCGCCGATCACGACGCTCATCCCGTGATCGATGAAGAGCCCGGGACCGATGATCGCGCCCGGGTGGATCTCGATACCGGTCAGGAAGCGCACGATCTGGGAGACAAGGCGAGCCAGGAGCTTGAGGTGCCAGCGCCAGAGCAGGTGAGCGACCCTGTACCCCCAGACAGCCCACAGCCCCGGGTAGCAGAGCACGACCTCGAACCAGTTGCGAGCCGCCGGATCGCGCTCCCTGACCGCCCGAATGTCGTGCCTCATCTTCCTGAACACGCCAGACACCTCCTTAGTCGGCCAGATCGGCGAACAGAGCTGTCGACAGATAGCGCTCGCCGTTGGAGGGCACGATCACGACGATCAGCTTCCCCTTGCTCTCGGAGCGACGGGCGACCTGCTCGGCGGCCCAGATCGCGGCGCCAGAGGAGATTCCAACCAGCACGCCCTCCTCGCTGGCGATTCGGCGGGCGCTGGCGAAGGCGTCATCGTTTGTCACACGCACGATCTCGTCGTAGATCTTGGTGTTCAACACCTTGGGTACGAAGCCGGCGCCGATCCCTTGAATCGCGTGCGGGCCCTTCTCTCCGCCCGACAGCACCGGCGAGTTATCCGGCTCGACCCCGACGCAACGAAGCTCCGGCTTACGCTCTTTGAGCACTTCGCCGACGCCTGTGATCGTCCCGCCGGTTCCGATCCCTGAGACGACGATGTCCACTTTCCCGTCGCTGTCGCGCCAGATCTCCTCGGCGGTCGTGCGGCGGTGAACCTCCGGATTGGCCGGGTTGTCGAACTGCTGCGGAATCAGGTAGCGCTCGTCGGCCGCCGCCATCTCTTCGGCTCGGCGGATCGCGCCGAGCATGCCTTCGGCGCCCGGCGTGAGCACGAGATCGGCGCCGTAGGCGCGAAGTAGCATGCGCCTCTCCCTACTCATCGTCTCAGGCATGACAAGCGTGCACTTGTAGCCGCGTGCGGCTCCGACGAGGGCCAGCGCGATACCCGTATTGCCGCTCGTAGGCTCCAGGATGATGGTGTCCGGCCCGATCTTGCCCTCACGCTCGGCGGCCTCGATCATCGCCAATCCAATCCTGTCCTTGACGCTACCGCCGGGGTTGGCGGACTCGAGCTTGGCGACCACCTCGGCGCCACTCGCGTCGGAGATCCGTCGCAACCGAACCAGCGGCGTGTTCCCAATCAGCTCCGCAATATTGTCCGCAATCTTCATCGCTCTCCTCCTGGGCGATTCGTCCACTTCACCCTAGTCGCTTCATTTTATAAAGTAGCTTTGCGAAGTGTACCAACGGAACCGTGGATTTCAAGCGTGCTAGACAACGCTCGGCGATCGGTTCGGTCGCGCCGTAGAATCCACACGCGGCGAGCAGACGAGCGCGGCCGACGCCGGTGCCGGCGGAGCGTGCGTAGAGGTTGCGGGATCTCTCCTAGGGTGAAATCGTCACAAGACCGGCGATACCGAACGCGAAGAGAACGATCACCAGAAGCGAGTCGACGCCGAGCCAGAGGTAGCAGCGTTTCGGTCGAAAGATGATCCCGATCGCATAGATCGTCGTGAGGCCGATCCCGAGCATCGCCAGCCAGCTGTTCTGACGCCCGGCCTCCGGCAAGATCGCCTTCCCCGCGATCAGATCGGCGACGAGGAAGAGGCAGACCTGGAAGGCGTTGCCACCGAAGATGTCGCCCATGGCGAGACCGTGATCGCCGAGGCGAACGGCGCCGATTCCCGATGAGATCTCGGGCAGCGCGGTCGCCAGGGCCAGCACCGTGGCGCCGAAGATGACGCCGTTGATGCCGGCCCGATCGGCGAGATCGCTACCGCTGATCTGGAGAAAGACGCCGGCGATCAGAGTGACAACGCAGGCGACTCCGAAGTAGAGCGCGACGCGCCAGGTGGGCTTACCGGTGTGTGGCGTCGCAGCCGTCGCGTGCGGAACGCGCCGGTGCGGCCGCCCGGGCCGGCTCCCCGGTGCCGCCGTCTCCCAGCCGGGCACCTTCCTGAACTTATTGATGACAACGATGCCGCACAGCCAGGCGACGACGATCGCAATCGAGGCCGGGCTCACGGGCCCGATCGCAGTCGACTGCTTCATCAGTGAACCCATCAGCACAAACGAGACAACGAGGATCACGAGCAGAGCTTCGAGCACTGGAATGAGAGAGCCGACGAGATAGGTGAGCGCACTCTTTCGGCCGGCGGTGATATCGCAGATGATCAGCACCATCGTCTGAATGGCGATGCCGCCGATCAGGTTGCCGGCGGCGAGACCGAGATGTCCCTGCAGGACGGCCGAGACCGTGATCGCAATCTCGGGCAGGGTGCCCGCGATCGAGAGCAGGACCATGCCGCCGATCGCATCGCCGAGGCCGAAACGGTTGTCGAGAGCGTCGGTGCTCCTGGCCAGGCTGGCGCCGGCGATCCAGGTCACAATCGCTCCCGCCAAGAAAACGAGTGCCAGAAGCGGCCAGGCGAGACTACTCATGGAAAAAGCGAGCACGCATAGCCGGAACCGACCCGTCCATTCTCAGCGGCGTCGGACTCCAAGTCAAGCGGAAGCGCGCTCCTCCGCTGCGGGCTACGTATGCCGATTGAACGAGGCGATGGCACCGGCCAGGAGCGCGGCGCCAAGTAAGCCGATGATTACGAGGTCCTCCGCCATCGTCGTCGTGTGACCGAAGACGGTGACCCCGACGACCGAACTACCCGAAGTGAGTTGACCGTCGGGCACTACCCCGGCAAGAAAGACGCGGCGAATCGCATCGACACCGTAGGTGAGCGGGTTGAGCTTGGAGATGATCTCCATCCAGCGAGGAACGTCGTTAACCGGGAAGAAGACCCCGGCAAGAAACACCAGCGGGAAGACGACCATCTGAACCAGCACCTGAAACCCCTGCTGAGAACGCATTCTCGAGCCGATCAGAAGACCGAACCCGGCCATCGCGAGCGAGAGCAAGATCACGATCGGAATCAGCTGAAGAACGATCTCGAGCGAGATCGGAACGTCGAAGATCGGCGCGAGCGCGAGCATCACCAGCGCCTGGATGAGACCGATGATCGAGGCGCCGACAGCCTTCCCGAGCACGACCCCGGTGCGGGTGAGCGGCGAGACGAGCACCTCCTTGAGAAAACCGATCTCGCGATCCCAGACGACCGAGAGCCCCGAGAAGACCGCGTTGATGAAGACCGACATGGCGATGATCCCCGGATACATGAACTTGACGAAATCGACGCCCAGCGAAAGCACGCCGATCTGCCGTTTCAGTCCTTCGCTGAAGACGATCATGAAGATAATCGGCATCCCCAGTGCCGCAGCCAGGCGCGAGCGCTCACGAACGAATCGGAGCAGCTCTCGATAGGCGATGACCCAGATTCCGCGCAGCGTGTCGCCCATCAGCGGGTCTGCGCTCTCATGCCCGGCGTGTCGACGAAGCGCCGAAGCTCCTGACTGGGATTGGAGCTCTCGTCGCGGATCGAGCGACCGGTCAGCGAAAGGAAGACGTCGTCGAGCGTCGGCCGGTGGATCTCGAGCGAGAGGATCCTGCTCGAAAGGCCACGGATCAACTCCGGCAGCAACTCGTCGGCATGCGGGAGGTTGAAGGAGACGGTGTCGCCCTCCAGCGCGGCGCTCAGCTCGTAGCGGGCGAATAGCTCCGCCAGCGCGGCGTTACCGTCCTGGAAGCGCATCTTTACGACGTCGCCGCCGAGTGAGTCTTTCAGCACCTGGGGCCGGTCGAGCGCAACGATCTTCCCCTCGTCGATGATCGCAATCCGGTCGCAGTTCTCGGCCTCGTCCATGTAGTGAGTGGTGAGGAATATCGTCAGCGACTCGCGCCGGCGCAGGTCGAGCACGTACTCCCAGATCCGGTAGCGGGTTTGCGGATCGAGCCCGAGCGTTGGCTCGTCGAGAAAAAGGACGCGCGGGTGATGAAGGAGCCCGCGGGCGATTTCCAGGCGGCGTTTCATCCCTCCCGAGTACTCGCGCACCGATGAGTTGCGCCGGTCCCAGAGCTCCATCAGCGTCAGCAGCTCGTGGATGCGCTCGTCACGAACGCGACGAGACATCCCGTAGGCGTAAGCGTGAAAGCGGAGGTTCTGCGCCGCGGTCAGATACTCGTCGAGAGTCGGATCCTGAAAGACGAGGCCGATCGAGCGGCGAACCTCGGTTCGCTTGCTCGCGATGTCGTAGCCGGCGATCGTCGCCCTACCGGCCGAGGGCGCGAGCAACGTGCAGAGCATGCTGATGGTCGTCGTCTTGCCGGCGCCGTTGGGGCCGAGGAAGCCGAACACCTCTCCCTCTTCAACGCTGAAGGAGACGCCCCTTACGGCCATCGTATGACCGAAGTTCCGGGCTAGATCGGAAGCCGAGATAACTGGGCCGGGAAAGCTTGGTGTCTTCTGCTCGTGCTTCACGACGTCGTGCCGCTTCGATACGTCCAGGCTCTCCACTCCTGCGAAAAGATCGAGCGTTAGCTCGGGATCTCCGGGTTGCTTGTCATCGAAGCGTAGTCGCTCGGAAGAGGAATAGAAGCCCCCCAAACGCCGGCGGCGTCGGCCACCGCCTGCGCCAGCCCGCGAAGCGGGACGACCTCGTCCGCCAGCTTGGCCTCGACGATCGCGCGTGGCGTTTCATAGGCGATGACCGTCGACTCGTCCTCGACGATGATCCGGCCACCTCGCTCCTTCACATCGCGCGCGCCGTCCAAGCCGTCCTTGCCCATCCCGCTCGTGACCACGAGCAGAAGGCGGTCGCCGAAGATTCGGGCAGCGTCGCTGACGGTGATGTCGGCGCGAGGACACAGCCCGTCGATCGGGTCCTCCACCGAAACGAGCAACTTGGCGTCGCCTGCCATGCGGAGGTGGCTCCCTCCCTGCGCGAAGTACGCCGTGCTCGGGTTGAGCTGCTCGCCGCCGAGCGCCTCGCTCACACTCAGAGCGGAGCGGTGATCGAGGCGATCGGCCAGTGCGGTCGTGAATCCCTCGGGCAGCTGCTGCACCACCACCGTGCCGAGACCGAGCAGCGGCGGCAGCGCAGGAATCAGGTGCGAGAGCGACCAGCAGCCACCGAGCGAACCGACGACCAGCACCGCGGCCGGGCCCTCCTGCGCCGGATCGCGGCGCAACTGTTCTCGCTTCGAGCCGGTTTCCAGCCCATGCTGCTCCCGCTGCGACGCGCGATCCTGCGCCCGCTGCCGCGCCGTGGTCAGCGCGGAAGCGACGCTGATGCGCGTGATCAGCTCGCCCATGAATACCTGCACGGTGTCGCAGGCGCTCGGGCGCTCGATGAAGTCGAGCGCCCCTTCGATCAGCCCGTCTACGACTTTGTAGTGGTCGGCGGGGGAATGCCCGCCGAGCAGGATCACGGGAGTGCTCGAGTCCGCCTCGCGCAGGCTACGCATCAGCGCGACTCCGTCCATACTGTCGGCGACGATGTCGAAGAGCAGGGCGTCAGGGCTGGTGCGTCCACAAAGCTCGATCGCCGCATCGGCCGAATCGACCGCGCCGGCCACCTCGATACCGCGAACGAGCAACGACTCGCTCAGCAGACGCCGCATGAACGGCGCGTGGTCGGCAAGGGCGACACGAAAAGGGGTCAACTTCTGCATCGATGCTCGACTTCCGGCTGCTTGTGCCTCTCGCTCAGAGCGCGGGTGTCCGCGGTACTCTCAGCTTACTTCCACAGACAAGCTGAAGCAGCAGCGAAGAGTCGATCTCGCAGGCGAGACCTTCTTGGGAGACGCGCGCAAGGGGGTCACCGTCGGGTCCGATGCCAAGCGAGATACAGACGCCGTGAGCGTCGAGCTCGGAAAGGCGCGCCGCAGCACGATCAAGCGCATCGAGCAGCTCCGGAGGTGGCTCGTGTGGCCACGGATCCGGATCTGTGCCCCGGTTGGGACTGCGCTTCTTTCTGTCGCTCATGCTGCTGTCGCCATCCTCTCAACCCGAGTTATCGACTGATAACGCGGGCCTTTAGGGATACGGCGAAAAACGTCGACCGCCCCGGGGCAAATCACCCGTTCAACGGTGTCCGGCGAGGCTCAGACGGCTAGGGGCCTCTTGCGTCGTCGCCATCGCTGCCGCGGAGATCAAGGGGCTTAGAGCTCGAATCAAAAAGACGCACTCCGACGCGTGGCCGCGCCGGTCGACGGGTATTCGTTTCTCCGAGTTCTTATTCGCCTGGATCTTCGTACCCGATGCGAATCTCCTCGACCTTCTCCATCGCATCGAGGAAGCGATCGAGCACATCCGGGTCGAAATGGGCGCCGCGCTGTTCCCGCATCATCGAAACAGCCTCTTCGACGTTGAATGCGGGACGAT
The DNA here is from genome assembly GCA_963805265.1 of uncultured Actinomycetes bacterium. Classification (GTDB taxonomy): domain Bacteria; phylum Actinomycetota; class Thermoleophilia; order Gaiellales; family Gaiellaceae; genus Fen-549. The sequence goes on from CAWDTJ010000003.1 coordinate 96,555, forward strand.
AGATGCGGTCGCTGGTGAGTGCGTCGAAAACATCGGCGACCGACGCGATACGGCCTTCCAGCGGGATCTTCTCCCCGTGCAGTCCACGCGGATAACCGCTTCCATCGAAGCGCTCGTGATGTGTCCAGGCCAGCACGGCAGCCAGAGTCAGGAGCTCGGCGTCCGATCCCGAAAGGATCCGGTAACCGATCGCCGTGTGCTGCTGCATCACCTCACGCTCTTCTGCGGTGAGCGTCGAGGGCTTGAGCAAGATGTTGTCTGGGATCCCGATCTTGCCTACATCGTGCATCGGGCTTGCGATGCGCATCAGCTCGACTCGTTCTCGATTGAAGTCAAAACGCTCGGCGATCAGCGCGCAGTAGTTGCTCATCCGCTCCAGATGACGTCCTGTCTCGAGGTCGCGCAGCTCGGCCATGCTCGAGAGCCGCTTGACGGTCTCTTCCTGGTGTGTTCGAAGCTCTTGCTCCGAGCGCTGCAGGCGCAAGACGGCCTTGCTGAGCGCCGCGGTTCGCGCGTCGACCGCGTTCTCCAACATCTCCCGGTGGGCGCGGTTCTCCATCTCGAGACGGCGGCGGTGCAGCGCGTTGACGATGTTGATCATCAACTCGTTGGGGCGAAACGGCTTGGTCAGGTAACCGAAGGCGCCGAGCTCGATCGCGTTCTCGGCCATCTTCGGATCGTCGGCGCCCGTGACCATCAGAGCCGCAACCTCGGGATGAGAGACCAGTGTGCTGCTCAGTAGCTCTAGCCCGCTCTCACCGGGCATGTTGACGTCGCACAGCATGAGCTGGAAGTTGTTCGACCTCGACTCCAGCAGCTTGCGCGCCTCGTCGGCGCTGGCGGCGAGCTCGCAGCGAAAACCGTGGCGTTCGAGGATGCGCGCGATCAGCCGCTGCACCTCCGGTTCGTCGTCAACGACGAGTACGTATCCACCATCAGCCAGCGTGTGAGTTCCCTCCCTCTTCGGCGTCAGCCTGACCCGAGGCGGTAAAGGATACGCCCCCGCACCCGGTTGATCGAGCGTCGGTTGAGCAGCTTCCGAGGAGTTCCTGCCTCCTTTACCGCTGGACATGGACCTTCTGATCGGCAGGTCGCGCGGCGAATGAATGCTCGGCAACGCGTTCGGACCGGCCGAAATGCGCGACCGCGTTACGCTAAATCGGGGAAAGCGGCAAGCGCATTTCGGGAATAGCCAGACGGCCTCGCAGGTCCCAGAGTTAGAGAAGTTCCCCCACTGCGGAGGTCCCCCAAATGAATACGAATACCTGCGGTCAGCGACTCAGCGCTTCCGAAGCCGAGGCGTTGTGGCGTGCTTGGGCCACGAAACGAGACAGTTCGGCGCGCGATCGGCTCGTACTCTCCTACACGCCGATGGTCACCTACCTGGCTTCGAAGAAAGTGCGCGAGCTTCCTTCTCACTGCGAGCTCGACGACCTCGCGTCCTGCGGTCTGGTTGCTCTGATCGAAGCCGTCGATCGCTTCGACCCGAAGAAGGGCGCGACCTTCGAGCAGTACGCCTGGACGCGAGTTTCCGGAGCGATCATGGACGAGCTACGACGCCAGGATTGGGCATCGCGCTCGGTGCGCCATTTCGCGCGCCAAGTAGATACTGCGCGCGAGAGCTTCTTCATCAAGAGCGGTCGAGCTCCATCCGAATGCGAGCTGGCGGAGGTGCTCAACATCCCGCTCGACGAGATTCGGAGGCAACTCGGAGCGCTCGATCGTGCCGACCTCTGCTCGCTCAACGCTCCGACCCGCGCCGGCGATGACAGCGAGATGCTCGAGATCGGCGATACGGTCGAGAATCACGAGCTGGGCAGCGAGCCCGAGCAGGCGACCCTGGCCGGCGAACGGGCGGCGATCGTGCGTGACGCAATTGCCTCGCTCTCCGAGCGCGAGCGCATGGTTCTCACGCTCGTCCACGTCGACGAGCTTCAGGGAGCCGAAATCGGCGCGCGCCTCGGTGTCAGCGAGTCGCGTGTATCGCAGATACTCGCCGGCGCCCGGCAGAAGCTCCGCACCCGGATGGCTGCGTACGACACCAACGAGTCGATCGCAGCCTGACCGTTACAGCTCGACCGATCGACAGATCTCGCTCTAGGTGCACGAGCGCGTGCCGCGACGTTCATAATCGCTGTGCGCCTACCGGAGCGACGTGTGGACCAGACAGGCAGCAAAGAGAGCAACCAGCCAGCTGAGGAAGACAGATCTTCGTCCGGGCAACCTGCGGGCGAGGATCGCACGACCGGCAAGCCCGCCGGGCGAGAAGAAAACCCCGAGAGCGCACGCCGGGCTTTCGATCTGCTCGAGCGCTTCAGCGGCGAGCTCGAAGAGATCCTGGAATCGCTGGAACGCACCCGAGGCGCCGCGGCCCCGGTTGAGGAAAGCCCGCCGCCTCCGGATCGCACTTTTCGTCCCTCCAGCATCCACTTCGAATCGGGCCCGATCTCGGCCAGAATCGATCCTTCCGCGCTGCCGCCGGTGGAGAGCCCGAGCGCAACGTCGCGTACCGCGCCGAGAATTCTGCTCGAAGCTCTGTTCCTGATTCTCGTCGCGGCGATCTCGGCTCGAACGGGTTCGCATCCACTCGTCACGGTCGCAACAGCCGAGACAGTGGCGCTTCTGATCGTCGTTTCAGTCGAGTTCGCGGTCGCGCGCGAGAACCGCCGCGTGCAGCGACTCCCCGCGGCGGCTCCTCCGTTCATGGCTCAAGAGACGCGCGACGCCGCGAAGGCCTCGGGCGTCACGTCCGTCACAGTCGACCAGGTCGAGCCTCTGGTCTGGCATACCGAGAGGCAGGAAGCGGAGGTCGAATGGCCGCTTGTCGCCGACAAGCCGCCGAGCGTGGCCGAGGACAACGAGGAGGTAAGCGAGGGTGTCACAGAGATATTGGGGGCCAGGCCTGAGGGCTTCGTAGCCGCCGCGCCCGAGCCCGGCGGTCGACCGGACCTGATCCCGGAGACTGAGACACCGATACCGACCACCGAGTCGGCGGCCGAGCCTGAGAGCGTCACCGCGCTCTCCGCGCCCACGGCCGAGCCCGAGGCGCCGCGCGGCTTCCGACTGTTCCGGCGCGAGGTAAAGGAGCCGGATACCGAGGTCGAGGTGGAGGCTGAGGCAGAACCCGAGCCCGACAGCACTCCCGCGTTTCCCGCGATGGAGCCGGAAGCCGAGACCATTTCCGACGAGGTCGAGCCCGAGCGGCCGCGCCGCTTCCGTCTGTTCCGGCACGAGGAAAAGAGGTCGGAAACCGAGCTGGAAACCGAGCTGGAGGCCGAGGCCGTTGCGGGGCCGGAAGCAGAGGCGGAGAGTCCCCTCGAGGTTATGACCGAAGAAACGGAGCCAGAGCCGCCGCGCCGCTTCCGTTTGTTCCGGCACGAGGAGAAGGGGCCGGAAGCCGAGATCGAGTTCGAGGGCCTGGCGGGGCCGGAGGCCGAGGCAGAACCCAAGTCCGAAAGCACTCCCGCGTTTCCCGCGATGGAGCCGGAAGCCGAGACCATTGCCGACGAGGTCGAGCCCGAGCGGCCGCGCCGCTTCCGTCTGTTCCGGCACGAGGAGAAGAAGCCGGAAGCAGAGGTGGGAACCGAGCCCGAGGTGGAAGCCGAGGCCGTGGCGGCGCCGGAAGCCGAAGTAGAGAGTCCCTTCGAGGTCTTGACCGAAGAACGCGAGCCGGAGTCGCCGCGCCGTTTCCGTCTGTTCCGGCACGAGGCGAGCGAGCACGAGCCCGAGCTCGAGGTGGACACCAAGGCTGAGACAGCGCCGGAAGCGGAGGTGGAGAGTCCCTTCGAGGATATGGCCGAAGAGAACGCGAGCCCGGAGTCCGCCGCGCCGCTTCCGTCTGTTCCGGCACGAGGCGAGCGAGCACGAGCCCGAGCTCGAGAGCACCGCGGAGATCCCGGCTCTCGAGGCCGAGCCCGAGGTGGAGGCCGAGGTGAAGGTGGAGGCCGAGGCCGGGATGGCGCCGGAAGCGGAGGTGGAGAGTCCCTTCGAGGATATGGCCGAAGAAACGCAGCCAGATCCGCCGCGCCGCTTCCGTCTGCTCCGGCACGAGGAGAAGGGGCCGGAAGTAGAGATGGAGGCCGAGGCGCTGGCGGGGCCGGAGGCCGAGGCACAACCCGAGCCCGAAAGCACTCCGGCGTTTTCCGCGATGGGGCCGGAAGCCGAGATCATTGCCGACGAAGTCGAGCCCGAGCGGCCGCGCCGCTTCCGTCTGTTCCGGCACGAGGCGAGCGAGCACGAGCCCGAGCTCGAGAGCACCGCGGAGATCCCGGCTCTCGAGGCCGAGCCCGAGGTGGAGGCCGAGGTGGAGGTGGAGGCCGAGACGGAGAGTCCCCCCGAGGTTAGGACCGAAGAAAGCGAGCCCGAGTCACCGCGCCGCTTCCGTCTGCTCCGGCACGAGGAGAAGGGGCCGGAAGTAGAGATGGGGGCCGAGGTGGAGGTGGAGGCAGAAGGGGAAGTGGAGGCCGAGGCGCTGGCGGGGCCGGAGGCCGAGGCACAACCCGAGCCCGAAAGCACTCCGGCGTTTTCCGCGATGGGGCCGGAAGCCGAGATCATTGCCAACGAGGTCGATCCCGAGCCGCCGCGCCGCTTCCGTCTGTTCCGGCACGAGGCGAGCGAGCACGAGCCCGAGCTCGAGAGCACCGCGGAGATCCCGGCTCTCGAGGCCGAGGCCGAGACCTCAGCCGGAATCGGGTCGGAGTCCGAAGCCAATGCTCAATTCGGGGTCGTCGGCGAAGAACGCGAGCCCGAGCCGCCGCGCCGCTTCCGTCTGTTCCGGCACGAGGAGAAGAGGCCGGAAGCCGAGGTCGAGTCCGAGGGCCTGGCGGGACCGGAGGCCGAGGCGGAGAGTCCCCTCGATCTTGGGGCCGAAGAATTTTTCGGCGTAGGGGCGCCAGGGGAGACGGCGATCGAGATCGAACTACCACCGGAGATCCCGGTCGACGAGATCGAGCGCACGTTGGAGGATCTCGGGCGGCGCGAGCCCGGCTCGAGCCGGCGCCGGTGGCCGCTGAGGACCCGCTCTGGCGAAGGCGACGCGCCCCAGACCGTCGAGAGCGGTGTCGAAGACGGCGCGAGCGAGATGCGCTTGATGGCCGAGCAAGAGCGGCGGCGGCGTGAGCGCGAGTACTTGCGCAATCTCCGAGTACCGCGCTGAAGCTGCTTGACTCCCCCGCCGACCCGGACAAGCTCTTCGGCCAGAGTGAGCGAGAGAGAGCCCTCCCTTTTATCTCCAAATAGACTGAAGCGGGCACCGCATGCCCGCTCTAGTCCGATCTGGGGGAGATCCGTGTATATGTGGCCTGTGGGCCCCCGCCGCATCGGGGCCCCGGCTCTATTTTCGAGTGGCCCCCGCCGCATCGGGGCCTGACTCGTTAGTTGCACTATGGCCGGTAGATAGCGCTTCATCTATCCCCGCTTGGTGCTTGACCGCATTGCTTGACTAACTTCACCTCTCACCAAGCCAAAAAACAGCGTTGAAGAAAGGCAACTTCGGGCCCGGAAGCGGGCGACTGGACGCGATTAGCTTGACAGAAACCCGGTCTTGCGACGGTTCGCTCTCACTCCAGACAGGCGCCGGTGGAGACGCTCTCGTGGCTACGAAGCTCGAGCAGTGCGCGAGCGAGCTCACTCGAGGTGCCGTAACCGACATCGGTGCCCTTTTTCGCTCCGAACACCGTCAGTTCCACTGCACCTTGCTCATTTACGACCGGGCCGCCCGAGTCACCGGGGCGCACCTTGCCGCGCAAGCTGGTGATAGAGCGACTGACGACGTCGCCGGCGTAGTTCGGAGAGAAGAGAGACGCCGTTGAGCCGACGCGAACCGGCTCGGCCTTGAAAGGCCCATCCCCGGGATATCCGAGTACCGCGCCCGAATCGCCGTAATTCGAGCTGGCCAACCGAAGCGATCTCACGCCCAGCCCTGGGACGAAGAGCAAGGCCAGGTCGTTGGTCGCGTCGAAGACGACGACACGAGCGGAGTGCGGAGAGCCTCCTGGCCCCTGTACCTTGATCGCACTCCCCCCGGCGACGACGTGCGCCGCCGTAACCACGTACTCCTTCTCCCCAACCCAACCCGAGCCGGCGTAGCCGATACCGCAGGCCTCCGATCTCACTCTGACCACGCTCTCCTCGCTCCGTTGCACGCCCGTGGCAGAGAGCACGCCCGAATCGGGCGCCTGCGCCGGAGCTGCCGGCCCGACGATCAACGGGAAGGGATCGATGCCCGCGAGGGCGCTCATCACGTCCTGCGGCGGCAAGGTCGAGATCAACCTCGAGAAGAGAACGGATTCTCGTGCTCGCTCGCGCACCATCGAGCTCTGCGGAAGATGGAATGTGACCGCGGCGACTATCCAGAGCACGGCAAAGGCCGTGGCCGTTCCTAGCACCAATCCCCCCACTGCATCGAGCAGCCTGAATGGCGTCAGCCTGAGAGCATCTCGCAGCACGCCTCCCGTCAGCGCGCCCACAGTCTCCAGGGCGATAGCGAGCACGAGAGCGCCAGCCAGCGCGACCAGCGGCGTGTAGGGCGAGTGAGAGCCCGAGAACAAGACGGGGGCCAGACGCGCTCCGAGGTAGAGCCCGCCGAGTACGCCGACCAGCGACAACCCGCCGACGAGAAGCCCCTTGCGCGCCCCGCCGAAGGCGAGCAACAGGATGAACGCCACGGCAAGCCAGTCGACGAGAGCCACGTGGGGAAGGCTACCTTCCCGCCGAAAAGTCCGCCCTCCTGCGGAGGGCTTGATGACTTTTCGCCGGTGAGAAGCGAAAAGGAGCGGGGGATGGCGTTTTGTGAGCCGCGCCCGCGCAGGTCGGTCGCGGCGGCCCCTGAAGTAGTAGCGCGGCCTCCGACGACTTGCTCGCGGCGAGGCTTTGACCGATCTTTCTCACGCTCCCCATAGGGAGCGGACTTTCGTTGTTAGTACAATGCTCCGGCTCGGGGGCGTAGTTCAGCTGGTTAGAACGCCGGCCTGTCACGCCGGAGGTCGCGGGTTCGAGTCCCGTCGCTCCCGTCTAGCTTTCTCGGCCGTAAGTCCGCTCGCGGAGCGGCGCCGTTACCGGATCGGCACTGGGCTTGACTTCGAGAGCCGAATTGCGCGATCATCGCTGCAGACCCGCGAGGGCGCCGCACACACCAGGCTCACGGAGAGTCGTCAGTGCGCCTAGCGCGGGTCTTCTCTTGCCGGCTATGTCGGCGGCGAGCCTGACTTGGCTTGGGCGGCCGGCTGCAGCGTCGGAATGCCTCGGGTGAACACCAGGGCGACGAGCGCAAATAGTGCCAGGATCGATACGGCAACGCGCAGCCCGTCGATCCGGCTCTGCTCGTTTGTCTGCACGACCGCGTCGGCCGTCCGCCGGGGGACGTGCGCGTCCGAGAGCGCGACCTTGAGGTCGGCGTCGGACATGAACGGGATCCCACCGGCGAGGTTCGTCTGCGCCTTCGCGACGACGCGATCGGGGACGGCCGGGTTGTTCTGGATACCGGTGAGAAACGACGCGGTCAGCGCGGAGATGAGCACAGCGCCCGCCAGCGCGGTGCCGATCGACGCGCCGAGTTGTGTACCAGTGTTCTGAAGCCCACCCACTTCGCCACTCCGTTCGTCGGGCACCGACGATACGGTCACGCTCCCGAGCTGCGAGGCGATCGCGCCGATCCCGGAACCCGCGAGCAGTAACGGCCAGGTGACGATCTCCGGGCCGGCGCCGTAGTCCAGCAAGGCGACCAGGAGCACGAGACCCGCGAACAGCGCCATGAATCCGAGGCGAATGACCCGCCGCGGTGACGCATTCGGCAACAGCTTGGGGACTCCGGCGGCGAAGAGGAGCAACGTCAGCGAGAGCGGAAGCAGCCGAACGCCCGTCGCGACCGCCGACAGACCGAGCGCGACCGACAGGAACAGCGGAATGACGAAGAAGATCCCGGCCTGAACCAGGAACAGGAAGAGGAACGAAGTGACCCCGGCGCGCAGTTGGATGTTACGCAGCATGGTCGGGTCGATCAACGCGCCCTTGCCGCGCTCGATACGCCGGTTCTCCCACACGGCAAAGAGGGCGAGTACCACACCACCCGCCAGCATGAGCCAGATCACGGGCGAGAGCCCGAGCCACTCGGGAGCATCGGGCTTGGGCTGCACGAACCCCCACGAGCCCGAGCGCAGGATGCCGAACACGATCAGGCCAAGGCCGAGCGCGGACAGCGCCGTACCGCCCAGGTCGAGTTTGACGCCCTTCTCCGCCGGTGTGTCGTTCACCCGCCGTGCCAGGGCGAGGATCACGAGCACGATCAGGACCTCGCCGGCGAACACCCACCGCCACGAGGCGTAGGTGGTGAACGCGCCGCCGATCACCGGCCCCAGCGCGCACGCGATCGCGCCGGCCGCGGCCACTAGCCCGTACGCACGCGGCCGTTCCGACCGTCCGAAGTTCGTGGCGACGAGTGCCACGATCGCCGGCATGATCAGCACCGCGCCGAAACCCTCGAGGAACGACCAGCCGATGATCAGCACCGTCAGGCTCGGGGCCAGCGCGGTCGTGAGCGACCCGCAGGCGTAGACGACGCAGCCGATCGAAAACGCACGCTTGCGGCCGAGGATCTCACCGACCTTCCCGCCGGTGATCATCAAGCACGCCATCACCAGCGTGTAGAGCGTGATCGCCGTCTGGATCCCGGTCACGGTGGTCCCGACGTCCTTGGCGACCGTCGCGATCGCCGTGTTCATCACCGTGGTGTCGAGGGCCATGACGAACTGTCCCGTCGCCAGCGTGAGCAGGACCAGACCCGAGGCGCGGACGGCGGCCGAAGACGCGGTTGATCCAGCGGTCACGGCGATGATCTTAACGGCTGCGTCCCGGAGGAGCGGCTGAGGCCGGCGTCGCCCGCGTCAAGCCTCGATCCCGAGAAGCTCATGCTCGTGCGCATCGCCGCCCTAGTGGCGACGGACGCTCCGCCGATCTCATACGTCTTGAACTTCGGCGCAGCCGGCGAGATCGACAACGACGCGGCTTGACTTCGAGGGCTGAATCGCGCGATCATCGCCGTAGACCCGCGAGGGCGCCGCACACGCCGGCTCGCAAAGAGCCATCAGTGCGCCTAGCGCGGGTCTTCTACTGCCGTATCAGACGAACAAAACCGGGCCTCGGCGCAGCCCTAGTCCGCTCCGCCCGGCTGCGGAGCGGACTGGCTAATAAACACCTCTGCGCTGCGTGTCGAAACCCGCGCGGCTTCAGGCCGCGAGCACTTACGCCAGACCGGAGACCCCAACTGACGTGACCTTGATCAGCGGCTCGATGTCCGCGGGCGAAAGATCCATCTGATGAGCCTCTCTGCCATGGAGCTCGACATGCTTGACCAGCTCCTCCTTCGACTCGGTGGTGAACTCGCCTGGACAATCCGTGCCCGACTCCCGACATACGACCGAATACCCGTTCATCTTTCCCCTCCTGATCGTGAGACGGTGAGACCGAGGTTGTTCCAGATCGGAGGGTTTGAAAACCTTCCCGCTCCGCCTACGAACTACATACGATCCGAAAAGCGACTCAGGCTGCTCTTTGTTGCGCGTACCACCGTCCAGAGGTGATGAGAACGAGTCAGCGCCAATCGATATCGCAAGGTCTCTCATCCGCCGCTCGCAAAGCGGCCAAAGCCGGTTCTGAGCAGCTCAGCGACACGCTCGGCGGCGCGCTCAGAACGAGGGTCATCATCGTGCTCGCGGCGGTTCTCGCTCTCAGCAGCGCCGACATCGTCACCGTCGGCGCGTCGGCCACTCAGCTCAAAAGCGACCTATCGATCACCAACACGGAGATCGGCCTGCTCGTAGCCGTCTCCTCGCTCGTCGGTGCGCTCGCCAGCGTGCCCTTCGGAGTGCTGGCCGACAGGTTCCGGCGCACGCTTACGCTCTCGGCGGCAATCGCTCTCTGGGGAGTCGCGATGATCTGGAGCTCGACTGCCTCGAGCTACGGCGAGCTACTGCTCACGCGCCTGTTCCTCGGCGCGGTGACCGCGGCGGCCGGCCCGTGCATCGGATCGCTGGTGGGCGACTACTTCGCAGGAGCGGAACGCGGGCGCATCTACGGCTTCATTCTCAGCGGCGAGTTGATCGGCGCCGGCTTCGGTTTCACCGTCACCGGTGATATCGCCGCGTTGTCCTGGCAGCTCGCCTTCTTCGTTCTCGCCATTCCCGCCTTCGTGCTGGCCTGGGCGGTGATCCGTCTTCCCGAGCCGAAGCGAGGCGGGCACGGAGCGCTTGTCCCGGAACCGGGCACCGCGGCGGAGCGAGCCGCAAAGCGTCACGCCGCCGAAATCAAAGCCACGAGCGAGGAAGCGCACGTAACCGACGCCCAGGTGCTCGTTCGCGAGCGAGGGATCGTCCCCGACCCCGCGCTCGTACTACGCGGCGACGTCAGCCGGCTCAGTCTGTCGGCGGCGGTGCGGCACGTGCTTCGGGTGCGTACGAACGTCATATTGATCGCGTCCAGCGCGCTCGGCTACTTCTTCCTGGCCGGCGTGCAGCTCTTCGGAATCGAATTCGTCAAGGGCCAGTACGGCCTCGGACAGGTGACGGCGAACGGGTTCTTGCTCGTTGTCGGGGTGGGCGCGATCGTCGGGGTCTTGGCCGGCGGCGCGCTCAGCGACCGCTTGTTGCGACGGCGCTACCTCAACTCGCGCATCACGGTTGCGGCTCTGACCACCGTCGCCACCGTCGTGTTCTTCATCCCCGCCATCGCCACGCGCAGCGCCGCGGCCGCCATGCCCTACCTGCTCGGAGCCATCATCATGCTCTCCGCTCAAAACCCGCCGATCGACGCCGCGCGCCTGGACATCATGCCGCCCGCGCCTGTGGGGACGCGCCGAGTCGGTGCGCACGCTCGTGCGCGCGATCGCGGTGGCCATCGCACCCTTACTCTTCGGCGCCGTGTCCGACTACGTCTTCGGCGGCGGCCGCTCGGGCTTGCAGTGGACATTCGTGGTCATGCTCGTGCCGTTGGCAGTGAGCGCGCTCTTGCTTTTCAGGGCGCACCGCACCTATCCCGGCGATGTCGCCGCCGCGTCTGCCTCGGCTTGAGCCAGCTCATCGACCCGAGCAGACGGCCGGAGTGACCTGTCGAGCTTCAGCCACGAGCTCGGCTACGTCAGCTCAGGCATGTGCCAGGTGGCCGTCCAGTCTGCCGTCTCGATGAATCCTCGTCACCGCAGTTCGTCTTCGCCTGTCGAGTAGCCGACACTGGACGTGCCGTGAGCCGTTATCTCAGAGTCGAAGCTACCCGCTAACGTTCGGATTGCCTCTCGCGAGAACGAGAAGGCACCGCTCGTCACCGAGTACTGCGAAGTCGCCGTGACGGTGCCGTCGGAGACGCCACAATCCGGTCATGAAAGTAGCTTGCAGATCGCGGCCGTGTTCCACCCGAGGTCAGCGTGAAAGCAATCCGTAGGAAATCACCCCGTCGCTTCCCGAGCCGAGCCATGATCCCGCCTTGGGTCTCGCCGGGAGCAACCGGGGCGGAGCCGCCATCGTCGCCGCCGGAACCGTCGTCGCCGGAATCGTCCTCGCAGTCCCGCCGCAATCACCACCGCCGCCCGAGTCCTCCCCGGAGTGGTGGAGGTGTCTCCTGAGGCATGGCCGGAGGAGTCGGACGGGGGCGTCGCGGTCACCGTGAACTTCCGCGTGAGGCTGTTCGCATCGGCCGAGATCTTCACGCGGTACTGGCCGACTTTGACCGGCTTCGAGCCGAAGAGCTTCTTCACGGTCATCGTGTACGTGCCTTGAAGCTTCCCCTTTTCTGACGCTTCGCACCTTCACCCAGTTCACGCCCTTCTTCAGCGAGAGCAGGAAGGCGACGCGCTTGCTCGCCGGCGAGAATTTGCAGACGAGCGTTACCGTTTTCGCTTGCGCCGCAGTGAAGCTCGTCTTGGCTCAGGCTCGCGGAGACGATCTTGCCTCTCGGCCTTCACCGACGCGCCCGAGGAGACGATGCCGAGCAGCGAGAGAGACCAGCGCGGCGCTCAGCACCATGATTGCGAGGGCCAATCGAGAACGGCGAGCCATCTCTCCGATCGTACTCCTGGGAAACGACAGGTCAACCATGCTGCTCGAGGAGAGCCAGAGCCGGGGCTGACTCGACCCAAGTCCGGCGCGCGCGTTTCGCGTCAACTCGATTCGCCCGTCTCCACTCGCCGAGACGGCCTTCAAGGTTCGCGACCGACTGCTCCCCGGCTCCGTGTGTAGCCGTTATGCTCGCGCATCATGGAGACAACCAAGTACTTGCTCAACGAATCCGCGCTCCCGCAGCGCTGGTACAACATCCAGGCCGATCTACCGAAGTCCTGCGCCTCCGTATCTCCATCCCGGCACGATGGAGCCGATCGGGCCCGAAGACCTGGCACCGCTGTTCCCGATGGAGCTGATCATGCAGGAGGTCAGCCAGGACCGCTACATCGACATCCCGCAAGAAGTCCTCGAGATCTATCGCCTCTGGCGACCGACACCGCTCTACCGAGCGCACGGCCTCGAGCAGGCGATCGGCACGCGCTCGCGCATCTTCTACAAGTACGAGGGCGTCAGCCCGGCCGGCTCGCACAAGCCGAACACCGCCGTCGCCCAGGCCTTCTACAACAAGAAGGAGGGCCGCACCCGCATCGCCACCGAGACCGGCGCCGGTCAGTGGGGCAGCGCGCTCGCGTTCGCCTGCGAGCTGATGGGGCTGGAGTGCATGGTCTACATGGTGCGCGTCTCCTACGAGCAGAAGCCGTTCCGGCGTTCGCTGATCCACACCTGGGGCGCCGAGGTCGTCGCCCAGCCCGTCCGATCAGACCAACTGCCGGCCGCATGATCCTCGAGCAGCATCCCGAGATGAAGTCGGGCAGCCTCGGCATCGCCATCTCCGAGGCGGTCGAGGACGCCGCCACGCGCGACGACACCGCCTACTCGCTGGGCAGCGTGCTCAACCACGTGCTGATGCACCAGACGGTGATCGGCCAGGAGGCCATCGAGCAGATGAAGATGGCCGACGCCTATCCCGACGTCGTCATCGGCTGCGTCGGCGGCGGCTCCAACTTCGCCGGACTCGCCTTCCCGTTCATGCGCGACAAGATCGCCGGCAAGGAGATCGACTTCCTGGCCTGCGAGCCGGCGGCCTGCCCGACGCTGACGCGCGGGATCTACACCTACGACTTCGGCGACACGGCCAAGCTGGCGCCGGTCGCCGCGATGCACACGCTCGGCCACGACTTCGTGCCGGCAGTCGATTCACGCCGGCGGCCTGCGCTACCACGGCATGGCGCCGCTGGTCTCGCACCTGCGTGCAGCTCGGCCTGATTCGCGCCGAGGCCTACCTGCAGAACGACGTCTTCGCCTCGGCGATCACCTTCGCCCGCAGCGAGGGCATCATCCCGGCGCCCGAGTCGGCGCACGCGATCCACGGCGCCATCCCGAGCGCGAAGAAGGCCGACGAGGAGGGCGAGGAGAAGACGATCCTCTTCAACCTCTCCGGCCACGGCCACTTCGACATGGCCGCCTACGACAACTACCTCGCGGGCAAGCTCGTCGACGTGGCCTTCGACGAGGCCGAGATGGAGCGGGCTTTGAAGGCGATCGAGTCACTGCCCAAGCCGGCCTAGGCCAACCGTTGTGAAGGGGCGGGCGCGCAGAGCTCGCCCCTTCTCTTTCGACTGACAAGTTCAACGAGCGGGAGGAGAACCAAGCCGATGTCGGAGAAGAGAGTCTTCAGCGCCGAGGACGCAAAGAAGATCGGCGCGCAAATCGGTATCGACTGGGAGCATGCGCCGTTCGATCTCGAGCAGTTTCGGGCCGGGATGGACGTCGAGCTCGAGCACGGCCGGCATGATCCGGTGACCGACGTGACGGGCAACGACCCGATCGTCACGGGAAAGATCGCGCTGGCGCACCTGAACGAGTTCCCCGACTACTACACCCGCCTGGAGGCGATGGAAGAGGAGGCGAAGCGCTTCCACGGCCTCGCCTGAGGCCGACCCCCCCCTCTATCCAAGCTACGCGGCCGGCGCGCTCGCGTTGGTCGAGAGAGCCAGCTGCGCGAGGTAGATAGTCGGGCCCAGTGCGTTGTCGAGCGCCTGCCTGACTCTGCCCCGAATCTCCGGGCTTCGGTCGAGCACCGACATCGTTTGCCCGGGGCCATTGAGAATCTGCCTCGAGAGTCGGGAACAGACGGTAGATCGTCCGCGTTTGAGCCTATGGAGCAGTGGAACAAGTAACGACGAATGGGGTTTCGCCGCGCATAGACGCCGGCGAAAGATCGGGAGGGTGATGATGGCTCCACGCAAAGAAGCGCAACCGGAACTGAAGGAAAGCCTGACGCCGATGCAGTACGCGGTCGCCTGCGAGGGCGGCACCGAGCCCGCTTTCCAGAACGAGTACTGGGACAATCACGAGTCGGGAATCTACGTCGACATCATCTCGGGCAAGCCGCTTTTCAGCTCTTCCGACAAGTTCGACTCGGGCACCGGCTGGCCGAGCTTCACGCGGCCGATCGATGAGAGCGAGATCGTCGAGCACGACGACCGCTCGTACGGGATGACGCGCACCGAGGTTCGCGGCTCGGAAGCCGACTCGCATCTCGGGCACGTGTTTCCCGACGGACCGGCGCCGACCGGTCTCCGCTACTGCATCAACTCGGCGTCGCTCCGCTTCATCCCGCTCGAGCGGCTGGAGGAAGAAGGCTACGGCGAGTTTCTCGCTCTCTTCAAGGGGGCTGAGTGAGGTGGAGGGAGATACGAAACTCGCGAGCTTCGCCGCCGGTTGCTTCTGGGGCGTGGAGGCTTACTTTCGGCGCGTCAAGGGTGTCGTGCGGGCAACGGCCGGATACAGCGGAGGTGAGGCCCGCAACCCGAGTTACCGCGAGGTCTGCGGCGGAACGACCGGGCACGCGGAGTCGGTTCTGCTCGAGTACGACCCGCAAGTCGTTCCTTACGAGCGGCTGCTCTACCACTTCTGGAAGATCCACGACCCAACTCAGCGTGACGGCCAGGGAAACGACGTCGGCAGCCAGTACCGCTCGATCATCTTCACGCACTCCGAGGAGCAGCGCGAGGCGGCAGAGCGCTCGAAGGCCGAGTTGGAGCGCTCGGGCCGCTATCGCCAGCCGATAGCAACCAGCATCGAAGCGGCGGCGGAGTTCTGGCCGGCGGAGGAGCACCACCAGGACTACCTGAGCAAGAATCCCGGCGGCTACTGCCACGTCGATCTCTCGAACGTCGATTGAGCGCCTGTTCCGATAGGCCCGATTGTTCGTCGCTCGGCGTGCGGCCGTCCAAGACGGCTCAGGTCGTGGCGCTTCCCTGAAACTCGTAGAGAAGCGCCCCGACCCGGCGCGCAATCTCGTCGCGAATGCGCCGAGTCGTCTCCGGGTCGGTCTCGTTCGGGTCCTGGACGTTCCAATCGAGGTAGCGTCGGCCGCTGATGACGGGGCACATATCGCCGCACCCGACTCTCACCACGAGATCGGCCCACTCGAGGTCGGCGCGCTCGAGCTGACGGGGCTCGTGCCCGGAGAGATCGATGCCCAGCTCTTGCATCACGGCGACCACGTTGGGGCCGGTCCGGAGCGCGGGCCTCGTGCCGGCCGAGCGTACCTCGTACCTTCCGGCGCCGCCGCGTCGAAAGAAGGCCTCGGCCATCGGCGAACGACCGGCATTACCGACGCATACGAAGAGAACGTGCACAGTCGGCTCTTCTCCTTCCCCGTCGCCGTAGAAACAGAATTCGTCCGCGCGCCTGATCGAGCTGCCTCAGGCTCGACTGCGCCATCCCGGACATCGGAGGGATCGTATGCTCATCCGATCGGCGACACCCGCCTATGCTGACGGTATGGGTTCCGGCCGGAGCAGGGAGAAGAACGTCGTTGCGCTGACCTTCGACGACGGGCCGTCCGAGTGGACGCCGGCGATTCTCGATCTGCTCGCCGAGCACCGTGCGCGCGCAACATTCTTCATCCTCGGGGCAAGCATCGCGGGGCGCGAGCAGATCCTCGAGCGGGCGCTCGGCGACGACCACGAGCTGGGACTTCATACCTGGTCGCACCCACACCTCCCGCAGCTCTCCGATGCCGAGATCAGAAATGAGCTGCTCGAGACGCAGGTGGCGATCGAACATGCGACCGGCGTTCTCGCCCGCGTCTGGCGGCCGCCCTATTTCGATGTCGATGAGAAAGTGCGCCGCGCGCTCGCCGGCACCGGCCTGATCGAAGCCTCCTGCTCGATCGCCCCCGAGGACTACCGCTGGCCGGCGGAGCGCACCGCGGCGTTCGTGATCGAGCGGCTGTGCCCAAGCGCGGTGGTCGATCTGCACGACGGGCGACCGCCCGCCTCGACGAGCGATCCGAAGCGCACGGCGACAGTCGAAGCACTCGAAGCGATTCTCCGGGAGCTGAGACGACGTGGCCTCCGCGGTGTCGCGTTCTCGCAACTCCCGGCGCTTGAAATCGCCGATACAACCTGAGAGAGTGTCACCTGTGTCGCGGCGCCTCCTCCTAGCAATCGTGGTCGGGGTCGTCGCTGTGCTCGCGCTCGGTTCGCTGGCAGTCGCAAGCTCGAGCAGGGTGAATACGAGTAAAGACACGTACATCGACTTCCGCCTGCCCTTGAACAACATCTTCTGCGCCTACGTCGTCTCGAGCTCGCCGAATGCCAAGTACTTGCGCTGCGACATCATGAGCGGGATCAAGCCCAAGCCGACCGGTAAATGCCGCTATGAGGGAAGCCGCGGCGTCAGTGCCGATATCGGCGTGACCGGCCGGGCGACTTTCCCCTGCTCGAGCGATACGGTCTACAACAAGAGCGCGACGAAGCTCGACTACGGAAAGACCTGGCGTCGCGGCGGATTCACCTGCAAGTCGACGCCTGCCGGGCTCAGGTGCTCGAATCTAAGCGGCCACGGCTTCTTCCTCAGCCGTCAGCACAGCTACCGCTTCTAGCGCTCGGCCGGTCGAAGCCGATGGTATCCGCGACGCGGGCGGCGTCGCTGTCAGCT
Organism: uncultured Actinomycetes bacterium; assembly: GCA_963805265.1. Classification (GTDB taxonomy): domain Bacteria; phylum Actinomycetota; class Thermoleophilia; order Gaiellales; family Gaiellaceae; genus Fen-549. Next base: position 113,552 of record CAWDTJ010000003.1, read on the forward strand.
TCGCCTGATCCTGAGCGGCTATACGGCCGCTACTCGATCGGGTCGATGTGCGCCGGATACGAGCCGAACACACGCAGTTCACGAGTGAGATTGAACATCTCCTCGAGCGTCTCGCTCACGATCGGGTCGAGCGGGAAGCCGGCCAGCACGGCATCGAAACGGTAGCGCCAGGGCGCGCGAGGAATCGGGCGCGAGACGAGCTGCACCAGATCGACCCCGTGGCGGTAGAACGGCTCGAGTGCGCGGAAGAGGGCGCCGGGCCGGTGATCGGTGACGAACGAGAAGGCCAGCCGCCAGTCTTCGCCGTCGCAGTCGAGGCGCGTGTAGGTGGCCAGCGAGACGAAGCGGGTGAAGGCCTCGGGATGATCGCCGAGGTCGCGAGCAAGGATTTCGAGACCGAGCGAGTGCGCGGCGCGCTCGCTGGCGATGGCGACCTCAGTCGGGTCTCCCTTCTCGGCGATCTCCTGCGCCGCGCCAACCGTGGTTGCGTTGGCCACCACGGTGGCCCAGGGAATCGAGGCCAGGAACTGCCGGCACTGGTCGAGCGCGATCGGGCGCGAGTGGACGACCTTGATCTCTTCCAGCGGCACCTTCTTGATACCGATCAGGCAGTGGTGGATGGGAATCACCGTCTGGGCGACGATCGACAGCGGCGAGTCGTAGAGCAGATCGTGCGTCTCGGCGACCGGGCCGGCGAGCGAGCTCTCGATCGGCAGGACGCCGAAATCCACCTGATCATCAGCCACCGCCTCGGCGACCGACGAGAAATTGGGCAGCGGTACCAGCTCAGCGTCCGGAAAGAGGCGGTCGCAGGCGGCCGCGCTATGCGCGCCCTCGCGTCCGGGATAGGCGACAAGTACAGCCACGAACGAAGCCTAGACGTCCCGCCTGTCGATGTGCGCCGCCGAGCCGATCTCGAAAACGACAGTGGCGCACTGCGGAGCGGTCTACAGCCCGGGACGCCTCGGCGGGCTCAGTCCTCGCGGCTGAGCGCTTCGGTGACTTTGTCGGCGAACTCTCGGGTACCGGCCTTACCGCCGAGGTCGGGCGTGGGCGCCTCGCGGATCGCAACCTCGACCGCTTGCCTCAGCTCGTTTGCCGCTACGCCTTCACCGAAGGCATGCTCGAGCATCAGCGCAACCGAGCGCAGCATGGCGGTGGGATTGGCGATTCCCTTCCCGGCGATGTCCGGCGCAGAGCCGTGAACGGGCTCGAAGATCCCCGGGCCGCCGTCGGCAAGCGAGGCCGACGCGGCGACCCCGAGCCCGCCGGTCACGGCGGCCGCGAGGTCGGAGAGGATGTCGCCGAACATGTTCTCGGTCACGATCACGTCGAACTGCTCGGGGGCACGGGCGATCTGCATCGCCGCGTTGTCGACCAACATGTACTGCAGATCGACGTTCGAGTAGTCGCTCTTGAGCCGCTCGACCACCTTCCGCCAGAGGCGTGAGGTGGCGAGCACGTTGGCCTTGTCGACGCAGGTCAGCCGCTTGCTTCGTTTCTGCGCCAACTCGAAGCCGCGCCGGGCGATACGCTCGATCTGGGGCTCCGTGTACTCGCAGGTGTCGAAGACCATTCCGTCTTCGGTGCGGCCTCGTCGCCCGTAGTAGATGCCACCGACGAGCTCGCGCACGATCAGCAGGTCGACCTTCTCGCCGTCGCTGGAGGGGCGCAGGTTAGCGTAGACGTCGAGCGCGCCCCGCAGCTCGATCAGGCCCTGCTCGGGTCGAACGGCCGCGCCATCGTACTTCGGTAGCCCGATCGCGCCCAGCAAGACCGCATCCGCCTGCTTGCAGGCCTCGAGCGTCGCGGCCGGGAGCGGGGTGCCGAACTTCGCGATCGCCTCGCCCCCGAAGGGACGCGACTCCAGCTCGAGCGGCAGCGGCTCGAGAACGCGCCTCGCGGCTTCCATCACCTCGGGGCCGACTCCGTCCCCGGGCAGGCAGACGACTTTCACGTATGCCCCAGCTTGTGTCGGGCCCAGGGGATCAGACCGCCGCGCTCGAGCATCTCGAGCATGAACGGCGGCACCGGAACAGCGGTGAACTCCTCGCCCTCCACGGTCACCTTGCCCGCGGCCGCGTCGACTGAGATCTGCGCGCCCGGTCTGGCCGCCGCGGCCGCTTCGGGGCAGCTGACCGCCGGCAGCGCCAGGTTGGTGCAGTTACGGTCGAAGATGCGCGCGAAGCTCACGCCGACGACGCAGCGCACGCCCCAGGCCTTCATCGCCAGCGGTACGTGCTCGCGCGAGGATCCCATGCCGAAGTTCTCGCCCACGACGAGCACCGTGTCGCCCACGAGCTGATCGCGGAGCGCGGGATCGAGCCCCTCGAACAGATAGGGCTTCATCAGCTCGGGGTCGTCGATGTTGAGATAGATCCCGGGATAGAGAACATCGGTATCGACGTTCGTGCCCGGGACGACTACGGCTTTGCCGGAGACGATCATCAAGCGGCCTCCGCCGGGGCGACGATCTCGCCGGCGACAGCGGCCGCTCCTGCGACATAGGCGTTGCCGAGGTAGACATTCGCCCCGGGAGAGCCGGCGCGCCCCTTGAAATTGCGATTGGTGGTTGCGAGCGAGTTCTCGTCGGGGGCCAGCGCGCCCGTGTGACCGCCGAAGCAAGGTCCGCAAGTGGGCGTCGAGATCACGGCGCCGGCCTCGACGAGGATGTCGATCAATCCCTCCGCGATCGCCTCGCGGTAGATCTTCTGGGTCGCCGGTACGACGATCATGCGAGTGCGCTCGTGCACCTGCTTGCCACTGACCATCTCGGCGGCCTGGCGCAGATCGGTCATCGTGCCGTTGGAACAGTTCCCGACCACCACCTGATGGATCGGCGTGCCGACGACCTCGCTCAGGGGCACCACGTTCTCGGGGTTGTGCGGCTTGGCAACGAGCGGCTCGAGCCGGTCGAATTCGACCTCGAGCTTGCGCGAGTAGCTCGCGTCGGGGTCGGAATGAACCGCATCCCACTTCTTTTCGGTGCGGCCTTTCAGATAGGCGGCCGTCGTCTCGTCGGCGGGGAATATCCCGGTTTCCGCGCCGCACTCGACCGCCAGATTGGAGACGGCCAGCCGTTCGTCGATCGAGAGCGACTGCACGCCGGGGCCGACGAACTCGAGCACGTTGTCGGTACCGCCGCCCGCGCCGATCTGGCCGATCACGGCCAGGATCACGTCCTTGCCGGTGACGAAGCGGTTTTTCTCGCCCTTCAGTGTCACCTGCATCGTTCCCGGCACCGCCTCCCAGAACTCTCCGAAGGCGATGCAGTAGGCGATGTCGGTGGAGCCCAGCCCCGACGAGAAGGCGCCGAGCGCGCCGTGCGTGCAGGTGTGCGAGTCGCCGCCGACGATCAGCGATCCGGGCACGACCCAGCCCTCCTGGATCAGTCAGATTGTGCTCGATGCCGCCGCGGCCCTGGTCGTAGAAGGCGACTCCGTGCGCCAGCGACCACTCCTTCAGGCGTTTGATCAGAATCGCCGAGCGCGCGTCCTTGGCCGGCGCGAAGTGATCGGCGACCATCACGACCTTCAAGCGGTCGAAGACCTCGTCGGTTCCCATCTGCTCCATCTGCCGGAAGGCGACCGGGCCCGTCACGTCGTTGGCCAGCACCACGTCGCAGCGGACCATGACGACCTGACCCGGCTCGACGTGATCGGCGTCGGAGTGGGCGAGCAGAATCTTCTCGCAGACTGTGTAACCCATCGAGCCTTAAGCCTAGCGCCGACGGCACCGCCTCTGCCAACCGCGCAGCGCGATCAGCTCGAAGGGGTTCAGCCGGCGGTCTCGGGCGGCTCGGGCTCACTTATCGGCGGCTGAGCCGCCTGCTGCTCCGGCACACCCGTGAGCGCCTGCACGGCCTGCACCTCGGCGACCGCGGGGGTTTCGCCGCTCTCGATCGTGACCAGGAGCGCGCGTAGATTCTCGGCCGTCTCCTGCGCCTTGTGTCGGAACTCGGCCATTCGCCGGTTCAGATGGACGTACTCGCCGGAGCGCTTTTCCTCGCTGACGTCGCGCATGCTGACGAGCAGCAGCCGAGTACCCTCGGCGGTGGTCACGGCGGTCGCCATCGTCTCCATCAGAGCCCAGCTTCCGTCGGCGCGCTTCATCCGCACCGCGAAGGGATAGGAGTCGCCGCGATAGACGTCGCCGATCGCGTCCTGAGCGACGGCCAGATCATCGGGCTCGATCAGAGAGAGGAAGTTGACGCCGGCCAGCGACTGGAACTCGTATCCCAACTCGTCGGTGCAGGAGGGCGACGCGTAGAGAAAGCGACCCTCGCCATCCACGAGCACGACCGCGTCGGGCATGTTCTCGGCGATCTTGCGCAGGATCTCGCCTTCGTTCAGCAGCTGCGCTTCCTCGCGACGAACGTCGCTGATGTCGAACACGACCGCGATCGCGCCGCCGATCTCGCCGCGGTCGTTCTTGTCCGGCCCGACACGGACGCGATAGACGTGCGTTCCCCAGTCGAGCTCGTAGCTCAGGATTTCGCCGCGCAGGGCGCGGATGGTCGCGGCGATCGGCGCGAAGGCCGTGTCTTCGGTCTGGAAGAACTCGAACAGGTTCATACCGACGAGACTGTCGGGGGCGAGACCCAGATCGGCCAGCGCTCCGCCGCGGCAGCTCGTAAAGCGAAGCTGACCGTCGATCGCCCAGAGCATCGCCGGCATCTGGTCGAGCGTCGCCCGCGAGAAAGAGCCGTTTGTGCTTGGGGGTGTGCTCATGGGCGGGGGTGACTCGACCGCAGGCGGAGGCGGTGCCGGAGCCTCCTCCTCCTCGCTCCTGTTGCTTTTCTTGCTCGTCTTGCCGTTCTTCGCGCGCCGGAATCGGATGCCGCTCTGGCGGCATCGTGCAGGTCGCCGGAAAGGTTTGGATCCCTTATCCGACCGCCAGGATAAGCGTGCAGAGCCGAGTGACTGCATAGGCCGTCACTTTCTTTTCGGCTTGCAGGCGCCGAAGCTTGAAGGTAATTTCGCGCGGACGCGGCTCAGTCGGGAGGACGAGTGATTGCGCCTTCGGAGGCCGAGCTCACCAGCGCCGCGTACTTGGCGAAGACGCCACTCGTGTAGCGCGGCTCGGGCGCCTTCCAGTCCGCCAGGCGGGTCTCGATCTCGGCATCGGAGAGCTCGACTCTCAGCTCGTGCGCCTCGAGGTCGAGAACGATCTCGTCGTCTTCGCGAATGGCCGCGATCGGCCCGCGGCGGGCTGCTTCCGGCGAGACGTGAGCGGCCATGAAACCGTGCGTTGCGCCGGAGAAGCGACCGTCGGTGATCAGCGCCACCGAGTCGTCCAGGCCCTCGCCGGCGATGGCCGCCGTGACCGCGAGCATCTCGCGCATCCCGGGCCCGCCGGCCGGGCCCTCGTAGCGGATCACCACCACGTCGCCGGCAGCGACCTTGCCCGCCTTGACGGCGGCGAAGCACTCCTCCTCAGAGTCGAAAACCCGTGCCGGGCCACGATGGAAGGTGCGCTCGTGACCGGCAAGCTTGACGACGCAGCCCTCCGGCGCGAGGTTGCCGCGCAGGATGGCGAAGCCGCCGCGCTTCTGAAACGGCTCATCGCCGGTCGAGACGACCTTCTGCCCCTCCGATTCGCCGGCGGCGAAGGCGATCTCGGCCAGCGTCCGGCCGTCGACGTTGCGCGCATTCAGGTGCAGGAGATCGCGCTTGGCGAGCTCGCGCGCGACCAGAGCACAGCCACCCGCGGCGAAGAGATCGGTCGCGACGTAGTGTCCGCCCGGAGTGAGGCTGGCGATCACCGGCGTCCGCGCCGCGATCTGCTCGAAATCGTCGATCTCGAGCGGAACTCCAGCCTCGCGGGCGATGGCGAGCAGATGCAGGACGCCGTTGGTGGAGCCGCCGCTGGCGGCGACCGAGGTGATCGCGTTCTCGATCGACTCGCGGGTCACGATCTGCCTGGGAGTGACGTTCTCGCGCACCAGCCTCATCACGAGCTCGCCGGCCTTGTGCGCGGCTGCATCCTTGCCTCGATCCGTTGCCGGCACCTCGTTCAGCCCGGCCGGGCTGATGCCGAGGAAGTCGAGCGCCATCGACATCGTGTTGGCGGTGAACTGACCGCCGCAGGCGCCCGCTCCGGGGCAGGCCAGGGTCTCCAGCTCGTGTAGGTCGTCGTCTGTCATCTTGCCGACGGCGTGCTTTCCGACCGCCTCGAACACGTCCTGGATGGTCACGTCCTTGCCGCGCCATTTGCCGGGCGCGATCGAGCCGTTGTAGAGCACCAGCCCGGGAATGTCGAGCCGGAGAAGCGCCATCACCGCCGCCGGAATCGTCTTGTCGCAGCCGACCAGGCAGACCAGCCCGTCGAACATGTGGCTGTAGGCGGCGAGCTCGATCGAATCGGCGATCACTTCGCGCGAGACGAGCGAGCCGCGCATGCCCGGCGTGCCCATCGTGACCCCGTCCGAGACGGCGATGGTGTTGAACTCGACCGGCATGCCGCCGGCGGCGCGGATGCCTTGGCGCACGTGCTCGGCCAGCTCGCGCTGGTTGTAGTTGCAGGGCATCGTCTCGATCCAGGTCGAAGCGATGCCCACCAGCGGCTTGGCGAGGTCGTCATCGGTGAAGCCGATCGCCTTGAAGTAGGAGCGCGCCGGCGCGCGGTCGGCGCCGTCGGTGAGGATCCCGCTGCGCCTCTTGGCTGGATCGGACGGACGGCCGTAAGCGGTCGAGCTCATGCTGGGGATGGTAACCCCTTCGAAGCGCTTGGGAGCGGCGCTAGGGTCGGTCAGAAAGGGCCAGCTCCGGCGGTGGCGACCGCGAGCGCACGCACCTTGCAGTCGGGGAATCGCGCCGCGAGCTCCTCGGCGCAGGCCCGCGACTCCTCGTGCCGGGCCCAGACGATGATCGTCGGGCCCGAGCCCGAAAGCGTCACGCCGACCGATCCACGGGCCGGCTTTTCCTGAAGTTGACCGAGTAACGGCGCGGCGGCCGAGCGATAGGGCTCGTGCAAGCGGTCGTGGAAGGCAGCGGCGAGAAGCTGCGCATCGCCGGTTGCGAGCGACGCGCCGAGCAGAGCTGCGCGCCCGCTCGAGAAGGCCGCGTCGGCGTGGAGCACTTCGGCCGGCAAGCCCGCCCTGGCTGTGATCGTCTCGACGCTTTGCTTCGGGAACGACGGCGATCAGGTCGAGTGGAAGCGAGTCGGCGATCCGGCGGCAGCGCCAGAGCCCCTCCTCTTCCCAGGCCAGTGTGACGCCGCCGTAGAGACAGGCGGCGATGTTGTCGGCGTGCGGCTCGAGCCGGGCCGCGAGCGGCAGCAATTCGGCCGGATCGGGCTCCGCTCCTTCCAGGAGGCAGGCGGCGACCAGCCCGAGTGCGATCGTGGCCGAGCTGGAGCCGAGCCCGCGTGCGAACGGGATTCGATTGACGAAGCGAAAGCGCTTTCCCTCGGTACTGCCGATCAACGAAAAAGCGCGCAGGCCGAGGTGATTGCCGTCTCTCGGCGTCTCGGAGACGCCCTCTCCCTCGACCTCGACGACGGCGCCGTCCGCCTCGCTCACCTCGAGCTCGTTCCAGAGATCGAGGGCCACTCCGGCGCAGTCGAAGCCCGGGCCGAGATTGGCGCTGGTTGCCGCGGCTCGAACCTTGACGCTCACCTCAGGACGCTCGCGATCGAGTGAGAGCCGGCGGCACGCGGGCAGCAGGGCTCCATCAGGCCCACCCGAGCTCGGAGATCCCGCGTTGCGAGATCACCGGGAAGGCCGCGGCAATCTCACGACTCTCCGGCAGGGCGCCAATCTCGGCGAGGGCGGCATCGACAGCTCCATAGGTCGCCTCGTGCGAGATCACGTGCAGGATGGCCCCGCCGTCGATTTGCGACTGGATGAGGCGTGCGACCGATACTCCGTGAGCCGCAAGGCGCTCGGCGACGCGCGCCAGCACGCCGGGGCGGTCGTCCACCGAGATCTGCAGGTAGAAGGGCGAGCGCAGCTCACCGGCCGGAAGCCGGTCGATCTTGCGCCAGGAGGCATCGTTGTGGAGAAAGCCGGTGCCCCTGGTACCGATGATCGAGACCATGTCGGCGATCACCGCCGAGGCGGTCTCGATTCCGCCTGCGCCGGGCCCCTCGAGCGTGATCTCGCGAATCGCGTCGCCCTGGAGCATGACCGCGTTGAACGCACCCTCGACCGAGGCCAGCGGGTGAGCGCGGTCGACGAGCGCCGGCGATACGCGAACGTCGTAGCCGCTTTCGACCAGGGTCGCCCGCCCGACGAGGCGAACGACCATGTCCATCTGCTTGGCCGCGCCGACATGAGCCGAGGTGATCCGCTCGACTCCTTCGAAGGTCACGTCGTCGAGCGTCACCCGCGAGCCGAAAGCCACCGTGGCCAGAATCGCCATCTTGGCGGCAGCGTCGGCGCCCGAGACGTCCTCGGTCGGATCCATCTCCGCGTAGCCCTGACGCTTGGCCTCGGCGAGGGCCTCCTCGTACTCTGCGCCCAGCTCCATCTGGGTGAGGATGTAGTTGGTGGTGCCGTTGACGATGCCGAGGATGCGATGCACGTTGGTTACCACCAAGCGACTCGCGCAGCACCTTGATCACCGGGATCGCGGCGCAGACCGAGGCCTCGAAGCGCAGCTGCACGCCTCCCTCCTGGGCGGCCGCGAACAGCTCGTCGCCGCGTTGCGCGAGCAGTTGCTTGTTCGCGGTCACGACCGGCTTGGAGTTGCGCAGCAGGCGCAGGATGTAGTCGTAGGTGGGATCGATTCCGCCCATCACCTCGGCGACGACCGAAATCTCGGGATCGTCGGCGATCTCGGCGAAGTCGGTCGTGAGCATGCCCGGCGCCGCCGGGAAGTCCCGCTGCTTGTTCAGATCGCGGACGAGCGCCCGGACGACCCGCAGGCGGTGCCCGGTCGCGCGCTCGATGTCATCGGCGTTCTCGTGCAGAAAGCGGTTGACTGCCGCCCCGACGGTCCCGTAACCGAGCAGGGCGACGGGAACGTCAACGGGCGCCATCAGAACCAGCGCCCATCAGGCCTTCGCGGCCGGCCAGCGAGCGCAGCTCCTTGCCGACCTTCTCCACCGGATGCTTGGCCGCCTCTTCACGCAGCTTGAGGAAGTTCGGCCGTCCGGCCTCTTCCTCGGCGATCAGCTCCTTGGCGAACGCGCCGCTCTGGATCTCAGCGAGGATCTCCTTCATGCGCGCCTTCACGCCCGCGTCGATGATGCGCGGGCCGCGCGTGAGGTCACCGTATTCGGCAACGTCCGAGATCGAGTAGCGCATGTACTCGAAGCCGCCCTGGTAGATCAGATCGACGATCAACTTGAGCTCGTGGATGCACTCGTAGTAAGCGATCTCGGGCTGGTAACCGGCCTCGACCAGCGTCTCGAACCCAGCCTGCATCAGCCGGGTGGCGCCGCCGCAGAGAACCGCCTGCTCACCGAAGAGATCCGACTCGGTCTCCTCGGCGAAGGTCGTCTCGAGCAGGCCGACGCGGGCGCTGCCGATGCCGGCCCCGTAGGCGAGCGCCTTGGCCAGAGCTTTACCCGAAGCGTCTTGCTGAACCGCGACCAGCGAGGGCACGCCGGCGCCGGCCTCGTACTGCTCGCGCACGCGGTGGCCGGGCGCCTTGGGGGCGACCATGATCACGTCGTGACCGGCCGGAGGCTTGATGTAGCCGAAGTGGATGTTGAAGCCGTGCGCGAACATGATCGTCGCATCGGGCTCGAGGTTGGGCTCGATCTCGGCCGCGTAGACCTTGCGCTGGATGTGATCGGGCAGCAGGATCATCACGAAGGCCGCGCCGCGGACGGCCTCCGCGGCGGACTTGACCGCGAATCCGGCCTCGGCCGCTTTCTCCCAGTTGGGGCTGCCGGCCGCCTCCGCCACCTCGACCTCGATGCCCGAGTCGCGAAGGTTCTGCGCGTGCGCATGGCCCTGGCTGCCGTAGCCGATGATGGCGACTTTCCCGGAGAGGAGGGATAGATCGCCTTCGCGGTGGATTGTCGCCATGACGGGAGTTCCTTTCTCTGCTTGCAGTTCTGTAGTAGGGATTATTGGCGTCTTACGGCCCGGCTGAGACCGATGCGACCGGTGCGCACCATCTCCTTGATTCCGTACGGCCGCACCAGCTCCTCGAAGGAGTCGAGATCCTCGGGATGACCGACGATCTCGAAGACGATCTCCTGCGGCCCGAGATCGGAGACGCGGGCGCCGTAGTGATCGGCGAAGGCCATCAGCTCGCTGCGCGCCTCGGGTGACGCGGCGACGGTGAACAGCGCGATCTCGCGCTCGACCGAGTCGTCGGGCGTGAGCTCGGTGATCCTGAGCACGTCCACGAGCTTGTGGATCTGCTTGGTGATCTGCTCGAGCGAGTGCTCGGCGCAGTCGACCCTGAGCGTGATGCGCGAGACGCCGTCACGCTCGGTGTGACCGACGGCCAGCGACTCGATGTTGTAGCCACGTCGTGCGAACAGATTCGAGATGCGCGAAAGCGCGCCCGGCTTGTCCTCGACGAGCACCGAGAGTGTGTGCTTCATCTCGCCTCCATCTCCTTCACCTTCTCGTGGCTGCCGTACTCGATGATGTCAGCTGCCGAAGCGCCGGCCGGGATCATCGGGAACACCTTCTCCTCTTCGTTGCAGAGCACGTCCACCAGCACCGACTTGCCGGCGGCGTTCATCGCGATCGCCTGCTCGAGCGCGGTCGCCAGCTCGGCGCCGGCGGTGACGGTGATGGCAGCGGCGCCGAAGGCCTCGGCCATCTTGGCGTAGTCCGGGATCGGCCCGCTCAGATCGGTCTCGGAGAAGCGCTCGCCGTAGAACATCTCCTGCCACTGTCGCACCATGCCCAGAGAGCCGTTGCGCACGAGCACGACGATGATCGGCAGGTTGAACATCGCGGCGGTGGTCAGCTCCTTCGCGGTCATCTGGAAGCAGCCGTCGCCGTCGATGCAGATCACCGTGGCGTCGGGGCGGGCGGCCTTGGCGCCGACGGCCGCGGGCACGCCGTAGCCCATCGTCCCGAGCCCGCCCGAGGTGATGAACGAGCGCGGCTGGTCGCAGACGAGGTACTGCATCGCCCACATCTGGTGCTGGCCCACTCCGGTAGTGAAGACGATGTCGTCCCGCGCGCCGACCAGGTCGCGCACCGCTTCGAGCACCTGCTGCGGCTTGATCTCGTCGCCGAGCTCGTAGCGCAGCGGGAACTCCTGCTTCCACTCCTCGATGCGGTTGAGCCAGTCGGTCGGGCCCTCCCGTCCCTCCGGGATCTCCTTGCGGATCTCCTTGATCAGCTGGGCCAGAGCCGGCTTGAGCGGTGCGCAGATGGGGATCTGGGCCTCGCGGATCTTGCCGATCTCGGCCGCGTCGACCTCGAAGTGCACCACCTTGGCGTTGGGCGCGAAGGCGGCCACGTTCCCGGTCACACGATCGTCGAAGCGGGTGCCGACGGCGATCACCAGCTCGGCGCGGTTGAGCGCTAGGTTGCCGTACTTCGTTCCGTGCATGCCCGGATGCCCGGCCATCAGCCGGTGCGAGTCGGGGAAGCCGCCCTTGGCCGTGAGCGTCGCGACCACCGGAATGTTGGTCAGCTCGGCCAGCTCGAGCAGCTCGGCGCAGGCGTCGCCGTTGATGACGCCGCCACCCACGTAGAAGACCGGTTTGTCGGCTTCGAGAATCGCCTTGGCCGCGGCCGCGATCTGGCGATGGTTCACCTTGGTGGGCGGGTTCCAGCCGGGGAGATCGACCTGGTCCGGATACTTGAAGTCGAGCTCGGCGAGCTGCGCGTCCTTGGTGATGTCGACCAGTACCGGCCCGAAGCGGCCCGTCTGCGCGACGTGGAAGGCGGCCTTGATCGTCGCCGGGATTTCGCTCGGCCTTCTGCACCAGCCAGGAGTGCTTGACGATCGGCAGCGTGATCCCGGTCGCGTTCGTCTCCTGGAAGGCATCGGTGCCGATCTTGGTCGACGGCACCTGGCCGGTGATGCAAACGAGCGGTGTGGAGTCCATCCAGGCGTCGGCGATCGGCGTCACGAGGTTCGTCGCGCCGGGGCCCGAGGTGGCGATGGCCACGCCGACCTTGCCGCTGGCGCGTGCGTAGCCCTCGGCCATGTGGCCGGCGCCCTGCTCGTGCCGCGCCAGCACGTGGCGCAGCTTGCTTCCGCTCGCAATGGCTCGGTAGAGGGCGTCGTAGGTGTCGATGATCATGCCGCCCGGGATTCCGAAGCAGACGTCGACGCCCTCGGCCTCCAGCGAGCGAATAATGGCGTCGGCTCCTGTCATCCTGGTCATCAGATTTCCTCCGTGGAAAGATCGTTGCCCCGCCGAGCGATTGGCCGCCCGGTGTGGATTTCACTGGATTCGCGCGCGGTCGCAGCGATTCCCGCCTTGACCATATCGGCTGCCCGCACCCTTCTGCGCGGATCTTCGCCTACAGCCCGGTAGCGCACCGCTGTCGCGGCGCTCGAGCTTGCTGCAATCGGATTGTCAGATTTGATTTTCATCGCCGCCGTTTCGTCTCGTCGCCCAGGCCGTCTGTGGACGCACCTGTGGCATTAGTCCGGTCTGTGTGGGCGCCTCAGCGCTTGTGAAAAGTACGTTCCCCTAGCGGGGAACCGTGACCGTAACGACGGTAATCGCAAGTAGGCCGACGAGCACGCGCAGGTCGCGAGAGAACTGACTGGATGCGTAGTCGACCTTCATGACAGTACTTCTAGTGTGGCGAAGGCGACCTGAGTCTGTCAAGCGCCGAGACGGCGACGGCTACTTCATCATCGTGAAGCTGATCAGCAGCAACCCGTCGCCGAGCTCGAAGGCGAGGTGGTCGTCGAGCGTCGCCAGGTAGCGGTCGGTCGCGCCGACGAGCGCGTGCACCGAAACCTCCCAGACCGTCTTCTTGCCTTTCCCGAGCACCGCTTCGAGCTGCTCACGGAAGGCGCGAGCGATGTCGTTCGTGCCGACGTGTAGCTCGCCCGGCCGCGGATCGTTCTCCCGCCTCGTGCGATAGAACTGGCGCAGCTCGTCGTCGGCGAGCAGCCAACGACTGAACAACTCTTCCGCCGGCTGCTCCCAGGGCTTCAGCTGCTCCAGCTTCATCTCCCAGTGCTTGACCGGCGGCTTCAACTTCTTGCCGAGCGAGTCGAAGTGGTTCTGCAGCGTCTCTTCCACCTCGCCCTCGATCGGGATCACTACCACGTCGTGCTCGTAGCGCGAGATCGTGAGCGCCTGGTGAAGCTTCGCGTAGCCCTGTAGAAAGCCGCGCAGCTCGCCGATTCGCTCTTGATCGAGATCCGCGATCGCCATGATGCTCTGATTCTGGTCGATTTACAGGACGGGGTCGAGAGGACCGTGCTGCGAGCTCCCAACTCCTCAGCGGATTCCCCGACCCGCGCTGCCTGGTTCCACGTTTGATCCGGGGTCGCTTCAACAGGTACAGTCTTGATACCGATGGCAAGCGCAGCAATGACACTGTTCACTTCTGGGGAGACGGCTGTCTCCATTCGTTCTGCTCCTCTGGCCTCGGCTAAGCGCGCTGCTGCAACACGCTAGCCGGCGTCTTTCGTCTCCGCGCCGACTAGCTAATACACCGAGAGGCGACAGGCCGGGGTTAGTCATACCCCGGATTTAGGGAACGTGCCAGTGAGCGAAGGGAACCATACGTGGCAACGCAATCGCTGTACGAGCTGAACAATTCGACAAGGGAACACGACGCCTGTGGAATCGGGTTCATCGCCGACGTTCATGGGCAGCCCTCGCGCCGCGTCCTCGATCTGATTCTCTCGGCGCTCCATCGCGTCAAGCACCGCGGCGCGATCAACTCCGACCGTCTCACCGGCGATGGCGCCGGCGTCCTTCTGCCGCTCACGCCGCACCTGGCCCCGGAAGGTGGCCTGGCAATGGTCTTCGCGCGCGAGGAAGGCGATCTCGAGCTCGTCGAGCGGGCCTGCGCGGCGGAGGAGATCGGCTTCGCCGGTTGGCGTGAGGTTCCGGTCGATCCCGCTCGCCTCGGCGAGCGGGCACGGCGAACGCAGCCGAAGATCATGCAGGCCCAGCTCGCTCCGCCCAAGGGGCTCGACGACGACGAGGTCGAGCTGGCGGCGCTGCGGGCACGCAAGCGCATCGAGCGCGAGCGGGCCGGCCTCTACGTCGCTTCGCTCTCCTTCCGCACCGTGACCTACAAGGCGCTCTGCGCGGCCGATCAACTAGCGGGCTTCTATCCCGACCTCGCCGATCCGGAGCTGGAGATCCCGTTCGGCATCTTCCACCAGCGCTTCGCCACCAACACCACTCCGACCTGGGAGCGCGCCCAGCCCTTCCGCCTGATCTGTCACAACGGCGAGATCAACGCCTTGGCCGGAAACGTCAACTGGATGCACGCGCGCGAGCACCATCTCGGTTCCGCGAACGACGCCGCTCTGTACCCCGCGATCGAAGACCCGACCGCCGACTCGCGCACGCTCGACAACGCGCTCGAGCTACTCGTGCGCGGCGGGCGCGACGTGCGCCACGCACTGGCGATGCTCGTACCCGAGGCCTGGGAGGCACACTCTGAAATGGACGAAGCGGTACGCGACTTCTACCGCTATCACTCCTGCTTGATCGAGCCCTGGGACGGGCCGGCCGGCATCATCTTCACCGACGGCAAGATCATCGGTGCCAGGCTCGACCGAAACGGGCTTCGTCCGCTTCGCTACCTGGCGGCTTCGGACGGGCTCGTTGTCTGTGCCTCCGAGATCGGGCTCGTGGATATTCCCGAGGGAGTGACGGTCGAGTACGGGAAGCTGGGGCCCGGCCAGATGATTGCGGTCGATTCTGCCCGCGGCGGGTTGCTCTCGAACGAAGAGCTGAAGAGCGAGCTGGCTTCGCGCGCACCCTACGGAGCCTGGCTGCGCGAAGGAATCAAGACAGCCTCCATCGGCGAGCCGTCTGGCTTGCCCGCCCGAGAGCCTGACTCTGCGCCAAGCGACCTTCGGCTTCACCCGCGAGGATCTGGACATCATCCTGCGTCCGATGGCCGCCAGCGGCCACGAGCCGACCTCCTCGATGGGAGACGATGCCGCAATTACTCCGCTGGCGAACCGCGCCCGCCCGCTTCCGATGTACTTCAAGCAGCGCTTCGCCCAGGTCACCAACCCGCCGATCGACTCGTTGCGCGAGCGCATCGTGTTCAGCCTCAAGACCCGTCTCGGCGCGCGCGCCCCGCTCCTCACCGAGGGGCCCGAGGTGACGCGCCTGATCGAGCTGGACAGCTTCTTCCTGTATCCCGACGGTTTGGCCGCGCTCGAATGCACGCGTCTCGACGCCACCTTCACGAAGGAAGAGGGGCTGGAGGCCGCCTGCAAGCGGCTCGCCGCCGAGGCCTGCGAAGCCGCCCGCAAGGGCGAGCAGCTGCTCGTGATCAGCGACACCGGCATCTCTGCCGAGCGGGCGCCTATTCCGATCCTGCTCGCCGTCGGCATCGCTCACCAGGAGCTGGTGCGGGCCGAGCTGCGGTCGCGCTGCTCGATCCTGGTCGAAAGTGACGAGCCGCGCGAGACGCACCACTTCGCCACTCTGCTCGGCTACGGCGGCGAGGCGATCTGCCCGCGCCTCGCGCTCGAGACGATCGCCTCTCTCTGCGCCGAGGGAAAGGTCGAGGGCCACCCCGACGCGGTGACCGCCCAGGAGCGCTTCCGCACGGCGACCGAGGACGGCGTGCTCAAGATCATGTCCAAGATGGGCATCTCGGACGTGGCAAGCTACTGCGGCGCCGAGATCTTCGAGGCGGTCGGGCTGGCCGACGAAATCATGAAGGCCGCCTTCGCCAACACCGCCTCGGCGGTTGGCGGCGCCGGCTTCAGCGAGCTGGAGGCCGACGCCTGGGAGCACATCGACGATGCCTTCGGACGCAAGCCCGAGGTCGATAACCCCGGCAACGTCAAGTGGCGCATGAACGGTGAGCAGCACGCCACCACCGGCGCGGTGATCAGCGCCCTGCGCGAAAGCATCGCGGGCTCTGACGGGCAAGGCGCGGACGGGCCGGGCGCTCTCCTGCGTCAGGCCGTCAGCAACGGGCGCTGGGAGGTGTACGAGAAGTTCGCCAAGCTCGTGAACGAGCGCGAGGCTCTAGAGCTGCGCGATCTCCTCGAGCTCGTCCCGGCCGGCTCACAGGTTCCACTCGAGGAGGTCGAGCCGGCCTCCGAGATCGCCAAGCGGTTCTCGTCGGGCGCCATGAGCCAGGGAGCCCTCTCGGCCGAGGCGCACGAGACGATCGCGGCTGCCCTGAGCATGATCGGGGGTCGCTCCAACTCGGGCGAGGGCGGCGAGGCGCTCGAGCGCTACAAGACGCCCAGGAACTCGACCATCAAGCAGGTCGCCTCGGGCCGCTTCGGCGTGACTCCGCCCTACCTGCGCTCTGGTGAGGAGCTGCAGATCAAGATCGCGCAGGGCGCCAAGCCCGGCGAGGGCGGTCAGCTGCCCGGTCACAAGGTCTCGCCCGAGATCGCCAGGCTGCGTCACACCGAGCCGGGGATAGCGCTGATCTCGCCGCCTCCGCACCACGACATCTACTCGATCGAAGACCTCGCCCAGCTGATCTTCGACCTCAAGCAGGCGAACCCGAGCGCAGCGGTCTCCGTCAAGCTGGTCGCCGAGGCGGGCGTGGGCATCGTCGCCGCCGGCGTGGTCAAGGCGCTCGCAAACGTCGTTCACATCGCCGGTTGCGACGGCGGCACCGGCGCCAGCCCGCTCTCCTCGATCAAGAACGCCGGCGCGCCCTGGGAGCTCGGCCTGGCCGAGACGCAGCAAGCGCTCGTCTCCGAAGGACTGCGCGGTCGCGTGCGCGTGCGCGTGGACGGTGGCTTCAAGACCGGGCGCGATGTGGTCGTCGCGGCGCTCCTCGGCGCCGACGAGTTCGCCTTCGGCACCGCGCTGCTCCTGGCCGAGGGTTGCCTGATGGTGCGCGCCTGCCACCTCGACACCTGCCCGGTCGGCGTCGCCACACAGAGGCCAGAGCTGCGCGCCCGATTCACTGGAACTCCCGAGAAGGTCGCCGGCTATCTGCTCTTCGTGGCCGAGGAGGTGCGGCGCCTGCTGGCCTCGCTCGGGCTGCGTTCGCTGGACGAGGCGATCGGTCGCGCCGACCTGCTGCGCCAGAGAAAGACCGGCAACCCACGCAAGGACCTGCTCGATCTCTCGCCGCTACTGGTACGCGAGGACGAGGGTCCGTTCCGCTATAACGGCGAGCTGCCGATCGACGCAGTGGGCGGAGATCTGGGCGACCAAATCTCCGCCGACGCGGCCGAGATCCTCGAGCGGAAGGTCTCACTCGAGCTCGAGTACGAGATTCGGAACAGCGATCGTACGGTGGGTGCGCGGCTCGGCGGTGACGTCGGCGAGCGCTTCGGCTTCGCTGCGCCGCCCGGCTCCGTACGAATTCGCTTCCGCGGCTCGGCCGGGCAGAGTTTCGGCGCCTACCTGGCCGACGGCATCACCTTCGAGCTAACCGGCGCCGCCAACGACTACGTAGGCAAGGGCATGAACGGCGGTACGATCGCCATCCGCCCCGGTGCCGAGGTGGTCGGCCATCCGACCTTGGCCGGAAACACCTTGCTCTACGGCGCCACCGGCGGGCGCCTCTTCATTGCGGGGCGCGTCGGCGAGCGCTTCGCGGTTCGCAACTCCGGCACGGTCGCCGTCGTCGAGGGGACAGGTGAGCACGCCTGCGAGTACATGACCTCCGGGACAGTGGTCATTCTGGGTGAGTTCGGCCGCAACGTCGGCGCCGGCATGAGCGGCGGCCAGGCGTTCGTCTATGACCCCGACGGGCACCTGGAGACGCGCCTGAATTCCGACCTGGTCATCGCCGAGCCGCTGACCGAGGCAGCCTCCGCCAACCTCCGCGCCCTGCTCGAGGAACATCTCGCGCTCACCGGCTCGGCCCGCGCCCGCGCGCTGCTCGACAGCTGGGAGACGACCGTATCCGAGTTCCGACGCGTGCATCCCAAGGCGAACGTGGCACGACTGGAGGAAGAGCACGAGGGATCCGGGCAGGAAGCCAGCCAGGAGGAGGCCACCCCCGTCGCGGCCGGTGACTAGCCGGAGACTCTAGGAAACGGCGGCGCCGGCGTTGACGATGCCAGCTCCGTAGGCATCCCCGGACGAGATGGGATGCTTGAAGTCGAGGTGGCAGTAACCCGTGTCGCAGGGCGTGCCGTCGATCGCGGCGGTCTTGTTTCCCGGGTCGTTCGGGCCCGTGTAGTTCGTGACCCCGCGGTTTGCGGTCTGCTTCAGGCGAGCCAGCAGCGCGTCGGGGTTGTGCCACAGGCGGTGGTTCGCCGCGAGAGCAAGGACGGCGACGCCGGCGACGTTGGGAGCAGACATCGAGGTTCCTTGCGACCAGGCGAAGCCTTGCCCGCCGATCGAGAAGCAGTCGGAGTTGTACGACGCCGAAAGCTCCGGATCGGTGCAGTAAGCAGAGCTCGGGTCGACGGCCGAGAAGGTGCCGTATCCGCCCGACAGCACGTCGGCCAGCCCACCGTCGAAGAGCGCGATGTTGAACCGGCGCGCTCCGCCCGGCGCCGCGAGATCGATGCGCGAGCCGTAGTTCGAGTAGTACGTGAGCTGGTCGCGGGCGCCGACGAGTTTCCTCGGCCAGCGTACGGAACGATCGGCATCGGGTGCGTCAACGACTTCGTTTGCCGTCGCCGAAACGGCGATCACGCCCGGAACGCCGCCCGGTACCAGCAGCATCCCGCGCAGGTCGGTGACGTACGGCTCGAGCGAGTCGCCGGGGTAGACGGTCCCGATGCCGTCCGGGCCGCTGTCGACCTGGCCAGCGCCGAGGAACGTGCGGCCTGCGACTACGAGGTTGGCGGTGTTGAGCCGAACGTGCTCGTTACCGGCCGCGGCGACGATCGCGGTTCCACGCGAGCGACAGTAGTTGACCGCGTCGGCCCAGAACAGATAGTCCTGGGCGTCGGCCTCGTAGGTCGGATCGTCGTAGCCCTCGATCGACATGTTGACGATGTCGGCTCGATCGTGGCAAGCATCGACCATGCCCTGGACGATCCAGCTCGTCAACCCACCGAAATCGCCGGCGAGAACCTTGTAGCTACGAATCGTCACGTTCGGCGCTACTCCGTTCGAACCGAATCCATTGGCTGCCGCGCCGATGCGGCTGGCAACCCAGGTTCCGTGTCCGTCGGGGTCACCGTTGCGGCATTCGTCGAGAATTCCGTTGTCTTTGAGGAAACCGCGCCCGTAGTCACGGATGATCGACTTGCAGTCGAGCCTGTTCTCGGACGTCCTCGAATCGAAGTTCGGACGCAGCTCCTTCGTATTTCCCTGGACGCCGGTGTCGAGCACGGCTACGACGATCGACCTGTCGCCGGTCGTCCTTCTCCAAGCGGTCGGAACGTTCATGCGGTTGTCGTCCCACTGGACGATTCCCTCGGCGTTCGGAGCTGCCGCGTCGTGTAGCGGGTCGGGGAATGAGAAGCGACTCTTGCCGCTCGGCAGGAAGGGACTGGGAGCGCCGGCGCCGACAAGACGGTTGTCCGACGATCCCCAGGAGATGTAGCGATCGACGAAGACGGCGTTCACCTTGGGGTTCGTCTCGACTTTGGAGGTGAAAGCGGCACT
Organism: uncultured Actinomycetes bacterium; assembly: GCA_963805265.1. Lineage (GTDB taxonomy): Bacteria > Actinomycetota > Thermoleophilia > Gaiellales > Gaiellaceae > Fen-549. The sequence goes on from CAWDTJ010000003.1 coordinate 133,139, forward strand.
GTCCGTGAGAACCGAGACGGCGGAGATCTCGGGCATCACCGCGGCCACGTCTCCGCCCGCGTCCGTGACGATCTTTTGCATCTCGGCGGCCGGGGTGTCCGGAGCGAAGCGAACGATCCGCTCGGCGGACGGAGAGCTGTGAGCCGTTCGGGAGGACGAATAGAACGAACGAGAGCCGGCGCCGGCGGTCGTGGTATAGAGAACGCCGAGGCAGGCCAAGGCGCCGGTCAGAAGAATCACCCGCAGACCGCCCCGCCCGCAAAAACGATGGAAGCGCGCCATCAAGTCTTCTGTCGGTCGAATCACCGCGAGTGAGTGTCCCGATATAGGGGCATTTTGCTCCCCCGGAAGAGGTGTCTTTCTCCGGAAAGCCGCCCAAATCTCTACTCGCAGTGTTCGCGGGCCGAGGACTGATGACGAAAGCCGTGGATCGAATCGACCGCGTCGCCGGCCCGCAGATAACTGCAAACGAGTACTCGGGCGGCGTAGCTAGGATCGATATCGACCTCTTCGCAGCTGCAATGGCGGTCGCCGGCACGATCTTCTCAGACGGTTCCCTTCACGGACAAGAGCCGCTTTCCGCATAGGAGTTTGCATGATACGCGAAAAACTGCATAATACGCGAATGGTTTCGACAGCGATCATCGGTACGGCCGGGTACACCGGTCAGGAGACGCTCGACCGCGTTCTCTCGCATCCGGAGTTGGAGCTCGTCGCGCTCGGCTCCAACACATTCGCCGGCAAGCCGGCCAGCGTGCTCGACCCGCGCATCGCGGGTAGCGCGATCGCCGAGTTCGAGCTGGTCACGAACGAGCGGGCGCTGGCGAGCGGCGCCGAGCTGATCTTCGTTTGCATGGAAAACGAGCGGGCGGCCGCGATCGAGCCCCCCGAGGACACGGTGGTAGTCGACCTCTCCGGCGCGCACCGGCTCAAGGACGCTTCCGCCTACGAGCGCTGGTACGGCTTCGTCCATCCCAAGCCCGAGTCGCTCGAGAGTTGGTGCTTCGCGCTCCCCGAACTGGCGCCGCCGACGGGCAAGCTGATCGCCAGCCCCGGCTGCTACGTAACGGCGACTCTGCTCTCGCTCGCTCCGCTCAAAGGCGATCTCGATCCGGCGACGGTCGTCGTCGACGGTAAGTCGGGCATGACCGGCGCGGGCCGTGGCCTCAACCCCGCCCTACACGCCGGCGCGGTGCTCGAGACCGTCGTGCCCTACAAGATCGGCGTCCACCAGCACGTCCCCGAGATGGCTCAGTTCCTCGGCTTCACGCCCACCTTCGTGCCCCATCTGCTGCCGCTACGGCGCGGCATCGTCACCACCTCGTATCTGCGCGGGATCGACGCCGAGGCGGCGCGGGCCAAGCTCGTGACCGCATATGCCTCCGCGCCGCTCGTCACCGTGCTGCCGGAGGGTGCCGTCCCGAACCTGCGCCGGACGCAGCAGACCGACTGCGTCGAGATCAACGCCTTCGCCGACAGCGCGACGGATGCCACGATCGTCGTCTGCGCGCTCGACAACCTCGGCAAGGGCGCCGCGGGGCAGGCGGTGCAGAACGCCAATCTGGCGCTCGAGCTCGACGAGACGGCCGGGCTTCGGATCGGAACTTTGAGCGCATGAGCGTCACGGCCGCCAAGGGATTCCTCGCCTGCGGCGTCCGCTCGGGAATGAAGACGGAGGGACTCGATCTGGCGCTCGTCCGCTCGACGGCGCCGACGGTCGGGGCCGCGATGTTCACGCAGAACCGGGTGCAGGCCGCGCCCGTGACCGTCTCGCGCCGGCATCTCGAGCAAGCGCAACCACAGGCGATCGTTCTCAACTCAGGCTGTGCCAATGCCGCCACCGGCGAGAGCGGCGTGGAAGATGCCCTCGCCAGCGCCGGCGAGGCGGCCCGCCTGTTGGGACTCGCGAGCGAGCAGATCCTGCTCTGCTCGACCGGCGTAATCGGAGTCAGGCTTCCGCTCGACAAGCTCCTGCCGGGACTTGCCGTCGCGGCGCCCGCGCTGTCCGAGACGGGCGGCGGCGACGCGGCCCGCGCGATCATGACCACCGACACTCGGCCCAAGCAGGCGAGCGCCTCGGGCGCGGGCTTCAGCGTCGGAGGCATGGCCAAGGGCGCGGCGATGATCCATCCCCAGCTGGCGACGATGCTTGCGGTCGTCACCACCGACTACCCGCTCGAGCCGGGCGAGCCCGAGCAGTTCCTGCGCCCGGCCGTCGAACACAGCTTCAACCGCATCTCGGTCGACGGCGACTGCTCGACCAACGACACGGTGATCCTGCTTGCCAACGGCGCCGGCGCGATCGAGCGCAGCGACGCGACCGACCGGGAGTTCGAGCAGCTACTCGGGCAGGTCTGCGGCGAGCTGGCCGAGCAGATCGTCAAGGACGCCGAAGGATTCACGGTGCTGATGGAGGTGAACGTGCGCGGCGGCGCCGACGAGGGCCAGGCGGTAGCGATCGCGGCTCGCATCGCCTCTTCCCCGCTCGTCAAGACGGCCGTGTTCGGCCACGATCCGAACTGGGGCCGGGTGATGATGGCCGCCGGCTCGGCGCCCTGGCACGGCGGCTACGCCGAGCTCGATCCGGAGAAGGTGACACTGGCCTTCAACGGCACCCGGGTACTGGCCGGCGGCGCGCATATCGAGGCGACGCCCGAGATGAAGGGCGCGAGCTGCGTGATCGATCTCGATCTCGGGCTCGGTGACGGCGAGGCGAGATATCTGGCCTCCGATCTCTCCTACGAGTACGTGCGCCTCAACGCGGAGTACACGACATGAGCCGGATCGTCGTCAAGCTGGGCGGCGCCGTCGCCCGCGACGCGGTCTCTTATCCGCTCGCGCTGGCCGACGAGGGGCACGCGGTCTGCATCGTCCACGGCGCGGGGCCGCAGATCTCGCTCGAGATGGCCAAGCGCGGAATCGCAGTCTCCTTCGTCCACGGCCGGCGGGTGACGACACCCGAGGCGCTGGAGATCGTGCGCGAAGCGCTCGCGCGGGTAAACCGCGAGTTAGTCGAAGCCATCGGTGAGCGAGCGGTCGGGCTGATGGGCGACGAGATCGGGCTCGAGGCCGAGCAGGTGAGCGAGCTGGGCCTGGTCGGCGATCCGCTGCCGAGCTCTCCGGCGCCGCTGATCGAAGCGCTCGACGCCGGTCGAGTGCCGGTGATCGCGCCGCTCGCGCGCGGGCCTCTGAACGTCAACGCCGACGAGGCGGCCGCGATGCTCGCGGTCGGGATCGAAGCCGAGCGCGTCCACTTCGTCACCGACGTTCCCGGGCTCTTGCTGGGCAACGAGGTGGTGGCCTCGATCCATGCCGACGAGGCCGAGCGGCTGCTCGAGAGCGGCGAGCTCGAGGGCGGGATCATTCCCAAGCTCCGGGCAGCGGTTCACGCCGCTCGCCAGGGTGTCGTCGCCGAGATCGGCGAGACGGCGGTGATCGCGTGAGCAAGCTGCTCGAAACGAGCTTGCTGCCGACCTACGCCCGCGCTCCCGTCACCTTCGTCGAGGGCGACGGTTGCTGGCTGACCGACGACAACGGCGAGCGCTACCTCGACTTCGCCGGCGGTATTGCCGTGATCGGGTTGGGACATCGGCACCCGGCTTCCACTCGCGCCGCGCACGCGCAGCTCGACCGGCTCTGGCATACCTCCAATCTCTACTGGACAGTCCCGATGATGGAGCTCGCGCAGAAGCTCTCCTATCGCTTCGGCGGCGCCCAAGCTTTCTTCTGCAACTCGGGCACCGAGGCGATCGAGACGGCGATCAAGTACGCCCGCAAGGCGACCGGCAAGGCAGGCGTGGTTGCGCTCGAGGGATCCTTCCACGGCCGCACCATGGGGAGCCTGTCGATCACCGGTCAGGCCGAGAAGCGGGAGACCTTCGCCCCGCTGTTGGGCCAGGTCAGCTTCGCTATTCCGAACGACGCGCTCTCGCTGCGAGCAGCCGCGCTCGCCGATACCGGGTTGATCGTCATGGAGCCGATCCAGGCGGAGGGCGGAGTGCGTCAGATCGACGTCGAGTTCGCCTGGGCGGCTCGCTCGCTCGCCGACGAGCTCGGCGCGCTGCTCTGCTTCGACGAGGTGCAGACGGGCGCCGGCAGGACGGGCGCCTTCTTCGCCTTCGAGCATCTGGGCGTACGGCCTGATCTGGTCACGCTCGCCAAAGGGCTCGCCAACGGCCTGCCGATCGGCGCACTGCTGGTGGCAGACGATGCCGCCCGCGGACTCGAGCCGGGCGATCACGCCTCGACCTTCGGCGGCAACCCCGTTGCCTGCGCCGCGGGTTGCGCCGTCGTCGACGCGATCGACGACGAGCTGCTCGCCAACACGCGTGAGATGGGCGAGCGCCTTGCATCCGGGCTGGGCGAGATTCCCGGCGTCTTGGACGTGCGCGGGGCCGGTCTTCTGATCGGCGCTGACGTCGAGGGCGCGGCCTCCGATGTTGTCGCAAAGGCACTCGAGCAGCGCCTGCTCTTAACGACCTGCGGGGCCGGCTCGATCCGGCTGACGCCTCCGCTGACCGTGTCGGCGGAGCTTGTCGATCAGGCCCTCGCCACTCTTCGACAGGTACTGGCATGAACAAGAGCGACCGCCACGCCGTGATCCTGCGTCTCGTCCGCGAGCGAGAGATCACTACCCAAGACGAGCTGGTCGAGGCGCTACGCGAACTCGGGTACGAGGTCGTTCAAACGACGGTCTCGCGCGACATCACCGAGCTGGGGCTGGTCAAGGTGCGCGGCGCCGCCGGCAGGCTCGTCTACGCGCCCACAAGCGGAATGAACGGCCACCGCCGCCAGGCGCAGCTCGCCGAAGCCTTCAAGCGCTGGGGCCTGAGCTGCGAGTCGAGCGGGAGCCTGGTCGTCCTGACCACTCCTCCGGGATTCGCCGGAGCGATGGCCCAGGAGATCGACGACGCTCACCTCCCCAGCATCCTCGCCACCCTCGCGGGCGAGAACACGATTCTGATCGTGGCCTGCGAAGGAATGACCGGAGCCGAGCTTGCCGAGGAGCTACGCAGCCGGTTCCTGACCGGACTCGAGATCGAGAAACGACAAGAGATGAGGAGTTGAGATGAGCGGAACCGCAGTCCTTTGTTACTCGGGTGGCCTGGACACCACCTGCGCGATCTGCTGGCTGAAAGAGGACTACGGCTTCGACGAGGTCGTGGCTGTACTGGCCGACGTCGGCCAGGAGTACGACCTGGAGCAGGCAATCGAGCGCGGCGAAGTGGCCGGCGCCAAGGAAATCATCGTGCTCGACCTGAAGGAGGCCTTCGCCGGCGGCATCGTCGCCCAGGCGATCAAGACCAACGCGCTCTACGAAGGACGCTATCCCCTCGTCTCGGCCCTCTCGCGCCCATTGATCGCCGGCGCGGTCGCCGAGGTGGCGCTCGGGCACAACGCCGGCGCGCTGGTGCACGGCTGCACCGGCAAGGGCAACGACCAGCTTCGCTTCGACTACGCCTTCAAGGCCAACTACCCCGGCGTCAGGGTGATCGCTCCGCTGCGCGACAAGGCGCGCACGCGCGAGGAAGAGATCGCCTATGCGCAGGAGCGCGGGATTCCGATCACCAACAGCAAGGAGTCTCCGTACTCGATCGACGAGAACCTGTTCGGGCGCGCGATCGAGTCGGGGATGCTCGAGGATCCCTGGAACGCTCCGCCCGAGGAGCCCTACACGATGACCTCCGATCCAACCACTGCGCCGGCGCCGAAGGAGGTCGTCGTCGGCTTCGAGACCGGCGTCCCTGTGTCGCTCGACGGCAAGAAGCTGCCGGTCCACGAGCTGATCCATCGGATGAACGTAGCGGCGGGCGCCTACGGGATCGGTCGCATCGACATGATCGAGAACCGCGCCATCGGCATCAAGAGCCGCGAGGTCTACGAGGCGCCCGCCGCGATCGCGTTGATCGAGGCACACAGGGCGCTCGAGGAGCTCATCCTGACCCGCGACGAGCTGCGCCTGAAGCACTACCTCGAGGTGCGCTGGACGGAGATCGTCTACGAGGGCAAGTGGTACAGCCCGGCGCGCGAGGCGATCGACGCCTTCGTCGACCACACGCAAGCGCTGGTCAGCGGTGAGGTGCGGCTACGGCTCCAGAGCGGACAGGCCATGGTCGTCGGACGGCGCTCGGACAACGCCCTCTACTCCGAGACGCTCGCTTCCTACGGAGCCTCCGACACCTTCCCGCACGATGCGGCCGAGGGCCTGATCACCCTCCTCTCGCTCGAGACGGAGGCGGTCGCAGCCCGGGCGAGAAAGAACGGGTAGAGAAGCGTATGCCGCTTTGGTCTGACAGAGTCGAAAAGAAGCTGGCGCCAGAGGTGGCGGACTTCCTGCGCGCGCCCGACCGCGAGCTTCTTCCCTACGACTGCGCGGCCTCCAAGCTGCATGCCGAGCGCCTGCACGGCGCCGGACTGATCAACGACCAGGAGCTGGCGGAAATCAGCGGGGCGCTTGAGCGAATCGCCCGCGAGGGCGGTGCGACGGATGCCGACGAGGACGTCCACTCCGCGATCGAGCGCCTACTCGGCGATTTAGGGCGCAAGATCCACGCCGGCCGCTCACGCAACGATCAGGTCGCGGCGGCGATGCGACTCTATGTGCTGGATGCGTGCAAGGAGGCCAGCGAGGGAGTGCGCCTGCTTGCGGCCGTACTGCTCGAGCGCGCCGAGGCCGAGGCCGATACGTTGCTTCCCGGTTACACACATATGCAACGCGCTCAGCCGGTGACTCTCGGGCACCACCTGCTCGCCTGGGTGGAGATGCTGGAGCGCGATCTGGTGCGTTTCGACGCGGCGGCGACAGCTTCCCGGCCGAGCCCGCTCGGGGCGGGCGCCCTGGCCGGCACAACGCTACCTCTCCCGGCGCCCGAGGGGCAGATGCGTAACTCGCTCGACGCCGTCGCCGACCGCGACTTCGCGCTCGACTACACCTACGCGGTCGCCGCCTGCTTCTCGCACCTCTCGCGCGCGGCGATGGAGCTATGCCTGTGGGCGAGCTCCGAGTACGGTTTTCTGCGTCTGCCCGAGGAGGCAGCGACCGGCTCGTCGATGATGCCGCAGAAGCTGAATCCCGACGTCGCCGAGCTGGTGCGCGGTAAGGCCGGCACCGCGGCGGGTCGCCTCGCCGGTCTGCTCGCCGTGCTGAAGGGCTTGCCGCTCGCCTACAACACCGACCTGCAGGAAGACAAAGAGGCAGTCTTCTCGGCCCGGCGCGACCTCCGCGGCGCGCTCGCCGCGTTGACCGTGCTCGTACGCCACGTCGAGTTCCAGCGCGAGCAGATGGCCGAGGCGGTCTCCGATCCGCTGCTGCTCGCCACCGACGCGGCGGAGAAGCTCGTCGCCGAGGGGGCGCCTTTCCGTGACGCCTACAAAGAGGTCGCGCGTTTGGTCAAGAGCGGCGGCTTCGAGCCTCCGTCATCGGCCGCCGAGAGCGTCAGCAAGCGTTCGGCGCCCGGGCCCGGCGCGGTGAAGGACGCCGTCAAGGCCGCGAAAGATCGGCTCTCCCTGTAGTAACGTCGGGCTCGATTCGGACGGTCGGGTAAGGGCCCGCGATTATCGATCTCTGGACCGGCTGGATCCCTCCCCGCTGGCGCCGTCGGCTGCGAGCCCGAAAGCCGCGCTCAACGGTTCGCAAGTCGGCTCGATCGTCTGCCTTCTGAGTTATATGCGACAAGGGCCCGAGTCTGGTCGGGCCCTTGTCTCTCTGGGGAGTCCTATCCCTCGCTCGGACGAACCTCGCGCGGAATAGGAAGCGCGACGGTCTCGCTCAAAGCCGCCGGCGCTCTTTTCGTCATCGCCGCAGCGACCTCGCGCGGGATGACGATCTTCGAACACGATCCGGTTCCGTAACGGCCGAGAACCTCTCCGGACGCCTCCTCCTTCGCTCGAATTCGCCGGGGGAGCCCAACGCGACTCCCCCGGCGCTGTCTTCTTCCTTCGGTCCTAGGCGTCGTAGTAGAGAGCGAACTCCGCCGGGTGCGGTCGCAGCCGCACGAAGTCGACTTCGTTCTCCCGCTTCCAATCGATCCAGGTTCGGATCAGGCCTTCGCTGAAGACGCCGCCCTTGAGCAGGAACTCGTGATCGCTCTCGAGCGCGTCGAGCGCCTCGGCCAGGGAGCCCGGCACCTGCGGGATGTCGGTCGCCTCTTCGAACAGGTCGAAGTCGGCCGGCTCGCCCGCGTCGATCCCTTTCTCGATTCCGTCCAGGCCTGCCATGAGCATCGCCGAGAAGGCGAGATACGGGTTAGCCGACGCATCGGGCGGGCGGAACTCGAGCCTTTTCGCCTTCGGCGACTCCGAGTACATCGGAACGCGGATGCAGGCCGATCGGTTGCGCTGCGAGTAGACGAGGTTGACCGGCGCTTCGTATCCGGGAACGAGTCGCCGGTAGCTGTTCGTCGTCGGTGCGCAGAAGGCGAGCAGAGCCGGCGCGTGCTTGAGCAAACCGCCGACGTAGCTGCGGGCCAGCTGGGAAAGGCCCGCATAACCGGACTTGTCGGCGAACAGCGGCGTGCCTTCCTTCCAGAGCGACTGGTGAACGTGCATGCCCGAGCCGTTGTCTCCAAAGACGGGCTTGGGCATGAAGGTCGCCGTCTTGCCGGCACGTCGAGCGATGTTCTTGACGACGTACTTGTAGATCATGACCTGGTCGGCCATCTTCAGCAGCGACTCGAAGCGCATGTCGATCTCGGCCTGACCGGCCGTGGCGACCTCGTGGTGGTGATACTCGCAATCGATACCGAGTGACTCGAGCGTCAGCACCATCTCGCTGCGGATGTCCTGCTGCGTGTCGTGCGGCGCCGGCGGGAAGTAGCCTTCCTTCTCGCGGATCTGGTAGCCGAGGCCCGGCTTGCCGCTATTCCAGTGCGCTTCCTCCGAATCGACCGAGTAACCGGTGCGCTGGGGCTCCAGATCGTAGGAGACCGAGTCGAAGAGGAAGAACTCGCACTCCGGTCCGATGTAGGCGGTGTCGGCTACGCCGGTCGAGCGCAAGTGCTCCTCGGCCCGGCGCGCAACGAAGCGCGGGTCCTTGTCGTAGGGCCCGCCCGTGATCGGGTCGCGGATGTCGCAAATGAGCGATAGCGTCGGCACCGCGGTGAACGGATCGAGGATCGCGCTCGCCGGGTCGGGCACGAGCAACATGTCCGACTGGTCGATTGCCTGCCAGCCCCTGATCGACGAGCCGTCGAAACCGAGCCCCTCCGAGAACGCAGACTCTTCGAAGGCGTTGAGCGACAGCGATACGTGTTGCCAGCGACCGAGAAGATCGACGAACTTGAGATCGACGATCTTGGTGTCGGTGCTTTCGGCGAACTCGAGAGCATCCTTCGGGGCGACCGAAGTTCCCGCCTCGAGGTACTGCTTGAGCTCGATATCCATGTCCGACATCTAGGTTTTCCTCCCCATTGATTGGTCCAACAAAAAAAGGCCCAGAACCTGACCGGTTCCGAGCCCAAGAACGAAAATAGGGCCCGGACGTATCACGCCCTGAGGCCCCATTGCCTCGACGAGTGCCTTCGTTGGCAGCTCGTCTGTCTCCTAGATTGCCGATTCCGAAGCTGCTTGTCAAATCGTGGCGCTAGCGGGAGTTTCGCGAAAGCCGAAAAGCGGCAGGTTGTGAGAAGCGCCGCCCCCTAGCGCGAACGAATTCGCGTTTCGCCTCGGGACGTCGTTACTACTAAAGTTTCGACATGGTTTGTGCTTCAGCAGTCCGACGGAGGGAGTGAGTCAGGTGGCGAAGGTAACGACGAAGGATCGGGCGACTTCGGACCCCGCCGAGCGCAAGCGGGTTCTCGAGAGCGTGAAGGCTGACGGCGTACAAATGATTCTGCTCTGGTTCACCGATCTCGAGGGACACCTAAAAAGCTTCGCCATCACTCCCTGGCAGCTCGAAGATGCGCTGAACGACGGGATGGGCTTTGACGGCTCCTCGATCACCGGCTTCAACGCGATCGAGGAATCCGACATGGTCGCCATCCCCGACCCGACGACATACGCAGGCCTGCCCTGGCGCGAAGGCGAGACCAGGACCATACGCATGATCTGCGACATCGTGACCCCGGACGGCAAGGCCTACGAGGGCGACCCGCGCCACGTGCTGCGACGGGCGCTCGAGCGGATGAAGTCGATGGGCTTCGACACCTTCAACGTCGGGCCCGAGCTCGAGTACTTCCTGTTCAAGGACTCGAAGGGCACCGAGCCGCTCGACGAGGGCGGCTACTTCGTGCAGACGACGATGGACGCCGCCACCGAGCTTCGCGCCGAGACGACCAGAGCGCTGGAGGGAATGGGGATCCAGATCGAGTACTCCCACCACGAGGTCGGACCCTCCCAGCACGAGATCGACATGCGCTACACGGACGCGCTGGCAATGGCCGACGCCACCCTCACCTACCGTCTTATCGTGAAGGAGATCGCGGCCAAGAACGGCTGCTACGCGACCTTCATGCCGAAGCCGATCTTCGGCGAGAACGGCTCGGGCATGCACATCCACCAGTCGCTCTTCCGCGGCGATCGGAACGGCTTCTTCGACGCGAACGACAAGTACCACCTCTCGAAGGAGGCCAAGGGCTTCATCGCCGGTCAGCTCAAGCACGCGCGTGAGCTCTCGGCGATCTTCGCCCAGTGGGTCAACTCCTACAAGCGGCTCGTTCCGGGCTATGAGGCGCCTGTCTACGTCGCCTGGTCGCAGCGCAACCGCTCCGCTCTGATCAGAATCCCGCTCTATAAGCCGGGCTCCGAGGAGGGAACGCGAGCGGAGATTCGCTGCCCCGATCCGGCCTGCAACCCCTACCTCGCCTTCGCCTGCCTGCTCCACGCCGGCCTCGAGGGAATCGAGCACAACTACCAGCTCCCCACCCCGATGGAGACGAATCTCTACCACCTCTCACCCAAGGAGCGCGAGGAGCGCGGCATCGTCTCGCTGCCCGAAACGCTGGGCGAGGCAATCGAGGAGCTTTCCCACTCGCGCCTGATGCAAAAAGCGCTCGGGAATCACATCTTCGACAACTACATCAACCTCAAGCGCAAGGAGTGGGACGAGTACCGCGTTCAGCTCACGAACTGGGAGTTCGAGCGCTACTTGCCCACCTTGTAGCCGGAGAAAAGTCGGCCGGCAGAGCCGGCTAAGACTTTTCTCGGTATGAACGCCGTGTACGAGTCAACGCGCCTTTGGCGCTTGTGACTCGTCTGCTCCTAGAAGCGTGCTCGGCTGGCCGGGTTCGTGATCAGTGTTCGGGTTGGATGAGCCGGGGGATGGCGTTTGCTGAGCCGCAGCCGCACATGTCGGCTGCGGCGGCCGTTTTTCGCGGACGATTCGTTGTAAGCGAGCACTGTGCTTCCACCGGCTGCTCGCCGCCCGGCGAGCCTAGAATCTTCCTCGTGAGCGAATCCGAGCGGCATCTGCAACTTCTCACCGAGACGACCGAGGCCGTCAACTCCAGCCTCGACCTGCAGGAGGTCTTGGCCCTGATCGCGCGCAAGGTCGCCGAGGCGCTCGAGGCCGACGCCTGCTTCGTCTACCTGTACGACGAGAGCGGCGACGCACTCGTCCTGCGCGCGACCTTCGGTGCGCAGGTCGGCGAGGAGGAACGCAAGCCGCGCATGCGCATCGGCGAAGGCCTGACCGGTTCCTCCGCCGCCGTTCGCCAGCCGCTGATGATCGCGGAGGGAGCTAATCTCGACCCGCGTTTCAAGGCCTTCAAGAACCTGCCCGAGGGAGAGTACGAGTCGATTCTGGCCGTCCCGATCCTGGCGCGGGAGCGACTCGAAGGCGCGCTCAACGTCCGCACCAAGCACCCGCGCGAGTTCAGCCGGGCCGAGATCGATCTCCTCGTCGCGATCGCCGGGCAGGTCGCCCAGTCGATCCAACACGCCCGCCTCTACGAAGAGGCTCGCCAGCGCGTCCGTGAGCTCGAGGCGTTGGCCAGGATCTCGGAGGCCGTCTCCGAGTCGCTCTACGTCGAGGAGTCGCTGGAGGCGATCGTCAAGACGACGATGCAGGCGGTCGGGGCGAGCGGCGCGGCCGTAGTGCTTCAGGACGGGCGCGTGGCCTGGCCCGAGGGCGAGAGCAGCGACTACGCGGTGAGGATTCCCCTGCGCTGGCGCGGGCGCCAGGTCGGCGAGCTGGTCTGCGACAAGGACACGCCCTTCTCGGACGAAGAGCGCGCGCTGCTTACCTCGATCGCCCATCATGCCGCCGTCGCCATCGAGCACGGACGCGCCGTGATGCGCGGCGTGCTGGCACAAGAGATTCATCACCGCGTCAAGAACAACTTGCAGACGGTGGCCTCGCTGCTTCGGCTGCACGAGCGAGCCGGAGACGTCGCCGCCCAGCAGGTGCTGGCCGACTCGGTCAATCGCATCCTGGCCATCGCCGCCGTGCACGAGGAGCTGACCAAGCGCCATGACGACGACATCGAGCTGGCCGACCTGATCGAGCGACTACGAGTCACGATCGTCCAGGGGCTAGGCTCGAGCAAGAGCGTGAGCACCGAGCTGGAGCGGATCTCGCTCGCGGGCAGTCAGGCAACCGCGCTCGCGCTCGTCTTCACCGAGCTGCTTCAGAATGCCCTCGAGCACGGTGGCGAGAACATCGCGATCGAGCTGTCGCGGAAGAACGGCCTGGTCGAGTTGGCAATCGCCGACGACGGCCCGGGGATCTCGGGCGAGGGGAAAGGGATCGGACTCGAGATCGTGCGCGCGCTCGTCAAGGACGAGCTACACGGTAAGCTCGAGCTGCGAAACGAGGGCGGCCTTCACGCGGAGCTCTCCTTCCCTCTCTAGGGTTAGTGGTTCATGCGTCTACTCATCGCCGAAGACGAGACGATCATCCGGCTTGATCTGCGCGAGCTGCTCGAGCGGGCCGGCTTCGAGGTCTGCGCCGAGGCTCGCGACGGGCTCGAGGCGGTCGAGCTGGCCCGCACGGAGCAACCCGATCTGGCCATCCTCGACGTCAAGATGCCCGGACTCGACGGCATCGAGACCGCCAAGAGGATCCTCGAAGAGCGACCGATCCCGATCGTCATCCTGACCGCCTACAGCCAGCAGGAGTTGATCGCGCGCGCGGTCGAGGCCGGCGTCTACGGCTATCTCGTCAAGCCGTTCCGTGAAACGGATCTGCTGCCGGCGATCGAGACGGCGCGGGCCCGGCACGTCGAGTTGATGGCGCTGCGCGAAGAGGCCGACTCGCTGGCGGAGGCTCTCGCGGCGCGCAAGCTCGTCGAGCGGGCCAAGGGGCTGCTGATGGAGAAGGAGAAGCTGAGCGAGCAGGATGCCTACGCGCGACTGCGCAAGGCGAGCCAGTTATCGGGCAAGCCGATCAAGGTCGTGGCCGAGGCGTTGATCGCGACCTTCGAAGGAAGTTGAGCGTGGATCAGCAGCTCCGGGTCTATCAGGTGAAGAGCGGCCGCATGGACGACTGGATCGAGATCTGGCGCTCGCAAGTCCTTCCGCTCAGACACCGCTTCGGCTTCTCGGTGCTCGGGCCCTGGGTCGTTCACGGCGAGAGCCGCTTCGTCTGGATCGTCGGGCACGACAACTTCTCCGAGGCGAACGCCGCCTTCTACAACTCGCCCGAGCGCTCGGCGCTCGAGCCGCTGATCCCCGAATATCTGGACAAGGTCGAGGCCTGGATGCTCGACCCGATCAGCTGAAAGTCGAGTCGTACGGAGGGGCGTCAGGCCCAGGTCCCGGCGGCGGCTCCGACCGCCGGCGTGAGCGCCACCACCAGGTGAACCCGACTCCGGCGAGCGCAACGGCCAGAATGCCCGCCACTATCCAACCCCAGGGCGTACTGCTCGGCTCTTGACTCTCAGCGTTCGCAGCGTTTGCGGCGGCGGCTCCGGCAGCGCCGGGGTGCTCGACCTTGTTGGTGGTCGTCGTCTGCGGAGTCGCAGCGGAAGTGACAGTGGACGCCACGGTTGTGGTCACGGTGGAAGCGAGCGTCGTCGCGACGGACTTCGTCACGGTGCTGGTCACAGTCTTTGCGGGCAAGGTGGCTGTCGTCAGCGTCTCTACGGGCGAGGTCGTCGTGGTGACCGGCGAACGGCCCCGGTGGGGGGCGGCGCTTCCGTGCTGGCGGGCGCGAGTCGCTCCGAGAGAGCGCTCACTCACCGTGAACGCGCCAACGCATCTCCTGGAGCTACTGCATCTACTTATCGCCTCTGATGGATATCGTTCAGCAAATGGGTAAAGAGCAAGGTAAAGAGCAATCGGGGAGAAAAGTGGAAAACACCGACGTTAGCGCGCAATCGATTCTGGCCATCCGGACGCTGGCGATGGACGCCGTGCAGAAAGCCAACTCGGGCCATACCGGCACCGCCATGGCGCTGGCGCCGCTCGCTTATCTGCTCTACTCGAAGCACCTGCGTCACAACCCCGCCAACCCCGATTGGCCGAACCGCGACCGTTTCGTCCTCTCGGCCGGGCACGCCTGCATCCTGCAGTACGCGGCGCTGCACCTGAGCGGCTATGACCTCAGCCTCGACGACCTGAAGCAGTTTCGCCAGTGGGAGTCGCGCACGCCCGGCCACCCCGAGCACTTCGTAACTCCGGGCGTCGAGACCACCACCGGGCCGCTCGGAGCGGGATTCTCCAACGCCGTCGGGTTCGCAATCGCCGAGCGCTTCCTCGCCGATCGCTTCAACCGCCCCGGCCACGAGATCGTCGATCACAACGTCTACGCGATCTGCTCCGACGGCGACCTGATGGAGGGAATCTCCAGCGAAGCCGCCTCGATCGCCGGCCAGCTCGGCCTCGGCAAGCTGATCTTCTTCTACGACGACAATCGAATCACCATCGACGGACCTACCTCGATCTCCTTCAGCGCCGACAACGCCGGCCGCCGGCTCGAGGCACAGGGCTGGCACGTGCAATGGGCCGACGACGTAAACGACCTCGGCGAGCTCGATCAGGCGATCGAGGCTGCCAAGGCCGAGCAGGAGCGGCCCTCGCTGGTGGTCGTGCGCTCGCATATCGGCTACGGCGCGCCACACCTCGTCGATACCGCCAAGGCGCACGGCGCGCCGCTCGGCGCCGACGAAGTGCGCGCGGCCAAGGTCGCGCTCGGCGCCGATCCCGACAGGGATTTCGTCGTTCCCGACGAGGTCTATGCACAGATGAGCCAACTCGAGCGCGGCGCCCGGCTCGAGACCGCCTGGCGTGAGGCGTTCGAGCGCTGGAGCGTCGCTTTCCCCGTGGCGCGCGAGGACTGGGATCGGGCTTGGCGCGGCGAGCCGAGGCCCGGCTGGCAGGAAGCCCTGCCCGAGTTCGCGAGCGGCGACGGGAATGCCATGGCAACGCGAGACGCCGGCCGCAAGGTGATGGAGGCGCTCGAGCCCTTCACTCCGACGATGATCGGCGGCTCGGCCGACCTGGTCGAGTCGGTCAAGACAGAGTTCCCGGGCGCCGGCATCTTCGCCGCGACCCACTCCGGGCGCAACATCGCCTTCGGCGTGCGCGAGCACGCGATGGGCGGGATCGTCAACGGCATCGCGCTGCACGGTGGCATGGTCAAGCCCTACGGCTCGACCTTCCTGATCTTCTCCGACTACATGCGACCGGCGATCAGGCTGTCGGCGCTCGGCCGCGTTCCGGCGGTGTGGGTGTACTCGCACGACTCGATCGGGGTCGGCGAGGACGGGCCGACGCACCAGCCGATCGAGCACTACATGGCGCTGCGCGCGATCCCGAACCTCTGGTTCGTCAGGCCCGCCGACGCGAACGAGGTCGCCTACGCCTGGAAGATCGCGATCGAGCGCAAGGACGGCCCGGTGCTGCTGGCGCTGTCGAGGCAGAAGCTTCCCGTGCTCGATCGCTCGGAGCTGGCCGCCGCCTCGGGCGTCGAGCGCGGCGCCTACGTTCTCTGGCGAGGCCGACGAATCGGCGCAGCCCGAGCTGATCTTCATCGCCACCGGCTCCGAGGTGTTCGTGGCGCTCGCAGCCGCGAAGGCACTGCTCGAGCAAGGCGTTCACTCGCGCGTCGTGTCGATGCCGTGCTGGGAGCTGTTCGAGCAGCAGGACGAGGAGTACCGCGAGAGCGTTCTTCCCTCCGAGGTAGCGCCTCGACTCTCGGTCGAGGCCGGCATCTCACTTGGCTGGCAGCGCTGGGTCGGCGATCGCGGCGCCTCCGTGGCGATCGACCACTTCGGCGCGTCGGCTCCCGGCGAAGGGTTGATGGAGCGGTTCGGCTTCAACGCCGAGAACGTCGCGGCCCAGGCTCAAGCACTACTGGCACGGTTCGTGAGAAACTCCCGAAGGAGAGGATGATGAAGGTCGCGGTCGCGTTCGATCACCGAGGCGTCAAGCTGCGCGAAGCCGTGCTCGAAGCGGTCGCGCAGGCAGGCTGCGAGGCGATCGATCTGGGAGTCGAAGATGCGAGCGTTCGCGTCGACTACCCCGACCAGGCCGCAGACGTAGCCGAGCAGATTCGCTCGGCTCGGGCCGAGCGTGGAGTGCTCGTCTGCGGCTCGGGTGTGGGCGCCTGCGTGGCCGCCTGCAAGGTTCCGGGCATTCGCGCCGCAATCTGCCACGACACCTACTCGGCCCACCAGGGTGTCGAGCACGACGACATTAACGTCCTCTGCCTGGGCTCGGAGATCGTCGGCGAGGAGCTTGCGCGCGAGCTGGTAACGGTGTTCCTGGACAGCGCGCTTCAGCGAAAGTGACCCGCGTTACGCGGCGCGATTGAAGAAGGTCGAGCAGATGGCGCGCGACGCCGCACGAGAGCCCGGCATAACAACGGGCGTCCGATTTGGGAAAGAAACGACTCTGAGGGAGACACCAATGGCAAGAAGCAGGCTGCAGCAACTGACGGAACTGGGCCAGAGCGTCTGGATCGACTCGCTCTCCCGCGAGATGCTCGAGACCGGCGAGCTCGAGCGGTTGATTCGCGAGGACTCCGTGACGGGCGTGACGAGCAACCCCACCATCTTCCAGAAGGCGCTGGCCGAGGGCGACTGGTACGACAGCGAGCTACGCGAGTTGGTCTCGCTCGGCGACACGCGTGAGATCTTCTTCCGCCTGGCCGAGAACGACGTCAGGCAGGCCTGCGACCTATTGCGCCCGGTTCACGAGAAGACGGGCGGTCTCGACGGCTACGTCTCGCTCGAAGTAGATCCCACACTCGCCTACGACAGCGAGCGCACCTACGAGCAAACTTTGCGTCTACACAGCGAGGTCGACCGCCCCAACCTGTACGTCAAGATTCCGGCCACCCGCCCAGGCCTGCCGGCGATCGAGGACGCGATCGCAGCCGGCCACTCCGTGAACATCACGCTGATCTTCTCGCTCCAGCGGTACACCGAGGTCGTGGACGCCTACCTGCGCGGGCTCGAGCGACGCGTCGCCGGCGCGGGCGACGTAGGCCGGATCAACTCGGTGGCCAGCTTCTTCGTCTCGCGCGTCGACGCAGAGGCCGACAAGCGCCTCGAGCAGGTCGGCAGCCCGGAAGCACTCGCCTTGTGCGGCAAGCTCGCCGTGGCCAACGCGAAGCTGGCCTACCGGCACTACCAGGAGGTCTTCTCCAGCGAGCGCTGGCAGTACCTCGCTTCCAAGGGCGCCCGCGTTCAGCGCTGCCTCTGGGCCTCGACTTCGACCAAGAACCCGGCCTACTCCGACACTCTCTACGTGTCCGAGTTGATCGGCCCCGACACCGTGAACACGATGCCGATCGAGACCGTTCGCGCCTTCCAGGATCACGGGACGGCCGCGGAGACGGTCACGGTTGGTGTCGACGAAGCGAAGCTTCTACTCGAACAGATCGAGGCGGCGGGAGTTTCCTACGCCGAGGTGGTGGACACGCTCGAGGCCGAGGGAGTTGAGAAGTTCGCGGACTCCTTCGACGAGTTGTTGAAGGGGATCGATAGCAAGCTGAAGCAGCTGAAGGTGGGCCGGTGAGAGCTTTCACGGCGGGCGAGTTGATCGCGAAGATCTGGGCGCGCGACGCCTCGCTCTGGACGTCGAGCGGCGAGGAGAAGTGGCTCGGCTGGCTGGATGCGCCGGCCCGTTCGCTCGCCCAGGTGAGCGAGATACTGGCGCTCGAGCAATCCCTGGTGGGAATCGCGAACGTCCTACTGCTGGGCATGGGCGGCTCGAGCCTGGCGCCCGAAGTGATGCGACGAGCCTTCGATTCGAAGACCTTCCACGTGCTCGACTCGACCCATCCGTCGGCCGTTCGACGGCTCGCGTCCGAGCTCGATCCCTCCTCCACCTTCGTCCTCGTCTCTTCGAAGTCGGGCTCGACGATCGAGACCCGTTCCCATCTCGATTTCTTCTGGGAGTGGGCGAACCGCGAAGGCGAGCATTTCGCTGCCGTCACCGACCCGGGCAGCGATCTCGAAAAGCTGGCCCGCGAGCGCGGCTTCCTCGGCGTCGTCTCGGGAGAGCCGACGATCGGCGGCCGCTTCTCGGCACTCTCGCCCTTCGGCATCGTCCCGGCCGCCTTCATGGGCGTAGATATCGAGCGCCTGCTCCTGCGCGCCAAGGAGATGGCCGAAGCCTGCCGCGGCAGCGAAGGAAACCCCGGCCTGGAGCTCGGCCTCGAGCTCGGCGAGGGCTGGCGCGCGGGACGTGACAAGATCTGTATCCCCGAGCACGAAAGCGGCTTTGCCCTCTGGGCCGAGCAGCTGATCGCGGAATCCACCGGCAAACTGGGCAAGGGCCTCGTGCCGGCGCCGGGAGAGCAACCCGGCGACGCCGATCGCCAGGCCGTCGAGCTACGGCTCGAGAACGCCTACGAGCTGGGCCAGGAGTTCTTCCGCTGGGAGTTCGCCGTCGCCGTCGCCGGCGCCTTCCTGGAGATCAACCCCTTCGATCAGCCGAACGTCCAGGAGGCGAAGGACAGGACGAGCGCGATTCTCGCCTCAGGCGTCGAGCCCGATCTCGAGCTCAGCGGAAGCCTCGAGGAGCTACTCGCCGCGGCGCACGCCGGCGACTACGTCGCCATCCTCGCCTTCGTCGACCCGACGCCCGCGAACGACGCGAAGCTGGCCGCGCTGGCCAAGCGCGTGGGCGAGACCACCGGCTGTGTCGTCACCCGCGGCTTCGGCCCCCGCTACCTGCACTCGACCGGCCAGCTGCACAAGGGCGGGAAACCGATTGGGCTGTTCATACAGGTCGTGGACGACCCCGGTGAGGAGCTGGCGATTCCGGGACGCGACTTCGGTTTCAAGCGTCTGATTGGGGCCCAGGCCGCCGGCGACTTTGCGGCTCTGAAGGAGCACGGACGGCCGGTCATCCGTATCGGACTGGAGGAGGGAATATGAAGCTGGGCATGGTCGGAATGGGTCGAATGGGCGGCAACATGGTCGAACGCCTGCGCCGCGCCGGGCACGAGGTAGAAACCTACGCGCGCACCAACCCGAAGCGCACGGCAACGTCAATACCCGATCTCGTCGGCAAGCTCGAGCACCCGCGCGTCCTCTGGCTGATGATTCCGGCCGGCGATCCGACCGAGCAGGCCTTCCAGGAGCTGCTCGGTCTGCTCGAGCCGGGAGACATCATCGTCGACGGCGGCAACTCCCACTTCACCGACTCCAAGCGACGCGCCGGGCTGGCCGAGGCGCCCGGCATTCATTTCGTCGACGCCGGCGTTTCGGGCGGAGTCTGGGGCCTCGACAATGGCTACTGCGTGATGGTCGGCGGTCGACCCGAGAGCGTTTCCCAGGTCGAGCCGATCTTTCTCGACCTGGCGCCGAAAGACGGCTACGCGCACGTCGGCGCGAACGGCGCCGGGCACTTCACCAAGATGGTCCACAACGGCATCGAGTACGGGATGATGCAGTCGTTCGCCGAGGGCTTCGAGATCATGCAGGCCTCGGAGTTCGAGATCGACCTGCATTCCGTGGCCAGCATCTGGCGCTACGGATCCGTTGTCCGCAGCTGGCTGCTCGAGCTGCTCGAGATCGCGCTCAAGGAGGATCCCGGCCTGGCCTCGATCGCCGGTTATGTCGAGGACTCCGGCGAGGGCCGCTGGTCGCTTCTGGCCGCGCTGGATGAGGACGTCCCGGTGCCGATCATCGCCAGCTCGCTCTTCGCCCGATTTACCTCGCGCCAGGACGAGTCGTTCGCGGCGAAAGTAAACGCCGCGCTTAGAAACCAGTTCGGTGGACATGAGGTCAAGTCCGCAGACGAGAAGTAGACGCGGGAGGAAGCTCGCCGAAATGAGCATAAAACCACGGTCGATGTCGAAGTACCGGTGACTGCAGGGTCGGGCAGCGAGCGCCCGCCTGACCCCTGCGTATTCGTGATCTTCGGCGCCTCCGGCGACCTCACTCATCGCAAGCTGATTCCCGCTCTCTACGCGCTCGAGTACCGCGGTCTCCTGCCCAGAAGGTTTCGCCGTGATCGGTGTCGCGCGAACCGAGAATACGACCGACGCATGGCGCGAGAAGATGCGCAAGGCGGTCAACGAGTTCGGGCGCGACGAGATGCGCGAGGATGTCTGGGAGCGGTTGGCCTCCGGAATGCACTACGTCACGACCGACTTCTCCTCCGAAGGCGGCGAGAGCCACGTGATGCAGTTGCTGGAAAAACTCGACGAGGAGCGCGGCACGCAAGGGAACCGCGTCTACTACCTGGCCGTGCCGCCGAATGCGATCCGCACAGTCGTCGACAAGGTCGGCGAGAAGTCTCAACCCAGGGGCTGGGTGCGCCTGATCGTCGAGAAGCCGTTCGGGCACGACCTGGCCAGCGCCAAGGCGATGAACGACGACATCGTGACGCACTTCGACGAGAAGGAGATCTTCCGGATCGACCACTATCTCGGCAAGGAGACGGTCCAGAACATGCTCGCTTTCCGCTTCGCCAACGGCATTTTCGAGCCGATCTGGAACCGTCGCTACATCGACAACGTGCAGATAACCGTGGCCGAGTCGCTCGGAATCGAGGGCAGGGCCAGCTTCTACGAGGGCGCCGGCGCGATCAGCGACGTCGTCCAGAACCATCTGCTGCAGCTGCTCGCGATCACCGCGATGGAGCCCCCGGCCGATTTCGAAGCCGACGCCGTCCGTAACGAGAAGGTAAAGGTAGTGCGCGCCCTCGCGCCGCCAGACCCGGCCTACGTCGTTCGGGGCCAATACGGGCCCGGCGAGATCGACGGGCAGAAGGTGGCGGGCTATCGCGACGAGCTCGGTGTGGTGGCCGAGTCCAGCACCGAGACCTACGTTGCACTCAAGGCCTTCGTCGACAACTGGCGCTGGGCGGGCACGCCCTTCTATCTGCGCACGGGCAAGCGCCTTTCCAGCCGCTCGACGACGATCGTGGCGCTCTTTCGGCCCGCTCCGCACCCGCCCTTCCTCGAGATCGCGGGCGAGGGACTGCGCCCGAACGTGCTCGTCATGCACATCCAGCCCGACGAGGGCATCTCGATTCGAATCGGCGCCAAGGTACCGGGCCAGGGCATGACGATCCAGCCGGTGCATCTCAACTTCCAGTACGACCGGGCCTTCCACGTCCAACTGCCCGAGGCCTACGAAAAGCTGATCCTCGACGCCATGCTCGGCGACGCGACCCTGTTCACGCGCATCGACGAGGTCGAGGCGCAGTGGTCATACGTCGACTCCATCGTCGCCCAGTGGCAGAACGCAACACCCGAATTCCCGAACTACGCCGCCGGTAGCAAAGGTCCCCAGAGCGCCGAGGCGATGATGGCTCGCGACGGCCGCGTTTGGTGCCAGTGACTCCGGAGAAAGTCTGGCGACTTTCTCCGGGTGGTAAGGACGCTGAGCGCGCCTTTGGCGCTTGCTCAGCGTCTGCTCCGACGAGGATGGCGTGAGCGAGCGGGTTGCTTTCTGGGGTTCGCGATGTCTGGAACAGGGCGTTCGTGAGCGCGCAGCCGCAGATGTCGGCTGCGGCGGCACGCAGGCCTCCTCGCGGAGTGAGCGCTCGAGGCCCGCGGTAGTTATGGCCTGGATGCCTCAGCGGCGCTCGCGCTGAAGTCAGGTCTCGAACCAGAGCTCGCACGCCTCGTCATCGATCGACTGAATGTGACGCCCCTTATCGCGGCGACGTATAAACGATATGACCGTGGCAGCGCTCGAGAAGAGACCGGACTTCGCACAGACGGCGCGCGATCACCTGGACGCGGTGCACGCCTACCTCGCTTACCTGGTCGGAAACCGCTCGGTCGCTGAGGATCTCACCGCGACCGCTTTCGAGAAGGCGCTCCGCAACTGGACGCGCTTCGACCCCAGGAGGGCGAGTGCGAGGACCTGGCTCTGCGCGATCGCACGCAGCGTCGCGCTCGATCACTTCCGCGCCGAGGACAGAAGGCGGCGGCGCGAGGACGCCTACGCCCTCAGGCAGGAGTTCGAGATCGCCGCGCCGGGGTTCGGCGACGGGCTCTCGCCCGAGCTGGAGAGTGCGCTGGCGTCGCTGTCGGCCGGCGAGCGAGAGGTGATCGCGCTGCGCGTCCTGCTCGAGTGGGACGCCGAGACGGTCGCACGCTTCCTCGGTATCAGTCGCAGCGCCTGCTCGATGAGATTGAGCCGGGCGCTGGAGAAGCTTTCGGAAAGGGTGTCAAGCGATGTCGAGGCCTGAGAACGAAAACCCGAACGAGCGGTTCGAGAAGACCGCGCGCGAGCTGCGCAAGCATCGCCCGCGCCCGTCCGAGGAGCTCGTCTCCCGCGTCGAGCGCCTGGCCGAGCACGGCGCCGGCAAGCGATCGCGCCCGGCTCGAATCCAGGTCAGCCGCCGCAGACTGGTGTTCGCGCTGGCTGCGGCGCTAACGGTCGCCGTCGCCGGCGGCATCGTCGCCGGCGAGCTGAGGCAACCGTCGAATCGAGCGGTAAGCCAAGAGCAGACGCATAAAGGAGCAAAGTTAACTCTCACGGACGTTAACCGATACAAGGAGTCTCTTCCCGCATACGGCGCGCCCGTTGACCAAACCACCAGAGCTGTAAAAAAGCGCGTTCCCGGTGTCTCGCCTGAGACGGCGTCGGGCGGGGGCTCGATCGCACCGATCACCAGCGGCAACCGCCTGGCCGAGCTGCGCGCCGTCCTGACCCTCAAGGTCGCCAACAGCGACGAGCTATCTCGCAAGACCGCCGAGGCGATGAAGATCGCTCGCTCGCTCAGCGGCTACGTCGTCACGGCCCGAGTGGATACGCCCAGCCGCGGCGTCGCCTCCTCCTATCTCGTGCTCAAGGTGCCCGCCAAGCGCTCGCAGGAGGCGCTGATTCGCATCTCCGAGCTGGGCAAGATCCTCAGCCAGCAGGTCTCGCTGGAGGACGTCAAGGCCACCGTCACGGCCGAGGGAAAGTCGATTCAGGCGCTCAGGCGCGAGATCGCCTCGCTCGAGCAGACGCTGAGCCAGCAGACGCTGACGCCTCAGGCCCGCTCGCAGCTTCAGATCACGCTCGCCCGCGACCGCGCCCGGCTAAGCGCGCTGAGAGTGCAGCGCACGAAGGACATACTTCGCGGCCGGCTGGCGACGATCACGCTCACCCTCACGACCGGCGACCTGCCCAAGCCGCCCGTCGAGCCCAGCCGTATTCGCAAGGCGATCGATCGCGCCTGGGACGGGCTCTCTTCGGAGATTTCCTGGGCCTCGATCGCGCTCATCGTCGCCTCGCCCTTCCTCGTACTGGCGGCGATACTGATGTTGCTGGTCAGCATCCGCAGGCGCCGCGAAGAGCGCCGGCTGCTGGAGAAGTAGCGCCAAAGCGCCGGGGATCGCCTACTTCGAGAGGCGGAAGACGGGCTTCGCGATCTTGAGCTTACGCACGCTCGACCAGGCCATTCCCTGCATGGTCGGGAGGCCTGAGTCGAGCCCACGCACGCGGAAGTACCAGGTGCCGGGACTCAACGAGAGAGCGGCCGACGTTGCGGGCGTAGTTACGTTTCCGGCCTTCATGAACGGATAGGACTTCTTACTCCACTGCACCTCATAGCCGTCCGCTCCGAGCGCGGGCTCCCAGGTCACCAGAGTCGGACTCCCGTAGATGAGAAGGGATTGGCCCGCCGGGGTGCTTGTCATCTTCCCCTTCGCTGAGAGACTGGTGACGAATGCATGCTTCCCCCCGGTGGGAACCGCCTGACTGACCCTGCCGAACCGCGCGACCCGACCTGACATGCATGCATCCTGAGCGGCCTGAAGGTCCTGGTACTGGAGCGCGTCGTTGGCTAGTGCGTTCGTGAAGTAGAAGACAGGAATAACCGTCCAGTAATACGCACCACCCGGCCAATCACGGTCCCAGAGATCGAGCCTGACCCCAGTCGAGGTACTCTCGCTAGTCGTGACCGGAGCGTGCGAGAAGTCGAAAGTGGCCTGATCACCGTCGTCCAATACCGTTGAACGAGCTTTGGCGATCTCCTCTAGAGACCCTGGGAGAGCGAGAGGACCATTCGAACGCGGTACCCAGGCGGGGCTGCCAACGACTGATCCTGTGAGGACTGGCTGGATACAGTCTTCGTCCGAGAAGACGTAAGCTCGGTAGAGCTCGTAAGGGTTCCCTCCCAGACTATTCCCGCTCCAGGTTAACCCCGGCATGAGCTCGTGGGCAGCCGGATTGTCTACCGTCCCTATGACGTTGGAGACAGTGTCGCCCAGGGTGAGTTGAGAAGCGGTCGGTGGGGTCGCGTGAGTTGTGAATAGTGGCGACCAGGCCCCGTACGAGGCCGTCGGGTGCTCGTCCTGCGGTGTCCCGTAGGTCACGCGAACAGCTCGGATGCGCCAGTACGCCGTTCCCACCCAGGCCGCGGTCTGGTGAAACGTGAACCAGTCACGCATGTCGGAAACGTTCGTGGATACGAAGGCCGTCTTTCCGAAGAAATTGCCGGGCCCACCGAGCTCGAGAACTTCGTACTCGGTAGCACCATCGATCGGCGTCCAACGCAGTAAGCCGTTTGGTGCCGGCAGCTGCGCCGGAATCTCACTCCAGCGGACGTTGAAGGCAAAGGCGGCGCCCCACGAAGTCGTGCCTCCCCGCACGTTTGCTCGAACTCGCGCGAACAGCGAATACGGGTGCCCGGTTACCCAGGGGAGCGCTAACGGAACCGAGGTGTACGGCGTCTTCAGGCCGTCTCCGCTCCACCAAATGCTGTTGTCGCGGAAGCTCTCCGACGTCGCGAGTTGGAAGTCGTAGCTATGCGCCTGCGAGACCGGTTTCCAGCCAAAGGACGGCGTACGCGTGAAGTTTCGCTGCGTAGGCTCTTCGTAGCGGAGGAGGAAGGCTTTGAGGCCGGCCGGGCTTTTCGACGAAGCGGCCTGGCGCGCAGGCGCCGCTGCAGGAAGCGCGAGAGCAAGCGCAAGCGCGATTAGGACTGTCGTGCGACCGAACATGACGAGATAGGTTTTCGGCAGTTCGGGGGGGCCGGCTCTCCCTCGAACGGGGGATACGCCCTTGCGCCGTCCCACTCGAGCATTTCGCACTGTCAGACGATCGCGTCGGACTCGAGCGTGTCCTCGATCCGCGCTCGCAGCTCGATTGGATCGAACGGCTTGCTTACGTAGTCGTTTGCGCCGGCGGCAAAGCCTCGCAGTACATCGATCCGCTCGGGCTCCGAGTCGAGCAGGATCACTGGTGTGTCCGCGGTCGCCGCGCTGCGACGTATCTGGGCGGTGACGCGATATCCGTCCAGCTTCGGCATGTGCGCGTCGAGCACGACCAGATCGGGGTGTTCGATCAATGCGAGGCGCAACGCTTGCTCGCCGTCACTCGCGCGAAGAAGCTCGAAATCACCGCCGAGAGTCAGGCTGAGCATCGACATCACGCTCTCGTCGGCGTCGCCGATCAAGACCGTCGCCGTGTCCCTCTCGGGAACGAGACTCAGCGGTATTCGACCACTCGATAGATCGCGCCTGGCGAGCATCGAGCTGCTTCGAGCGCCGCCTTCGATGAGCCGCAGCTCTGCTCGCTCCGGATTTGATGGCCGCAGGCGATCGCGAGTGAAGAAGTGCGCCACAGGAGTTGCTTTTCGCCGCATGCTTCAGAAATCGGCGCTGACTGCGGGGAATTCGCACCCTAAGCGGCGCGACCGAAATACGCCGAAGCGTTATCGGTCTTACCCCTCTTCGAAGCCGCGTAGAAGGTCCAACAGACCGAATACCCGGCGACTGGCTGCGGTTGTTAGGACGCAGTGCCTCGTTCGTAGCGGCGCTACGGGCGAGACCGAGGCGGGCGCAGCGCGCCGCCGAGCGCGGCTACGCGGCGGAGTGCTTCATTTAACTCGAGTTCTTAAGCCGCGGAGGACAGCTCGAGCTCGCTCGATTCGCGCTCGATCGCGATCTCGAGCCAGCGCCCGCCAGGGGGGTGCAGCCGGTAAAAATCGAGCAACACGCCCCGAGCCTCGGTGAGACTTTCGAAGCGCCCTAGCACCTCACCGCAAGTTTTGTCTGTTAGCACATACATCTCGTAACCTCCCAGTTCAGTATCGGAGCCGTGCATGAGATTGGTCTGAGCGCCTGTTAAAAGGTTCGTAAGGATTGAGGCCGTAACACGGGTCGTTTTCGCCGCCCGCTAAGGTCTCGTTGATAGCTGTCAGCGAGACCTATCCACGCCGGAGGGAACCGATCGACACACGCGCCCGAATAGCCGACCTTGCCGCCTCACGCGTCCTCGTGCTTGACGGATCCTACGGCGTGCTGATTCAGCGCAATGTGCGCGGCGAGGATGCATACCGCGGCGAGCGCTTCGCCGATCATCCCCAGCCTCTTGCCGGTGACCCCGACCTGCTCAATCTGACCCGTCCGGAGGTCGTCAGGGACATTCACGGCGCCTACCTGGAGGCGGGCGCCGATTTCGTCACGACCAACACCTTCACGGCGACCTCGCTCGGCCAGGCCGACTACGGGTTGGAGAGCTTCGCCGCCGAGATGAGCCTCACGGGCGCGCGGCTCGCGCGCAGCGTCTGCGACGAATGGACGGCGAAAACGCCCGAGAAACCCCGTTTCGTGGTTGGCTCGATCGGGCCCGCCAAGGCCACGCTCTCGCTCTCCCCGCGCGTCGAGGACCCCTCATACCGCGCGGTCACCTTCGAGCAGGTCAGAGCCAGCTACTTCGAGCAGGCGCAGGCACTGATCGAGGGCGGGGTGGATCTGCTCATGGTCGAGACGATCTTCGACACGCTGAACGGAAAAGCGGCGCTGGTCGCGATCGGCGATGTCTTTCGTTCGCAGGGAATCGAGTTGCCGCTCTGGCTTTCGTTCACCGCCGTGGACAGGAGCGGGCGCAACCTCTCGGGCCAAACCGCGGAGGCGTTCTGCATTTCGATCGAGCATGCCGATCCGCTCTTCGTCGGCGTCAACTGCTCGCTCGGCGCCGCGGAGATACGGCCGGTCGTAGAGGCCATTTCGGACGCCGCCGCAACCTTCACCTCCTGTCATCCAAACGCGGGGCTTCCAAACGAGCTCGGCGCCTTCGACGAGCAGCCCGCCGACACCAGTCGCGTCCTGCGGGAGTTCGCACAGGAGGGCCTGATCAATGCGGTCGGAGGCTGCTGTGGAACCACCCCTGAGCACATCCGGGCCATAGCTGAGGCCGTGCGTGATCTACCACCGCGCCGGGTTCCGTCGCGACGCCGAATCACGTCGCTCAGCGGCCTCGAGCCGTTCGTGATCGACGAGAGCACGGGCTTCGTCCTCGTCGGCGAGCGCACGAACGTCACGGGCTCGGCTCGCTTTCGGAAGCTGATCGAGGCGGGCGAATATCAGGGCGCGCTAGCCGTCGCGCTCGAGCAGGTACGCGGCGGCGCCAACATTCTCGACGTCAACATGGACGCCGACCTGCTCGAATCGGAGCAGGCGATGAGGACGTTCCTCAACCTGATAGCGACCGAGCCGGAGGTGGCGCGCTTACCGATCATGGTCGACAGCTCGCGCTGGTCGGTGATCGAAGCCGGGCTCGAGTGCTTGCAGGGAAAGGGCGTCGTCAACTCCGTCAGCCTCAAAGAAGGGCCCGAGGTTCTGCTCGCCCACGCCCGAAAGATCAAGAGCTTCGGAGCGGCGCTGATCGTGATGGCCTTCGACGAGCAGGGCCAGGCCGCGACGAGCGAACGAAAGGTCGCGATCTGCGAGCGTGCCTACCGCTTGCTGATCGACGAGGCCGGCTTCCAGCCCGAAGACATCATCTTCGATCCCAATGTGCTTGCGGTCGCGACGGGCATCGAGGAGCACAACGGTTACGCCAAGGCGTTCCTCGAAGCCATCCCGCTGATCAAGGAGCGCTGCCCCGGCGCCAAGGTCTCGGGCGGCATCTCGAACCTCTCCTTCGCTTTCCGCGGCAACGACGCCGTGCGCGAGGCGATACACGCGATCTTCCTTTATCACGCTATTCGAGCCGGGCTCGATCTGGGAATCGTCAATGCCGGGCAACTCGCCGTGTACGAGGATGTCGACGACCGGGTGCGGGAGCAAATAGAGGACGTCTTGTTCGATCGCCGCCCCGACGCGACCGACCGGCTGGTCGAGCTGGCCGGGGAGATGAAGGGCGAGGGAGCAAAGCGAGTGCTCGATCTGAGCTGGCGCGAAGCACCCGTGGCGAAGCGAATCGAGTACGCGCTGGTGCACGGAGTGGACGACTTCATCGAAGAGGACGCCGAGCTGGCGCGAGTCGAGCTGGGTGGCCCGCTGGCCGTGATCGAAGGTCCGCTGATGACGGGCATGGGCGTCGTGGGCGACCTCTTCGGCGAGGGAAAGATGTTCCTGCCTCAAGTCGTCAAGAGCGCCCGCGCGATGCGGCGGGCAGTGGCCTATCTGGAGCCCTTCTTCACGGAAGAGCAGAAGCAGGCCGATTCGCGACGTCGAGGTGGGAAGGTAGTTCTGGCCACCGTCGCCGGCGACGTGCACGACATCGGCAAGAACATCGTCGCCGTGGTGCTCGGCTGCAACGACTACGAGACGATCGATCTCGGCGTGATGGTGCCGGCGAGCCGAATCGTCGAGACGGCGATCGAGGAGAAGGCCGATTTCGTCGGCCTGTCCGGCTTGATCACGCCGTCGCTCGATGAGATGGTCAAGGTCGCGGCCGAGCTGGAGCGGCAGGGGTTGCGCATGCCGCTTTTGATCGGGGGCGCCACGACTTCGAAACAGCACACCGCGGTGAGGATCGCGCTCGCCTACAGCGGACCGACCGTGCACGTACTCGACGCCTCGAGGGCTGTCGGAGTCGTTTCCAACCTGCTCGACCCGGCGCGAAGCGACGAGTTCGCGAGCGCCAACCGAGTCGAGCAGAAGCGCCTGCGCGAGCTCTACGAAGAGAAGCGAAAGCCTCTGCTGTCGCTCGAACAGGCGCGCGCACGCAAGCCCAGCTTCCCGCTCGCCCAGACCGACCTGCCCACTCCGAGCCTGCTCGGCTTACAGCGCATCGATGACCAACCGCTGGCCGAGCTGATCGACTACATCGACTGGACTTTCTTCTTCCACGCCTGGGAGCTGAAGGGACGCTTTCCGGCGATACTCGACCATCCCGAGAAGGGCGCGGCGGCGCGGGAACTGTATGAGAACGCGCGGGAGTTACTGGCGCGAATAGTCGACGAGAAGCTGCTGCGAGCAAGCGCCGCCTTTGGGCTCTGGCCGGCTGCGTCCGACGGCGACGACATCGTCTTCTTCGCCGCCGAGCCGAGGGACGAGCAGATCGCCCGCTTCTGCATGCTCAGACAGCAGAGCGACCACGAGGACGGGCGGCCCGATCTTTCGCTGGCCGATTTCGTCGCGACGCGGGCGAGCGGCCTGCGCGACTACGCGGGCGCATTCGCGCTCACGGCCGGGATCGGCGCCGAGGAGCTGTCCGCCCGTTTTGCGGCCGATAACGACGACTACAACGCGATCATGGTCAAGGCGCTCGCCGACCGGCTCGCGGAGGCCTTCGCCACCTTCCTGCACGAGCGGGTACGCCGGCTCTGGGGTTACGAGCAGCAGTTACCGCGCGAGGACGTGATCGCGGAGCGCCACCGGGGAATCCGTCCCGCGTTCGGCTATCCCGCCTGCCCCGATCACTCCGACAAGCGCCTGCTCTTCGACCTGCTCCGGGCCGAAGAGGCTGGAATCGAGCTGACCGAGAACTTCGCTATGTTCCCCGCGGCAAGCGTAAGCGGTCTCTACCTCGGCCATCCGCAGGCGAAGTACTTCTCGGTCGGTCGCGTAGATCGCGATCAGGTCGCCGACTACGCCGATCGCAAGGAAGCGAGCATCGAGCAGACCGAGCGCTGGCTGGCGCCCAACCTCGCTTACGAGCCGTCCGGCACCGCCTCCGCCGCGGGCTAGCCGGCGGCGATCAGAACCTGACGTACGGCCCGCGCGACCATCAGCGCCTCGCGCGCCTCGATGACCAGTACGCGAACGGCCGAGCCTTTCGTCGCAATGTCGCTGTCCGGCTCAGCTCCTTCGTTACGCGCGGGATCGACCTCGACGCCGAGAAACGAGAGGCGCTCGCACACGCGCGAGCGGACGCGAACCGAGTTCTCCCCCACACCGGCTGTGAAGACGACCGCGTCGAGCCCCCCGAGCGATGCGGCCATCGCAGCCACAGCCGCCGCAATCCGATGCACGTACACCGCGAGTGCGAGCGCGGCCCTCTCGTCGCCGGCATCCTCCGCCCGCTCGAGCTCGCGCATGTCGCCGCTCGCACCCGACAGGCCCTTGAGCCCCGATTCGTGCTCCAGACCGCTTTCGAGCTGATCGCGGCCGAGGCGCGCGGGATCGAGCAGGTAGAAGAGGGCGCCTGGATCGATCGATCCGGAACGCGTCGTCATCGGAACACCTTCGAGCGGACTGAAGCCCATCGTCGTATCGACGGAGCGTCCGGCCAGCACCGCACTGATCGAGCAGCCGCCGCCGAGATGGCAGACGACCAGGCGCTCGATCCGCCGCCCGAGCAGGGCCGGTGCGCGCTCGGCGGCCCAGGCGACCGAAAGCCCGTGGAAGCCGTAGCGGCGTATCCCGAACCGCTCGCGCCATTGCTCCGGGAGGGCGTAGGTGAAAGCCTCGGGGGGAAGCGTGGCGTGGAAGGCGGTATCGAAGACGGCAACCTGAGGCTCGACGCTGAAGAGCTTGCGAGCTTGGGCGATCGCGTCCAGCGCGGGACGATTGTGGAGCGGCGCCACCTGGCTCATCGCTTCGATCTCGGCGATCACCTCGGGGTCGAGCACGACCGGCTCCCGGAAGCGTTCGCCGCCGTGAACGACACGATGCCCGATCGCCGCCGCGCGTCCCCGCGCCTCGCTCAGCGAGGAGAGAGTTTCGCTCTTGTCGTTGCCGCTGACAAGCTCCAGCTTGATACTGGTCGAGCCGGCGTTGATGACGAGGACGGGCGGCATTGACCTACGTTCTACCTGCTTGAGATACCGTCGCGCTAAAGACTCGTGGCCCAGGCAGCGGCTCGCTCCAACTCGCCCTCGGCCAGAGGGCCCTCCTTCCCCTCGACGATGAAGCCCTCCGGCTCGGCGACCAGGGTCGCGCCGAGCGATTTCGTCTTCTCCGCGATCCTGCCGGCGGCGTAGCCGAAGACCTTGACCCATTTTGCGCGCAGCCGCGTGTCGAACACCGCGACCTTTGCCCCGTCGAGAGCGGGAACGCGGTCGAGAAAGGATCGCATTGCCTCGCTCGCGCGGCCGCCCTGGGTCGGAGCGCCGATGATGACGAGATCGAACGATGCGAGCGAGGAGGGCTCTGCGTCGCCGATGCTCAGTACCTGGGACTCGCCGGCGGCGGCAGCGATCGCTTCCGCCAGTTGCGCCGTATTGCCGTAAACGGAGTCGTAGACGACAAGAGTCTTCACGGGATCCTCCTGGGTCGAGAGAGGCGAGAGGCACGGACTGTACTGATCGCAGCCCGTCGCCGAGCGGCCCGAGGCGCCACGACCAGCCGGAAAACCAGCTCGAGTCTCTCCGTAATTCTCCGAACGACCAATGCGGACGGCGCACGATTCGTGGGCTCGGCGGATTCGGGAGAGTGCGAACTGTGAAAGCCACGGTTTCGGTCCGCTCCGGCGACGCGGTCTTAGCCTTCGACCGCGATCTCACCGTGCGCTCGTGGAACCATCAGGCCGAGTTGCTCACGGGCCTGTCGGCCGATTCGGTGCTCGGACGCCCCTGCTGGGAAGCGATGGCGGCGCTCGACGAAGACGGTGCGCTCGTCTGCCATTCCGGTTGCTCCTGCGCGCGACTGGCGCGCGAGGGCTGGCCGGTGCCTCGAAAGACCCTGATGGTGAAGTCGAGGAGCGGAACGCGACGCCCGCTTTCCGTCTCGACCGTTTGCCTGAAGCAAGAAGGGCACGAGCTCTTTCTGCACGTTCTGGAGCCCTCGACTCCGATCTCGTTGCTCCAGCAACCAGCTCGGGTAGGTCTGACCCCGCGACAGCTGGAGGTACTGAGCCTGGTCGCCGACGGCTACTCGGCACGGCAGATCGCGCGCCGCCTCGGGCTTGCCGAGCCGACCGTGCGCAATCACATCCGCGCCATCCTGGTCGAGCTCCGCGTTCATTCGCAACTCGCCGCGGTTGCGCGCGCCCGCAAGCTCGGGCTCGTCGCCTGATCTCGACCGCGGGGTGCTCAACCGCCAGACGGTTCGCCCTTGTTAGGGTTGCGTCCGTAACCAATCCTGCCCTTCTCTCGTCTGTGAAAGCGACTGCGGATCGAAATGAACGAAAGCTCGAACTCGACTCTTGAACTGCGACGGTTCGCCGTCGCCGGAACGCCCGGCGGCCCGGCGAGCAAGGATTTCTCGGAGTCGGTCGCGCAGATACTCGAAAAGCGCGGCATGGCGCGCGTCGAGGATCCCGCGCAGGCCGATTTCGTATTGCTGCTCTTCCCGACCGAGAGTCCCACTCCGTTCCGGCGTCGGTCGCGCGGCACTTACGTAGCGGCCCTGCACGAGCGCGAGGAGATGCCGTCCGATCCGCTCGCCGCCGAGTACCCGCTGCTCGTGCGCGCGCTAGCCAACTCGGTCCTCTGTTACGTCCCCGGCAAGGCCGTTTTGGTCACGACACCCGAGCGCGGGACATTCCGGGCCGAGGCGCCCGCCGCCGAGCTGGCCGAGCGGCTGGTCGATCGGATCGAGCCGCTGGCGACCTCCCGGCTCGTGATCGACAACGAGTACGTGACCGACCTCGAGCCCGAGCTCTGGCAAGGCGACGAGCTGACCGAGGAGCTTGCCTGGGCAGGAGAACAACTCGACGGCTTCGGTCTACTGCCGGCGCCCTTCCCGGTGCACGAGCTACTGAGCGAGCGCGAGTTCCGGCACGTCAAGCGCCTCTGGGGGCTGGGCGGACTCTCCTACGGAAACCTCTCGATCCGCAAGGACGAGACCCGCTTCTGGATGAGCGCGAGCGGCGTGGACAAGAGCAATCTGAAGGAGATCGGACGCGACATTCTGATGGTCTCGAACTACGACGAGGACCAGGCGGCGATCGTCCTGAGCATTCCGCCGGAGGTCGAGCCGCGGCGTGTCTCGGTCGACGCGATCGAGCATTGGATGATCTACCAGCGTCATCCCGAGGTCGGCGCAATCCTGCACGTTCATGCCTGGCTCGAGGGTGCCGCCGCGACCGAGATCAACTTCCCCTGCGGCACCGAGGAACTGGCCGTCGCCGTATCGACGCTCCTCGACGCCGAGGACGATCCCGGGCACGCGGTGATCGGGTTGCGTAATCACGGCATCACGGCCACGGGCGAAAACCTGCGCGAGATCATCGAGCGGATAACGCCGCGCCTGCAGCCGCAAGTACCGATGACCTGATTGGCTGCGCTCAGCGGCGCGCTACGTCGTCCTCGGTCTCATCCGTAGCGCTGCTACGAATGAGACACTGCGTCCTATCTTCGCTCTCGCCGATCGCACCCAATCGACGGGTCTTAATTTCGAAAATCGCTCTCAATCTGAGTCGAGGACGTAGCGAATCGTGTCGCCGAGTGTCTCGTCGACCGGTCTCGGCGCGAAGCCAAGCTCGCGCTCGGCCTTGGCCGGGTTCGCGTACCACCAGCGCGCGGCGACACGTGCGTAACCGGGAGTGGCCGGCCAGGGGATGACCGAGGTGGAGGCAAACACCAGCCGCGCCGGTAGTTTGAGCTGACGACGCTTGTGCCCGGCGATCTCGCCGACGCGTGCGAAGAACTCGGCGTGGCTCAGATTCCCCGCGCGGTTGGCGAGGACGTAGCGCTCCCCCGCCCGGCCGCGCTCCGCGGCGGCAACCAGGCCAAGCGCCGTGTCACGCACATCCACCAGGCACAGGCCGCCGTCGATGACGAACGGGAGGCGCCCGCGCAGATAGAGGGGGATCGGCCAGGTTGTGCCGCCGCGGCTGTCGCCGGGACCGATGATGTAGCTCGGGTTGACGATGACGACATCGCGCCCGGCCTGCGCCGCCTCGAGCGCGTACCGCTCGCCCGCGATCTTGCTCGCCGAGTAGGGCATCGAGTCGGCGTCGGTTGGAGGCGTGTGCGTCTCGTCGATCGGATCATCGGGCCCCGAGCCCGGGCCGAGCGTCGCAACGCTGGCGACATGCACGACGCGAGCCGCGGGATCGACCGCTTCCAGAACCTTGCGCGTGCCCTCGACGTTGGTCGCCATCAGGCGCTCTCGATCACGCCGCTCGTGCGCGACCAGCCCGGCCACGTGGTAGACGAGCTCGCAGCCGCCGCTCGCCTTACGTAGGCCTTCGAAATCGTCGATCGCGACGCGAGCGGTCTCGGCTCCAAGCGACGCTAGCTTGCCGAGCGTCTGCTCGTCGCGGCCCAGCGCCCGCACCTGCTCGCCTCGCTCACACAGGATCCGCACCAGCGCCGAGCCGAGGAAGCCGGTTGCGCCGGTGACGCAGATCACGCAGCCCTGCGCTCCTCGCGGTCGTCCGAGACGAGAAGCCAGGCCACCGCGACCGGCGCGAGCACGGCCGAGACGATCTCGTTCGAGACGCACCAGGTGCAGTAGCGCCCGATCTCGTGCGCCTGGATGTAGAGCAGGTAAACGTTGAAGCCGAGTGCGACGAGAGCGAGCATCGCTCCTACCTGCTTCGCCACGGGATGGCGAATCAACGTGCTCGCGAAGATGCTCAGGTAGGTGAGCATTCCAAGCAGGGCGACCGGTATCCCGAACAGCTCTGACCAGCGCGAGTTCTGAACGACCTCGCAGCCACTGGTGAGGCAAACCGGCGGGCTCCCCTTGAAGTGGGTGTAGGTGAGATAGCCGGCGATGCCCGCCCCGATCAGGGCGAGCGCCGCGACCGCCCAGCGCAGGTACCGCTCGGTCATTTCTTCAGTTGGGCGTCGATGGCCTTGGTGAAGGTCGAGAGAGGCTGTGCGCCTACGATCTTCTCGGTCTGCGCCGAGCCTGTTGGCCCGAGCAGGAAGGTCGGAGTCGAGATGTCCTTACCCACCTTCGCGCCGGCGAGCTTCTGCGCCGCAGCGATCGTCGGTAGCACAGCGTTCGTATTCGCGGCCGCCAGCGCCTTGCCGGCGTCGAGACCGTTGACTGACTGCGCGATTCCCTTGAGTAGAGGATCGGTGGCGTAACCGCTGTTCTCGGTCCCTTGGTTCTTGAATTCGAGCTCGACTACGTTCCAGAGCTTGTTCTGGAAACCCGCGGCCTGGGCGAGAGCGAGCAATCGATCAGAATCCTTTGTCGGGGATTGGTCATCGAGGAAGGCGAGACCGGAATACTGAAGGCGAAGTTTCCCTGCCCGGACGTATTTCTGAACCAGCGACGGGAAGACTTCATTCGCCCACTGCGCGCAAAACGGGCACTGCGGGTCCGAGAACTCGACCATCGTCAGCTTGGCCTTGGGATTGCCGAGATAGATCCCGTTTTGCGGGACACCTTGCAGCATCTCCGCGACCGAGTCGGTCTGGACATTGTCGGCGCTGGGCTTGTTGGACTTGTTGCTGACCTGGTTAGCCACGATGAGCGCGATCACCAAGACGACCGCTCCGCCGACAACTGCCAGTACTGGTGCGAGCCTGTTTCGCCTCACGGTTCCTCCTCGATTCGCCGGGTAACCCCCGCTCGTTTCGTAAGAGTATTAGACGCGGGAGCGCCGGGGAGCCGGGTAACGTGTGGGCTGCTCGGTCCGTATGGCGATAATGGAACGCGTGGTATCGGACTTCGAGCACCTGAGTCAGGATCGCTTGCGGGCGTTGGTCGCCTCGGGAATAGCGCTCAACTCCGAGTTGTCGTTGGAGCGGGTGCTCGAGCGTGTGGTCGAGTCTGCAGCCGCGTTGACGGGCGCGCGCCACGCATTGCTCGAGCTCGTCGGGGGGGCGGGCAGCGAAGGAGGTCGCCTGATCAGCTTCGGTATCGACTCACGCGCGCGAGAAGCGGTTGAGATACTTCAGCGTCCCGGAACGCTGAGCGAGCCGATTCTGATTCGCGGAAAACCCTTTGCTCGTCTCTATCTCGCCGCCAAGCGAAACGCCCAGTTTTTCACGGCCGAAGACGAGGAACTTCTGCGCGCCCTGACGACTCAGGCCGCGGTCGCGATCGAGATGTCCGAGCGAGTCGCTCGGGACTCGCTCAGGCGTGTGGTCGCCGCACAAGAGCTGGAGCGGCGCCGCCTCTCGCGTGAGCTCCACGATGAGACCGCCCAAACTCTGACCTCGGTGCTGTTGGGTTTGCAATCGATCGCCGAGGCATCCGACGTCGAGCGTGCGATCGCCGAAGCCGAGCGCTTGCGCGAGCTCGTCACGCAAGCGCTTCAGGACGTTCGCCGCCTGGCGGTCGAGCTGCGACCCAAGGCGCTCGACGACTTCGGGCTCCTGCCGGCCCTCAAGCGACTCGGCGCGGGCTTCAGCGAGCAGACCGGGATCCGCTTCGAGGTCGAGTCTCTCCTCGGCCAAGACCGGCTCCCGAGCGAGATCGAGACGGCGCTCTACCGCATCGTTCAGGAGTCGCTCACCAACGTGGTCAAGCACGCGCATGCCAGCTCGGTCAGCGTCCTCGTCACGCGGAAGAGCGGTAGTGTGATCGCTGTGATCGAGGACGACGGACGGGGCTTCGACGCCGGAGCCGGCCGCGATGAGGGTCTCGGCCTGGTGGGAATGGAGGAGCGGGTGGCGTTACTGGACGGACGGCTGAGGATCGAGTCGAGCGAAGGCGAGGGCACGACCATCGTGGCGGAGGTTCCACTCAGATGATTCGCGTCTTGATCGTCGACGACCACGCGGTCGTGCGGGCCGGACTGCGTCACGTGCTCGAATCGGCAACCGACATCGAGACCGTGGGCGAGGCGGGCGATGCGCGCGAGGCCATTTTCGAGGCTCGCTCGCGAAAGCCCGATGTGGTTCTCGTCGATGTCGTGATGCCCGGAAAGAGCGGGATCGAGGTGACGCCGGAGTTGCTCAAGGAGTCGCCCGCGTCGAAGGTGTTGGTGCTCTCGATGCAGGACGATCCGAGCTACGTGCGTGAGGCGTTCGCGGCCGGAGCCAGCGGATACGTGCTCAAGGAGGCGGCCGGCGGAGAACTCATCACCGCCGTGCGCGAGGTCGCCCGCGGCGGCCGTTACGTACATCCCGAGCTCGGCGCGCGCCTGATCGAGGCCGACGCGAAGGCGCGCGCAGAGGCCGAGCTGGATCCTCTCTCCGACCGCGAGCGCGAGGTTCTGCGCCTACTCGCCCTGGGGCACACCAACCAGGAGATCGCAAAAACGCTCTACATCTCGGTACGCACCGCTGAGACGCACAGGGCTCACATCATGCAGAAGCTGCGCCTGTCGACTCGCGCCGAGCTCGTCCGCTACGCCCTGGGGCGGGGACTGCTCGATTCGGCGCGGCGCGGCGAAGACAACCCTGAGTAGTTCCTCCCGAATCACAATCAGAAGCGCGGAGGATTGGAGCCCGGGGTGGTATTGCGGCGAGAAACCCGTCACTATGGACGGAATAGTCGGCAGCGAGCGAACTGGGGCCTGATCGATGTCTCGCCATAAACGACATGGGTTGCGATTGGTCGCCGCGGTAGTGGCGATCGGCGTGCTGAGCACCGCCGCCGCGATGCCTGCGCAAACTAGATCGTCGGCGCACTACCGCTACACCCTCTACGTCTACAAAGCCAAGGTCGGCGTCAAGGGCGGCACGACGTTGAGTAACGCCTACAGCGGCGTCGGCGGGATCGGCGACGTCCAGCACGAGAGCTCAACGAGCTCCTTCAGCATCGACGCGAATATCGCCTCGCTGACGTTCTTGGTCGGCAAGGCCCCGAGTAGTGTGCCGCGCTCACTGGAGAGTGGCGCCGCGACGGTCATCAACGGGACCTGGACAGACCAGGGCGAGAAGTGGCTCGACCCGTCGAACGGTACGACGGAGCCGTTCACCTGCAGCGGTAAGGTCGACTCGACCGCGCCTCCGGGAAACATGATCCTCAAAGCAACTCGGAGCGGCTCCAAGTTCATGTTCACACTGCGAGCTCAAACGGTGCAAATGACCAACAAGCCGCCTGACAACTGCCCCAACGGTTCGCGCGCGCCGTCCCTGGGCGGAATCGAGTCGAAGGTCTACATGACTCAGTTCTCGATCCCGAAAAGCAAGCTCGGTAAGAAGGCGATCGTCGCGAATTTCAGCGGCCCGCTTGCGAAGTACCGCTCGTTCCTATCGGTTGTCTGCGACGGCAATGAGAGCGGCTGTACCTACAACATGGCCTGGCACGGCAACATTCGCCTCACCCGCGTACGCGCGCTAACGATCGCCTACTAGCGCCGTCCCGCACCGCCGTATACCGAACCGAACAGCCACAGTCGGACGAGCACGCTTGCGAGGAGCAGACGAGGCACCAGCGCCGCAGGCGATGTGACTCGTACACCCAATCTCCCGGCGAAAATCGAAGATTTTCGCCGGTTATTACCAGCTCTTCAGCGGCGGCCCTTCGCTTACCGGCTCGACGCGGATGCGAGCATCGACCGGGAGGTAGCCCTCCGGAAGCGCGAACAGAGGGTTGAGATCGAGCTCGACGATCTCGGGCCTGTCGATCGAGAGCCTCGAGAGCCGGAGCATGAGGTCGATCAGAGCGCCACGGTCGGCCGGCGGCGCGCCGCGGAAGCCCGCGATCAGACGGTCGGTGCGATCGCTCGAAACCAGCTCTTCGGCGTCGCGCGTGGTGATCGGAGCGATTCGGTAGGTCGTGCCCGCGATCAACTCGGCAAAGACGCCGCCGGGCCCGAGCCCGACCAACGGTCCGAACAAGGTGTCCTCGACCACGCCGGCGAGAAGCTCGATCTTTCCGTCCACTTGTTGCTGAATCAGTGCCGGGAGACCGATCCTCTCGAGCGTCTGCTCGAGCTCCTCGTCGCTCGAGATACCGAGCGCGACCAGCCCCTTGTCGCTCTTGTGCAGCCCGGCTTCCGCGGCCTTGACGACAACCGGGTAGCCGAACTTCTTCGCCGTCTTCAGCGCCTCCTCGCGGCTGGCGGCGACATGCTGCTTGACGAACGGGATGCCATAGGCGCCGAGTAGCTGTTCGATCTCGTCGGCGTGCAGCCAGCCGTCGTCGCCGCGGGCGAGCGCCTTGTCGACTGACCGCGGCGCCGGTCTCGAAATCGATGCCTTCGAGCTCCGGCACGGTGCCGAGGGGACGGCGTAGCCACTGCCCGCGCCTCGCAGCGTGCCCGAGCGCGTGCGCGGCCGACTCGGGGAAGTTGAAGGAGACCGACAGCGACCCGAAGACGCGCTCGGCGCTCCCCGCGAAGACCGGGACGATCGGCTTGGTGGGCTTGTCCTCGGCGAGCACCTGCTCGATTGCCTGGACGATCCGCTCGGTCGAAGCGCTAGCCATTGGAATCGAAAGAGCGATCACAGCGTCGACGCGGGCGTCCGCCAGTACGATCCGGATCGCCTCGGTGAAGACGTCTCCGGTCGCCGTCCCGAGCATGTCGACCGGGTTTCGCACCGTGGCTTCCTTGGCGAGCAGCTTGCGCAGCTTTTGCTGGCTCTCCGCGGTCAGCTCGGGCAGAGTCAGGCCCACCGATTCGCAGGCATCCGCGCAGATCACAGCCAGGCCACCGGCATTGGTCACGACGGCCACCCTGTTGCCCCTGGGGAGCGGCTGACCGGCGATCAGGCGGGCGGTCTCGAGCAGCTCGGCGAAGGTCTCGGCGCGAATCACGCCGGCCTGGTGGAAGAGCGCCGCCGTCGCCGTCTCGGAGCTGGCGAGCGCCGCGGTGTGCGAGCTGGCAGCCCGGATACCGGCGGTGGAGCGCCCGCTCTTGAGAGCCAGAATCGGCTTCTGCCGAGCCACGCGACGCGCGATGCGGGCGAATTTCTTCGGGTTGCCGAACGACTCCAGGTAGAGCAGGATCAGATCGGTGGTCTCGTCGTCCTCCCACCACTCGAGCAGGTCGTTGGGCGAGACGTCGGCGGTGTTACCGACCGAGACGAAGGCCGAGACCCCGAGGCCGCGCGCACGCGCCGCGTCGAGCAGCGCGACGCCGAGCGCCCCACTCTGCGAGGACAGCGCCAGGTTTCCAAAGGGAGGCTCGATAGCACCAAAGGTGGCGTTCAGTCTCGGCGCGGCCGAGGCGATGCCGAGGATGTTCGGGCCGAGTAGCCGGCCGCCGTGCATGCGCACCAGCGCCAGCAGCTCTTCCTGCAGATCCTGCCCGTCGACGCCGACCTCGGCGAAGCCGGCGGAGATGACGGCGATAGCGCGGACGCCCTTACGTAGCGCATCGTCGACCACGTCGAGCACGACCTGCGCCGGCGTACAGACGATGGCCAGATCGATCGAGTCTTCGATCTCGTCTACCGAGTGGTAGGCGCGCACGCCGGCGACCGGAGTGGCAGACGAGTTAACCGGATAGACGACGCCCCTGAAGCCGGCGTGCAGGATGTTCCGGAACAGATCGCCGCCGGTCGATCCTTCGCGCGCCGATGCGCCGATGATCGCGACACTGCGAGGAAGGAAGAAGGGGCGAAGCGAGGTCACGACCGCCTCGTGGTCGCGGGCGCCGACCCACTCCAGCAGGTGCTCGGTGGGTGCGAGCGAGATCTCCATCTCGACGATGCCGCTGTCCAGCTCGCGATGGAGACTGAAGCCGCTCAGAGCAAGCATCTCGAGCGCCTTCATATTGTCGGCCTTGACCAGAGCGACGAAGCTGCGGATGCCGACGGCCGAGGCGCGAGCGACGAGCTGGTTGAAGACCTGCGTGCCGAGACCGTGACCTTGAAGATGATCGGAGACGACGAAGGAAACCTCGGCTCGGTCGCGCTGGCGCAGACGGTCGTAGCTGCCTAGAGCGACTACTTCCTCGCCCTCCGCGCCGGCGCGGGTTGCGATCAGCGCACCCTGCTCGAGCCAGTCGCAATCGACCATCCCCTCGAGCAGCGAGGCGTCGATAGTGGCGGCGCCGTGAAAGCGTTGCGTATAGCTCTCGGGCGAGAGGTTGCGTAGAAACTCGACGACCGGGTTGACCTCATCGGCTCGCGGAGGTCTCAGCCGAACCGTGCTGCCGTCGCGGAGGATGACGTCGCTCGGGCCTGAGAGCAACTCGCGCGCGCGAGCTCTTTCGTTCTGCTCGCTCACAGACTCGCGCTCGGTCTCGGGCGAGGAGACGGCGCTATCGGCGCTATCTGACATCTTTCGCTCCTTAATCTCTCTCTTCGCAGAACTCTCCGGCCGCGCCGGTGATACAGCGAGCTTCGCGCGCCGTGCATCCTCAAGGGGTTGCTCTCTCGTTGCTCACCTTCAGTCTATGCGCGAGCGAG
The DNA here is from genome assembly GCA_963805265.1 of uncultured Actinomycetes bacterium. Lineage (GTDB taxonomy): Bacteria > Actinomycetota > Thermoleophilia > Gaiellales > Gaiellaceae > Fen-549. The sequence goes on from CAWDTJ010000003.1 coordinate 174,749, forward strand.
AGCCGGAATCATGGTACCTGTGCCGGAAGCATCTTTCCGGCTGATGAGAATCACCGCCGGCCGAGGCGCTGGGCGCGACCGGCGGTGATTTCTCGGCGAGACTGGTCTCGCGCCCTGTCTAGGACTTCGCCTGCGCCTGCTGCTGGATCTTGGCCAGTACGGTCGGGTCGGCGAGCGTGGTGGTGTCGCCCAGCTCGCGGTTCTCGGCCACGTCGCGCAGGAGGCGACGCATGATCTTGCCGCTTCTCGTCTTCGGCAGCTCCTGAGTGATCACGATCGACGCAGGCCTGGCAATCGGGCCGATCTTCTTACCGACGTGGGCGCGTAGCTCCTTGATGACCTCGTCGGAGCCTGTCTCGCCGCCCTTGAGCGTGACGAATGCGACAATTGCTTGGCCCGTAACGGGATCGGCGCGACCGCAGACCGCGGCCTCGGCGACGATCGGATGGTCGACGAGCGCGCTCTCGATCTCGATCGTCGAGAGGCGGTGGCCCGAGACGTTCATCACGTCGTCGACGCGCCCGAGTAGCCAGTAGTCGCCGTCCTCGTCGATGCGGGCGCCGTCGCCGGCGGCGTAGTTGCCCGGAAACAGCGACCAGTAGTTGGAGAGGAAGCGATCTGGATCTTTGTAGATGCCGCGCAACATCGCCGGCCAGGGATGGCGCAACACGAGATAACCGCCACCGCCGGGGCCAACCTCGTTCGACGACTCGTCGTAGACGGCGGCGTCCACGCCCGGGAAGGGCTTGTTCGCCGAGCCGGGCTTGAGCGTCGTAACACCCGGAAGCGGGGTGATCAGGATCATTCCGGTCTCGGTCTGCCACCAGGTGTCGATGACCGGCGCCTTGCCGCCGCCGATGTGCTCGCGGTACCAGGTCCAAGCCTCGGGGTTGATCGGCTCGCCGACCGTGCCGAGCAGCCTGATCTTGGAGAGGTCGTGCTTTTGCGCGTACTCCGGGCCCCACTTCATGTGCGAGCGGATCGCGGTCGGAGCCGTGTAGAGAATGGTCACGCCGTAGCGCTCGCAGATGTCCCACCAGCGGTCCTTGTCGGGGAAGTCGGGCGTTCCCTCGAAGATGACCGAGGTGGCCTGGTTGGCCAGCGGCCCGTAGACGATGTAGGAGTGCCCGGTGATCCAGCCGATGTCGGCGGTGCAGAAGTAGACATCGGTCTCGGGCTTGAGATCGAAGATGTAGTTGTGGGTCGTGGCGACGCCGACCAGGTAGCCGGCGGTCGTGTGGACGATTCCCTTCGGCTTGGCGGTCGTGCCGCTGGTGTACATGAGGAAGAGCAGATCCTCGGAGTCCATCGGCTCGCAGGGGCAGCTGGCGGGATCGTCGGAGGCGTCTTTGGCCAGATCTTCGAAGCGGATGTCACGGCCTTCCGTCCAGGCCACGTCGCCGCCGGAGTGCTTGATGACGAGCATCTGCTTGACGCTCGGCGTGTTGGCGACCGCGTCGTCGGCGATCTTCTTCAGCCCGAGCGGCTTACCGCGCCGGTAGCCCTCGTCCTGGGTGATCACGAGCTCGGCCTCGAAGTCTTCGGCGCGATCGGCCAGCGACTCGGCCGAGAAGCCGCCGAAGACGACGCAGTGCGGGGCGCCGAGGCGCGCACAGGCGAGCATGGCGATCGGCAGCTCCGCGATCATCCCGAGGTAGATCGCGACGTGCGTTCCCTTCTTCACGCCGATCGACTTGAGCACGTTGGCGAAGCGGACTACCTCGCGCTGCAGATCGGAATAGGTGATCGTGCGCCGCGTGTCAGCCAGCTCGCCTTCCCAGTAGAAGGCGACCTTGTCGCCGGCGCCGGACTCGACGTGGCGATCGACGCAGTTGTAACAGACGTTGAGCTTGCCGTTCAGATACCACTTGGCGTTGGGCATCTCCCACTCGTAGAGCTTGTCGAAGGGCTGGAACCAGGTGACGCGCTCGCGGCCTTCCGTCTCCCAGAACTCATCGAAATCGCGCTCGTAGATGTCGGCCTTGGCGTTGGCCTGAGCGGCGAACTCAGCCGACGGCGGAATGCGAAGCTCGCCGTCCGAAGACATCATGTGGATGGTGTGTTCGCCCTGCTCACTACTGCCCATGCTCAACCTCCTGGAGTGTCAATCCCTACGAGAGTCCCACGTCATCTCGATCGACGAGGCCGCCTCCGCCAATCGATTTCGATCACCGTACGACCGTCCGCGTCAACAAAAACGACCTTGCGATACGCGGGAAGGCTATCAGCCCCCATCGGAGGCTTGTCGCAACGGCCAGGCCCGAGCGCAGCTTCGATTCCATCCAGCCATGAAGCCGAAAACGCTGCCCCTAAAAAGCGGCGATTGGCTGCTGGATCTCCGCTCAGCGCGTCCCGACGCCCTCGACGAAGACGCGCTGGATCGTGGCGGCGGTCTCCTCGACTCCCCTCTGCTGCTCAGCGGCGAGACGGATGCTGACGACGATCAGACCACCGAGTAGCTCGAGCAACGACTTAGCGTCGATATCCGTCCGGATGACGCCTTCGGCCTGGCCGCGCTCGATCACGCGCCGGATCGGGGCTACGACCGCACGCTCGCTGGCCGCGGGCGAGATCGGCACCTGGGCCTCGAGTAGAACGACGTAGCGATCGCCGACGGCGACAATCGTGCGGATCGCGCGAGCGAGCGCCTCGAGCGGCGGCACACTCTCAAGCTTCGCTTCAGCCAGCCGATCACCAGCCTCGGTGAGCCCCATTCGCGTCAGCGCCTCGAGCAGCGCCTCCCGGGTAGGAAAGTGCCGGTAAAGGGTCGAGCGGCCGACGCCTGCGGCGGAGGCGACCTCGGCCATGCTGCCGGCCTCGCCCCGCAGAGCGAGCACGTGAGAGGCGGCTTCGAGAATCGTCGCGACGGTTTTTTCGCTTACGCTCATCTCTCGAAGTATAGGACAGTTTTGTCCCATCTTGACACATTGATGTCCCGCATCTATGCTGAGCCTCGCCGGGACACAAATGTCCCACTTTTTCTCTCACGATAGGAGCGCGCCCTGTTCGAAAGACTCGGAAAATACGTCGTCGCCCACCCGTGGCGCGTAATAGCAGCTCTGGGTAGTGGCAATCGCGGTGATCGTGCCGCTTGCGCCGCAGCTTTCCGAGGTCACCAGCGCCGACCAGGGCAGCTTCGTTCCGGGCAAGTACGAATCGGCGAAGGCGAATTCAGTAGCGACGAAGCATTTCGCGGCAGGGTCGGGCGCAACCGCGATGTTCCTCGTTCGCCGCAGCGACCGGGCCAAGCTCACCGCTGCCGACCGAGCCCGTGTCGCGAAGCTCGTTCGTGACCTGAAGAGCGCGTCGATCCAGCGCGTCACCGCCGTCGCGACCAGCGACCGACAGCTCTCACCGAACAAGCGCGCGCAGCTCGTCTCGGTCTCCTTCCAGGGCATTGCCGACGACAAGCCCGTCCAGGAGGCCGTCAAGACGCTGCGCCTGAAGGCTCGAGCTTCGCTCGCAGGCAGCGACCTATCGACGCTGCTGACCGGCGAAGCCGCAATCCAGACCGACGGCATGGAGTCGGCGCAGTCGGCGCTGAAGATCGTCAGCATCGCCACGATCGCGTTGATCATCATCCTGCTCGGCGCGGTCTTCCGCGGACCGCTGACGGCACTGATGCCCGTTGTCGCCATCACCGGCATCTACTTTCTGACAACGGCACTGCTCGCCTCGCTCGCCAAGGAGGTCGGCTTCACGCTCGCGGACAATCTGACGACGCTGCTCGTCGTCGTCCTGTTCGGAATCGGCACCGACTACGTGCTCTTCCTGCTCTTCCGCTACCGGGAGCGGCTGCGCGCCGGCGACGACCCGAAAACGGCGATCGCCTTCGCGATCTCCCGCGTCGGGCAGGCGATCACCTCCTCGGCGCTGGTCGTCATGTCCGCCTTCCTGGCGCTCCTGCTCTCGTCACTCGGCTCGATGCGCAACATGGCGCCGGGCTTTTTGATCGCAATCTCCCTGATGCTGCTGGCGGCGCTGACGCTGATCCCGGCTCTGCTCACCCTGCTGGGCACGCACGCCTTCTGGCCCTCGAAAGGCTGGAAGAAGGAGCCGGAAGCGAAAGCTCGCGCGCCGAGTCGGCGAGAACATCGGCCGTCGCCCCGGGCGGATGGCGTTGATCATCGCACCGTTTTTGATCGCGCTCGCGGCGGGCGCCCTGTTTTTCCAGGCCGACTACAACATCTCCAACCAGCTTCCCTCGAACACGGAGTCGGCGAAGGGCTTCACGGCGCTCAAACAATCGTTCCCGGCGGGCGCTCTGAACCCGACGCTCGTCTACGTCGTCGGCGGGGCGGCCAAGAACTCTGCCGAGCTGAGCCGGATCGCCAAGCGATTGAGCGCGGTCAAGGGCGTCGCGAAGGTCGCTCCGGCGCAGCCAAGCCGCGACGGCCAGGCGGCCGTCATCTCGGTCGAGTTGAAGACGAGCCCTTACGACAACTCGGCGCTCGACCTGGCGGGCGGTCCGCTCCGGCGCGCGGCGCACGCGGGTGAGAAGCCGGGGACGGTGCTCGTCGGCGGTCAGACCTCGGCCTTCGCCGACGTGCGATCGGCGCTCAACCGCGACTACAGCGTCGTCTTCCCGGTCGCGGCCTTGATGATCGCGCTGATCCTCGGCATCGTGCTGCGCAGCCTGATCGCGCCGGTACTCCTGCTGATCGCGGTCGTGCTCGGCTTCGCGGCGACACTGGGCGCCTCGGTCGGCGTTTTCCAGGGACTCGAGGGCAACTACGGCGTCAGCTTCTTCCTGCCCTTGATGGTCTACCTGTTCGTCATCGCGATGGGCACCGACTACAACATCCTGATGATGACGCGCCTGCGCGAAGAGGCGCGCGAGGGCAACGATCCGCGGAAGTCGGCCGAGCTCGCCGTCGAGCACGCCGCGCCGACCGTGATGGCGGCAGGCGTCATCCTCGCCGGCACCTTCGCCTCGCTGATGCTCGGCGGCATCGGGCTGCTCTCTCAGATGGGCTTCACGATCGCGATCGGAATCGTGATCGTCTCGTTCGTGATGGCGGCGCTACTGATTCCGAGCGTCGCGGCGCTCCTCGGGCACGTGATCTGGTGGCCCGGCCACTCGGACGAGAGCTCCAAGGCGCAGCGGTCGGCGGCAGTGGAATCACGGCCGCAACCAGCACTCCAGCCGCAGCCGCCCGAAGAGTCCCCCGTAGGCGGACGAGCGCTCAGCGGAGAGTAGATACAGGCGAGATTCTAGATCGGCGCCTCTCGCGTTCTCGCTGCGCCGCCGGCGGATCGGGGAGGCCAGT
>CAWDTJ010000004.1:0-562500 GCA_963805265.1 uncultured Actinomycetes bacterium
GAGAGAACTATTCGCAAGGCTAGGGAATCCGACCCGCCCCACCCACCTGCGGGCCGGTTGGCTCGGTTCGAGGCGCCGGACGGCAGCGGGCTGGTCCTGATGGTCGTCAGTCAGCCTCTGCCTAACCCCCTACGCGAACCAGCTTTCGCATCGAAGTCAGCAGAGGCGGCGAGTCCCTTGGCAAGGTCAGCGTAAGTGATTCTTCGACCGGCATCCGCAATGCGGCGCGTGACCTCTGCGACCTGTTGCCCGAGGGTATCGCGACGCCGAAGGCAGTCCGCCGATGGCTCCCGCAGTGCTGGCCCATCTTGACGCACAAGCTCAGCAGTTGGCTGTAGCAGCCGGGCCGGCCGCTGGCGAGACCGTGCTCGCGGCCCTCGCTGACTTCGTTGTTACCGAGTTCGCTGCGGCATTTCGCGATGCCGAGGGGCGCGTCTGGTCCGAGCGGCAGCGACGCTGGCTTCGGCGGCAGGACCTTCTCGCTGCCACACCGCCGGAGCTGTTGCTGAGACTCAAGGCGTGCAAATAGGCCATGCAACGCGGCGGGCGAGGTGGCAAACGATGCCACCTGTGCATCTATTGCGACGCGGCTTCTGGGCGTCGTCTGGGCGGGGCCGCCGCGGAACCTGGTCCTCCAGGAGGCGCCGCCGACCTCACCGCAGCTTCGGGTGCCGCTGTCGAGTTCCGGCGGGCGACGATCCGGCTGTGGACTGCGGCAAGAACCTGGACTGTCGATGAAGAGCGTGACGGCCATGCGGGCGCCGAGAAAGGTTACCGCTCGCGCCTTAATGCTCTCCCCCGCCCGGCAAAAAGCTGAGCCCTATCTTCTCGGTCCCGCATCACCAGTCTCTACCGGCGGGTTGGCAGGCGCATCCTCACGGCGGTCGACGGCTGGTGGCGGTTGACTCAGGTCGAAGGTGGCCAGCGTCAACTGTGGCTGGCCATGCGGTACGTGCTCGCGGACCAGGTCGGGATCTCACTGCCCGGCGTTGTGGACCAGCGTTCCCTGACGGTCCTCGCCGGTCGCTACGGGCTGGCCGCAGAAGACGACGCGGCCCCGTCGGCACGGCTCGGGGGGCAGACCGGCGGCGGCGCCCAGCTCCTCGTTCTTTCACGCGACCTGACCGACGAGCTTCTGGCGGAACCCATCGATGAGGACCTCGAAGATGCTACTGCGGTGACGATGGCGGAGGTGCGTCACCGAGGCCGTAGTGACGCAGGTGTTTGGATCGCAACCTCTCTGATGTGCCGGTGACGCAGGACGGACTGAGCGTCACCGTGAACCCGGTTGATGCCACAGAAAAACAGGGGAAAGCCATGCCGGTGACGGTGACGCAAGCGCGGAAGCAGAAGAAAAGCGAGACGGAACACGCGTGTTTTTTTCTTCTTTGCGCGTGCGCAAGACGAGTTCTTAGTGAAGACGCGCGGCCGCACATAGAAAAAAAAGCGTGTGGTCGGGGTGGGCGGTGCGAACTGTGCCGCGTCTGCTCGACTACCTCGCCGGCCGCGGGGCCTGCCCAGGTGCCGTCGAGGCTTGCCGGCGGGCCTGGGCGGAGTTCCGTGCCGAAACGCCCACGTGCTCATGATTGCGGTGCGGAAGGCGCTGATGGTGCGGTGGAGAAGCAGGAGCCAGGGGATCCGCGCATTGTAGATATGTGTTCATAGGTGCTTTCGTGAAGAAATGCGCGGCGCGCGGTCATGGAATCGAGCGTTTCGAGGCTGTGAGGTCCCGAAAAGTTGGCGGGGAAGGAAAAACCACCGTTTGGAGGTCAAAAGTGACATGATCCGCATCATCGGTGAGGTCACGAAGGAGCGCCTCGACATTCTGCGCGCGGCCGACTACATCCTCCAGGAAGAGATCCGTGCGGCAGGTTGGTACCGCAAGCTGTGGCAGTCCTTCGCCGTCCTGCCCGCCATTCGCTCGGTCGGCGTGCAGGGCGATGAGCGCACCTATGCGTACCCGATCCTGCTTCGCGCCGTTACCTCCGACGACGCCATGACCGCCGACTGGGCGCGCCTGCCCTACGAGCTGCTGGAACGGATCTCGAGCCGCATCATCGCCGAGATCCGTGGCGTGAACCGAGTCGTCTACGACCTCAGCTCAAAGCCGCCCGCCACGATCGAGTGGGAATAACCGGTAAAAATCGCCCCGCAAACGGGCTTTGACTTTTTACTGGTATGCGCGCCTGCGAGAGTCACCGAGCCCATGGTGCTCGTGACTCTTGATCGATTGCGACAGTCTCGTCGCCGAAAAACAGTCTCGCGGTCGGGATGCCAGGAGGTTGAACACGGGAGACGAGCGCCGCGTTCCCGTTCGTTTCTAAAGCGGTGTGCGCCGCTAAGGCCGATTTTCTCGAAAGCGATCTGAGCGTCGTCAACGCTGCCCTGGCATCGATCAGTCCGTGGGCGGAATTCCCGGCCTCGGCCTTCTGAGCCGTCGACTCGATCGCATCTACGACCTGGGCGGCTGAAGCGTCGGGAACGTAGGACAGCGCCAGTCCGGCTAGGCCGGCGACGAACGGAGCGGAGGCCGATGTGCCGCAGAAGTAGGTGTAGTTGTCGCCCGGCGCTGTCGAGTTGACGCAGCCGGGCGCGTCCACATCGACCCAGGAGCCGTAGTTCGAGCCCCATTTTCCGCTCGGGACATTGCCGTTCGACGGCGAGTAGCGAGTGCCGTGCTCATCCACCGCGCCGACAGAGACGACGCCCGGGTATGAGGCGGGGTATTCGGGCGCCGCCGAATCCGCATTCCCGGAGGAAGCGACGACGACCACATTGTGATCCTCGGCGTAGCGAACCGCTTTGGCAATCGAGCGCGAGCCCGTAGAAAGGCCGAAGGACATGTTGATCACCCTGGCGCCGTGCTCGGTCGCCCAGATCACTCCGGCTGCGACATCGCTCCAGCTGCCGGAGTTATCGGCTCCGAGCACCTTGACCGGCATGATCCGGCACTTCGGGCAGATGCCGGCCGTGCCCTTCCCATTTCCCTCCTGCGCGGCGATGATGCCCGCCACGGCTGTCCCGTGGCCGTTGTCGTCGACCGGGTTGGCATCGTCGTTGACGAAGTCGCGACCGGGCACCAAGGCGCCGAGGTCTTCGTGACTTCGATCGACGCCGCTGTCCAGAACAGCGATCACGATGCTCGGGTTGCCGCTGCTTAGCGACCAGGCATCGGGCAGGCGCGAGTTCTTCAGCTGCCAGGAATCGCTACCGAGATAGGGGTCGTTGTTGCTGACCGCGTCAGCGTGGACGACGACACGCGGCGTATCGGTCGCCGCCCGAGTGATCGACGAAGCTGAGGTCTGGCCCATAGAGCCGACCACCGAAACGATGGCGAGGACGAGCACAAGTGGGCGCAGTGCCGCAGGCATCACTCCAGAAATCGCCCGGAACGGCCCGGAATCTCGCGTTGGGGCGCTCTCTCGGCCTACTCAAAGCGAACTCGCTCGGTCTACGTCGGCCGGGTACGCCGTAGCCACTTCGGGGGATGGCTACCAATTACCCGCATCACCCGAGAGATGCGAGTTGATACCCGCCCGAAATCATTTCGGCGAATTTTTCGACGTGGCGCCGATCTCCGAGGGTTTCCGAACAGGGCGTCCGCAGGAAACGCTCGCGAAAACGTGAAACACTTCCAGCGTGGAGCCCGACGACAACAGGCGATTCATCCCAACCCCGCCGGAGCGTCCACCGGAGCCTCCTCCGGAGCGCCCACGCCGCAGCGAAACGAGATCGAAACGTGGTTCTCATCTCGGCCTCGCGGTAGCGCTCGCGCTCGTTTTGATCGTCGGCCTCGTCGCCTGGTTCATCTTTGAAGACAACAACTCTTCGAAGTCGAACAAAGCGAAGACAACCGCCGTCTCTGAGCAAGGCCTGCAGAAGCTGGTTGGCACTCTCGGCACCCCTGTCTTCTGGGTTGGGCCGGCGCAAGGAGCGCGTTATGGATTCGAGCGGCGATCGAGCGGGCGGGTGTATGTGCGCTACCTCACCGCGCAGATGAAGGACGACACGACGGGAACTCTGACCGTCGCCACCTATCCGATGGCAAACGCCTACGCCTCCACGCTCGCTCTCGGAAAGAAGAGCGGCTGGAAGCAACTGGATACAGGGACAGGAGGAGCGACCGCTTTCAGCAGTAGCGACCTCCCGCGCAGCGTCTACCTCGCGCAGCCGGGTCTGAACTACCAGATCGAGGTCTATGACCCGACGCCCGGTCGCGCCGCCTCGCTAGTGAAGGACGGGCGAGTGCTTCGAGTGACGCAGGGAGAGCGCGTGGGGTTGACGCTCGCCGAGCTGCAGAAGAAGGCGGCATCGCTCGAGACGACCATTTACTGGATCGGCCCGAAGTCCGGCGTGACCTATGAGTACACACGCAATCCCGGCGGGAACGTCTACCTGCGCTATTTGCCGATAGGAGTCGCGGTCGGGACCAGCGCCGCCTACCCGACCGTTGGCACATATCCGATCTCGAATGCGTACGCAACGACGCGGGCGGCGGCCAGAAGAGCCGGGTCTGTAAAGGTCAGGCTGACCGGCGCGGAGGCCTTTTACTCCAAGTCCAAGCCCACAAGCGTATTCGTCGCTTTCCCTGGCTCCGACTATCAGATCGAGGTCTACAACCCGGTATCCGGTGAGGCGCTGGCCACCGTCGAGTCGGGTCGAGTTCGGCCGGTCGGCTGAGCCAGATCGGCGCGGCCGGTACTCCTGGCCGGCGATTCCCGGTCGGGCGCGGACTCGACTGGATCGAGACAGCCAGGCCTAACGGCAAGGCGCGCGCTCGTTCCACGTTCGCTGCGTCGAGTGAAACGAAAATCAAAGAAGATCGGAGGCCTCTTTGCGAGACCCCCCGATCTCGTACGACTACCTCTGCGATCTAGCTGCCGGCGTAGTTGGCAACCCAACCTATCCGGCCGAGATTAGTCGGAGCTGTCGCGCTCGCGGTGATACCCAGGGACAAGGTATCGGTCGCGGCGAACGTCACCGTATGAGTGATGTCCGTGCAGGACGTGGCTCCGGTCCCGATCGAACACGTTACCGTCGTGTTCACACCGTTCTTCCGCACGTAGATCGTCCAGCCTCGCGGTGATGCTCCCGGGGCCGTGGTGACGTTGACCCGTAGTTTCGAGAGCGTGCCAGCCGCTGTTACTGCCATCTGGACGTTGCTCTCAATGGCCGTGGTCGTAGTAGAGCCAGGTAGGTGCCAAGCGCCGACGTACGAAGTGGCGTTTGCAGTGGCCGAGATCATGTTGTTATCCAACGTGCCGCCGCTGATAATGCCGGCACCTTCGTCCTTGCCGTTCGTCCCGTTCGTCCCGTTCGTCCCGTTAGTACCGTTAGTACCGGTCGCACCGGTCGCACCGGTCGCACCGGTAGCACCGGTATTGCCCTTGAGGTTCGTCGCCGAACCCCAGCCGGGAGCGGTCTTGGGTCCGTAGATCGCGCTCGCAGTAGTGTCGATGTAGAAGTCACCGACAACGCCGAGACCCGATGCGGGGGCTCCCGAACCGTTTAGGACGGTCTTGCCATCGGTTCCGTTGGTTCCGTTCGTACCGTTGGTTCCGTTCGTACCGTTGGCTCCGGCAGCACCGGTGGCTCCGGCAGCACCGGTTGCCCCGGCAGCACCGGTTGCCCCGGCCGGGCCTTGGATGCCCTGCGGGCCCTGGAGACCGGTCGGGCCTTGGAGGCCCTGCGGGCCTGCCGCTCCGGTGGCACCGGTGGCGCCCTGAATACCTTGCGCGCCCTGAGCTCCGGTGGCGCCGGTTGCTCCGGTATCGCCCTTGAGTCCTTGCGCTCCCTGCGGACCGGCCGGACCCTGATCTCCGGTGTCGCCCTTCAGACCCTGCGCGCCCTGGGCGCCGGTGGCGCCCTGAATACCTTGCGCGCCCTGAGCTCCGGTAGCTCCGGTAGCGCCGGGATCACCCTGAATACCTTGCGAGCCTTGGGCTCCGGTTGCGCCGGTAGCTCCCGTCGCACCGGTATCGCCCTTGAGTCCTTGCGGTCCCTGCGGACCGGCCGGGCCCTGATCTCCGGTGTCGCCCTTCAGACCCTGCGCTCCGGCCGGGCCCTGTGCCCCGGTTGCGCCCTGGGCTCCGGTGGCGCCGGTAGCGCCCTGCGCTCCAGTGGCGCCGGTATCGCCTTTCAGACCCTGAGCTCCGGTCGCTCCGGTCGCGCCGGTATCGCCCTTGTCGCCTTGCGGACCCTGAACGCCCTGCGGTCCCTGTGCTCCGGTGGCTCCGGTTGCACCCTGCGCGCCGGTGGCGCCGGTGTCGCCCTTCAGACCCTGAGCTCCGGTAGCTCCGGTAGCGCCGGGATCACCCTGAATACCTTGCGAGCCTTGGGCTCCGGTTGCGCCGGTAGCTCCCGTCGCACCGGTATCGCCCTTGAGTCCTTGCGGACCGGCTGGGCCCTGCTCACCCTGAATGCCCTGTAGACCCTGAGCTCCGGTAGCTCCGGTCTCGCCCTGAATACCTTGCGCGCCCTGGGCTCCGGTGGCGCCGGTAGCGCCCTGCGCTCCAGTGGCGCCGGTATCGCCTTTCAGACCCTGAGCTCCGGTCGCTCCGGTCGCGCCGGTATCGCCCTTGTCGCCTTGCGGACCCTGAACGCCCTGCGGTCCCTGTGCTCCGGTGGCTCCGGTTGCACCCTGCGCGCCGGTGGCGCCGGTGTCGCCCTTCAGACCCTGAGCTCCGGTAGCTCCGGTAGCGCCGGGATCACCCTGAATACCTTGCGAGCCTTGGGCTCCGGTTGCGCCGGTAGCTCCCGTCGCACCGGTATCGCCCTTGAGTCCTTGCGGACCGGCTGGGCCCTGCTCACCCTGAATGCCCTGTAGACCCTGAGCTCCGGTAGCTCCGGTCTCGCCCTGAATACCTTGCGCGCCCTGGGCTCCGGTGGCGCCGGTAGCGCCCTGCGCTCCAGTGGCGCCGGTATCGCCTTTCAGACCCTGAGCTCCGGTCGCTCCGGTCGCGCCGGTATCGCCCTTGTCGCCTTGCGGACCCTGAACGCCCTGCGGTCCCTGTGCTCCGGTGGCTCCGGTTGCACCCTGCGCGCCGGTGGCGCCGGTGTCGCCCTTCAGACCCTGAGCTCCGGTAGCTCCGGTAGCGCCGGGATCACCCTGAATACCTTGCGAGCCTTGGGCTCCGGTTGCGCCGGTAGCTCCCGTCGCACCGGTATCGCCCTTGAGTCCTTGCGGACCGGCTGGGCCCTGCTCACCCTGAATGCCCTGTAGACCCTGAGCTCCGGTAGCTCCGGTCTCGCCCTGAATACCTTGCGCGCCCTGGGCTCCGTGGCGCCGGTAGCGCCCTGCGCTCCAGTGGCGCCGGTATCGCCTTTCAGACCCTGAGCTCCGGTCGCTCCGGTCGCGCCGGTATCGCCCTTGTCGCCTTGCGGACCCTGAACGCCCTGCGGTCCCTGTGCTCCGGTGGCTCCGGTTGCACCCTGCGCGCCGGTGGCGCCGGTGTCGCCCTTCAGACCCTGAGCTCCGGTAGCTCCGGTAGCGCCGGGATCACCCTGAATACCTTGCGAGCCTTGGGCTCCGGTTGCCCGGTAGCTCCCGTCGCACCGGTATCGCCCTTGAGTCCTTGCGGACCGGCTGGGCCCTGCTCACCCTGAATGCCCTGTAGACCCTGAGCTCCGGTAGCTCCGGTCTCGCCCTGAATACCTTGCGCGCCCTGGGCTCCGGTGGCGCCGGTAGCGCCCTGCGCTCCAGTGGCGCCGGTATCGCCTTTCAGACCCTGAGCTCCGGTCGCTCCGGTCGCGCCGGTATCGCCCTTGTCGCCTTGCGGACCCTGAACGCCCTGCGGTCCCTGTGCTCCGGTGGCTCCGGTTGCACCCTGCGCGCCGGTGGCGCCGGTGTCGCCCTTCAGACCCTGAGCTCCGGTAGCTCCGGTAGCGCCGGGATCACCCTGAATACCTTGCGAGCCTTGGGCTCCGGTTGCGCCGGTAGCTCCCGTCGCACCGGTATCGCCCTTGAGTCCTTGCGGACCGGCTGGGCCCTGCTCACCCTGAATGCCCTGTAGACCCTGAGCTCCGGTAGCTCCGGTCTCGCCCTGAATACCTTGCGCGCCCTGGGCTCCGGTGGCGCCGGTAGCTCCGGTCTCGCCCTGAACACCTTGTGCGCCCTGCGCTCCGGTATCGCCCTTGAGCCCCTGCGGTCCGGCCGGGCCTTGCGCCCCGGTTGCACCGGTTGCACCCTGCGCTCCGGTGGCGCCGGTAGCCCCGGTCTCGCCCTGCGCGCCTGTTGCTCCCGTCGCGCCGGTGGTTCCTGCGGCGCCGGTTGCGCCCGTTACGCCGGTTGTGCCCGGGGCGCCAGCTGAACCGTTCTCACCTTTCGCGCCGGCCGGCCCGCGGATTCCTTGATCGCCCGTCTCCCCTTTCGCGCCGGTAGCGCCCGTCGCGCCCGTCGCTCCAGCCGACCCGGTAGCGCCTGTCGTGCCGGTATCGCCCTTCTCGCCTTGCGGTCCCTGCGGTCCGACGTTACTAACTGCACTTACTGCGCTCTGACCGGATGGGCCACTATTAACCGTCGCCGCCGGGCGAGCAGTTTCCGAGGGGGAAGCCCCAAGTGTTTCGGGCGACCACGTCCAGACTGCAGCCAGAGAGGTCGCGGCCAAGACCGCGGCGATTACGACGAATAACAATAATCGAATCGATGCCTTCATCTGCTGTTCGACTTGCGCCTCGTTGAGTACTTCGGGGGAAAACGCCAAAACCCTTAGAGCGCCGCAATTCCATGACCGGGGGCTTGTCAAATCGTAACCCGTACCAGGTACCGGGCAATCACCTTTTAGGTGATATCCGAACTGGTCAATCGGGGGGTTTGAGTTGACGAAATGCCTGGTAAATAGGGTTTTGGGCTGAGGGGTGGAACGTACCGCCGGGTCGCCGTCCGTCGCGACATCCACTTCTGCGAGGCGCCGCGCCGCCACGGCGTTGAATCTGGTCGGCAGCGACGATGCGCTTATAAGTCGTCGGCAAGAGCTCTCCAAGTGAGAGACGACCTCGCCGGACTGCTACAATCCGCGCCCGGCGGACGCCTTTGTGTCCGCTCGTTTTTCGTGTCATGAAGACCTACAGCGCAAAACCCCACGAGATCGAGCACGACTGGTATGTCGTGGATGCCGAGGGCCAGAACCTCGGGCGTCTCGCTGTGCGCATCGCCGACACGCTGCGCGGGAAAAACAAGCCCCAGTTCACGCCTCACGTCGACACCGGAGACTTCGTCGTCGTCGTCAACGCCGAGAAGATCGCGGTGACCGGCAACAAGCTCGATAAGAAGATTTACTACCGGCATTCCGGCTACCCGGGCGGCCTGCGCGAGCGCACGCTCCGCGAGCAGCTCGAGCGGCGGCCGACGGAGGTGTTGCGCAAGGCCGTCAAGGGAATGCTCCCGCGCAACCGTCTAGGCCGCGCTCAGATACGTAAGCTCAAGATTTACGTAGGTGCGGAGCACCCGCACAGCGCGCAACGGCCGAAACAACTCAAACTCGAGGACTAGGATCTCACCCGTGGCAGAAGAGCAGCTTCAGTATCGAGGCACCGGCAAGCGCAAGACGTCTGTGGCGCGGGTGATCCTCCGTCCCGGCGACGGCAAGACCTGGATCAACGGGCGCACGATCGAGGATTACTTCCCCCGGCCGACACATCGTCAGACGGCATTGTCGCCGCTCGTATTAGCCGGCGCAGAGGGCCGTTACGACCTGCGCGTGCGCGTGCGCGGCGGTGGCTCGAGCGGACAGGCTGGCGCACTTCGTCACGGTATAGCCCGGGCGTTGATCGAAGCCGATCCTGAACTCCGCGTTCCACTCAAGCGCGCCGGCTACCTGACCCGCGATGCTCGTATCGTCGAGCGGAAAAAGGCCGGTTTGCACAAGGCTCGCAAGGCGCCGCAGTTCTCGAAACGCTGATCCTAGTCGGCAGAAACTCCTAGAATGTTGCGCCTACCCCAAGGCTGCTCGGCGTACGAGGGTGGTTCTTACGCCGGGGCGCGAAGGGAGGATTCGGGTATCGATGACATCTGAGCCGCAGGTCGAGGTAGCCGTGACGAGACGGTATTTCGGTACCGACGGCGTGCGTGGTGTCGTCGGTGAGGATCTCACCGTGGAGCTGGTCGAGCAGCTGGCACGGGCGGCGACGATCTGGTCATCCAGCGGCCGCGTCTTCGTCGGTCGCGACACGCGGGCATCCGGAGTCGAGCTCGAGGAGGCCTTTGCGCGCGGCGTCGTCGAAGCGGGCGGTGTGGCCGTGCTCGGCGGCGTGTTGCCGACGCCGGCCGTCGCCCTGCTCGCACTCGATCTGGGCGTGGTGATCACGGCTTCGCACAACCCACCGCAGTACAACGGGGTCAAGTTCTTCGACTACCACGGGCGCAAGCTGTCCGATGCCGTTGAGCTCGAGATCGAGGGGTTGATGGGCGCCAAGACCTCCGGCGGCGGCGTGATCGATCATGTCGAGGTTGCGACCGACAGCTACCTCGAGCACATCGTCGAGCGCTTCGGCTCTGATTTGAGCGGGCTCAAGCTGGCGGTCGATTGCGCCAACGGCGCCTACTCCGACATTGCTCCCGAGGCCTTCACTCGGCTGGGCGCTGAAGTGGTCGCAGTCGCCAACGAGCCGGACGGCATCAACATCAACGACGGCTGCGGAGCGACCGATCTGTCGCTTCTTTCGCGCACGGTCGTCGAGAACGGCTGCGATCTCGGTGTCGCCTTCGACGGCGACGGCGACCGCATGCTGGCCGTGACCGCCGCCGGCGAGCCGGTCGATGGCGACCAGATTCTCGCCATCCTCGCCCTCCATCTGGGCGTCGAGTCGGTGGTAGTCACGAAGATGACCAACCTGGGCTTTCACAACTTGATGCGCGAGCGCGGCGTTCGCGTTCTCACCACCGACGTCGGCGATCGCTACGTGCTCGAGGCGCTCTGGCGTGAGGAGGGACTTCTGGGCGGCGAACAGTCCGGACACATCATCTATCTCAAGGATCACGTCACAGGCGATGGGCTGGCCGCGGCGCTCCTGCTCTGCTCGGCACTTGATGGGCGAACGCTTGCCGAGGCGGTCGCCGTCATGCCCCGTTTCGCTCAGGCCAAGCGCAATCTCCAGATCAAGGGCAAGCTCTCGAAGAGCGTGTTGACAGAGGTTGAGCGAATGAACAGCGAGCTCGCAGGGCGCGCCCGGGTGCTCGTCCGCCAGTCTGGAACCGAGCCGGTCGTGCGACTGCTGGCCGAGGCCGAAACACTGGATGAGGCGGAAGATCTCTGTGGTAGGATCGAGGAGCTTGTTCGAGAAGAGCTCGGCCCGTCGTCCTGACATGGACGGACAAAGTGCCGGGCTTTATGCTTTTCGGAATAGCAGATTGCAGTCGATTGGTAGGAGACTTCAATCTGGGGGTTGAGAAGCGCCGCCAGCGGGGAAGGAGTTCCGAGTGTGCGGGATCATCGGATACGTCGGGAAGAGAACCTGCAAACCACTCCTGTTAAACGCGCTGCAGCGGCTTGAGTACCGCGGTTACGACTCGGCCGGAATCGTCCTCGGTGAGGAAAAGGGACTCGAATACATTCGAGCGGTCGGCAACCTGCAGCACCTGCTCGAGGCGGCCGGCGGCAACGGCTCCAAGTCCCAGCAGGGGCTCGGGCACACGCGCTGGGCAACCCACGGCAAGGTCGTGGTCGAGAACGCCCATCCCCTAACGGGCTGCGACGAGCGCGAGATCGCCGTCGTCTTGAACGGCATCATCGAGAACTACCGCGAGCTGCGTTCGTCGCTGATCGAAGAGGGCCACCGATTCACCACGGAGACCGACGCCGAGACGGTCGCCCACCTGGTCGAGCGCTACTACGACGGCGATCTGGTCGAGGCGGTGCGCCGGACATATCGCGAGCTCGAAGGGCATTTCGCCTTCGTTGTCATTCACCACGACAATCCAGAGCTGCTCGTCGGAACTCGCCGCCAATGCCCGCTCGTCGTCGGCGTAGGTGAGAGCGAGGGATTCATCGCCTCCAACACCGTCGCTTTCCTCTCGGAGACGCGCGAGGTTCAGTTCCCCGACGATGGAGACATCGCCGCGGTGACGCCCGACGGTGTCTCGCTACACGAGCGCACTCGACGGCGCCGGCGCAGTCGAGCACGAGACGATCATCGTCGACTGGGATGAGGAGCAGGCCGAGAAGGGCGGTTACGAGACCTTCATGCTGAAGGAGATCTACGAGCAGTCCAGCGCGGTGCGTGAGACGCTAGCCGAGCGGATCCGCCACGGCAAGCTCACTCTCGAGGGTCTCCTCCTCTCGGATGACGAGCTGCGCGGCCTGCGCCGCATCGTCATCCTCGCCTGCGGTACCGCCTACCACGCGGGCGTGGCCGGCCGCTATGTGATCGAGGAGTGGGCGCGTGTGCCGGTCGAGCACGATATCGCCAGCGAATGGCGCTACCGGAACCCGGTTCTGGACAAGAACACGCTGGTGATCGGCATCTCCCAATCGGGCGAGACGCGCGACACGATCGACGCCATGGTGCTGGCGAGAGAGTACGGCGCGCGGACGCTCGCGATCACCAACATGATGGGCGCCCAGATCACGCGCGAGGTCGACTCTGTTCTCTATACCCGCGCCGGTCTGGAGATGGGAGTTGCCGCCTCGAAGACCTTTACGGCTCAGGTCTCGCTGCTTTATCTGATCGCGCTCAAGCTGGCGCAGGTGCGCGAGACGCTGTCCGAAGACGAGATCGGTTCGCTGATCGCCGAGGTTCAGCTGCTGCCAGAGAAGATCGCCCAGTTCCTGCAGGACGCCGACAACGGGGTCCACCCGATCGAGGAGATCGCCGAGCGCCACTACGACAAGCCCTTCTTCCTCTACCTCGGCCGTAACATCGGTCTGCCGATCTGCCTCGAGGGCGCGCTCAAGTTGAAGGAGATCTCCTACATTCCGACCGAGGCCTACTCGGCCGGCGAGATGAAGCACGGCCCGATCGCGCTGCTCGACTCGGAGACCCCGGTCGTCTGCGTGGCCACCGATTCGCACGTGTACGACAAGGTCGTCTCGAACATTCAGGAGACGCGCGCTCGCGGGGCCCAGGTGATCGCCGTCGCCACCGACGGAAACGAAGATATCCAGCACCACGCCGACGACGTCATCTTCGTTCCCAAGACGAACGAGTATCTGCAGGCGGTGCTGGCCGTCTTGCCGCTGCAGCTCCTCGCCTATCGCATCGCCCGCCTGCGCGGTCTGAACGTGGACCAGCCGCGGAACCTGGCCAAGACCGTCACGGTCGAGTAGCGGGGCGAAAGAGTCTGCACCGGAAGTACCTGCTCGGAGAGCGGTTTAGCGTGCTTCGACCTCTTTCTAGGCGAGAGCGACGCATGTTTCGACGCGACCGGTGTCGGAAACCCTGAGAAGCGACAGGTCGCGTAAGACTCACCGGAGGTATCTATGTCGACGATTGCCGAAGAGCAGCCGATCAAGCTGGGTCTGCCGCGCCTGAACGAGCCAGCGCCGTCCTTCGAAGCGGTGACTACTCATGGAACGCTCAAGCTGGAGGATTTCGCGGGCAGCTGGTTGATCCTGTTCTCTCACCCGGCCGATTTCACACCGGTTTGCACAACCGAGTTCATCGCCTTCGCGGAGATCTATCCGGAGCTGCAGAAGCGGGGCTGCGAACTGATCGGTCTTTCGATCGACAGCCTCTTCGCCCACATCGCCTGGGTCCGCAACATCGAGGAGAAGACGGGTGTGAAGATCGAGTTTCCGGTCATCGCCGACCTCGATCGCAAGGTCGCGGCCGCTTTCGGCATGGTCATGCCCGGAGAGAGCACGACCGAGGCCAGCCGCTGTGTCTTCGTTATCGATCCGAAGGGCATCCTGCGGGCGATGATCTACTACCCGCTCTCGACCGGTCGCAACATGGACGAGTTCGTTCGTCTGATCGACGCGCTGAAGACCGCCGACGAGAACAACGTCGCGACTCCGGCCAACTGGCGCCCGGGCGACAAGGTGTTAATAGGTGCCCCGCGCACTACCGAGGCAGCAGAGGAACGAGTCGGTGAGGGTTTGGAGTGCATCGACTGGTACCTCTGTAAGAGGTCGTTGTAGGGGGCGAAGATGCCTTGCGTTAGGCCGGACGGGACGCTCAGTACGACAGGCAAGCTGATGCTCGAGGCCGTGCCGGAGAACTCAAGCCCCGAAGATGTGGCCGCCGTCACGGGGATGCCGCTCTACCGAGTTCGCAGCTCGCTGCGCGAGTTGGCTGCGGCGGGATACGTGAGCGAGGAGAGGGAGCGCTTCACCCGTACCGAGCGCGGCGCCGAGCAGGTGAAGCCGCCCGGTTGATTTCGCCCGACTCCCGTTTCCGGGCCATGATCAATAGACTCGCGTACGTGGCCGCGATCCTGATCGATATCGACGGCGTGCTGAGCGTCTCGAACGAGCCGATTCCGGGAGCCACCGGCGCCGTTCGCCGTCTGCGTGAGGCCGGGCACAGGCTTCGCTTTCTCACCAACAACACCGCCTGCCGGCGTGCTCGCCTGACCGAGGTGCTGCGCGCGAACGGCTTCGACATCGACGAGCAGGAGCTGCAGACAGCGCCGCTGGCGGCCGCTCGAGCTCTTGCCGGGCGGCGCGTTCTGGCCCTGACGATGTCGGCGATCGTGGACGACCTGGTAGGAATCGATCTGGTCGGCGACGGTGCAGATGCGGTGCTGCTCGGCGGCGCGGACGAGACCGAGGAGACCGGTCGTGTCTTCTCGCATATGAATCTTGCTCACGCCTTTGCCGAGCTGGAGGCCGGAGCCGAGCTCTTCTGCCTGCACAGGAATCGGTGGTGGCAGACCAAGCACGGGCCCCTGCTCGATTCGGGCGCCTACGTAGCCGGGCTGGAGTACGCGGCCGGAGTGCATGCGACCGTGCTCGGCAAGCCAAGCTCGGCATTCTTCGCGGCCGCGCTCGAGGCGCTGGACAGCGATCCCGGCCAGGCCCTGATGGTGGGCGACGACCTCGTCTCCGACATCCGCGGCGCGCAACTCCACGGCATGCGCACCGTGCTCGTGCGGACGGGCAAGTTCCGGCCCGATGTCTACGAGCGCTCGGGGGTTCGTCCGACCGTGCTTCTCTCCTCGATCGCGGATCTTCCCGAATGGCTTGCCAAGCTTCGCTGAGGGTCGGCCTCGACCTGATCGAGATCGAGCGCATTCGCTCGGCGCTCGAGTACCCGCGGTTCGCCGAGCGATGCTTCACCGCGACCGAGCGCCGCTACTGCGACTCGCGCTCAAACCCGGCTCAGAGCTACGCGGCCCGCTTCGCCGGCAAGGAGGCGGTGGGGAAGGCTCTCGGCTGCGGCGTGCACTTCACCTGGCTGGAGATCGAGATCGCCGGTCGCCCGCGTCCCGCCGTCTCGTTCTCGGGAAAGACGAAAGCCTGGGCCGAGAAGATGGGAGTCGAGCAGATCGATCTCTCGATGACTCACTCCAAGGGGATGGCCGCAGCGGTTGCGATCCTGTCGTTCGAGGACAAGGAACAGACGTGAACGGTCGATCGCCCCTCGAACCGCTCTTCAGCTCGGCCGAGATGCGCGCGGTCGAGGAGGCCTACCCCGGCTATCCCGACTCGATGCGCGAGCTGATGGAGCGGGCGGGCACGGCGGTAGCCGAGGCGGCGCTGCGCCGTTTCCCGGAAGCGAAGACCTTCACCGTCGTCTGCGGCGGTGGCTCGAACGGCGGCGACGGGCTGGTGGCGGCCGAGGGCTTGCGCTCGAGCGGCCGGGAGGTGCGTGTCGTCGAGGCAAAGAACGGAGAGCGCGAGTTGGGTCGTCCCGACGTGATCGTGGACGCGCTTTTCGGCACCGGCTTCAGTGGGGCGCCGCGCGATGACTCAGCCGCTCTGATCGGGCAGATGAACGGACTCGGCGTGCCGGTCGTCTCAGTCGACATCGCCTCCGGTGTGGACGCCTCGAGCGGCGAGATTGCCGGACTTGCCGTGAACGCCGCGCTGACCGTCACCTTCTACGCGCGCAAAGTCGGGCATGTCGTGGCGCCGGGCCGCTACCGGTGCGGCGAGCTGGAGATCGTCGACATCGGTCTCAGCGGCGGCGAGACAGCCTGCCGGTTGGCCGGGCCGGCTCTTCTCTCGCGGCTTCCGCGGCGCGCAGACTCGGCTAACAAGTTCAGCGCCGGCTCGGTGCTCGTGGTCGGCGGCTCGCCCGGCCTCTCGGGGGCCGTCTGCCTGGCCGGCGAGGCGGCCTACCGCGCCGATGCCGGCTACGTGACCGTAGTCGTCCCGCGCTCGGTTCTCGCTCCCGTCGAGCTGAGGCTGCTGGAAGCGGTGAAGCGCCCGGCGCCGGAGGATGAGCAGGGCTGCCTGACGGTCGAGGCGCTCTCTCTCGTCGCCGAGCTCGAGTCGCGGGCGCAGGCGCTCGCTCTGGGCCCCGGGATCGGGCGCTCGGAGGGGACACGGACGTTCGTGCGCGAGCTGCTCGAGCAGACGGCGCTGCCGGCTGTCGTAGACGCCGACGCCCTGTTCGAGCTCGAGCCCGGCAAGTGGAGCTCGCCGGTGGTGCTGACGCCGCACTCCGGCGAGCTGGCGCGCCTGCTCGGCAAGGATTCGACCTGGGTGAACGAGCATCGCCTGGCCGCCGCGCGTGAGTGCGCCGACCGCTTCGCAGCGGTGACGCTGCTCAAGGGCGCCGACACGATCGTCGCCTCTCCTTCGGGCGAGGCGCTTTTATGCGAGGAAGGGACGCCCGTCCTGGCGACCGCCGGCTCGGGCGACGTTCTCACCGGCATTGTCGCCGCCTTTCTCGCCAAGGGGCTCGAGCCGGCGATCGCGGCCGTCGCGGCGGCCGTGGCTCACGGCCGAGCCGCGCAGCTGATCGAGCCGCCGGTCGGCGTCGTCGCGGGCGACGTGGCGCGGATGCTCCCGCAGGCGATCTTTCGCGATCGTTGAGAAAGGTGTAGCGACCGCCAGCTCCACGAGGTCAGCCACTGAAAGCAGAAACGCTGGCGGCAATCTGACCGAAGAAACTACTTTCGTGAGAGCGTACCCACGAGGCCGGCCGCCCAGGTGAGCGGAAACGGGCGCGTCCTTCTACGATGGAGCGATGCACCGCTCGCAGCTGACGATCGATCTCGGTGCGGTTCGCCGCAACGTCAAGAAGCTGATAGCCGTCCTGGACGGCGCCGACCTTTGGGCGGTGGTCAAGGCTGACGGCTACGGACACGGGGCGGTTGACGTCGCAGGCGCCGCGCTGGGGGCGGGCGCCCGCGTCCTTTGCGTCGTCACGCTCGCCGAGGGACTAGAGATGCGGGCCGAGTACCCGACCGCGCGCATCCTCGTGATGGCGCCGCTCGGTCGCGACGAGATCGCCCGAGCTCGCGACGCCGGGCTCGAGATCGCCGTTGCCGACGCCGACATCCCCGAGGACATTCGCGTCCACGTCAAGCTCGATACCGGCATGGGGCGCTTCGGCCTGTCGGAGTTGCTCTCGGCGCCGAGCCGGAACGTCGTCGGCCTGATGAGTCACCTCGCCACCGCCGACTGCGACCTCGAGTTCGCACGCGCCCAGATCGAGCGCTTCCGCGAGCTGACCGAGCCCTACGCGAATCTCACCCGCCACGTCGCCAACAGCGCCTCAGTGCTCCGCCTGCCCGAGTCGCACTTCGATGCCGCTCGCTGCGGGGTCGCGCTATACGGGCTGTCTCCCTTCGGGACGGATCCCGGCGGCGACGAGTCTGGAGCCGGTACTGCGCTGGGAGAGCCGCCTCGCGCAGGTGAAGCAGCTTCAGCCGGGCGAGAGCACCGGCTACGGGCGCCGCTTCGTCGCGACCGAGCCGACCTGGATCGGGCTCGTGCCCGTCGGCTACGCGGACGGCTTCCGGCGCGACATGACCGGCACCGAGGTGCTCGTCGAAGGCGAGCGCCGAGCCGTGATCGGGACGGTCTCGATGGATTCCTTCGCCGTCTCACTCGAGCGCGAGCTACTGGTCGACACCCCGGTCGTGATTGTCGGCGACGGCCTGCTCGTCGAGGATCACGCCCGCGTCGCCGAGACGATCAACTACGAGATCACCTGCGGCATCTGCTCCGATCGCCGCCGCGCGCGCCGTGTCGTCGTCGACGCCTGATCTGCTCGCGCTTGCCCGCGAGGTGCTGGCCGGCGAGGAGGCCTATCTGGTCGGCGGCGCGGTCAGGGATGAGCTGCTCGGGCGCGAGCTTGTCGATCTCGACATCGTCTGTAGCGACTCGAGAAGAGCGGCCCGCGCCGTTCGCGCAGAAGAGCGGCGGCGCACCGTTTCCTCTCTCCGAGCGTCACGGCGCCTGGCGAGTGACCTTCCCCGGTGGCGAGTGCGTCGACTTCACGCCGCTGCGCGGGACGCTGATCGAGGATCTGGCGCTGCGCGACTTCACCGTCAATGCGATGGCCGAGCCGCTCGCCGGGGGAGAGGCGATCGATCCGTTCGGCGGACGCGGCGATCTGGCCGAGCGACGGCTGAAGGTCGTCTCCGAGCTCGTCTTCGACGACGATCCACTACGCCTTCTGCGCGCGGTCAGGTTCGAGCAGGAGCTTGGTCTTCGCTTGGAGCGGAAGTCCGAGCAGCTGCTGCGCTCGCGCGCCGAGCGCGTGCGAGAGCCTGCCGGCGAACGGATCCTGGCCGAGCTGGAGAAGCTCGGCTGGCCGGGCTACGAGCGCCTCGAGCAGCTAGGCCTACTTGCCCCGCTCGGCGGCTCGCTTGCCCTTGTCGGTCGCGTTGATCGCTCGCTCGCCGACTCTCCCCGGCTGCGGCTGGTGACGGTGTTCGGCGAGAGTCTGCGGCGCCTGCCGATCTCGGGCGAGCTCGACCGCTATCGCGGAAAGCTTCTGGCCGCCAAGGTTCCCGCGGACGATTCGCCGCGACAGATCCACCGCTTCCGCCGCGCGACCGAGCCCTGGGCGATCGACGCGCTCGCCTATCTCGGCGCGGGCAAGTACGCAGAGGATGTTCGCATCGCGCGTGAGACCGAGCCCGACGAGCCGCTTCTGCGCGGCGACGAGCTCGGCATCCCGCCAGGTCCGCTCGTGGGCGAGCTGCTTGATTCGATCGCCGAGGAGCGCGCCGCCGGGACGGTCTCGACACGCGAGCAAGCGCTGGAGCTGGTTCGGCAGCGGCTCGAGCGCGACTGAGCCGAGGGTTGCCCGGCTACTCGCTCGCGAGCGAAGGCAGGCTGCGCCCCATAGGCGCCTGATGAGCCTCGGGATAGACCGAGCCGGGCGGCCGGCTGATACTCCCCGTCCCGGGAGCATCGGGTAGTCGAACGAGCAAACTACGACCGGGGCGGTCGCTGGTCTACTACTTCCACTTGACCGTGCAACCGACGGCTTCGGTCTCGGCGACAGGAGGCTCGTCCTCGGCGAGCAGCGCCTCGATCGCATCGCGAAAGTAGCTCCTCGTCACTGTGCCGTCGTCGCGCGAGTCGTCGATCGCGCCGTGGTAGCGGAGCCGGCGCTCGTCGTCGAAGAGAAAGACTTCGGGGGTTCGCTCCGCGCCGAGCGCATGCGCCAGCGCCTGACTCTCGTCGAAGAGATAGTCGAAGGGGAAGTCGAGCTGTTCGGCTCGCTCCTTCATCCGCTCGAACGAGTCCTCGGGGTAGCGGGCGACGTCGTTCGAGTTGACCGCGACCACCCGCACGCCTCGGTCGGCGTAGTCGCGCGCCAGCGCGATCAGCCTGTCCTCCCAGGCCAGTACGTAGGGGCAGTGATTGCAGTACTGAACGAGAGCGAACAGCTTCGCGTCGCGGTAGTCGTCCAGCGAGCGGTCGGCGCCGTCCACGCCGAGCAGCTCGAAGGACGGGGCTTTGCTACCAAGCTCGATGCTCATTTGAGTGCCGCCTCCAGTTGCTCGCTTGAGGGAACGGGCGAGACTCGCCCGTCAGGGAAATGGTAGATACGGCAGGTGAGCGAGGGTCGTCCGTTTGCTCCCTCGGCGTCGACGTCGCGGCCATCGACGCGTATGGTCGGCGAGCCGGGGAAGCGCAGGCGCTCGGCCTCTTCGTCGCTTTTCACCTCGGTCATCACGATCTGATCGTCGCGACCCAGCTCGGCCAGCACCTGCTCGAGCAGAGCTTTCGCCTCGGGATGTGAGGGGCACCCTTCCCAGTAGAGGAGCTCGATCATTTGCGCTCGCCACCGTTCGGAAGCTCTATATCCCTGCCCGGGTCGCCCTGCGCCACCACCCGGGTGACCGTCGCCGGGAAGAGCCCGGTCGAGATCCCCGCGATCCGCATCCAGCGAGGGAACACGACCTCGGTTTTGCCGCGCTCGATCGCCTTGACGATCTTTTCCGCAATCCGCTCGGGCGTGAGCACCATCCAGCGCATCGAGCGCTTGTTGATCAGTCGCGTCTGCGGAAATCCCTCGGTCGTCACCGGCCCCGGGTTGACCGTGAGCACCGAGATGCCACGCGGCTTGAGCTCGGCGCGAAGCGCACGCGAGAATGCGAGCTGGGCGTGCTTGGAGGACGAGTAGGGGCCGGCGTCGGGGACGACGGTTGTCCCGGCGACCGAGACGATGTTGACGACACTCGAGGGTCGTCCCCGCTCCAGCCCGGGCAGAAATGCGCGCAGGCTCCAGACCGCGCCGAGGTAGTTGGTGCGAATCACCTGCTCGATCCGTTCGGGGCTGGCGCTGAGGAAGGAACCGTGCGAGGGGATGCCGGCGTTGTTGACGAGCAGGCCGAGTGCTGGATGGCGCTCGAGCACGCGGGTCGCCACGTCGCTGACGGCCTCCGCGCTGGAGACGTCACAGATCTCGATCTCGGCCCCGGTCTGGGCGGCGACCTGCTTCAGCCGCTCGGCTCGGCGCGCCAGCAGTACGCAGTGCCAACCGCGTCTGGAGAGAGCGCCCGCGAGCGCCGCCCCGATTCCGCTCGAGGCGCCGGTGATCACCGCCACACGCTGCTCGCTCATCGTTGCTCGGCTCCCACGTTTCCCTCTCGGAGCGTAGCGAAACCGATCCCGAGCGAAGACGCAAGCCACGGAGTGGCGGCGGTTCGGTGTGCGCCCAATCAACCCGGCCCGCACATCAACCTCCCGCGGCCTGGCATCGGGACTCAAGCGTATCGTCCGCTGGAGCGGTGGAAAACACACCCAGCTGTGACGGTTCCGTGCCGGATATGCGCCGCGCATCCCAGATACCCGAGCCATTCGTATCGTCACGCGCTCCGAGGACCATCCCGCTAGACTCGCGCCCATGCCGGGGAGATTCGAAGGCAAGCGCGGGCTCGTTCTGGGTGTCGCCAACAAGCGCTCGATCGCCTGGGCAATCGCTAGCAGGCTCGCCGACGAAGGGGCCACGATGGCCTTCACCTTCCAGGGCGAGCGGATCGAGGCGAACGTAAGCGAGCTGGCCGGGTCGGTCTCCAGTCCGCTCGTCACGCCCTGCGACGTGCGCGAGGAGGCTGACTGTACGCGTGTGGTGGCCGAGGCTG
Organism: uncultured Actinomycetes bacterium; assembly: GCA_963805265.1. Classification (GTDB taxonomy): domain Bacteria; phylum Actinomycetota; class Thermoleophilia; order Gaiellales; family Gaiellaceae; genus Fen-549. The sequence continues at coordinate 21,437 of CAWDTJ010000004.1, forward strand.
TCGCGGCGCTGGGCGGACTCGATTTCGTCGTGCACTCGGTCGCCTTCGCTGCCGCCGAGGACATGGAGGGCCGCTTCATCGACACGCCGCGTGAGCGCTTCTGGATGGCCCTCGACGTCAGCGCCTACTCGCTGGTGGCGATCGGCCGCGCCGCCGAGTCGCACCTGGCCGAGACGGGCGGGTCGATCGTGACCATGACCTACCTCGGCGGCGAGCGCGCCGTCCCGCACTACAACATCATGGGAGTGGCCAAGGCGACTCTCGAGGCATCGATGCGCTATCTGGCCTGGGATCTCGGCAGCGAGGGCGTTCGCGTCAACGCGATCTCCGCCGGCCCGGTGCGAACTCTCGCCGCCCGCTCCATCCCGGGCTTCCCGACCATGGAGTCGATCGTTGCCGAGCGCTCGCCACTACGCCGAGCGATCGACGCCGGCGATGTCGCGGCCGCCGGCGCCTACCTCCTCTCCGACGACGCGCGCAACATCACGGGCACCATCCTCTACGTGGACTCCGGCTACCACGCGATGGGTATGTAATAGCCACCGAATAGCCACCGAATAGCCACCGAAGTCCGCCTCCCTTTGGGAGGCATGACGACTTTCGGTGGTGAAAAAACCGGGGGATGGCGTTAGTGAGCGCGCCCGTCACGCCGGTCGCGGCGGCGTATGGAAAGCGCTGGTAGCGATCCGTGCCCAACCTTCTCTACACGGTTGCGTCATAAGCAGTGGTTGGCAAGATCGGGCGTTCGGCCTGGGGAGGAAACGGGCGCGTAACGAAAGTCGCGTCCAAGGGCCGGGATGCCTTCTTGTCTTCGAGCGCGCGAGCGAGATGCGGCGTCTCGCTCGCGCGCCACTACCTGAGAAGTGTCCGCTAGGCTGCTCGATCGGAGCGGCTGCGTCACGCGGCCGAGTCACCACGAGATGAAACTCTTTCTGCCACTCGCGCTTCTCTACCTGGGGCTGGTCATCCTCGCCAACTGGCTCGCCAGCACGTACGTCATCCATGTGCCGCTCACGCACTACATGGCGCCGGCGGGCGTCTACTGCATCGGGGCCGTGCTGGTGCTGCGCGACTGGATTCAGCAGCTGAGAGGCCTCTACTGGACGATGCCGCTCGTTTATCTCGCCGGCCTGATCTCCTGGGCTGTCGGCGATCTCGCCGGCTGGACGTCGCTGGAGAAGATCGCCATTGCCAGCGTTATCGCCTTCACCGTCTCGGAGACCGTCGAGGCGATCGTCTTCACGCCGATTCGCAAACGGAATCTGAGCCTGGGAGTTGCACTCTCCGGAACGATCGGGAACGCGATCGACTCCTATCTCTTCCTGATCATCGCCTTCGGCAGCCTGGGCTTTTTCTGGGGCCAGTTTTGGGGTAAGAGCGAGATGATCGCGCTCGGCACCGTGCTCACCGTGATGCGGCGCCGGCTTGTGCCGATCGTCGCTCCGAGCGCGTCCTGAGCGACCGGCTCTCGGCGCACGGTGTCTGACACCGGGGGGGCGCCTGAGGCAGCTGGGGGATTATCCTCTTGCTCGTGACCGAGCTATACGGATGGCGCTTCTGTCCGCGTTGCAACGCGGAGCTGCTGATCGAGGCTGGGAGTGCGACCTGCCCGAGTTGCGGCTCGTGTTACTACGCCAACTCGGCGCCGACGGTCGGCGCGCTCTGCGAGGACGAGCTTGGCCGCCTGATGCTCGTTCGCCGCGCGATCGAGCCCAGGAAGGGGAAGTGGGACACGCCCGGCGGCTTTCTCGAGGAGGGGGAGCCGCCGCTCGACGGCCTTCGGCGCGAGCTGCGCGAGGAGACCGGGCTGGAGATCGAGCCGGGGGAGTTCTTCGGCGCGCTGATCGATCTCTACGGCGACGGCCCCGACGCTCAGTTCGTGCTCAGCCTGAACTGGACGGCGCGCATCCTCGGCGGCGACCCCGCGGCGGCCGACGACATCTCGGAGATTCGCTGGTTCGCCGCCGACGAATTGCCCAGCGAGGAAGAGATCGCTTTTCCGAGCGTCGCGGATCTGGTTCGGCGCTGGGGTGAGCGTCGCTAGCCGCTCTCCTAGTAGTCGTCTACTCCTCGCTCAGGCCGAGCAATCCGCTCCAGCGAGCCTTTGGGGTGAGCGCCGACCGCGGTGCCCGCGGCCTGACCGTCACGGAAAAGCATGATCGTCGGGATCGAGGAAATGCCGAACTTCCGCGCCAGCGCCATCTCTACGTCGATATTGACCTTCACCAGCTTCACGGCGCCTGCGCGCTCCTCGACGATTCGATCGAGGACCGGCGCCACGGCGTGACACGGACCGCACCACTCGGCCCAGAAGTCCACCAGCACCGGCTTCTCGCTCTTCAGGACCTCCTGCTCGAATGTTGCCTCCGTAACGGCGTCCGCCACCCCGCTCACCCCTTCCTCGAATCCGAAATACCGTGTCGCTATTAGAACGCTGAAGACTACGGGATTCATCCCGCCCTACCGCGTGCCCTAGAATCTCGCCGGCATGGAACGCATTTTCGCACCCCTACCGGCCAAGCCCGATCACAGCGCGCTCGAACTGGAGGTCTTGGCGCGTTGGGAGAGCCAACGAGCCTTCGAGCGCCTGCGCGAGAAAAACCAGGGCGGAAAGCGCTGGAGCTTCATCGACGGGCCGATCACGGCCAACAAGAAGATGGGCGTCCATCACATGTGGGGGCGCACGCTCAAGGACGTCTTCGTTCGTTTCCGCGCGATGCAGGGCTACGACCAGCGCTACCAGAACGGCTACGACTGCCAGGGACTCTGGATCGAGGTCGGGGTCGAGCAGGAGCTGGGTCTCAACTCCAAGCGCGAGATCGAGGAGTACGGCCTGGAGGCGTTCGCCCGTCACTGCCGCGACAAGGTGATCTGGTCGACGGGCGAGATCACGCGCCAGTCGAAGCGCCTCGGCCAGTGGCTCGACTGGGGCGCCGACTACTTCACCTTCTCCGACACCAACATCGAGTACATCTGGCGCTTCCTGAAGACGTTGCACGAGCGCGGCTGGCTCTACCTCGGACACCGCGCCACCGAGTGGTGCCCGCGTTGCGGCACGTCCATCTCGGCGCACGAGCTGACTACCGGCGACGCCTACCGCGACAAGATCGACCCTTCGCTCTTCGTGCGCTTCCCGCTGCTCGAGCGCCCGGGCGAGGCGCTCGCGGTCTGGACGACGACTCCCTGGACGCTGCCGGCCAACGTCGCCGCGGCGGTCGATCCCGCGGCCACCTACGTCAAGGTGCAGGAGGACGGGGAGGCGCTCTGGCTGGCCAAGCCGCTGCTGGAGCTGGTTCCCGTCTCGGGCAAGGTCGTGGACAGAGCTGCCGGGAGAGAAGCTGGTCGGCTGGCGCTACGCCGGGCCCTTCGCCGACTTGCCCGCCGCGAGCGAGGTCGACTACCGGGTGGTCGCCTGGGACGAGGTCTCGATGGAGGAGGGCACCGGCATCGTCCACATCGCGCCCGGCTGCGGCGGCGAGGACTTCGAGCTGGGCAAGCGCGAGGGACTTGCCGGTGTTGGCGCCGATCGACGAGGACGGCAAGATCCTGCCCGAGTACGGTTGGCTGGCGGGCAAGGGCGCCCACGACGCCGCGGCCGAGATCATCGCCGATCTCGACAAGCGCGGCGTGCTGATCCAGGCCGGCGAGATCCACCACCGCTACCCGCACTGCTGGCGTTGCGAGACCCCGCTCGTGTTTCGCATCACCGACGACTGGTTCATCGCTGTCGAGGAGATCCGGCAGCAGCTGCTCGACGCCAACCAGACCGTCAAGTGGACACCCGACTACTTCGGCAAGCGGATGGACGACTGGCTGCGCAACATGGACGACTGGAACATCTCGCGGCGCCGCTACTTCGGGCTGCCGCTGCCCTTCTTCCCCTGTAAGTGCGGCCACCTGAGCGTGGTCGGCTCGAAGGCCGAGCTGGCCGAGCTGGCGACGCGAGGGAATCGAGCAGCTGGAGGAGCTGCACCGGCCCTGGATCGACGCCGTCTCGATTCGCTGCCCGGCCTGCGGTGACGAGAAGGTGAAGCGCGTGAGCGAGGTCGGCGATGTCTGGCTCGACGCCGGCATCGTTCCCTTCTCCACGCTCGGTTGGCAGAACCCCGAGTGGATCGAGAACGGATATGCAACCGGCGCCTCGAAGGGGCTCTCGACCGCCGCCCTGCCCGACAACGACTACTGGGAGAAGTGGTTCCCGGCCGACTGGGTCTGCGAGATGCGCGAGCAGATCAGGCTCTGGTTCTACTCGCTGCTGTTCATGGCGGTCGCGCTCGACGGGCGCGCGCCCTACCGCGAGGTGCTCTCCTACGAGAAGCTGCTCGACGAGAACGGCAACGAGATGCACGGCTCGCGCGGCAACGCGATCGACGCCGACGAGGCGTTCGAGCGAATGGGCGCCGACGTGATGCGCTGGCTCTACTGCCAGCAGCCGCCGACTCAGAACATCCGCTTCGGCTTCGGCCCGGCCGAGGAGGTCAAGCGCAAGCTCCTGACGCTGTGGAACTCCGCTTCGTTCCTTGTCACCTACGCCAACATCGAGGGCTTCCGACCGAGCTTCGAGGATCTCGTCGCAGGGCCCCGTGGGGTGGAGCTGAAGCCGCTCGACCGCTGGCTGGTCGAGCGCACCAACGCGCTCGTCGCGGAGGCGACCGAGGCCCTGGAGGCGTCGCTCACGGTTGGCGTCATCCGCTCCTTCGAGAGCTTCGTGGACGACCTCTCGAACTGGTACATCCGCCGCTCGCGCCGCCGCTTCTACTCACTCGACGAGGCGGCCTTCCGCACGCTCTGGTTTGCGTTGGCCCAGGGAATCCGCGTCATCTCGCCGGTGCTGCCCTTCCTGGCCGACGACCTCTGGAAGGTCCTGGTAGCCGATCCCTGCCCCGAGGCGCCCGACTCGGTCTTCCTGGCCGGCTGGCCCGAGGCTCCCGCTGCCGATCGCGAGCTCCTGGAAGAGGTCGCCGAGCTGCGCCGAGTGGTCGAGCTGGCGCGGTCGGCCCGCTCGCAGGCCGAGCTGAAGCTGCGCCAGCCCGTGCGTCGAATCGTCGTGCAGGGCGCTCCGCGCGCCGAAGGCCACGCCGAGGAGATCGCCGACGAGCTGCGCGCGATGGAAGTCGTCTTCTCGGAGGTCGAGGCGGTCGAGCTGAAGGTCAAGCCGGAGTTGCGCAGTCTGGGGCCGAAGCTCGGTAAGGAGTTGCCCGCCGTTCGGGCGGCGCTCGCGCGCGGCGAGTTCGAGCAGCTGGGCGGCGGGCGCTTCCGCGTGCTCGGTCACGAGTTGGAGCCCGACGAAGTGCTGGTCGAGCGCAGCGCCGGTGCCGGCTGGTCGCTGGCCGAGGAGGGCGGCGTCACCGTTGCGGTCTCGACCGAGCTCGACGAGGAGCTTCTGCGCGCGGGCCGCGTGCTCGACCTGATCCATCTGGTCAACGGCCTGCGTAAGGAGCAGGGCCTGGCGCTGACCGATCGGATCAAGCTCGCGCTGCCGGAGAAGGAAAGCGACCTCGCTCCCTACGCCGACCAGATCAAGTCCGAGACGCTTGCCTTGGAGCTCGCTTTCGACGGTTCGCTCAGCGAGCCGAAGCTCGAGCGCGTCGAGCGCTGACCTACGCTCGAAGCCAGGCGCTCAGGGAGCCACGTTCTCCCGGGCGGCGGGAGTTACGTCGCAGCCGCGGCTTGGTCCCGAGAAAGAGAAGATTGGTCAGCCAGAACCTGGCGAGAATCGCTCCGAGGAGAAGCGAGGCGATGACCGTGACCAGAGAATGAGTCAATACGTAGACGGACGAGCTTCCGAAGCCGATACCCAGGAAGAAGAACTCGGCGCAGTAGATCGTCAAGCTGCGTTCGCCCAGGAAACTGAAGACCGCAACGGTGACATTCGATCTCTTTACCAGGCGGAAAAGGGCGAACGCGAAGGCAATACCCGCAAATGGCGTCAGGTACCGATACCAGTCGGGGATATTTCTCGCCGCCGCGCCGAAATGGAGTACTTGGAGCTCGTTGGCGACTCGGGTGACGATATCCGGCACGTCTCGGCGCTCCCAGATCAGCGACAGCGGGATGAACGCCGCGGCCAGTGGCAGCGACCACAGCCACGAGATTCGGAACAGGTGCCGCTTGAAGACGTAACCGGCGATGAAGAAGGGGAAGTACCACTTCACCATTGCGAGACCGGCGTAGTGCGTGGTCAGAAACTGCGAGAAGACAAGAGCTAGGACGAGGGCGGCGGTTCCCCAATATCTCTCGAGTCGCAGCGCGGGTACGAGTAGGCAGAAGCAGAGAAAGAGCACCCAGAGGAACCAGAGCCCGTGATCGAAGTCGGGCGCAAGCAACAGGTGGTGCCAGTAGCTGACGAAGCCGAAATCCTCGTAACGGGCGTTGATCACGTACCGCGCGGCCTGCCAGGTAAGGAATGGGAGTAACAGCCTGATTGCCTTGTCCGAGATATAGCGGGCGTTGGCCGGTTTCGTCGAGAGCGCCGCCACGTAACCCGACAAGAACATGAAAAGCGGCATGTGAAAGGAGTAGATAAAACGAAAGGCAAGGTTGTGGCCGATTCCGTAGCGATACGGCACCTGAATCGCGTGCCCAACTACGACGAGAAGAATCGCGAAGCCCTTGAGCGCGTCGGCTCGTCTATCCCGGTTCTTGATTCCCGCCGCGAGGCGATCGGCGATCGCGCTACGAACGCCACGCACACTCGAGCGAGCGGCTGCCGGCTGTCCTTCGGTCGACATCGCCCTAGAGTGTAGAAGCCCGCAGTCGGCGAACTATCTTCGCTCGGTGATCGAGCAGCGCTCGCCTCAGGCGCGGCGAATCAACGTGATTCCATCCCGCACGCTCAGGATCACGCAGCGCACGCGCGGATCGTTCCGCACGCGCTCGTTGAAGGCGCGAGTCGCTTCGGCGGCGGGGCTCGTGTCGGTCTCGTCCAGCACGCTTCCGTGTCGCAGGGTGTTGTCGACCGCGATCAGGCCGCGCGGCGATAGCTTCGGTAAGACCGCCTCGTAGTAGTCGGGGTAGCCCGTCTTGTCGGCGTCGATGAAGACGAAGTCGAAGGGGCCGGGCAAACGCTCGATCGATCAAAGCGCCGGGCCGAGCAAGATCTCGATCTTTCCCGCGTGGGGACTCGCGGCGATCGCGCGCCGGGCGACCTCGGCGTTGACCTCGTCGAGCTCGAGCGTGGTGATCTGTCCGTCGGGCGGAAGCCCCTCGGCCATCGACAACGCCGAGTAGCCCGCGTAGGTGCCGATCTCGAGCACGGAACGCGCCTCGAGCGCGAAGACGAGGAACTCGAGCAGGCGCCCGACCACCGGGCCCGAAAGCATCTGCGGCGAGTCGAGCGTGCGTTTGGCCTCCTCCGCCAGCTCTTCGAGTTGCGCGGAGGCGGGCGTCGACAGGCGCTCGACATAAGCGAGGATCTCGTCCGGCGTCAGCTTCACTCGCCGTCTCCTGTCCGCAACTCACGGCGGAGCTCGACCGGCAGCCGAAACTCCATGTGCTCTTCGACGATCCGGGCCTGCTCGATCTCGGCGACGCCGCGCTCGCGAAACCAGTCGCAGACTCCTTCGACCAGTCGCTCGGGGGCCGAGGCGCCCGAGGTGATGCCGACGGTCTCGACCCGCTCGAGCCAGTTCTCCTCGATCGCGGCGGCGTCCTCGATCAGGTGCGCCTCGATGCCGCCGGCGCGGGCCACGTCCACCAGGCGGTTCGAGTTGGAGCTGTTCTGCGAGCCGATCACGAGCAAGAGCTGGATCTGCGGCAGCATCTCCTTCACGGCCCGCTGCCGGTTGGAGGTCGCGTAGCAGATGTCCTCGCGCTTGGGCGAGCGGATCGCGGGAAAGCGGCGGCGCAGAACCGCGATGATCTCGGCCGTCTCCTCGACCGAGAGCGTGGTCTGCGTCACGTAGGCGAGCTTCGTACCGTCCGGAAACGAGAGCGCCTCGGCGTCGGCGACCGATTCGACCAGCACGATCGCCTCGGGCGCCTCGCCCATCGTCCCGACCACCTCTTCGTGGCCGGCATGACCGATCAGGATGATCTGGTACCCGTCGGCGGCGAAGCGGCGCGCCTGGACGTGCACCTTGGTGACCAGCGGGCAGGTGGCGTCGATCGTCCGCTGTCCGAGCTCCGCGGAGCGCGCGTAGACCTCAGGCGCGACGCCGTGAGCCGACAGCACCAGCGTCGCTCCGGCCGGCGCCTCTTGCTCCTCCTGCACGAAGACCGCGCCGCGCTCCTGCAGATCGCGTACTACGTGCTGGTTGTGAACGATCTCCTTGCGCACGTAGACGGTGCCGTAGAGATCGAGCGCGCCCGCGACCGTCTCGACGGCGCGCTCGACACCTGCGCAGTAGCCGCGAGGTGAGGCCAAGAGCACCCGTTTCACCATTCGGTCATCGTAGCCTCGGCGTATCTCCCCGGGACGGCGGGGCGGGAAGCAGGGCGTATCATCCGACGGGTGATTGCCTGGGATCCAACCCCGTTGATTCGACTCGCGGGCATATTCGATGCCGCGGTCGTCGACGGCGTGCTCGAGATCCTGGCGCTCGCTTTCGGCGTCACGCTTGCTCTCCATCTCCTGATCGACGTATTCGTTCTGCGTGACCGGCGGCGGGCGCGCGAACGGTTCGCCGGAGAGCATCAGCTGGCGGTCGTTGCCGAGCTCTCGTCCGCTCTCGCGCTCGCCGGCGACAAGGAGAGCATCGCGCGCACCGTTCTGGATGCGCTCAACGATCTGGTCGGCTTCGACTTCTCGGGCCTGGTGCTGATCGAGAAAGACGGCAGCGAAGGAAGCGGATTGATAGGTCGAAGCGGCGGCGCCGATGTCGATTGGTTTCCGTCGATACGGCTGGATCTCGAGAACGACGTCTCGGGGGTGAGAAAGGCCTTCGAGACTCGCTCCCTCGTCACGGTCGAGGATGCGCTCAGCTCGAGGGAAGTCAGGACGGAGTTGACCAAGAGAGCGGGGTTGAAGAGCATGGTCTTCCTCCCGCTTGAGGGCGAGCGGCGCATCGTCGGCGTTCTGACCGCCGGGTCGACGGGCGAGTTTCGGGCGCTGAGCTCCGAGCAGCTCTCGCTGATGAAGATGCTGGCCGCCGAAGGGACTCTCGCGATCGAGCGGATGGACTCTGTGCTCGCGCTAGAGCGAGGGCTCGAGCGCGAGCGTCTGGTGGCGGAGATCTCGCGTCGTGTTCGCGCCGAGCTCGACATCGACCGGTTGATCGACGCCGCTCTCGCCGAGACGGCGAAAGCCCTCGACGTCGAGCGCTGCTTGATACGTCTCGGCGATTCCGACAGCGCGGCGCCGCTCAGGGCCGAATGGAGCCGAGAGGGGATCGAACCCGTATCTGCGAGCAGGACGCCCTTCCTCGCCGTCTCGAACCTGGCTCTACGCGAACGGAAGACGACCGCGGTTGCCGACGTGGAGAACGATCAGAGGCTCGCGGATGACTCGCTCGGTGGGCGCGAGGCCCTGCTCGAGTTGGGAAGCCGCGCCGTCTTGTCGGTGCCGATCATCCTCTTCGACTCGGTGATCGGGGTACTTGCTGCGCACACCTCGGTGGTTCGGCACTGGTCGGAAGACGACAACGCCTTCATCGAGGCGATCGCTCGCGAGCTGGGGATCGCGCTGCACACGGCGGGCTTGATCGAGGAGAACAAGCACCGGCTCGAAGATCAGAATGCGCTCCTGGCGGCGACGGAGGGGATGGCGGAAGAGCTCGAGCTCGATTCGGTGCTGGCGCAGAGGCTGGCGGGCGGTCGAGCCGAGCTGACCGGTCCGTCGAGCTCGAGCGAGGTAATGGCAGCCGCGGTTCGCCAGACGATTGCGCTGCTCGACGGCGATGCGGCGCTGATGCTCGAAATCGAGGCCAACGAGCTTGTCGTGCGCATCAGCGAAGGCGATGGGCTCGAGGAGATGCAGGGGCGGCGCTTTCCGGCGGCAGTCTCACTGGCGGGCGATCTGGCTCATTCGCGCGCGCCGCTCGTGATCGAAGACCTGGCTCGGGACGAGGGGCCTTTGGGTCCGCTCGATCCGGTCGTCGGTCACGGCTTCAGGGCCCTGGTCGGGGTTCCGGTGATCGGTCCCGACGACTTGGTGAGCGGGGTGCTCCTCGTCTACTCGCGCCGGGTTCGCGCCTGGCGCCTGAAAGAGATCGAGGCCCTCGTCACGCTGGCGGCCAACACTGCCGCCGCGCTGGCCAACGCCGCCTTGTATCTGCGCGTCTCGCTCGAACGAGAACAGAGCCTCGCCATTCTCTCCAGCGTCGCCGACGGTATCGTCGCGGTCGACCGCGCGGGCCAGATCGTGCTCTGGAACGCCGCGGCCGAGCGAATCACCGGAATCGCCGGCGGCGACGCATTGGGGCGCTCTCTGGCCGAGGTGCTCCGCCAGGAGTTCGTACCGTCGGAGGGAGATGAGGGAGCGCTCGATTTCGATCAAGCGCGGCGCGCAAGAGCTGTGGCTGCAGGTGGCCGAGGCGATCATGCGAGATCCCGCCGGACAGATCGTCGGCAAGATCTACACCCTCCGCGATATCTCGACCGACCGCTTCGTCGAACAGGCGAAGTCCGATTTCGTCTCGTCGATCTCGCATGAGCTTCGCGCGCCGCTGACCTCCATCTACGGCTTCGCCGAGACGCTGTTGCGCCGGGGCGAGCTCTTCGACGACGTCCAGAGGCAGACGTTTCTCTCCTACATCGCCTCGGAATCGGAGCGCCTGACGGGAATCGTGGACGCGCTTCTCGACGTCGCCGAGCTCGACTCGGGCGATCTGCAGGTCGAGCTGGAGACGATCGACCTCGGCGAGGTCGTGCGCGAAGTCGTGGAAAGCGCGCGCGCCGAGCTGGAAAGCGCCGGAGGGAACAAGCACGCCTTCGCGATCGACCTTTCGGACGAGTCTCTCAACGCCGACGCCGACCGCGACAAGCTCCGCCGGGTGCTGGTCAATCTGGTCGACAACGCCGTCAAGTTCTCGCCCGCCGGCGGAACGGTGAGCGTCGCCGTGCAGAAGTCCTCTGCCGGGATCGAGCTCCGCGTGCGCGACGAGGGGGTCGGTATCGCCGAGGAAGAGCGCGAGCGCATCTTCCGCAAGTTCTACCGGGGGTCGTCTTCCGTGCTGAGCGGCGGGACCGGCCTGGGTCTGTTCATCACGCGTGGACTGGTCAGCGCCATGGGTGGCCGGGTCTGGGTGGATTCGGTCGAGGGCGAGGGCTCCACCTTCGTGCTCGAGCTTCCCCCCAAAGGCGGGGCGGCGGCGGAGGAGTGAGCTACGGCATGCTCGGGTATAGGAGACGCGTACCTCGATGACTCAGGTTCTGATAATTGACGACGAGGCGCCGATCCGGCTGCTCTGCCGTGTGAACCTCGAAGCCGAGGGCATGGAGGTGATCGAGGCCGCCGACGGCGAGAGCGCGGTTGATATCGCGCGCCGCGAGCGACCCGACGCGATCCTGCTCGACGTAATGATGCCCCGCCTTGACGGCTGGGAGGTGGCGCAGCAACTCGTCGAAGGAGAGCTCACCAAGGAAATACCCATCATCTTTCTGACCGCCCGCGCCGAGGTGCGCGACCGCGCTCGCGGCCTCAATATCGGCGGCATCGAATACGTCACCAAGCCGTTCAATCCGCTCGAGCTGGCGCCGTTGATCGAGACTTTGCTGGAGCGAATCAGGCGCGACGGGCTCGACCTCCTGCGCGGCGAGAAACTGGCCGAGCTGCGGGCGCTGGTGCGCGAGTAATTCCGGCAAAAGTCGGACGACTTTCGTCGGTGGAAAGAAACTTTCTCCTGGGCCGCCGCGACCGACCTGCGCGGGCGCGGCTCACCGAACGCCATCCCCCGGCATCTCCATCTCGAACACTGACTGCAGATACGGCCAGCTCGCCCCGCTTGTAGGAGCAGACGAGGCACACGCGCCGAAGGCGCGGAGACTCGTACACCAAAGTCATACCGCGAAAAAGTCACAGCCGGCCAAGCCAGCCGACTTTTCGCGCTCGAGAGCGTCTAGCGGATAGGCCTTCGGTCACATAGCGTGAAGGCTGGCGAGCCGCTAGCCGGCGGGCGCCGTTCCGTACACCTTCCGATAGAGCTTCTGCCAGTTCGTAGCGATCCCGACCCGAGCGCTGCTGAGGGTCATCTGCCCCGAACAGACCAGGTCGTGGAGCTTGTTTTCGAGCTTGTCCTTGACCTTGTAGCCGGGGGCTAGACTTGCTCGCTCCGGGAAGAGGTTCGCGATGTCGTTTGAGCCACCGAGCTCGAGCGAGATGATGTGGTCGATCTCCAGCGTACGACCGTAGAGCTTCTACTGCTATCCCGTACTCCGTTTCGACGGCGTACTTCTCAGACTGCGGGACGTTGCGGATCGGGCCGGTGCGGAAGCTCGCCGAGCAGATAACCGCCTTCGTGAGCTTCGAGTAGTAAGCGCCGGGCGAGCAGTGGCGATCAGGGTTAGATCCGAGCGTGCAGTCCGAGGTCTTCGTCTGTTTCTTGAGCAGTACGGTTGTGCCGGGATCGACTGACCCGCCGTTCGTACCGGTGGCAATCTGGGGCGCCGAAATACCTATGGCGACGCCGGTAAGCAACAGCCCAAGCTGGCGCTTCATGGCTTTTCTCGCTCCCGGTGTCCTGGTGGTTCCGTGAGGGGGGATTTCCTCTTCCGCCGCAGTTCCCGCGTTTTCGGGTCATTCGCTGGCGGCGGTTCTGCCGTCGTGATTTTGTCGCCAGGCATTGCCCCGCCGACGGCCCGTAAAGCTGCCGCCGGTGTTGAAGTAGCGATGAACGCTGCCAGCTCCGGACTCGCGTCAGCGCCTGCGGCGAGACTTGCGGTGCGCTGCAGCGTCTTCTTATCGACCTCGGCGCTCAGATAGCGCGTCCCAGCCATACCAACAAGGAAGGCGCCGGTAATCGCAGCGAGCGACTCCGAATATCCTTTGGCGGGGGTTGCGTTAGTGGCCCCGATTATCCGGTAGCCCGCGTACTGCCCGTAGAGCCCCCACGAGACGAAGGCCGCGGCCGCGCCGGCGATGATGTGCCCAAAGAATCCCACCTCTATCAACCCATCCTTTGCCTTCGGCAGCTTGAACCCGCTCGCCCGAGTGAATGCGTTGATAACGCCGCCAAGACCTCCAGCTCCTGCAATGACGAGGCCTATTTCCCAGAGAGGCATGGTCTCGACTCCTTTCACCCGGGGGACATACCGCGCGGCATCCCGAAATCCCGTTACGGCTCAACGTCGAATCTCTACCCCTTAGTGCGAATTGTCAAGTGGTATTCCCTCTCGCCCACCCTGATCGGGGCGAGAGACGAACCATCGCGCGCTAGAGGCTTCCCTCGCCCCGACTTTGCCACTGGAGCTGCTTGAGAGCCTAGAGTTGAAAACGGCACTACGCTTAGATGTCTCTTTTGAACAGCCGCGCTCTCAGCAGAGTTACGGAACACCCGTGGCCGAACCGAGAGTAAGCTCAACCAAGCGATGGCACTGATTCCGCCCTACTTCGCTGATTGCGTAGTCGCAGTCGGGATCCCTGGCGAGGTCGGTTCTGGGCCAAGCTGGATTGCTACAGCTTTCTTCTATGGTCGTCCTGTAGGAACCGACGAAACGAATGGACGAACTAGATATGCCGTTTACCTTGTATCTAACAAGCACGTATTCGACGAGCATCGGCGGATCGTGCTGCGAGCGAACCCGCAGTCAGATGAGACGGAAGCCATCGCGCGCGATTTCCCGGCCGATCTACAGGTGAATGAAAACGGCACCTGGAGTCGGCGTTGGGTTGGGCATCCTGACCCTGACATCGACGTTGCGGTCGGCCGGATTAACTTCAACGCTCTTGCTGACCAGGGGATGCGAGCCGAGTTCTTCGCTAGCGACGCGGACTCACTTCGGAAAACGGAGCTTACGGAAAAAGAAGTTACCGAGGGCGACTTCGTGTACGTGCTCGGTTTTCCGATGGGGCTAGTAGGGGACCACAGAAGCGTAGCCATAGTTAGGAGCGGGAGCATCGCGCGTATTCGCGATGCACTCAGCGGAGGCGAAAAGCGATATCTCGTCGATGCCATGGGGTTCCCGGGAAACAGCGGCGGACCCGTCATCTTGCGACCAGAGCTGCACGCAATCGGTGGAACCCGTGCGAATAACACGGCGGAACTAATTGGGATCGCATGCGCGTACGTTCCGTATGAAGAAGAAGTAGTTAGCCTGCAGACGGGAAGGACACGCGTGATCTTCGAGGAGAACTCCGGGCTGCTGGTCGCGCACCTGGTTGACGCAATCGATGAATGTATCGATATGGATCCCAGCTTCCAACTGCAACGGACGGGCGAGGGCGCCACGACGTCTTATCACGAAGAGCCAGAAACCTAGACGTTGGCTGATCGCAAGTTCATCGCACCGGAGCAGACGAGGCTGGGCGCTATAGCTGAGTTCCTTCACTTGAACCGCACATTCGCCCGACGTACGATCGCGTTGCATGATTTTCGACACCTTTGATCGCACGGGTTCCGTCGAGTTTCCATTCGCACCGGATGTGGTGTTTCGCGCGTTGGAAACCGCTGTCGGAGGTATCCAAGGCATGAGCATCGCCGAGGCTAACGCGGTCGCGGGGCACCTCTTCGTCAAGACATCGGCGAGCGCGTTTTCTTGGGGCGAGAAGGTTTCGGTCTCAGTCTTCGAGGCTGGCCCCGACAGGAGTCGTGTCCAGATTGGCTCTGCGACGAAAACGATCGCCGGTTCTGCAACTGCGCACGGCAAGAACCGCAAGAACGTCGAGCGGATTATTTCGGCGACCAGTCGAGTACTGGAACAGCACGGTAGAGAGTGGGCTCAGAAACCCGACGGGAATCCGGCACCATCACCTGGCACGGACATCGAAGATCGCTTACAGCGACTCGCTGATCTCCAAGCAAAGGGGCTTATCAGCGACGATGAGTATGCGAAGCGCAGGGCGGAGATCCTCGGAGAGATTTAGTCTAACGCCCGTCTACGCCTTGATCCTCGCGGCGAGAGCACTACGATGGTCCGCTTGTAGAAAAAAGGAGGGTGAAGATAAATGAAGAGGATAATCATGCTCGCAGCGACTGCGCTAAGCGCGTATCGACGGCGATTGCGAATGGGCCGATCATCGGCAAGATGAGCAGGCTTATTCGAGCGTGGTGCGTACGACTGAAAGTTGGAAGAAGAGAAAAAGAAGAAGTGTATAAAGAATAAAAATGTGTGGTGAGAGTGGAAGGAAGGTAAGGTGATTATAAAAGTCAGAATGAAAAAAAAAAAAGTTGAGAAGAAAATGACACTGTGAAATGGTACCCGAGCTACTCGATAATACGCGATGGCGCTCATGCTGACAGCTCTCGCCGCTACAGTCGGAGGCTTAGATGCGGGCGAGATACGAGTACAGATAAAGAAGCTAGAACCAAAGGGCGTGAAAGATTACTCACCTATAGCGTCGTGCAAACCGCGCTACGAGCTGATCTAGAGCGAATAACTGAAATGCTACTCTGACGCTCGACGACGGAGCGCGTCGTCGTCGATCGCGCCGAGTAATGAATATAAAGAGGGAGAAATGGATGTTTGTGTTATATGTTTTGTTAGGATTAGAGGTTGGAGAGATTATTAAAATGGTAGTTTTAGTGATGAGTAAAGATAAGGGAGGTGAGATTGGTATAGATAAGAGTAGAGTAGAGATTTGTATATGAAAGAATGAGATGGTTGTAAAGAGTGTATGGTTGCTAGGATAAGAGTTAGAGTAAGGTGTTTATAAATAAGAGAGAGGAGGTGTTTTAAGATATAAGTTAGAGGGAGAGGATTATATAGAAGTTTTAAAGGATTAGGAGAGAGAGGTAAAGGTGATTATGGTTGTAGTGAGAGTTATAGAGAAGATGTGGAATATCAATATTGATTTAGTAAGGACTAAAGGCTCTGTAGCATACTGGATGGTATATGAAAACTAGGACGACTTGCTAGACACGATCGCCGACTACCTGAGTTAGATACCGGCATCAACGCGGCGCGCGCACGCAGAGAGGCCGCTCATCGGCAAGGGCTACGTCTGTCGCAACCGACGCGATACTGATCGCGTCGCACGCAAAGCGCTCAGACGGCCAAGTCCATCACGTCACAGATCAACGTGTTAGAACGGCTACTACGAACACGTGGCGACTAGTGCAGGGCGATAGTGCCGATGATAATTGATAAGATTTAGATATGAGGAATGTTTTTATTATAGTATATATAGAGTATGTTATATATTTGGTTGAAGAAATTATGTAGAGGAGATATGGGATGAGATATAAGTAGAGAGGGTAATTGTATAGAATTGTAATTTAATAGAGTGTAAATATTCGTGAAGGACTCGATAGATGTAGCAGGGTTTAGAAGAGCGGTGGCATATGAAAGCGCTTCGCTTAGGATTAGATATATATTAGATAGATTAAAAGGGAAGATTGAGGGAGGTAAAGAAGTGGGAGGTTGAGTTAGTATATGTAATAGCGTGCGCGGCTGCGATAGATCGGTGACAATGACTTGGAGCGGTTCTGACGCGCCTGGGTTGTCGATATTACGCGCGTAGACTATTGCTCGCGACTTACCGTATACGATCTCCGCAAGCACTGTGTAAGTAACAGGGGTAAGGCTAGGAGAGTAAATTTAGATTGTAAGATAAGAGTATATATGATAGGGATATTTTATAGCTATTTCGAGAATATATATATAGAGGGTAGGTCTTAGATAAGTGTATACTCAAGGAATAGAATTAGCTAAGGGCTCTTAGGTAGAGATAATTACGCTTAGCGCTCGTTATAAGGTTCGCGGAATAGTAGTAGGCCTGCGTCAACAGCTCGGCAGCGCCGAAGTTGAGCGCTCTGCGCCTGAGTTGAGGTTGTAGAAGAATATGTAGTAGAAGATTTGGAGGTAGGGTTTAATTTATTTGTTAGAGTTAGATTGTAGATAATAATAAGATAAGATATAGAGAGAGATATTGGGTAGTAATAGAAGTTGAGAAGAAGATAAGAGGGTGAAAGAATAGATGGTTATAGAGAGGGAGAGAAATGAGAAGATGAAAGATGAATAAATAATAAAGGAATAGGAATGTAAGAGTTAGTTAATTTTGAAAGTTATGGTTTGTAACTGATATAGGGTAGAAGTAGAGAGTAAGAATTAAGAGAGTTTGAGAATATTTGAGTTTATTTAGTTAGTTTATTAAAGAAGAAGAAGCGCTCGAGGTCTACGCCCGCAAGATGGACCGCGCCCGCGATACCGGCGCGAAGATCGACGCACTCGTGAGAGGCGCCGAATAGGCACCAGCGGGCACAATTGACGTCCCAAACGAGTCAGTTCCAGCGGGTTCCTATCGGGACGCCCGGATTCGAACAGCTGTCCCTCGCTTTCTCGGGGCGCCGCTGGCGGTGCGAGCCCTGAGATGACAGTGCATCCGGCACGGCTTCGAAGAGGATCGTGCCGCCAGCGGCGTCAGGGTCATCGCGCTTGACGCGATGACCCGCCCGAGCAAGCGAGAGTCGGGACGCCCGGATTCGAACCGGGGGCCTCCTGCTCCCAAAGCAGGCGCGCTACCAGGCTGCGCCACGTCCCGCCGGGCGAAGTTTACGCTTCCGGCGCCAGAACGCCTGTCGGCGGTCGAGCGCGCAAGTGCCGGAGATCTCCTACTTCCTCGATCTGCTCTCACGAGTAGGGTCGCACGTCTCTTCCGGATGGTTCTGGTTATCCTGCTCTCGATGTCGAACGACGACTGGCGGATTCAGATCGAGCTCGAGCCGGACGGTGATCAGGCCGCCGGCTTCTTCGAGCGCCTCACGAATAGTCTCGGTGACGAGGCCAGTGAGCTTGCGAAGGCGCTTGCCGGAGACCGTCTGGCTGTCTCTCGCGACGACAACGCTCTCTTCGTCTACGCCTCGGCGAAAAAGCAGGCCGAGCACGCGCACGCTGTGATCGAGGCGGAGCTACGTCATCGCGGGCTCGAGGCCACGATCAGTCGAGTCGAGCATTGGCTCGACAGCGAGGAACGCTGGGACAACGAGCCGCAGGCGGAGACCTGGGAAGAAGAAGCTGTCGAGCACGGCTGGGCTCCCTGGGAGGTGCGAGTCGGCTGCAAATCTCATCGCGAGGCGATGAGCCTGGCCGAGCGTCTCGAGAGCGACGGCTATCGCCCGCTGCGCCGCTGGCGCTACCTGATCGTCGGAACGGAGACGCGCGACGAGGCCGAGGAGCTTGCTCGCCGGCTGCACGGAGAGGTCGAGCCGGGGGGAGAGGTGGCCTGGGAAGAGGCCGCCGACGCCGGCGTTGTAAGTCCCTTCCGGCTCTTCTGAACCGGCCGAAAAGATCCAGACGAATCGCCCCTCGCGCTCTCGGGGTGTCGCTGGCGGTGCGAGCCAGAGAGCACGGTATTTCCATACGGGCTCGTAGAGGATCGTGCCGCCAGCGGCGCCAGGCGACTCTAGGAGGCCAGTCGCGCCTGGCCGCAGAGAGTCGCCGGCCGAGAGCGCGAGAGCGGGTGACGGGAATCGAACCCGTATAGCCAGCTTGGAAGGCTGGAGCTCTACCCTTGAGCTACACCCGCGTGCAGGGCGTAGCCTAGCGCCCATAGCGCAGCCGCCCGGTTCCACCGGGGGCGCCCTTCGTCCGACTGGCTCGCGATGCTTTGCTCCACGGTGCCCCCGGAGCGAGTGATTCAGATACGCCCGCGCACGATCGCGCTCGTGGTCGCGATCGTGCTGGCCTTCGCTCTTGCGCTCGAGATCGTGATCGTCGCCGCGCAGGTGATCGTCTGGATCTTCATCGCGCTTCTTCTCGCGCTGGCGATCAACCCCCTGGTCGAGTTGCTGCAACGTCGCGGCCTGCACCGGCGTGGTCTTGCCGTTGCGATCGCCTACGGCGTCGTTCTGCTCGCCGTGGCGGGCATTGCGGCGGTTTTCATACCGATCCTGATCGATCAGATCGGGAAGTTCGTCGACGCTGTCCCCGGGTACGTCAGAGATCTCACGAACGGCAGGGGTTGCGGCGGTGTTCATCCCGATCCTGATCGATCAGATCGGGAAGTTCGTCGATGCTGTTCCCGGGTACGTCAGAGATCTCACCAACGGCAGGGGTAGGCTCGGCTTCCTCGAGCGCAACTACCAGGTCGTCGAGAAGGTCGAGAAGGCGATCAAGCACAACAGCGCGGGCAAGGTGATCGGCTTCTCGAATATCGCGTTGTCGCTGACCAAGGGAGTGGTATCCGCCGTCGTCGCGACGATCACGATCGCCTTCATGACCCTCTTCATGCTGCTCGAAGGCCCGACCTGGATCGAGCGCTTCTTCGCGCTCTTGCCCGAGAACAGCGCCAAGCGCTGGCGCTCGGTCGGTCGGGACGTTTACCGCACGGTGGGCGGCTACGTCGCCGGAAACATCCTGATCAGCCTGATCGCCGGCACGCTGGCCGGGATCGTGCTCTATATCCTGGGCGTTCCCTACCCACTCGCGCTCGGGGTGCTCGTCGGTCTGCTCGACCTGATCCCGCTTGCCGGCGCGACCGTCGCCGCGGTGATCGCCACCGGAATCGCCTTCACGGTCGGCGTCTGGCCGGGCGTGATCGTGCTCGTGTACTTCATCTGCTACCAGCAGATCGAGAATCAGCTGCTGCAGCCCGTCATCTACGGCAAGACCGTGCAGCTCTCGCCGCTCGCGGTGCTGATCGCGGTGCTGATCGGAGCGAAGCTCGGGGGCATCGTCGGAGCCCTGGCCGCGATTCCCGTCGCCGGGGCGATCCAGGTCGTTTTGAGAGACATCCTCAAGAACCGAGGCATCGGTTCCGCCCGGGCCGGCCGAAGGCGAAAAAGCGAGCCGGCGCCCGGCTGACAGGCGGCGCTCCGCTTTCCGCGGCATCCCCCGTTTGAGCGATCACTTTCCTCCCTTCGGAGGATAACCAAGTGGCCTCACGGCGCCGATCCTGCGATCGTGAGGGTTCGGAGAAAGGGACGAGTTGCTTCCTGCGCTCTTGGCGCGGTTTTGCTGTGCCTGCTCGCCGTTCCGGTCGCGAACTCCGCTTCGTCCCGCGCGCAGGTAACCGCGGTATCCGCCCTGAACGCCCAGGTCGTGCGCGAAGTGAACCGTGTTCGTGTCGAGCATCACCTGGCGCCGCTGGCGCGGTCTTCCGCGCTGACCAGAGCGGCGGCGAGTCACTCTCGCTCGATGGCGATCGACGGGTACTTTGCCCACGAGTCGGCCGACGGGTCGGTCTTCTGGCAGCGGATCAAGGCTTACTACTCGTCGAGCGGACACAGCTACTGGGCGGTGGGAGAGAACCTCGTCTGGGCCTCCCCCAACCTGACCGCGAAGCGGGCCGTGAAGATGTGGATGAACAGCCCGCCCCACCGGGCCAACCTGCTCAGCGCGAAGTGGCGCGAGATCGGCCTTTCTGCCATGTATGCGCCGGATGCGCCGGGCGAATACCAAAACCAGGCCGCGACGATCGTGACGGCCGACTTCGGCATCCGTCGCTAAGCAACGGTCGGATCAACGCCGATAATCCGGCCTTTGCGCCAGGAGTCGGCCTACGCGTACTACACTGTCCGGCGCGCGGTGGCCGTAGCTCAGTTGGTAGAGCCCCGGGTTGTGGTCCCGGTGGTCGTGGGTTCGAATCCCACCGGTCACCCCTCTCGCACTCTCGGTCGGCGGACTCCGTGCGGCCAGGCGCGACTGGCCTTCCGGAGTCCGCCTGACGCCGCCGGCGGCACGATCCTCGACGAGCCCGTGTGGAGACACTGTGCTCTCCGGGCTCGCACCGCCGCCGGCGCCCCGAGAGCGCGAGAGGGCGATTCTCGGCGGCGGGCTCTTCGGTCGGCCGCATGGGCCGCCGACCGAGAACGCGAGAGCGGTTCTCATCGTTCGACCGAGAACGAGAGAGCGATCGCTATTGGGGAGGCCTGAATCTCAGGTTCGTATTGTCGAGGCGTTACGCTTTCGAGTAAGCGCCTGTAGCTCAGCGGAAGAGCGGCGGCCTTCTAAGCCGCGGGTCGGGGGTTCGAATCCCTCCAGGCGCATTCTCACCGCGCTGGAACGACGCTGGACTGCAGGATGCTTCAACCGCGCGGCTTGTCCGTACGATCTGTACCG
Source organism: uncultured Actinomycetes bacterium (assembly GCA_963805265.1). Lineage (GTDB taxonomy): Bacteria > Actinomycetota > Thermoleophilia > Gaiellales > Gaiellaceae > Fen-549. Next base: position 42,530 of record CAWDTJ010000004.1, read on the forward strand.
TCCTGCGCCGCGCGGTCTTCGCCTTCTTTGCCAGCGCCGCCCCAGCGCGCCGAGAAGGCGTAAAACTGGCTCGACTTCATCGCCTCGTTTGCCTCGATCGTGCTCACCTTCCTGGCTGGGATGGAGGTCGATCCTCAATATCTTCGGCGGCGCGCGAAAGCCTCGCTCGGGATCGGCGTAGGCTTCTTTCGTCGGGCCCTTCGTCATGGCGGGGCTCAGCTGCTACTTCCTGCTCGGTTGGACGACACGTGCTGCGCTTATCGGTGGCACGGCTCTCTCGACCACTTCACTGGCGGTCGTCTACGCGGTGCTAGTCGAGCGGGGGCTGACTGACAGCAACAGCGGGCAAGCTCCTGATGAGCGCCACCTTCGTCACCGACATGTGCACGAGCCGTGACCCTTTCGGCCATCTTCATCAAGCCCAACCTGTGGTTCCCGGTCTTCCTGGTCGTCTCGGTCGCGCTCATCGTAGCCCTGCCGAAGCTGGCGCCCTGGTTTTTCGCCGCTACGGCGACCGGGTGATCGAGCCGGAGATCAAGCTCGTCTTCGCCTGCCTGCTCGTGTTGATGGTGACCTAGGGAGAGGGTGAAGGTCCCCCTAGGAGCGTAGGCGTGATCGTCGGAAAGCCTCGCCAAACTGTCCAGGAAGCACCCATGCGGGTGATTGCGATTTGACATGTTCCGGCAATGGTTTGACATGCAACCGGCCTCCTGCCGCCCACTCCCGTCGATATGCCGTCGCCATCCCGTCGTAGCGCCAACTTCCTCGAGCCTGTCTCCGACCCGAGCGGCTCCCGGCGGTCTCTACGCCGGAAGGTGGCATTTCGATTCGTGCGGTCGCACGACCCCTCGGGCGGTAGAGGTTCGGTGCCTCCTCGCCTGGCCGTGGCGGTTGCTCCCCCTTTCGCCGCGGCCGGGCGCGAAGAACGGTGACCCGCACCGGTCGCGAGGCGGCGGCCTAGTCGCCGCCTCGCGTACCCGGGACTCGTCGCCTATTGCCGCCGTCTATCCTTCGAGAGCCAGCGGGCGTGGCGGAATTGGTAGACGCGACGGGTTTAGGTCCCGTTGGGCCAAGTGCCTGTGGAGGTTCGAGTCCTCTCGCCCGCATTCTCGACGCACTGAGCGCGGATCGGCAGTGGCCGATCCGCTCGCGACGCTGGACTGCAGGATGCTGCGGATGCCTCGCTTGTCCGTACGGTGTACTGTCCTTCGCTCGGCATCCTTGCCTCCTTTGCCAGCGTCGCGTCAGTGCGCCGAGAAGGCGCCGATTGAAACGCGAGCATGTCCTTCGCTCGGCATCCTTACCCCCTTTGCCAGGGTCGTCCCGGCGCGCCGAGAAGGCGCCTGATTGAACTTCGGACGGCTCGCCGCCTCGGGCACTACTGCGTAGCCCTCTCGGCGTGAGGCTCAGGCCGCTATCGCTCCGGCCGGCTCCTTCGGGCCGGTGTCGAGGCGGAAGGGCGGATACTCGTCACGCATCAGCGCCGCATAGGCGACGACTCTCATGCCCCAGCGGTTCATGCCCATCGCGAGATTGAAGATGTCGCGCGGGTAGCGGTTCTTGAACAGCAGGACAATCGCCGCGATCAGAACGAGCAGGCCGACCAGTCCGCCGGCGAAACGCGACCCGCCGAGGAAGAATCCGACGACCAGATACTGCGGGATGGCCAGCAGCCACCACTTGATCAGCACGAGCCCGCGCGAGAGGCGTTCGGGATAGTCGATCTCGAGCGTGGCCGGGTAGTCGGGATCGGGCCCGAGCGAGAAGGGCGGGTAACGGTCGGTTCCAAGCGCGCTGTAGGAGTAGAAGGCAACCCGCCAGGTCCAACGCAGCACGCCGACGTTGAAGTCGAAGATTCCGCGCGGGTAGCGCTCCGTGAAGAGGATCGCGAAGAAGGCGAAAACGCTCATCACGAAGAAGGCGACCCAGAGTACTGCGAGCACGATCAGGTGCGGAATCAAGAGCAGCCACTTGACGAGCCACAACCAGCGGTTGAGCTCAGGGTCGAGCTCGCCCTCCAGGCGGGCCGGGTAAACGGGACGTGCGGACGCTTCCATGATTTCTCCTGTTCTCGAAATGGTTTGCCGATTATCGGCGACGGAAGCGTCCCCATCTGTACGGGAAGCCGCACTCCCGGGGTGAGGGAACCACGTGTGTTTCCGGCCCGTACGAATCGTCGACGAGCGATCGCAGGCCCGTGCTCGGGCATACTCCCGTGCGGGCCCCGTAGCTCAGTGGATAGAGCGACGGACTTCGAATCCGTGCGCGGAGGTTCGATTCCTCCCGGGGCCGTTCTCGCTTCTCTGGTCGGCGGCGCCGTGCGGCGGCCGGTCGCGACCTGCCTTGCTTGATCTCATGAAGGAGCGACGGGTATTCATTTTGCTCCGAGCTCTAAACCCCCGAAAGCGGTAAATATCCCCGGATTTCACCCTAGTAGGAGGGACGCTCACTCTTACGGGTGAGCGTTTGGACGTTTGCGGAGGTGTACTTTCGAAGCAAGAGTTGTGGCGAGCGGCAGTCCCCCCGACCAGGCCCTCGCTTGAGCAGTTCTCAAAGAGGAGTTGACCGTGTTGAATTACGGCGGAAACGTCCGCGCCCGCCTTGGCGTACCTATGAAGCGCCGTCGTTTAGCGAAGGCGGCTGGCCTGCTTGCAGTCTGCCTCGTCGCGCTGGCTTGGATCGGCAGTGCGGGCGCCGCGATCAGTGCGATCGACCCGATTCTGCTCGCTGAGGCGAATTCGAGCCCCGCGCAGAGCGAGCAGATGATCATTGTCAGCACGAACTCGGTGAGCGGCGCGACCGACGCCTTCAACCAGGCGAGCGCCGTCGACGACGGCTACGGAGCAGGGACGCTGCGCAAGGAGCTTCCGCTTGTCGGTGGCGTCGCCGTCACGCTGCCGGCGGCGCGCGTGGCGACATTGGCGCAGATCGAAGGGATCACCGTCAGTCTCGACGCCGCGCTCGCAGCGAGCAGCTACGAAAACCTCCCCAATATCCAGCTTTGGCCCTACCTGAGCGGAAACGCGCACCTCTGGGCAGGGCAGCACAGGGCGGTCGCCGCGGATGCCGACCGTTGCCGTGATCGACTCGGGCGTCGACACGAGCGTCCCGGACCTGGCGAACAGCTTGCTCGTTCCGCAGGTGGATCTGTGCAGCCTGGCGCCTAACTCGCCCGGTGACGGCGACGGTCACGGTACGTTCGTGAGCTCGATTCTCGCCGGCAACGGAAGCGGCCACGTCGGCGCAGCGCCGAACGCGAAGCTGATCTCGCTGGATGTGATCAACGACGAAGGCGTCGCAACGACCAGCGACGTGATCGCGGCCGCTCAGTGGATCGTCGATCACCACCACAAGTTCAACATCAGGGTCGTCAACCTCTCGCTGCATGCGGTTACGCCGAGCCACTTCGTCAACGACCCGCTCGACAAGGCGGTCGAGAAGCTCTGGTTCTCCGGCGTCGTCGTCGTGACGGCGGCCGGCAACTACGGCGTTGACGGGCAGCCGACCGCGGTTCGTTACGCGCCGGCGAATGACCCCTTCGTGATCACAGTCGGCGCGCTCGACAGCAAGGGAACGCTCGACTACTCCGACGATACCGCCGCTCCCTGGTCGACCTGGGGTCACACGCTCGACGGCTTTGCAAAGCCCGAGATCGGTGCCTCCGGTCGCTACATGATCGGCGCCGTGGCGAATGGCTCGACCTTGCTCGACGAGTTCCCGAACAACGTCTACAGCCCCGGTTATCTGCAGCTCTCGGGCACCTCGTTCGCGGCGCCGATCGTGACCGGCGCCGTCGCCCAGCTACTTGCGCGGCATCCCAACCTGACGCCCGACGAGGTCAAGGCCGGTCTGATGCTCGGCTCGGAGCGGACGCCCGCCGCGACCCCGGGTTCACTCGGCCTGGGGGAGCTCAACGCCGGTCGCACGGACATCCTGCTCGACAGAAGGTTGCCGAACCCGAACGCAGCGCTGAACCGCTTCATCGTCTCCGAGCGCTCAGACGGGCTCGATCCCGTACTTCGACGTAGAAGCGTGGACGAAGGCGGTTCTCAAGCGACCCGAACTGGGACAGCGCGACCTGGGAAGCCAAGTGGTGGACGTCAGGAACCTCGGAGGCCAAGTGGTGGACGTCGGGGTCTGAGGAAGCCAAGTGGTGGACGTCCGGCTCTTGGGAGGCCAAGTGGTGGACATCTGCCTCTTGGGAGGCGAAGTGGTGGACATCTTCCTCTACCGAGGACAAGTGGTGGGTGTCGGGCTCCTGGGAAACCAAGTGGTGGACAGCAGCCTCCGACGTAGCAGAGGCCTGGGCCGCCCAGAGCCAGCTCGATTTGCAGAGCGAGGGGCAGGCGCAGGGAGACAAGATCGCGACCGGGTATCTACTCACCAGGCCCGACTACCTGGCCTTATTCCGCGACCCGTTCCTTACCCCGGCGGACTAGCGACGAAGAGCCCTAAAGGAATAGCTCTTAACCGACGACGATGAGCTTATGAACGGCCGCAGCCCAGCGGCAGATGGACAGGCGCAACGCGCGTGGTTACCGCCGCGCGCTGCCGTCTTTTTCTTTTTGGTCTTGAGCGGCACCGTGGTTGCCCTCGCGCCGCTTCTGTCCCGGCTCGATTCCGGCGCCAGCGAGCCCTGGGTGACCTTCGCCATCCTCGCCGCCCTGGCTGCGATCGCGCACCTGCTCGTCGTCGTCACGCCCAAGAACGAGGGTTACGCGATCGACTACGTGTTCGTGATCGCCGCGGTGCTCCTCTTACCGCCCGAGCTGGCCGTGCTCGTGGCCGTCGCGCAATTCATCCCCGACTGGATCAGAGAGCGACGGCCCTGGTACATCCAGATCTTCAACACCTGCGACTCGATGCTCTCGATCCTGGCTGCAAGCGCCGTCTATCGCAACCTGCCCGAGACGGGCATGCTTTCCAGCCGCCTGAACGAAGTCGTCGCCGCCGCCGCCGCGGGCATCGTCTTCGTCATCGTCAATCACCTGCTTCTGGACTGGATCGTGCACCTGGCTCGCGGGCACACCTTCCGCGAGTTAGGTGTCTTCTCCCCGGTCAATTACGCGCCCGATCTGGTGCTCGTCTCGGTCGGTATCGTCGTCGCCTTCGTCTGGAGCTACAACCCCGCGCTGATCCTCTTTGCGCTCGTACCGTTGACGTTGATTCAGCGCTCCCTCTCGGTGCCCGCGCTCGAGGCGGAGGTCAGAGTCGATCCGAAGACCGGTCTCTATAACGCTCGCTACTTCAGCGCCGTCTTTGCCGAGGTTCTGGAGCGGGCTCGCCGCCGGCACCAGCCCCTGGGACTGATGATGGTCGACCTCGATCTGCTGCGCGAGGTCAACAACACCTACGGTCACCTCGCCGGCGACGGGGTGATCAGCGGCGTAGCCGAGGTCTTCCGAGCCCACCTTCGCATCGAGGATGTGCCGGCGCGCTTCGGAGGGGAGGAGTTCAGCGTGCTCCTGCCGGAAACTCCGCTCAACGAGGCGCTCGAGATCGCCGATCGAATCCGGCGCGAGGTGGCCGATCGGCTGTATCAAGTCGAGACGGCGCATGAGCCGATCCGCGCGACGGTCTCGATCGGCGTCTCTTGCTTCCCGACCGACGGGGTGACCCAGACCGATCTCATCCACCACGCCGATCTGGCCGTGTATCGGGCCAAGCTCCAGGGCCGGAACCGCGTCGTCGCCGCCTCGACCGAGCTCGGCCTCTTGATCGAGCCGGCGAGGGCCGCGTCGATCGTGATCCCCGAGGATGGCGAGCACGTCACTCCGCTGACGGCGCCCCAGGCGTTCAAACCGAATAGCGAGCGGCGACGGTTACGGGCGCGCGAGTGGCTGAATATTCTCGAGATCCCGCGTCGCTTGATGTGGCTGATCGCCGCGCTGGCGGTCGCAGGTGTCGTCGGAGGCAGCATCGGCGCCGTCTACGGCTCGAATACGGACCTGATCGGGATGTTCGCCCTCGTCACGCTGATCGCGATCGGTCAGGCGCTTGCGCTCGAGACTGACGACTCCTCGATCTCGGTCACCGCTGTGGGCGCGATCGCCGGAGCCTCGCTCTTCGGCGCTCGGATCGCCCTCGCGGCGGCTGTCGTGGCCGCGCTCGTCGATTGGGGAATGCGCCGCTCGCCGCTGCATCAAACGCTCTTCAACGTCGGCGCTCTCACGCTCTCGACTCTCGGAGCGGTCGGCGCGTTTGCGCTCGTTCTCGTGGTGCCGCTCGGGTCGAGCGACATCAGGGTGATTCCGGCAGCGCTGGCTGCCGCGGGCGTCTACTTCGTCCTCAACACCGGCCTGCTGGCGTTGGCGCTGGCGCTCGAGTCGGAGCAGGGCTGGTGGGTGCTTTGGCGCGATCGCTTCTCGTGGATGACCGGTCACTACCTCGTCTACGGCGCGGTGGCGGCGGCAATGGTCATCGGTTACCAGTCGATACATGCCTATGCGCTGCTTGTCTTCGCGCTTCCGCTGGTGCTCATTCGGCGCACCCAGGAGGCATACCTGAATCACACGCAAGGCAGCGCGCGCAGGCTGCGCACGGCAGCCGAGATGATCAAGAAGCAGAACGTCTCCTTGGCGGAGGCCAACCAGCTCTTGCGCGAGCGCTCTACGGCTGCGATGGAGAGCCTGTCGGCCACCGTCGACGCCCGCGACTCCTACACCGCCGGCCACTCGCGCCGTGTTCGGAAACTGGCGCTGGCCGTCGGCCGCGAGCTCGAGCTCTCGGAGCCGGAGTTGGACCTGCTCGGTCACGCGGCTCTCTTCCACGACATCGGCAAGCTCGCCGTCCCCGATTCGATTCTGCTCAAACCCGCCAGGCTGAGCCTCGAGGAGTGGGGAGTGATGCGCAAGCACGCCGACGAAGGAGCCCGCATCATCGAGCGGCTCGGCTTTCTCGCCGACGCTGTGCCCGCGATCCGTCACCACCACGAGCGCTGGGACGGGGGCGGTTACCCGGATGGTCTCGCCGGTGAGGACATTCCGCTCGGCGCGCGCATAATCCACGTCGCCGACGCGCTCGACTCGATGCTCACGACTCGCATCTATCAGGCCCCGCGCCCGGCCGAGGAGGCGCTCGAGCAACTACGCTCCGGTACCGGGAAGCAGTTCTGCCCGCGTTGCGCGCGCTGCGCGGAGAGGATCCTGGTCAACGAGGTCGACGCGTCCGGCTACCTCGAGCTGGCAGACGGAGAGCGCCTCGCTCTGCTTACCTGAGGGTGGCGACGAGCGATCCGACGGCGGCCGGGCCCGCTCTGCTTGAATGCGGTGCGTGGACGTGAACGTCGTAGAGCTCGCTCGAGATCGTGTGCGTCTTACGGTCGAAGTGCCAAGCGCGGACATCAAGCACGCAGTCGAGCACGCCGGCTCCGATCTGGCCGAGCGCACGAAGGTGCCCGGGTTTCGCGCCGGCAAGGTGCCTATGCCGGTGCTGGTGCGCCGGCTCGGCAAGGAGCGCATCTACACCGAAGCGGTCGAGACCCACGTCGGCAGTTGGCTCAGAGCGGCAGTGACGAGCAGGCGCCTGCGCCCGGTCTCAGAGGCGCAGTTCGCATACGAGCTGCCCGCCTCGACCGACTCGGGCTGGAGCTTCAGTGCCGAATTCGACCTGCAGCCGCTGCCCAAGCTGGCCGACTGGCGCAAGCTCGAGGTGGGTAAAGGCGAGGCGGAGATACCCGAGGGCCTGGTCGAGCACGAGCTCGACGTTCTGCGCTCGAGCGTGGCGCAGCTCGTGCCTGTCGAGGGCCGGTCAGCGCACGAGGGCGATACGCTGCTCGTCGATTTCGTCAGCGAGCCGGGCGACGAGAGCCGAGATCAGGTCATCGAACTGGGCGCGGGCAAGCTGACCCCGGAACTCGAGCAAGGGCTGATCGGGATGGAAGCCGGCGAGACTCGCGAGATTCCCTTTGCCCTCACCGACGGCAGCTCGAGTACCGTCGAGGTGACCGTGAAGGAGATCATGGAGAAGGAGTTGCCGCCGCTCGACGACGAGCTGGCGCGCGCCGCGAGCGAGTTCGAGACGTTTCAAGAGCTGCGCTCGGATGTAGAGGCGAGACTGCTGGCGCAAGTCGAGGCGGAACGCGATATCGCGTTCCGCGAGGCGGCTGTCGACGCGCTCGTCGACGCCTCCAACGCCGAAGTGCACCCGGTGCTCGTCGAGGAGCGCGCACGCGCTCTCCTGGCCAATCTGGTTCGCTCACTCGAGCGTCGTGGTATGAACCTCGACCTCTATCTCCAGCTGACAGGTCAGGAAGCCGGGCAGCTCGTAGAAGAGGTGCGAGTCGAGGCTCGCCGCTCGATCGCGCGTGAGCTCGTGCTCGAAGCCGGCGCCGACAAAATGAAGATCGAGATCCCGGACAACGAGATCGAGGAGCTCGTTCGCGCGCAGGCCGGCGCGACCGGCGAGGATGCCGACGAGCTCGTGGCACAGATCTGGGCTCAGGGCCGCCAGGAGGAGCTGCGCGAGGACATGCGCATGAGCGCCGCTCTCGATCGCATCTGTGAGGAAGTGAAGCCTATTCCGCTCGCTCAGGCCGAAGCGCGCGAACAAATCTGGACGCCGGGGAAGGAAAAGCCGGCATCCGCTACGAAACTGTGGACCCCCGGTAGTGAGGAGACGCCATGAGTCCTTTGATCCCAATGGTCATCGAGCAGACATCGCGCGGCGAGCGCTCATTCGACATCTACTCCCGGCTTCTCAACGAGCGCATCATCTTCTTGGGCACGCCGATCGACGATCAGATCGCCAACCTGGTGATCGCTCAATTGATCCACCTGGAGTCCGAAGACCCGGACAAGGACATTTCCATCTACGTCAACTCGCCCGGGGGCTCTGTGTACGCCGGACTCGCCATCTACGACACGATGCAGTTCATCAAGCCCGACGTGCAGACGACTTGCGTGGGCATCGCCATGTCGATGGGCGCCGTGCTTCTGGCCGGTGGCGCAAACGGCAAGCGAGCCGCGCTGCCCAACTCGAAGATCCTGATTCATCAGGTCTCGAGCGGTTTTCAGGGCCAGGCCTCGGACATCGAGATTCAGGCGCGCGAAGTGATCAACATCAAACGCCGACTCGAGGAGATCCTCGCCGACCACTCCGGCCAGAAGATGGAAAAGGTTGCCAAGGACATGGAGCGCGACTACTTCATGACCTCCGAGGAGGCGCTCGAATACGGATTGATCGATCGCGTGCTCGCGCACCGCTCCTCTGCGCCCGTCGCCGAGAAGAGCGAGAGCAAGTGAGCGCGGCCGCCGACGTTCGGGCTGCTCGGCACCGATTAGAGCTAGCCGAAACGACGATTTCGAGCTACAAGGAGTAGAAGTGGCTAGGGCAAGCGATGGAAACGAGCAGCTTCTCTGCAGCTTCTGCGGCAAGTCGCAGAGGCAGGTCAAGAAACTCATCGCCGGCCCGGGTGTCTACATCTGCGACGAGTGCATCGATCTCTGTAACGAGATCATCGACGAAGAGCTCGCCGGTCCGGTTCAACTCGATCTGGAGAACCTGCCAAAGCCCAGGGAGATCTACGGCGTCCTCAACGACTACGTCGTCAGCCAGGAGGAGTCGAAGCGAACCCTGGCGGTTGCGGTCTACAACCACTACAAGCGCGTGCAGATGGGCGTCGAGGAGTCCGAGGTCGAGCTACAGAAGTCGAACATCCTGCTGCTCGGCCCGACCGGCTGTGGCAAGACGCTGCTGGCGCAGACGCTCGCCCGCATCCTCAACGTGCCCTTCGCGATCGCCGACGCGACCGCGCTGACCGAAGCCGGCTACGTCGGCGAGGATGTCGAGAACATCCTGCTCAAGCTGATCCAGGCGGCTGACTTCGACATCAAGAAGGCCGAGACCGGAATCATCTACATCGACGAGGTGGACAAGATCGCGCGCAAGGCCGACAACCCGTCGATCACGCGCGACGTCTCCGGCGAGGGTGTTCAGCAGGCGCTGCTCAAGATCCTCGAGGGCACGGTCGCCTCGGTGCCGCCCCAGGGCGGGCGCAAGCACCCGCACCAGGAGTTCCTCTCGATCGACACCACCAACATCCTCTTCATCTGCGGTGGCGCTTTCGCCGGTCTGGACACGATCATCGGTCGCCGCGCGGGCAAGAACGCCGTCGGCTTCGGCGCCGAGATTCACTCCAAGAACGACGCCGAGTCGTCCGAGTTGTTCGCCGACGTGATGCCCGAAGATCTGCTCAACTTCGGGCTCATTCCCGAGTTCATCGGCCGCCTGCCGGTCATCTCGGCCGTGCACCAGCTCAAGCGCGAGGATCTGGTCCAGATCCTGACCGACCCGAAGAACGCGCTTGTCAAGCAGTACCAGCGCTTCTTCGGCTACGACGAGGTCGAGCTGGTCTTCACCGAGGACGCGCTCTGGGAGATCGCGGACAAGGCGCTCGAGCGAGAGACCGGCGCCCGCGGCCTGCGCTCGATCATCGAGGCCGCCCTGCTCGACGTGATGTTCGAGCTGCCTTCGCGCAAGGACGTCTCGAAGTGCGTCATCACCAAGGAGACGATCTCCAAGGGTCAGCGCCCGACGCTGGTCACGAGCGGCGCCGCGGTCGAGGAGCCCGAAGAAGAAGAGTTGGCCGAAGAGTCGGCCTAGCGTCTCAGGCGCGGCGCTCCTGAATCGGTACGAAGTCGGCACGCCAACGTGTGTTTCCTTGCGCTTCGGGGCGGTATCTTCGAACGACCCCGCGGGCGGGTGGCTCGGGGAGGGCGCAGTGAGAAGTGCCAGCGCGCTCCCGGCTCTATCGGTACGCTCGAGCGGCGGCCTTCATTCCGCTCTTGCGTCGGGAGGGCCGCGAGCCGAATCCAGCTGGCACGAAGTTGATACGCCCGCTTGCGGTTTGCGGCGCGAAAATACGGTACCGATTCACGCTGCGGCATCCTGTCCTGAAGCTGCGGCCGCCACTACTCCACCGTCAGTCGCCGCACCGATCCGCATCGGTCGCTACAAGCGATAAAGATACGGGCATTGCACATGCAAGACCTGACCCCCGCATCCGGTTCCGCTTCCTACGCAGTCCTCGGGCGCTCGAGCGGAGTACGCCGCGTAAGGGGGACATGGTTGTTCCTCGGCCCGGCGTTCGTGGCTGCTGTCGCCTATGTCGATCCCGGGAACTTCGCGACGAACATCCAGGCCGGGTCGGAGGAAGGCTATACGCCTGGTCTGGGTCGTCGTGGCGGCGAACATCGCCGCGATGGCCATCCAGCTCCAGTCGGCGAAGCTCGGGCTGGTCACCGGCCGAAACCTGCCCGAGCACATCCGGGAACGCGCGCCACGGCGGCTCGTCGTCCGGCGTGGCTCGGCGCCGAGGTCGTCGCAATGGCGACCGACCTCGCCGAGTTGCTTGGCGCGGGGCTCGGATTGCAGCTGCTGACAGGCATCCCGCTCTTCCCGGCGACGATTATCGCCGGCGTCGGGGACGGTCGTCGTGCTCGCGCTCCAGCGCTGGGGTATGCCCCTCTTCGAGGCCATCATCGCGGCTCTGATCGGCGTGATAGCCGTCAGCTACTTCGTCGAGACATTCCTCGGAAAGCCCGATCTGGTCGCCACCGGGCGGAGCTTCCTGCCGCCGTGGCTGGGCGGCCTGGAGGCCGTGCTGCTTGCAACCGGGATTCTGGGCGCGACCGTGATGCCGCACGCCATCTACCTGCACTCGGCACTGATGCAGAAACGGGGCGTAAAGCGACGACCCCCAGAAGCTGCGGCGGATGCTGCGTGCGCAGCGCGTCGGACGTCGTGATCGCGCTCACGCTCGCCGGTATCGTCAACGTGTTGATGGTGATGCTGGCGGCCGCGACGTTCCACGCGCGGGGCCTGACGAGCGTCGCCGGCATCGAGCAGGCGCACAAGACGCTCGTGCCGATACTCGGCAGCGCTTCGAGCGCGATCTTCGCGGTCGTCGCTCCTCGCCTCGGGGCTTTCGGCCTCAGCCGTCGGCACTTTCGCCGGCCAGGTGATCATGAGTGGCTTTCTGACCCGCACCTTTCCGCTCTGGTTTCGTCGAGCCGTCACGATGATTCCGGCCCTCGTCATCGCCGGCATAGGAGTGAACGCGACCCGCGCGCTCGTGCTCAGCCAGGTGGTGCTGTCCTTCGGCATCCCTCAGGCGCTGATCCCGCTGGCCTGGCTTACGGGCAAGATGGAGGTCATGGGCTCCTTCCGAAACCGCGCCGCCGTCTCCGCGTCCGCTCTGGGGCCTGACGATCCTGATCGTCGCCCTGAACGTGTTCCTACTAGTCGCAGGTGTTCGGGCTGTGAAGGTGCGGCGTATCCTCGTCCCGCTCGACGGCTCACGTCTCGCCGAGGCGGTGCTGCCTGCCGCCTGCTCGTTCGCGCAGAAGCTCGGGGCGTCGCTCGTGCTACTTCACGTGCTCGAGCACGAGCCTCCGACCAGCGTGCACGGCGAGCCGCATCTCGCCAGCGCGGCCGCGGCCGAGGCCTATCTCGACGAGCAGGCCGCGGCGAATATGCCGAAGCGGGACCACAGTTGAGGTACACGTGCACGAGCGGCCTGTCGAGAATGTCGCGGCCGCAATAGATCAGCACGCGCACGATCAGGCGGCCGACCTCATCGCGATGTGCTCGCACGGTCGCACCGGACCGCTCGACCGACTGCTCGGCTCCATCGCCGAGCGCGTCTTGCGCGGCGGCAGCATCCCGATTCTGCTCCGCACGGTGCGGCGCTCCGACGCCTTTGGGTTCGAGCTCAGGAGGCTCCTCGTGCCGATCGACTTCGGCCACGACATCGATGTCGCCCTCGACGCGGCCGGCACTCTGGCCGGGGCCTTCAACGCCTCGGTGACGCTGCTCTCGGTGCCGGAGCCCGCCTCCCCCGCGCAGAGCCAGCTGCTGCCGGGCGCAACGGCGCTGGCTCGCCAGTTCGAGCAGGACGACATCCGGCAGCGGCTGGAGGACCTAGCTGCACGGTTGCGAGGCCGGGTGCCCGATGTGCAAACCGCGGTCGACCTGCGGCGGCCCGGAGCCGCCATCCTCGCCGCGAGCGAATCGCTACCGGCCGACCTGATCATCCTGGTCACTCATGTCCACGGCGGAGTCACCGGCTGGTTCGATCCGTCGGTCGGGCAGCAGCTCCTGGCCCGGCCGAACCTGACCCTCCTCCTGATCAGAGAGCCGTAGATCAGAGGCTGCCGGAGCGCAGCTCCATGCCCTTCTCGTCGATCGAAATGGATCTCGACGGAAATCAGCTCGGCGCGACGCCGTAGACCTTCTGCTGCACGAGGACGCCGATCTTGCCTCACAAAGCGGCTCGAGAACGGCCGCAGCGAACTCCTCACCGGACTAGCTTTCGACTCGCGCAGGCGAATGCACTTCAGCTGCCCACGGCCGCCTCATCCGTAGAATCCAACTCCATGGATCCGCTCTACAAGCCCGCAGGCGTCGAGGAGCGCTGGCAGAAGACCTGGGAGGAGGAGGGTCTCTACAACGCCGACCCCGACATCTCACGCCCGGCGTACGTCGATGCCCATCCGCCGCCCAACGTCACCGGCGAGCTGCACATCGGCCACGCCCTCCAGCTGGCTCTCGGCGATTCGATCGTGCGCATGAAGCGCATGCAGGGCTTCAACGTGCTCTTCCAGCCCGGCTACGACCACGCCGGCATCTCGACTCAGAACGCGGTCGAGAAGTTCCTCGCGACGGAAGGGAAGACGCGACAGGAACTGGGGCGCGAAGCCTTCGAGGCGCGCGTTTGGGAGTGGCTGCACGAGTACGGCGGCAAGATCATGACCCAGTTCCGGAGCATCGGCGCCTCGCTCGATTACCGGCGTGAGCGCTTCACCATGGACGAGGGCTACACCCGCGCCGTGCTGCGCTTCTTCGTCCATCTCTACCGCAAGGGCTGGATCTACCGAGACAACCGGATCATCAACTGGTGCCCGTTCCATCAAACCTCGCTCTCCGACCTGGAGCTGGTGCACGTCGACGCCGACGACGAGCTTGTCACGGTGCGGTACCCGCTCGTCGACGGCTCCGGGCACGTCGCCATCGCCACGGTTCGCCCGGCGACGATCCCGGCCGACGTCGCGCTTGCGGTTCACCCCGACTGACGCGCGCTACCGCGAGCTGATCGGCAAGGAGGTGATCGTGCCCTTCGTCGAGCGCCGCATTCCGGTGATCGCCGACGAGCATGTCGATCCCGAGTTCGGTACCGGGGCGCTCAAGATCACCCCCGCCCACGACCCCGTCGACTTCGAGATCGGGCGAGCGCACGGTTTGGGCGAACCGAGCGTGATCGGCCCCGACGGGCGCATGAGCGAAGAGGTGCCCGAGCTCGCCGGTTTGACCCAAGCAGAGGCGACAGAGCGAATCCTCGACTGGTGCAAGGAACGCGACCTGCTCGTCGCGCGCGAGCCGTTCCGGCACGCGGTCGCACTCTGTGAGCGCTGCGAGACGCGCATCGAGCCTCGCGTCTCGCTGCAATGGTGGTGCTCGATGGAGGAGCTGAAGAAGCCGGCGCTCGAGGCGCTGCGCGAGGGGCGGGTTCGCTTCCACCCCGAGTCGCAGCACCGTTTTGCGATCGAGTCGCTCGAGGAGGCGCCCGACTGGTGCATCTCACGCCAGCTCTGGTGGGGGCATCAGTTGCCGATCTGGGAGTGCCCCGAGGGTCACCTGACGGTCGAGGAAACGGAGCCCGGCGCTTGCTCGGAATGCGGCTCGACCGAGCTGACGCGCAGTGAGGATGTGCTCGACACCTGGTTCTCCTCGGCGTTGTGGCCGTTCGCCACCCTCGGCTGGCCCGACGAGACAGAAGATCTGCGCGCCTTCTACCCGGGCGATCTGCAGACGACCGCGCGCGAGATCATCCGCCTGTGGGAGAACCGGATGATCTTCTCGGGCCTGGAGTTGCTCGGCGACGTGCCCTTCCGCGACGTGGTCATTCACTCGACCGTGCTGGCAACCGACGGCCGGCGGATGTCGAAGAGCCTGGGCACCGGCATCGACCCGCTCGAGGTGATCGGCGAGCACGGTGCCGACGCGGTGCGCTACGGCCTGCTTAAGATGTCCTCCAGCCAGGATGTGCGCTTCTCTTACGGTGCTGTCGAGGAAGGGCGCAAGCTCGCCAACAAGCTCTGGAACGTCTCGCGCCTGATACTCGCCAACGTCGGCGACGAGAAGCCCGCGGAGCGGCCGAGCGAGGTCGTCGAGCGCTGGGTACTCGCCCGGCTCGAGGCGGCGCGGGCGGAGATCGAAGCGTGCTTCGCGGCCTTCGACTACGCGGGAGTCGTCACCCGGCTCTACCACGTGACCTTCGATGAGTTCTGCGACTGGTACGCCGAGGCGATCAAGCCGCGCCTCTACGATGGCGATGCCGGCGCCCGCTCGACGGCGCTGGCGGCGCTCGAGCGCTTGCTCGCGCTCCTGCATCCGGTCATGCCGCACGTCACCGAGGAGATCTGGTCGAACCTGCCGGAGCGCGAGGCTCGCCTGATCGTCTCGCCATGGCCCAAGGCAATCACTTACGCCGCGGAGGATGCGAATGCGCTCGAACGGGTTCAGGATGCGGCCGCGATCTTCCGTCGCAGCGGACTGCGCGTGAGGCTCACAGACGCCGAGGAGCGCATCTTCCAGGCGGTCGTCAAGCCCGACCGCATGAAGATCGAGGCGATCAGCGTCGAGGCCGAGATCGCCCGCCTGAACGCGGAGGTCGCTCGCTGCGAGAAGATGCTCGCCAACCCGAGCTTCGTCGAGCGCGCGCGAGCCGAGGTCGTCGAGGTCGAGCGCGAGAAGCTTGCCCGCTACAGGCGTGAGCTGGATGCCCTCGCCGGCTGATCGGCGCGCGGGGTCGAACACAGCCTGGCTGAGCTCTCTCGACCCCTGGCCCGAGCGCTTCGGCCTGGAGAGCATGAAGGAGCTGCTCGATCGGCTTGGCCATCCGGAACGCGCCTTCCGCTCGATCCACGTTGTCGGCACTAATGGCAAGACGACGACGACGAAACGGATCGAGGCCCTACTCGCGGGGGAGGGGGTGCGTACCGGCGCCACGATCTCGCCACACGTGCGCGGCTGGGCGGAGCGGATCAGCGTGAACGGCGCCGAGACCGATCTCGAGCGGGCGCTGGCACGAGTACGACCGGCGGCGGAGAGCGTGTCGGCCACCCAGTTCGAGGTCATCACGGCGGCGGCCTTCGCCGAGTTTGCCGCCGCCGGCGTCGAAGTGGCCGCGGTCGAGGCGGGTCTTGGCGGTCGTTATGACGCGACCAACGTGATTGCGAGCGAGGTCGTCGTGCTCACGAACGTCGCGCTCGAGCACACTCAATGGCTCGGTTCGACGCGGGAGGAGATCGCGCGCGAGAAGCTAGCCGTCATCTCGCCCGGCGCCAAGGTGGTTCTCGGCGAGGCGGAGTGGGAGGGGCCGGCGCGGGAAGCGGGCGCCGGCTCGGTCGCGGTCGCCGGCCAGGACGAACTGCCGCGCAAGTCGGTCGAGCTGGTGCTCGGTCGAGCGATCAAGACCGAGGCGATCGAGACGAAGATCCCCGGCCGGCTCGAATGGCGCAGTGAGCGCGAGCTCTGGGATGGGGCCCACAATCCGGCCGGTGTCGCCTGGCTCGTCGAGCACCTCCCTCGAGCCCGCTGGACGATCGTCTGCTCGATTCTCGCCGAGAAGGACGTCGACCCCATGCTCGAGACTCTCGCGCCGCTCGCGAGCACCCTCGTGGCGACGAGCTCCTCGAGCCCGCGAGCGCTTTCCGCGGCCGAGCTCGCGGCACGCGCCGAGAGCCTCTTCGAGCGCGTCGAGGCAGTCGACGATCCTGCACAGGCGCTTGCCCGGGGACGCGAGCTAACTGCGCTCGACGGTCACCTGCTCGTTACCGGTTCTCTCTACCTTCTTGCCGATCTTGCGTGTATAGAGGAAGCTGTGCGGTAATGAAGAACGCAAGTCATGGTTTAACCGCGCTTCTCGTATTGCTGGTCGTCGTTACTCTGGTTCTCGGTACCGCATTCGGAATTGGATACTTCGTAGGCAAACTGCTCGTATGACTAACTCATTCCTAGCCCCGTTCTCGATCGCCTCGTTGGGCAGCTTCTTCAACTCCAACCTCTGGGACGTGATCAGGAATCTGTCGTTCTTCTTCCTCGCGCTCTTCTGGCTTGCGGTCGCCTACTGGGTCAACAAGGATGCTCGCCGGCGCATCGAAGATCCGTGGCTGATCGGTACCTCGACGGCGCTCGCGCTGATCTTCCCGTTCTTTGGCGCGGTCATCTACATGCTCTTCAGGCCGCCCGAGTATCTGGACGAGGTGCACGAGCGCGAGCTCGAGATAAAGGAGATGGAGGCGCGCCTCGGCAGGCGGATCACTCGCTGCCCGGTCTGCCAGGTCGACATCGACTCCGATTACCTCGTCTGCCCGGTCTGCACGACGCGCCTCAAACAGCCCTGCGCGAACTGCAAGGCCCCGCTCGAGCCGCTCTGGCAGATCTGCCCCTACTGCGAGGCTCCGGTCACGCCGACGGAGACGGTCGCCGAGGATACCTGGGAGCGGCCGCCGCACCTCCGCCGTTCACGCTGACCGGCGCCGCCGATCCCCCGACGAGGTGTTCGGGCGGCCGGGAGTCTCGCTCAGCCGATTGAGACCGCTTACAGTCCGAGCTCCCTTCCGGGTCGCTCCACTAGACTTGCGTCCTGATGGCTGTTGAGCGCACACTCGTGCTCGTCAAGCCCGACGCGGTCAGGCGTGGGCTTTGCGGCGAGATCGTCGGGCGCCTCGAGCGCAGGGGCTTGGTGTTACGCGGCGCCAAGCTGATCCAGGTCGACGAGGAGCTGGCCGCTGCCCACTACGCCGAGCATCGGGGCAAAGAGTTCTACGCGCGACTGGTCTCATTCATCACCTCCGGCCCGACACTCGCCCTGGTCGTGGAGGGCGAGTCGGCGGTGACCGCTGTGCGCGCGACGATGGGCGCCACCGACCCGGCCAAGGCGACGCCCGGGACGATCCGCGGCGATCTCGGGCTCTCGATGCCCGACAACCTCGTGCACGGCTCCGACTCGCTCGATTCGGCGAGGAGAGAGTTGGCGCTCTGGTTCTCGGACGAGCTCGAGGCGAAATGAAGACCCGTCGACTGGATGCGATCGGTGAGCGCGAGGCCGGGAAATAGTGCTGTGCTCATCGCCGACGGCAACGAACGGGACAGCGAGCGTTCGATCTTGCCGCCGAGCGCGGTCAGATTGCCAGTACTTCGTTTTAACGCGGGTTCGAAACCATGAAGCCGTCTGAGCTGCCCGACTACGCGGCGAATAACAAGGCCCTCTGGTCGACGTACGGCCGCGATCAGGAGAAATGGGGACGCGCCCAGTGGTCGACGGACGAAATCCACTGGGGCATTTTCCGCGTGCCCGAGAACGAGATCGACGTACTGCCCGCGCTCGACGAGACCGACACCATCGAGCTCGGTTGCGGGACGGCCTACTTCTCCTCCTGGCTTGCCCGGCGAGGCGCGCGCGCAGTCGGCGTCGATCTGAGCCCTGATCAACTCGAGCGGGCGCGACGCTTTCAGCGCGAGTTCGAGCTCGAGTTTCCGCTCATCGAGGCGAACGCCGAGGATATCGAGCTCCCGAACGACTCCTTCGATCTCGCGCTCTCGGAGTACGGCGCCAGCACCTGGTGCGATCCCTACAAGTGGATTCCCGAAGCAAAGCGGCTGCTTCGGTCGGGCGGCCTGCTGGTCTTCCTGCGCAACTCGACCCTGGTCACGCTTTGCAGTGACGCGAAGGGAGTCGTTCGGGAAAGCCTCGAGCGGCCGCTGCGCGGTCTGTATCGCATCGACTGGGTGGATGACGAAGGCGACGGCACCGAGTTCCACATCTCTCACGGTCACTTGATCGAGCTGCTGCGCGGGAGCGGCTTCGAGGTCGAGCGCCTGGTCGAGCTCTACGCTCCCGAGGGCGCGGTCGCCAACCCGCTCTGGGATTTCGTCGGCCCCGAATGGGCCCATAGCTGGCCGGCCGAGGAGATCTGGGTCGCGCGGAAGCTTTGACCGGCAGCGCGCCAACCCCACTCCTGCTGGCGTCGACCTCGCCGCAGCGGCGCGCGATCCTCGGTCAGCTGGGGATACCGTTCGAAGTCGCCCGTCCACGCTACGACGAGAAGGACGCGCCCGGGGTCGATCCGATCGAGCTGGTGCGCGTACATGCTCTCGGCAAGGCGCGTTCGCTTCTGGACGAAGCCGCGAATCGTCCCGTGCTGGGCGTCGACACGGCGGTTCTGCTGGGCGAGCAGGTTTTCGGCAAGCCGGCTGACGAGGAAGCGGCCCGAGCGATGCTCGATCGCCTGTCGGGGCAGACGCACGAGGTGGTCTCGGGCCTCAGTCTGATTGGCCCGGGCTGGGAGGAGCTGGCGCACGAGATCACGCGGGTGACCTTTCGCGCGCTCAGCGAGGGCGAGATCGACGCCTATCTTGCCGGGGACGAGTGGCGCGATCGGGCCGGAGCCTACGCTATCCAGGGGCTCGGCGCGCGGCATGTCGCCCGCATCGACGGCGATTACCTGAACGTGGTGGGCCTTCCTGCCGCGCTTCTCTTGAGCATCCTCGCGCGGCGCTACCCGGGCTATTACGGGCTCGGTTAGCGCTGCCCGCGGCGACTGTCAACTCGTCCCGCGCGGGCACCTCCCGGTGCCTGGCACCGGGAAGCTCGTTTCCGTTTTTCGGCTCAGCCCGTAAAGGAGTCGGTTTTCGGCCGGCCTTCGTCGACGAACGTCCGGATTCGCTCCACGGCCTGATCCGGGGTCTATGGCGAACGCTGTCATCACACGTCTCGTCGTCAGGAGCGAGTTGCGAGCGCGAACGCCAACCAAAGCTCCATAGCTACTCCACCTCCACATCTCCGCGCGCTCGCAGAGTAGGGCGCGAACCGGGTTGAGGGCGATGTAGCGAACGAGCTCGAGAAACTGCTCGTCGGTCTCGATGATCACGGAGCGATATCTGCACTCGAAGAGATGGCCGGTCTGCTCGCGACGGACGTTGAACCATTTCGCGAAGCGATTGTTCAGGCGGTGCATTCCGCTGGCGATATCCGCGTTCGGAGTCTCGATCAGCAGGTGATAGTGATTCGGCATTAGGCAGTAGGAGTGGCAATACCAGGAGTGGCGCTTGATCACGTCGGCGAGTATCGAGATGAACATCTGGCCGTCACGAGTATCGATGTATATGGGCGCGCGATGGTTTCCACGACACATGATGTGGTAGAGGCCACCGGCGATTTGAGGGCGGAGAGGGCGCGCCATAGAGGACTATTAACCTGCTTGCGCAGGTGAGCGCAAGGCCGCGAAAACCTTTGTTACACACTCGGCACATCGGCTCGCGCGGACCCGTCCCGGTGCCAGGCAGCAGGGAAAACAGCTAGACTCGGCCACCGCGATGGGCATCTTCAGCTCCATTGGCGGCTTTGGGGGCCGCGACATGGCCGTCGACCTGGGGACGGCGAACACGCTCGTCTACGTTCGGGGGCGCGGCATCGTCCTTTCCGAGCCGTCGGTCGTCGCGATCGATCAGCGTACGGGCGAGGTTCACGCGGTCGGTGTGGAGGCCAAGCGGATGCTCGGCCGCACTCCCGGGACGATCTCGGCAATTCGTCCGCTCAAGGACGGCGTGATCGCCGACTTCGACGTGACCGAGACCATGCTGCGTCACTTCATCCAGAAGGTGCACCAGAATCGCTTTGCCCACCCGCGCGTCGTCGTGTGCGTGCCAAGCGGCGTGACAGGCGTGGAGAAGCGCGCCGTAGAGGAGGCAACGCTCACCGCCGGTGCGCGCCGGGCCTATCTGATCGAGGAGCCGATGGCGGCAGCGATCGGGGCCGGGCTTCCGGTTGCCGAGCCGGCCGGAAACATGATCGTGGACATCGGCGGCGGTACGAGCGAGGTGGCGGTCATCTCGTTGGGCGGGATCGTCGTCTCGCAGAGCCTTCGCCTGGGCGGCGACGAGATGGACGACGCGATCGTCAACTACCTCAAGCGCGAGTTCAAGCTGCTGATCGGTCACCAAACCGCCGAGGAGCTGAAGCTCGAGATCGGCTCGGCCTACCCGCTGCGCGAAGAGCTTCAGGCCGAGGTGCGCGGGCGCGACATGCTGACAGGCCTGCCGAAGACGGTGGTCATCTCCTCCGAGGAGGTCCGCCAGGCGCTCGAAGAGCCGGTCGTGCAGATCATCGATGCGATTCGCGCCACCCTCGACCGTACGCCGCCCGAGCTGGCGGCCGACATCATGGACCGGGGCGTCGTCCTCGCCGGCGGCGGCTCGCTCCTCACCGGGCTCGACGAACGGCTCAGGCACGAGACGCACATGCCCGTGCAGGTCGCCGAGTCGCCGCTCACCTGCGTCGCGGTCGGATCGGGCAAGAGCCTCGAGGAATTCGACGTCATTCATCGCAGCGAACGCTCGCGGCGGCGCAAGAACAGGCACTGAGCCGGCTGCAGGTCGCCGCGCCAAAAGGCCGTGTGACCGGCGCCTAGGTCGACGAGGCTGTCTAAAATGGTCGGCTCGTGCCTCGCAACCGCACACGGTTCGGGGTCCTGGGCTCGGCGGAGCGAGCATCCGCCTCTTCATCCTTGGCTCGGGATCGGAAGACAATTCGGCGTCGAGTAGTCGTCGTCGTGCTTGTGCTGCTCTCGCTCGCTCTCCTGACCATCTCCTTCCGCGAGTCGTCGAACGGCCCGCTGCACCGTTTCCAGGGCTACGGAAGCGCGGGCACGAAGCCCTTCCAGGTGGTTGCCGATCGTGTCGCACGGCCGTTCCAAGACGCCTACGGCTGGTTCCACGAGATGCTTCGAGCCAAGAACGAGAACAAGCAGCTGCGTAAGGAGCTGGAGAACCTGCGCCAGCAGCGCGCGCGGCAGAAGAACGCCGAGGTCGAGGCCACCCGTCTGGAGGCGGTGCTCAAATACGAGCACTCGTCCCGTTTCCCGCATGACTATTCGAAGGTGAACGCCGAAGTGATAACACCGGCCACGGGCGCCTTCGAGCAGACCGTCGTGATCGCCGCCGGAGAGAACCGCGATATCCGAGTCGACGATCCCGTCGTGATCGGTGACGGCCTGGTCGGCCGGATCTCCCAGGTCGGCCCGACGACCGCGAAGGTGACGCTCGTGAGCGATCCCAATTTCGCCGCCTCGGCCCGCGATCTGCGCACCGGCACCGAAGGAATCGTTCGCCACCCGGCAACCGGCAGCGACGTGCTGGTGCTCGACGGCGTCAAGCTCGACAAACAGGTGCGAGAAGGCGACTCGATCATCACCTCGGGTTGGCGCAGACCGGATCTCTCCTCCCTTTACCCGAGCGGGATCTCGATCGGGCTGATCACCAGCGTGAGCCGGAGCGACGTCGAGCCCAACCAGGTGATTCAGGTCGAGCCGAGTGTCGATTTCTCCTCGCTCGAAGCGGTGATCGTGCTGATCTCGAAGAACAGGCAGGTGTCGAGCCCGTGAGGCTCATACTGAAAACGGCGCTGATCGTCTTTCTCGCGGCGATCCTGCAGGGCAGCTGGTTCGATCGTCTATCGCTCGGGTATGGCAGCGCCGGTCTCTTGCTCGTGGTCGTCGTCTCGCTCGCGCTTCTGCGCGGCTCCGTTTTCGGCGCGGGCGCCGGATTCGCGGCCGGCCTCCTGTTCGACATCTCGACCTACGGCCAGCTTGGCCTCACCTCTCTGCTTCTCACCCTCGCCGGCTTCTGGACCGGTCGCTACGGCGAGACCACCGGACGCGACCGGGCCCATGCGCCGTTTCTCTCGGTATTCGTCATCACCATCCTCTACGAGTTGGGCGGGCTGCTCGTTCGCTTCCTGATCGGGGAAGCCGCGCCCTTCGGGAGGCTCGTCTTCGGTGCTCTCCCCGGGGAGCTACTGCTCAACCTGATCCTGACCGCGCCCGTCTACGTCCTTTGCCGCTGGGCCGTCGGCAAGCGCGACCAACTCGGGGCCGCGGAGGTGAGGGTGCTTGCCTGAGAAACCGAGCAGTCTCGGCTCTTTCATCCCCGGCGATCCGCGCACGCGCGAGCCCTGGCACGTCAACCAGCAGACGATTCTGCGAGCCGGAATCCTCGGCGTGATCGTCGTCGCTCTGTTCGCGACGCTGATTGTGCGCCTCTGGGCGCTACAGATCATCTCGGGCAGCGAGTACCTGCGCGTCGCCCAGAACAACCAGATCAGAACGGTCCGCCTTCAGGCCCCGCGCGGCTCGATCATCGACGCCAAGGGAACCGTACTGGTCAAGAACCGGCTCAGCCACGAGGTGCGCGTCTGGTACGCGGAGTTGCCCGCCAAGGGCAACAGGCCGACACGCCACGCGGTGCTCAAGAAGCTGGCCCACGTTCTCAACGTCCGGCCGCAGCGCCTCTATCGCAAGGTCGAGGAGCGGAAGATCGATCCGCTGAACCCGGTCATCGTCAAGGCCGACGTCAATCGCTGGCAGAGCGACTACATCCTCGAGCGCGCCGACGAGTTTCCGGGCGTCGAGGTTGCGTCGCGCTACGTTCGCGTCTATCCAGAGGGCTGGCTGGCGGCTCAGACGCTCGGCTACGTCGGCTCGGCGACAGAAGGGGAGATCAAGAGCGACCCGACCGGCTCGATCAAGTCGGGCGACGTGGTCGGACAGAGCGGAGTCGAGGCGGCCTTCGACCGCTATCTGCGCGGGACGCCGGGCCTAGCTTCGCAGCGGATCGACTCGCAGGGCCGTCCGCGCGGCGAGCTGATGGCCAACCCCGAGCCGCAGCCGGGCAACACGGTGCGTCTGACGCTCGACTCCGATCTGCAATCGGCGGCGCAGAAAGCCCTTCAGGACGGCATCCAAGCAGGACGCAACTCCCTTTGCAGCGGCTGCTGGAACGCCAACGGCGGGGCGATAGTCGCGCTCGATGCCACCGACGGCTCGGTGCTGGCGCTTGCCTCCAACCCGAGCTACTCACCCGAGGTCTACGCGGGGCACGTGACCAATCGCAAGCTCGCGCGCTGGGGACTGACGAACTCGACCGGGGAAGCCGCGAACTGGCCGGGTCTCAACCGGGCCACGATGGGCCTCTATCCGCCCGGGTCGACCTTCAAGCCGGTGACCGCGATCGCTGCGATCCAGTCGGGCGTGCTCAACCCGAGCGAACCCCTGCACTGCACGGGAGAGCTGAAGGACCACGGCTCGACCTTCAAGAACTGGGACCCGAATGCGAACAGCTGGATCACCCTGCCGACGGCGCTCGCGGTCTCCTGCGACACCTACTTCTATCAACTGGCTCAGCGGATCTGGGGCTTGTCCTCCAACTACGGCGAGCCGATCCAAGACTGGGCGTTCAAGCTCGGGCTCGGTAAGCACACCGGGATCGAGATCGGCGACTACGCCGGCCTCGTGCCGACAAAGAAGTGGCAGCGGTGGCGCTACAGGCACGCGCGGGAAGAGGATCGAACCTGGAAGCCGGGCGACTCGATCAACCTCTCGATCGGCCAGAAGGACCTGCAGGTCACCCCCCTCCAGATGGCGCGCCTCTACGCGGGAATCGCCACCGGCAAGATGGTCACGCCCCATCTGCTCGCCTCCGTCGAGCGCAGCGGGGGTGTGGTGACCAAGCTCGGTATCTCGAAAACACCCAAGACGATCACTCCAGGCCCCGACTTCAGCCAGAAGCTGGACATCATTCGCAGTGGGCTCTTCATGGCAACGCACGCTCAAGGCGTTGGCACCTCGGCGCCCGTCTTCAGCAACTTCCCGATCCCGATCGCCGGCAAGACCGGTACGGCCGAGAAGTGGTCGGAGAAAGACAAGCGCTTTTACGATCAGGCCTGGTGGTGTGGTTACGGGCCGACCGACAAGCCGAAGCTCGTCGTCTGCGCCGTGATCGAGAACGGCGGCCACGGCGGGACGGCGGCGGCACCGGCGGCGCTCGAGGTCTTCCAGCATTACTTCCACGTCAAGTCCAGCTCCTTCACGACCGCAACCCATTCGGACTGATGCTCGAAAACGCGAGACCACTAGGCGCACCGCTGGCGAAGAGCCGCGAGCTTCCGCTCGCGATGATCCTGCGCCAGGTTGACTGGCTACTCGTGATCGGAGTCGGGGCGCTGGTCGGGTACGGCCTCTGGGCAGTCGCGGGGGTTACCGGGCAGGAGGTTCCAGGTCAGCCGCACTACTACCTCGCCAAGCAGGAGCTCTACGCGGCCGTGGGCGTTTTCGCGTTCATCGTCGCGGCCGCGCTGGCCCCCGATCTCTACCGCCGCTACTGGCGCACGCTCTATCTCGTCGCCATCCTGACGCTGCTGCTCGTCCCGCTGCTCGGTGTCGCCAAGCGTGGTTCCAGGCGCTGGCTGCAGATCGGCTCCTTCCAGTTCCAGCCCTCGGAGTTCGCCAAGCTCCTCGTCGTGCTCGCGCTGGCCGGGTTCCTGGCCGAGCGAGGCCGCGCGCTACGCGATCGAAGCACTGTGTTCGGCGTGCTCGTGCTGGTCGCGATACCCACGGCTCTCGTGTTCATTCAGCCCGACTTCGGTACCGCGCTCGTCTACGCGGCGGTCACCGCCGCGGTGCTCCTCATCGCCGGCATCCGCTGGTTGCACCTGGGGATGCTGCTGATGGCGGTTCTGGTCGGCGCTGTGCTCCTGGTTTGGGCTTTACCCGCGCTGGGCGTACAGGTACTCCGCCCCTATCAGACCCAGCGTCTAACCGGCTTCATCAATCCGAGCTTCGATCCCAACCATGCGACGTACAACGTCGCGCAGTCGAAGGTGGCCCTCGGTGCCGGCGGCCTGCACGGCCGTGGAACGTCGGGCTCCACCCAGACGGTGCTCGGCTTCTTGCCGGAGAACCACACCGATTTCATCTTCGCGGCGATCGGCGAGGAACACGGGTTCGTCGGCGCCTCGATTCTGCTCGGGCTCTATCTCTTCGTCGTCTGGCGAGGCCTGCGAGCGCTCACCAACGCCGAGGACGGCTACAGCGCGGTGGTCATCGGTGGCATAGTCGCCACGATGGTTTTCCAGGTATTCGTCAACGTCGGCATGACGATGGGCATCGCGCCGATCACCGGGATCCCGCTGCCGCTGGTGAGCGTCGGAGGCTCGTCGTTGATTGCGAACCTGGCCGCGCTCGGCGTTTTGATAGGCGTTCAGATGCGCAGCGAGGGCCTGCGCCGGAGGCTGAGGTAAGGCGTGAGCGGCCGTTCTCCTCTCTCGCCACGGGCGCTGCTTGGGCTCGCGACCGAGCAGCGCGAGCTCGAGAGCAGGGGGAGCGGAGCGCTCGTCGTCGCCGGGGCGCGCAGGCCGGCCTCGACGCTGGTGCGTGAGCTCTCGCGTGGCGCTGCGCCGGGCAGCGTCCGGCAGGATGACGATTTTCGGCGGGCCGAGGCGGTCGTCTACCTACTGCGCGGGCGGCCGAAAGGCGACGACCTGAGTTTGTTGAGGGCGGCCGGGCGGGCGCGGGCCACCGTAATCTGCGTGAGGATCGGAGGCGAAGCCGGCCCACTGCCCAACGTGCTTGCGACCGACGTCATCCCGTTGGAAAGCGGCGAGTCGGCGCCGGTCGAGGAGATCGGCAGGGTGCTCGCGCGCCGGCTCGAGGGACGAGCAACGGCTCTTGCCGCCCGCATCCCGGCCCTGCGTCCCGGCGTCTGCGACGAGTTGATTCAGCACTCGGCCCGCCGAGCGGGCACGATCGGCGCGGCCGCCTTCATTCCGGCGGCCGACCTGCCGGCCCTGTTTCTCGAGCAAGCGCGCCTGGTACTCCGCCTCGGCTACGCGCACGATCGCCGGCTCGAGCCGATACGGGGAGTCGAAATCGCTGCGGTGCTGGCGGCCGGCTTGGGCTTTCGCCGGCTGGCTCGCCGGGTTCAGGCACGCGACGCTCTTTCCGGCCTGGGCGCTGCAGGGCTCGATCGCCTATGCGGGCACGCGGGCGCTTGGCGATGCGGCACTCCGCTATTTTTCGCTGACCGCTTCCGACTAGAGCTCGATCAAGCCCGACCCCATGCGGACGGCGCCTCGAGTCGTCTCTCCACGGCTAGGCGACGGGAACGAGCTCGGCCCGCCTGGCTTTGATCGCGCGCAGGCGTCGGCGTAGCTTCAGCCAGGCCGAGCGCTCGACATTCGCGTAGCACGAGGCGGGCGCTTCGCGTGTCGCCCAGAGATACTCGAACCAGGCATCCGACTCCTCGATATCGAGCAGCTCGCGAATATCCTCTCTGCTCAACCTTGCGCTCAACCGCGACGCCATCCATCGCCGACGAGGCCTGGCAAGACCCGAGATGAGCTGAGTTGACTCGCTGTCTCTGCTCTGGCAGCCACTTCGCCACCGATCCTAGGTTCGCGTCCGGACGGCGCAGCTGCCCGGACGCGTCGTCGTTCCGGGCGAGCGCCAGGGAGGCGACGGCCAACCCTGGTAGCCTTAGGAGCGAGATGGCTATTTCCATTCCTCCGTGCAGCGCGACCCGCGCGCCCGCCCCTGGGGTGCCGCTCGCGCGCACTCATTCGAAAGAGAAGGTTTCCCTTGCCTCGTTGGTTCAGACGCAAAAAGGAAAGCGTTACGGAGAAGAAGGAGGTTTCCGCCCCCCGGGCGGAGGCTTCTTCGAAACCAGTTGAGAGTGGCTCTCCCGCAGCGGCGGGAGGGCAACGTCCTCCGCGCCGCCGCGGTAGTCGCGGGGGTCGCGGTCGCAAGAGACCGTCGTCCGAGGCTCGCCCCGATCAGAAGCCCGAGGCGAAAAAGCCCGAATCGGCAACCTCGTCGCAGGCGGCCGAGCGGCGAGCATCGCAACGGCGTGACCGCGGTGGCCGTCGTCGCAGCGCACCGCGGCGAGCTCCCTTGCCGGCCGCCAAGCGAGAGCTGCTCGTCTCGGTAGACGCCGGCGAGCGCCGTGTTGCCGTGCTCGAGGACGAGAAGGTCGCCGAGGTCTATCTCGAGCGCCCCGATCGCTACTCGATCGCCGGCAACGTCTACAAAGGCGTGGTCGACAATGTTCTGCCCGGAATGGAAGCCGCCTTCGTGGAGATGGGGCTGGAGAAGAACGGCTTCCTCTACGTCGACGAGATCGTCGTCCCCGAGCTCGAGGGCCGCGATCATGGCCGCAAGATCCAGGAGCTGGTGCAACGCGGCCAGGAGATCCTCGTTCAGGCGGTCAAGGATCCGATGAAGACGAAGGGCGCCCGCCTGACGACGGACATCTCGTTACCCGGTCGCTTCGTCGTCTTCGTTCCCAACGGCGAGGGGCTCGGTGTATCCAGGCGCCTGCCCGACGAGGAGCGCACTCGTCTGCGCGAGATCGTCAAGGCGCTGGAGCGCAAGAAGGGCGGCGTGATCGTCCGCACCGCCGCCGAAGGCGCCTCGGCCGAGGACATCGAGCGCGACCTGGTATTTCTCGAGCGGCTCTGGAAGTCGATCCAGGATCGGGCAAAGAGCGTCAAGGCGCCGGCACTCGTCTACCAGGAGGCCGAGCTCCCGCTGCGCGTTACCCGCGACCTGTTCACCGGTGATTTCGAGCGGGCGTTCGTCGACCACGAGCGCACCTACAAGCGTGTCGTCGGCTACCTCAAGAAGACCTCGCCGCACATGGTCGAGCGGGTTGTTCGCTACAAGGAACGCACCCCGCTGTTCGAGGCCTACGGAGTGGACGCCGAGATCCGCTCTACGCTCTCCAGGCGAGTCGACCTGCCTTCGGGCGGCTATCTCGTCTTCGACTACGCCGAGGCCTTCACCGTCATCGACGTCAACACCGGTCGCTTCGTCGGCTCGCGCTCGCGCTCCTCTTCCGCGCGCCTCGAGGACACGATCACGAAGAACAACCTCGAGGCCGTGAAGGAGGTTGTTCGCCAGCTTCGGCTGCGCGATGTCGGCGGGATCATCGTCATCGACTTCATCGACATGGCCAATCCCAGAAACCGCGCGGCGGTGGAGGAAGCGCTGCGCAACGAGCTCGAGCGCGACCGCACAAAGACCTACGTGGTCGAGATCTCGCCGCTCGGGCTGGTGGAGATGACGCGCCAGAACGTCACCGACGGTCCGCGCGAGATCCTGACCAGGCCCTGTCCGGTCTGCGCCGGCGACGGGATCGTCTACTCGGAGGACTCCTCCGCGGTCGATCTCGAGCGGCGCCTGCGTCAGCTTGCGCTCGGCTCGCGCAGCAAGGCCTTCCGTATCGAGGTGAACGCGAAGGTGGCAAGCCTCTTGATCGGCCCCAGCGCCTCGCGTCTCGTCGAGATCGAGGAGCGCAGCAAGCGCCGGTTCTTTCTCGAGTTGGTCGAGAGCGGGACGCTCGATCACTTCGTCGTTCTGGCTGAGGGAGCGATCGAAGAGGTGAGACCGACGGCGCCTGTCGAGGAGGGCGCCGAAGTGGAGCTGACGCTGGTGGAGGTCGGGCTCTTCGACAGTCAGGCCGCGGTGGGCAAGGTCGGCGACTACGAGGTGAACGTGCCCGCGGCGGCCAAACTCGTGGGCAAGAAAGTGAAGGCACGAATCGAACGCGCGCTTGCCACCGGCGCCTACGCCAGCCTGGTCGAGTCCGAGCGGGAGGAATACCAGCCTCTGACGGCGGAGAGCATGGCCGAGCGCCCGACGAGGGCACCGGCGAAGAAGGCATCGGCCCAAGCTGTGGCCGCACCTGCGCCTGCCGCCGAGCCTGTCCCGGCCAACGAGCCGGGCGCTGTCGAACAGGGCGATACGCCGCCCGGCCTGGCGAAGACCGGCGCAGCGACCGAAGCGCCGGTTGCCGCCGAAAAGCCCGAAACACCGGACGTAGCAGCTGTCAGTGTTCCCGGTGGCGAGAGCGCGACCGACCAGGGTCCGGCGATACCCAAGAAGCGCACGCGCCGTGGCTCGCGCGGCGGTCGCAGACGGCGCAAGCCGGCTCAGGCCGGCGCCGGCGGGGCGGCCGCTCCCGGCACGATCGCCGGAGCGTCGTCGGGCGCGACGTCCAACTCGGGAACGGCAGTTGAAGATGCCGAGCCGAAACGGGCAGAAAAGCCCAGAACGCGCCCGGCGGCAGCGAAGCGTCCGTCTCGGCCGTCGGCCCGCCCATCCCCGCAAGCGACCGCCACGACGCTCGATACGGGCTCCGCGCCGACTGCGGCCGAGCCAGATCAATCTCCGCCTACCGGGGACGAGCCCGCAAAGCCGAAGAAGAAGACGCGCCGTGGCTCGCGCGGCGGTCGCCGGCATCGCAAGCCCTCACAGGCAGGGCGGACCGGAAACACAGCGGGCTCAAACAGTGCGCCGAGTTCCGAGCGGGCGCCGAGTCCACCGAGCGAGAGCGCATAGGCAGGTCGCTCTTGCTAGTATGCGCCCCGGTTCGCGGGCGAATGCCCGCGATTTGAGCGTCGAGGGACGAGATGGCATACGCAGTAATCGCAGTCGGCGGAAAACAGTACGTCGTCCACGAGGGCGAGCGCCTGCTCGTCGATCGGCTTGCCCAGGACGAGGGCGTCGTTTTCCAGCCCGATGTTCTGCTCGTCGACGCCGGCACGCCCAACCTGAAACCGGGCGCCGGCGCGGTCAGCGCGCGCATTCTCAAGCACACGCTCGGCGAGAAGATCCGTATCGCCAAGTACAAGCCCAAGAAGGGCTATCGTCGCCACACCGGCTTCCGCGCTCAGCTCTCGCAGATTCAGATCGAAGCGATCGGAGCCGGCAAGGCGACCACCCGCGCCGCCAAGGCCGAGCCCGTCACCGAGCCGGCCGCGAGACCGAAGGCAACGACAGCGGCTGCATCCGCGCCCAAGCCCGAGGCGAAGGCGCCCGCGAAGCCGGCGACCAAGCCGGCCGCGAAACCCCCGGCCAAGGCAGCAGCGGTGAAGCCGGCGGCCAAGAAGCCCGCCGCGACAAAGAAAGCCGCAGCCAAGGCGCCCGCGAAGGCTAAAGTTGAGCAAGCGAAGAAGCCGGCTGCCAAGAAAGCGGCGCCGCGCAAGAAGGCAGAGAGCTAGCAATGGCACATAAAAAAGGTCTCGGTTCCTCGAAGAACGGTCGTGACTCCCAGTCCAAGCGGCTCGGCGTCAAGATCTTTGCCGGCCAGACAGTCAAGGCCGGGATGATCATCGTGCGCCAGCGCGGCACCAGGTTCCATCCGGGCCCGGGTGTCGGCATCGGGCGTGACGACACGATCTTCGCCAAGCGCGAGGGCATCGTCGGCTTCCACCGCTCGGGCAAGCGCCGCACGATCTCCGTCGATTCCTAAAGAGCGCGTCTTAAATGAAGCACGCCACCATCTGACCACGCTCAGCGGCCGCGCTCCGTCGAGAATCTTTCGCGAACCGAGGGCGCGCCTTCCTGACGGGTTAGGCTCTAGGCATGAGCCCTGGCGCTGACAGCGAGCGCGGAACGCGCGAGTCACCTTTCCACGATCGAGCCCGCGTTCACGTTCTGGCCGGACGAGGTGGTGACGGTAGTCTGTCTTTCCGGCGCGAGAAGTACATCCCCAAGGGAGGGCCCGACGGCGGCGACGGCGGCGACGGCGGCGACGTGGTTTTGATCGCCGATCCCGAGCTGCGCGATCTCTCCAAGCTGCGCTCACGGCATGAGTTCAAGGCCGAGAGCGGTCGTCCCGGGCTGGGAAGCAACAAGCACGGCGGCGACGGCGAGCCGGTAGAGCTCCATCTGCCGGTTGGAACGCAGATCTACGACGAGAACGATCAACTGATCGCCGATCTCGCCAGCGTCGGGGCGCGCGTCGTCGTCGCTCGCGGCGGTCGCGGCGGTAGGGGAAACCGGCACTTCGCAACTCCGGTCAGGCGCACTCCTCGTTTTGCCGAAACAGGCGAGCCGGGCGAAGGGGGCTGGCTCGAGTTGCGCTTGAAGCTGGTCGTCGACGCCGCTCTGGCCGGTCTTCCAAACGCCGGCAAGTCATCGCTCCTGCGCCGGATCTCGAATGCCAAGCCGAAAGTGGCGGACTACCCGTTCACCACGCTCGCGCCGGTGATCGGCACCGTCGACGGCCCGGACGGGCGCCAGCTCACGGTCGCGGACGTGCCCGGATTGATCGAGGGCGCTAGCGAAGGACACGGGCTCGGGCACGAGTTCCTGGCCCATCTGGAGCGCGCGCAGCTCCTCATCCACGTGATCGACAGCTCGGAAAGCGACCCACTCGAACGCTTTCGCCTGATCGACGCCGAGCTCGCCGCCTACGGCGCCGGCCTCGACGAGCGTCCCCAGATCGTCGTGCTGAACAAGGTCGATCTAGGCACGCCGCCGCCGTTTTCGCTTCGAGACGAGCGCGTCGTCCAGGTCGTTGCGCTTTCTTGCGCGACCGGAGAAGGGGTGGACGAGCTGAAGCGGTCGCTCTTCGGTTTGTGTCCGCCGCGTCCCGAGCCGGGCGAGGGCGACGAGCTCGAAGCCGAGGGCTTGGTCGACTTTCTCGTCTACCGGCCGAGCCCGCGCCGCAGGCACTCCTTCCGCATCTATCGCACCGATCGCGGCTTTCGCGTCGTCGGCGCGGTTCCGGACGATGAGGCGCTACAGGAGGCGCTCGCTCAGGCCGGCGCGCGCAGCGACTCGGTGATCGAGATCGTAAGGAGGGATCAGAGGAGATGAGCGTCGCGGTCTTCGGTGGCGCGTTCGATCCGCCGCATCTCGGTCACGTCGCCCTCGTTCGCGCGGCGCTCGAGCACTTCGGCTTCGAACGCATCCTGGTGGTGCCGGCCGGCGATCCGCCGCACAAGAAAGTGACCGCTCCGGCCGAGATTCGCGCTCGCCTGGCCGAGCTCGCCTTCGCCGCTATTTCGGAGGCGGAGATCTCTTTGCTAGAGCTGGAGCCGGGCGGACCGCGCTACACGGTCGACACGCTCCAACTCCTACGCGAGAGCTACGCTGATCTGACTCTTCTCGTCGGCGCCGACCAGTTCGCCGGTTTCCTGCGCTGGCGAGAGCCCAACACGATTCTGGAGCTTGCCGCGCTGGCCGTGGCAAACCGGCCCGGTTGTGATGACGAGAAGCTGGGCTCGGTCATGGCTGCGCTCGAGCGATCGGAGCGCGTCGCCTTCTTCTCGATTCCGCCCCATCCGGTCTCGTCGCACGAGATCCGCGCCCGTGTCCGCGGCGGGCTGCCGATCGCCGACCTCGTCCCGCGCCTCGTCGCCGACGAGATCGAGCGGCTTGGTCTCTACCGGGATTGAAAACACTCGCCTCGAGTCGCGAGAACCGGTCCGGTAGCGCACTCGCTGCGTGCTGAGTTGGCGCAAAGTCGGCCTGCCGGCGTGCGCTTTTTGCGATGTTCGAGCGATACTCTAACCCGACCCCGCGGGCGGGTGGCTTGGCGGCGGGCGAAGAGAGAATTGTTCCGAGCGATCCGCTCGAGCCCCGTATTGGCCCACCCCTAGCGAAGGAGACTGCTCAAAGCGAGAGCACCGGCACCCGTCCGGCTACACTTGAGGCGAAGGCAACAGAGGACCGACGTATCTCACTGACTCCACTCGAGCAAGCACGCCGAATCGCCGCTCTGGCAGGCGAGAAGCTGGCCGAAGACATCGTCATTCTCGACATGCGCTCGGTCTGTGATTTCACCGACTACTTCGTCATCTGCTCGGGGCGTAACGCGCGCCAGACCAAGTCGATCTCCGACGAGGTGCACGCCGGCATGAAGCGCGAGAAGCTGTTACCCCGCTCGAGCGCCGGCGAGCGCGAAGGTAGCTGGATCGTCGCCGACTATCTCGACGTCGTCCTCCATGTCTTCGCGCCCGACACGCGCAGCTTCTACGCGCTCGAAGATCTTTGGGGCGACGTACCTCAGGTCGAGCCGGCAGAAGCCGCGACGGGCTAGCTTCGGGCCCGCGGCGCGCACAGTCACCAGGGCATTTCACGAAAGGAGGGTATACGAGCGCGCTCTTATCGACGCTACAATTAAGCCTCACCCGGGGCCATAGCTCAGTTGGGAGAGCGTCTGGCTGGCAGCCAGAAGGTCGGCGGTTCGAACCCGCCTGGCTCCATTCTCGCGTCCTCGGCCGGCGGCCCCTCTGGCCGGGCGCGACCGGCCGCCGGGGTCGCCTGACACCGCTGAGCGCACGATCCTCTCCGGGCCCGTGGGGTATCCACTGTGCCCTCCGGGCTCGCACGCGCAGCGGCGCCCTGAGAACGCGAGAAGCACTTGGTTCGGGACTATCCCCTCCGGCGCTGCACGACCAGCGACTCGCCAGAGACGAGAAGGCGCCCGGCTCGAACCCGCCTGGCTCCAATCGGTTCGAAAGTGCGCCGTTGTCTATGACCCAAGGTGCGACGTGCGAACCCCTGTGCGTGGCCTCATAGTTCGTATCCGCCACTGCCCAGCAAGGGGCCCCGAGGGTGGCGCCTGTCTCGTTCTCTCCACCGTCTACGGGATCATCGAGGAGTCGGGCGGATATCCTGCTCGACAGCAAGCCGAACGCGGGTACGAAGGCCACGATCTACTTGCCTGCTCTTCCCAGTGGGGGCTAGCATGTCGCACCCGCCGGAAGCCATAAGACCTAAGCTTGAGCCAGCGCAGCTCCACTGGCTGTGCAGCCTAGTCGGGACGGAGGTGACAGGTGAAGATCGTCGAGGCGAAGGTTTTCGTCTGCTCCCCGGGCAGGAACTTCGTCACCCTCAAGCTGACGACCGAGTCGGGCCTTACCGGCCTCGGCGACGCAACCCTGAACGGACGCGAGCTGGCCGTCGCCAGCTACCTCAGCGATCACGTCTGCCCGCTTCTGATCGGCCGCGACGCCGGCCAGATCGAGGACATCTGGCAGTACCTCTACAAGGGCGCCTACTGGCGGCGGGGACCGGTGACGATGAACGCGATCGGCGCCGTCGATCTCGCACTGTGGGACATCAAGGGCAAGGCAGCAGGAATGCCTGTCTACCAGCTGCTCGGCGGCAAGGCTCGCGACGGAGTGCTGGTCTACGGGCACGCAAACGGCGACGACATCCCCTCTACTCTGCGCGCGGTCGAGCGCTTTCTCGAGGACGGATACCTAGCCGTGCGCGCCCAGGCGCTCGTGCCTGGCCTGGAGAAGATGTACGGCATCACCAAGGAGCAGTACCGCTACGAGCCGGCGGTGGGCGAGCTGCCGCTGGAGACGGTCTGGGAGACGCGCCCCTACCTCGAGTTCGTGCCCAAGTTGCTCCGTGCCGTGCGCGAGGAGTTCGGCTACGACTTCCATCTCCTCCATGACGTCCACCACCGCCTGACGCCGATCGAGGCCGGCGAGCTGGGAAAGAGGATCGAGGACTACTCGCTCTTCTGGCTCGAGGATCCGACGCCCGCCGAGCTGCAGGAGTCGTTCCGGATCATCCGCCGCCACACCACCACACCGATCGCGGTCGGCGAAGTGTTCAACACGATCTGGGACTGCCAGCAGCTGATAACGGAACAGTTGATCGACTACATCCGTATGGACGCGGCCCACTCGGGCGGGATCACGCACCTGCGCAAGATCGCCGCCCTGGCCGAGGTGCACAACGTGCGTACGGGTTGCCACGGCGCCACCGACCTCTCTCCTGTGTGCCTGGCCGCCGCGCTGCACTTCGACATCTCGGTGCCAAACTTCGGCATCCAGGAGTACATGCATCACAGCGAGCAGACCGACGCCGTCTTCCCGCACGCCTACGACTTCAAGAACGGCTACCTGCACCCGGGCGACGAGCCGGGGCTGGGCATCGAGCTCGACGAGAGCCTGCTCGAGCGCTTCCCCTACAAGCGCGCCTACCTCCCGGTCGCGCGGCTGCGTGACGGCTCGGTCACGAGCTGGTGAGGGGACGATGACGGCGACCGAGCGAGAGAGCTACCTCGAGCGGCTCTTTGGCCTGGGTGGACGGGTTGCCGTGGTCACGGGCGGGAGCGGCGCGCTCGGGGGCGCGATCGTGCGCGGGCTGGCGCAAGCCGGGGCCAGGGTGGCCGTTCTCGCTCGCAGGCGCGGCCCGATCGACGCCGTGGCGGAGACGGTCGCCCGCGAGGGCGGCGAGGCGATCGGGATAGAGGCCGACGTGACCGAGCGCGCGCAGCTGGAGAGCGCGCGCGATGCGGTGCTCGAGCGCTGGGGCCGGGTGGACGTGCTCGTCAACGCCGCCGGCGGCAATTTCCCCGAGGCGATCGTCAACGAAAACATGTCTTTCTTCGACCTCCCCGTCGAGGCCTTCGAGCGAGCCGTTCGCCTCAACCTGCTCGGGACGGTGATGCCGAGCCAGGTCTTCGCCCGGGCGATGAGCGAGGGCGACCCACAAGAGCAGGGACGCTCGATCGTGAACATCTCCTCGGTGACGGCCCGGCGGCCGGCGACTGGCGTGGTCGCTTACGCGGCCGCCAAGGCGGGGGTCGACAACTTCACCCGCTGGCTGGCGGTGGAGATGGCGCGGCGCTACGGCGAGCGCATCCGTGTGAACGCGATCGCGCCCGGCTTCTTCCTCGCCGAGCAAAACAGAGCGCTCCTGCTCAATGCCGAGGGCGAACTGACCGAGCGCGGCGAGTCGGTCGTGCGGGCGACGCCGGCCGGCCGCTTCGGGGTGCCCAACGAGCTCGTCTCGACCGTGCTCTGGCTGGCGAGCCCGGGCGCCTCCTTCGTAAACGGAACGGTGGTGACGGTGGACGGAGGAATGGACGCGTTCCGTGGCGTCTAACCCGACTCCCTTCTCCGATCGCCTGCTGGGTGCGAGCGATCCCGAGCGCACGCTCGCCCGCAGGCTCTACGAATCAGTCGCAGACCTCCCGATCGTCAGCCCGCACGGCCACGTCCCGGTCGAGCTACTCGCGAATCCCGAGACAAGGCTCGGCCCGCCCGGGCGCCTCTTCGTCTCGAGCGACCACTACGTGCTGCGCATGCTCTACTCGCAGGGCATACAGCTGGAGGAGCTGAGCCTACGGCCGCTCGACGAAGGGCCGGCAGAGGAGGACGACCGACGGATCTGGCAACTCTTCGCCGACAACTTCCTGCTCTTCGCCGGTACGCCGAGCGGACTCTGGACGGCGGGCACCCTGGCGAAGGTGTTCGGGATCGAGGAGCGCCTCTCAAGCGCGAACGCGCAGGCGATCTATGACCTCCTCGCCGAGCGGCTCGAGTCGCCGGACTTCGCTCCCAGAGCGCTGCTCGACCGCTTCGGAATCGAAGTGCTGGCGACGACCGACGCGGCCGAGTCCGAGCTCGAATCGCACCGGCGCCTGCGCGAGGAGGGTTGGGGCGAGCGTGTGCGGCCGACCTTTCGCCCCGAGGCCATCGTGGCGCTCGGCTCGCCGGACTGGCGCGAGTCGCTGAAGAAGCTCGAGGCCGTCTGCGAGCGGGAAATAAGGGAATACCGAGCTTTCCTCGAGGCGCTCGAGGAACGGCGAGCGCACTTCAAGACATTCGGCGCGACCGCGACCGATCACGCCATCGAGTCGGTTCAGACGGCGAGGCTCTCCGAGCGCCAGGCGGACGCCGTCTTCCAGCGAGCGCTGCGCGGCGAAGTCACGCCGGACGAGGCCGATAGTTTCGCCGCCCACATGCTCTGGGAGATGGCTCGGATGAGCTGCGAGGACGGTCTGGTCATGCAGATCCGCGCCGGCAGCATGCGCGATCACAATCCGGAGTTGAAGGAGCGCTTCGGCTCGGACATAGGCGCGGACATCCCGGTCGCGCTCGACTGGACGCGCGGGCTACGCCCGCTCCTTTCCGCCCACGGCAACGATTCGCGCCTGCGAATCGTCCTCTCTACCCTGGACGAGAGCGGCTACAGCCGCGAACTCGCCCCGCTCGCCGGCCACTATCCTGCAGTGCTGCTGGGGCCGCCCTGGTGGTTCCACGACAGCCCGAACGGCATCCGGCGCTACCTCGACTCGGTAAGCGAGACGGCTGGCTTCCAGAACCTGGCCGGCTTCGTCGACGATGCGCACAACCTGATCGCGGTCCCGGCTCGCCACGACGTCTGGCGCCGGGCCGCCTGCGCCTGGCTGGCCGGAAGGGTGCTGCTCGGCATCCTCGACGAGGTGGACGCTGCTCGGATCGCCGGCGAGCTCGCCTGCGGGCTGGCGCGGCGCGCCTATCGCCTGCCCATCCAGCCGCGGCTGGACGGGCAGGCAACTGGGTAGGTATCCCGTGTCCGACTACCGACCTTCGCCTGTTGCAGTAGATCTCGGGTCACGTCGTTAGAAGTGCCGTAACGGCGCCCGCGTAGGACCGGAGATGAAGTTCCGGCTACCGGGCGTCGAAGATCGGTGAGTTCGTCTCGAATGAAACCCGGTTGACTAGGCCGGGGTGCAGACGATCCGGCGCGCACACGCGGTTCAGCCGGTAATGTCGGAAGTCGATCGGACGACGAGGGGAAGGGGCCGCTGAAAGGGAAAGCACGTTCATGGGTGGTTGCGACCGTCTCGGTCGGCGTCGTGCTCGTCGTGTTGGTTGCGTTGGCGCTGCTCGCCTGGCCGCAGGTACGTCTCGGTTCTGCCGACGACGCGCTGGCGAAGGTCGTTCTGCCGGGTTTTGCCGGCCGGGTAGTGGCCGTCGACATACACTCGGCCGACGGGAAACGGGTGCCGGTGCAACTGCGCCGGGGAAAGCTCTGGCCACTGCGCAAGCTCGCCTCGGGCGAACGGCTGATAGTGGTAGTGACGGCACGCCGGCCGGGTTGGGCGGCCTGGCTGGTCGGCCACAGCGAGCAGCGTAGATTGACGCTGGTGACGCCGAAGGCGCACCTGCTCGCCCACTGGCTGCAGGTTAAAGCCGGCGAGCCGGTCACCGCCTCTTTCGACACGCCTGTCAGTGCTGTCTCGCTCGATCGGAAGCGCCCGCGGCGGTTGACCAACCCTTCCCCGACCGTCCCGCTCGGCTTGGTCGCACGCGGCTCTAGAAGCACCGGCTCGATGGAGATCGCCGCTGCCGCTCGCTCCTGGGAGCGCTTGCCGCCGCCGGTGTGGGTGAGCTGGTTTAGGGAGCGGCCGTACCCGCAAATCATGACGGAGCCGAGACCGGGCGCGACGCTCGCACTCAACGGGCGGCTCATACTGACCTTCTCCGACTCGGTCTCTTCGCTGCTCGGCAGTCGCCGCCCTCGGCTCTCGCCGGCAACGCCGGGTCACTGGCGGTTACTCGACACGCACACGCTCGTCTTCCAACCGGGCAGATTCGGCTTTGGCCTTGGCGCAAAGGTTCACGTCGTCTTGCCTCGAGCCGTCCATCTCGCCGGTCGCGCCGGTAGGAAGCCGACCCGTACTCTCAACTGGCAGGTACCGCCCGGGTCGACGCTGCGGCTCCAACAGCTGCTTGCCCAACTCGGCTATCTACCGCTGAACTGGCAGGTGAAGACTCCGTTCGTTCTGACCTCGCTCAAGCTGCAGCTAGCGGCCGCTGTATCACCGCCCGCCGGACAGTTCAGCTGGCGCTACGCCAATACGCCGGGGGAGCTGAGGGCGCTCTGGCGCGCCGGACGGCCGAACGCGATCACGACCGGCGCCGTGATGATGTTCCAGGAAAGGCACGGTCTTGCCGTCGATGCGCTACCGGGGCCGAGAGTCTGGCGCGCGCTGATCGGTGACGAGATGACCGGCAAGCTCCGAACCAGCGGCTACAGCTACGTCTACGTCCACCGGAGCCTCCCTCAATCGCTGAACCTCTGGCACAACGGGCAAGTGATGCTCAGCTCACCCGGAAACACCGGCGTGCCTGCTGCGCCCACGCAGCTCGGCACCTTCCCGGTGTTCGAGCACACTCCGGTCGGCACGATGAGCGGCACCAATCCCGATGGCTCGCGCTACCACGATCCGGGAATTCGCTATATCAGCTACTTCCACCACGGCGAGGCGATTCACGCCTTCACTCGCTCCTCCTTTGGCACGCCGCAGAGCCTCGGCTGCGTCGAGCTCCCGCTCGCGGCGGCCGCCGAGGTCTGGCCCTACACGCCGATCGGCACGCTCGTAACGATCGAGAACTGAGCAGGAGATTGGTGCCGCGTGCTCGCTTCGCCGGTCACAAGCCCGATACATTCGTGCCCATCTTCGGCTTTTCCGACCGCACCGCCGAGCGCGAGTTTCGCCCCAGCCACTTCCGAGCACACTTTCCGAAGAAATGAATTCCCATGCTCAACCTGCGGCGTCGATAGGTGACACGGACACCCTGACCTTCGGTGAGGTGCACCTCTCCGTCACGGACGTTACGCGATCGTTCGCCTTCTGGCACGAGATCGTCGGGCTGAACATGATCGATCGCTGTGACGAGGAGTGTCGTCTCGGGGCGGCCGGGCGCGTCCTCGTTGTGCTGCACTCCGGAGCCGAGCGGGGCTTTCAGCGCGGTCACAGCGGCCTCGACCGCGTGGCGATCCACCTCCCCGACGAGACGGAGTTCGCGCGGGCGCTCTGGCGGCTGATCGTCTCTGGATACCCGCAGGCGTCGACCGATCACACGATGTCTAAGTCCACCTACCTGAGCGATCCGGACGGTCTTGGGCTGGAGTTGACGCTGGAGACTCCAGAGCGACTAAGTTCCTGGTCAAACGAGCGAGGCGGACCTCGCCTGATCGATGCCGAGGGTCGTGTCCGCCGCATCAGCGAGCCACTCGACGTGAACGAGGTTATGGCTCGCCTTCCCGATCGCGCTTTCGATCAACCGCTGCTGCCGTCGGGCACGAAAGTGGGGCATCTCCACCTTCACGTCCCCGATCTCGACGCGGCGCTTCACTTCTACCGCGATCTGATCGGCTTTCGCGAGCAGATCCATGCCTCCAAGCTCGGCTTCGTCGACCTCAGCGCGGGCGGCCGCTTCCCGCACCGGCTGGCACTCAACACCTGGCGAGGCGAGAGCGCCGCGCAACCACCGGCGGGCAGCGCAGGCATGCGCCGCTTCACCCTCGCTCTTCCCGACCACGAGGCACTATCCGCCGTGCTGCGGCGCCTACACGACGCCGGCCGGGAGACCGAGTCGGTAGACGGCGGTGAGCTGACCGACGATCCAGCCGGAAACGCGCTCGTCCTGACGACCGGGACGTTCTAGGGCTCCGTCCGTTTTGCGCCGTCGACCGGCTCACGGGGCCGTCGTCCTACCGGAACGTCTTTCGCTATCCAGGTATTTGTGGCGGTGCCGGCCGCGGTCGCAGAGAGCCCGGCCGGGTTGTCCCTGACCGGGCTCTCTGATTCGGAATATCGCCCTGGCTAGCTGACGCGCTTGTACGCCCAGCAGGCTTTCGTCGGATTGTTATCGCAGGACATCGTCATCTTGGTCGGGGTCACGACGATCTGCACTGTCGCCTGTGGCGCTTTCCAGTACTTCGTGCAGTTCGTTCCGTGCCTCCCTGCGCCTCCCGATCTGACATGCCAGTACCGGTAGGCGACTCTGTAGAGGTTGTTGCCCTTCGGGTAGTAGCGGTCGACCGCGTCGCCTCTTCGTACCAGGCAGCCGTGCCTGAGCCTGTGCGGGGTCATGCTCCGTTCTTCGAAGCCTTTTGCGATCGCGACCCAGCGATATAGGCGGCTACCCGTTCGCCAGAGACCGACCGGCGAGGCCGAGGTGCTGCTGACTGCTTTGACGATCATCGCCTCGACGACGTCGACCAGCTTGCTGCCGCCGTCCTTGGCTGCTCCGCCCTTGTAGCCGGCCCCGGCGAGCGACTGATAACACTGGAGCGACGCCGTAGCGGACGACGCTTGCCTGACCATCAGAAGGGTTACGCCGGTCGACTTGAGGCTCGCGAGGGTCGTGGCGGTGTTGAGACCGTGCGGATCCGTACTCGTGTCGGCACAGCCCGCAAAGCCGGCAGTTCCCGCACCGTGTGGCTCGGCATCGCTGATGACGACGAGTATTCGTCGTGAGCCTGCTCGCCAGCCGATCGGATTGGCGGCATCGAGCGCATTCTGGAACACGAGATTGAGTGCCTCCGGGTTGTCGCCGCCGCCGCTGGCCGAGAGACCGTCGATAGCCGTGTCGACCGCTGTTGAAGCGTTCGTCATCGGCTGCATGACCTGGTACTCCGGCGTATCGCCCAAATCCTTGAACTGAACGACCGCGAACTGTGCGGTCGAGTAGCGAGCCCGGATGTCCGAGACCAGGCCTTTCGCGTCCGCCTGAGCCTGCGCGATCGAGGGGGA
Source organism: uncultured Actinomycetes bacterium (assembly GCA_963805265.1). Classification (GTDB taxonomy): domain Bacteria; phylum Actinomycetota; class Thermoleophilia; order Gaiellales; family Gaiellaceae; genus Fen-549. The sequence continues at coordinate 84,491 of CAWDTJ010000004.1, forward strand.
CATGCTCCCGGTCGTATCGATCGCAATCTCGACGTCGATGGGGGGTACCGCCTTAGTTGCCGCCCGCGGCGCCGTCATGCTCGTCGAGCCCGCCAATACGGCCCCGGCGAGCAGAGCGAAGGCTATAAGCCCTGCTCTCGCTCGTTTCGCAGTCGTCATTACCGTGCCTCCTTCGTATCGATTCTCATGCCTTGTCAAGAGCCGCCCATGAGCTGCCCACGCCAGCGTCCGTGCAGGCGTGACTGCAAACCGCTAATCGCCGAGTTGCCGCAGGAATTGATTCGTACAAAGCGTGTCTAACGGACGAACTCTTGATCTGGACGCCCATCTAACTCACGGATCCTAGTCGATAAGGGTGTCGGGCAAGTGCCGATTTCGGGCATCTGAGCTACCCGGAAATGTGTACCCCGGGTAGAGCAGGAGTCCCGCTGGGTAGGCCTGCGGAGGAGTGTGGCGTTCCACCCTTCGGCGCCGAAAAGCCCGGTCGGAGTATTGCGCTCTCCCCAAACAGCCATCACGATTAACGAGATGTTCGCGCGTCTCAAGCTGATCTCCTCCATCCTCGCGACCGCAGGATCGCTGGCTCTCCTATCCGCGGTGGGATCTCCCGCCGGCGCCGAGGCGCAGCTCACGGGCGGATCGCACGCCGGCCCGCCGGTCTCTGCTCGAACTCGGCTTCCGGCTCCGGCCAACGCTTTGGGCAAGGTCCGCGCCAAACTGAGCAAGACAAGCTTCACCGCAGTCGAGGCGGGCAAGGTCAAGCTCCTTTACAGCTTCGCACCCGCGAGCAAACACTTCACCTACCGACTACTGGCGCAGACGGGAGGCAAGTGGGTGAAGGTGCGAGAGGTTGCGCGCACGGGCAGCTTTGTCGGCGCTCGCACCAAGACGGTGAAATCGATCTTCGGCCCGAAAACCGTCAGCGCCGGTCGCTACCGCCTCGAGCTCAGCGCCGACGCAAATCGTTTGCGCCTCGGCTTCAAGGTCTTAGCCGGCGGTGCAAGTGGCACGAGCCCGACCAAACCGGTGAACACGGTGAAGCTTATATTCATCCACCATTCCACCGGCCAGAACTGGCTCGCCGATGGGAACGGTAATTTGGGTCTTGAATTAAGGAACAATAACTATTACGTCAGCGATACCAACTACGGCTGGGGGCCCGACGTCATCGGAGACAAGACCGATACTGGCCATTGGTGGACCTGGTTTCGCAGCGGCAAGCGCGATACCTATACGAAGGCCCTGTACAAGGAGTTCGGTCGGCGCTCGAGTTACACTCGCCTTTCGTCCGACCCCGACCCCAGTCGCGAGAACGAGATCATTATGTTCAAGTCATGCTTCCCGAACTCGGCAATCGACGGTAAACCGACCGATACCGCCCAGACGGGAAGTAATCCCTTACGCGGTAATAGCGGTCCTTTGACCGTCGCTAACGTCAAGGGGATATACAATGACATTCTCGAGTATTTCGCCGCCCATCAGGACAAGCTGTTTGTTGCGATCGTCTCTCCGCCCCTTGCGAGCAACGCGACCAGCGCCGCGCAAGCTGCGAACGCGCGAGCGATCGCAGATTGGCTTGTGAGCGACTGGTTGAAAAGCTATCCGCACCAAAACGTCGCCGTGTTCGATTTCTACAACGTCCTGACCAGCAACGGCGGTAGTCCCGATACGAGCGATCTGGGTAGCGCCGATGGAAACCACCACCGCTGGTGGAACGGAGCTATCCAGCACAGCAAGACCGCGTCGAGCAACTTCTTGGCCTATCCGACCGGTGACAGCCACCCATCGCAAGCCGGGAACCGGAAGGCAACCGCCGAGTTCGTTCCGCTGCTCAATTACTACTACCAACGCTGGTTCGCTGGGAAGTAGCCGGTCGCCAAGCGACTCATCGACGGCGTCGCGTATCTGAATAGCGGCATGAGATAGGTCGCGCGCCGACCTACTTACATATTTCGATTGGCGGGCCGCCGTTCAATTCAGGCGGATGAGTGAACGAGCCGAAAACAGTCGAGCGACAACTGAGATCTCTAAGTAAGAGAGCGTCGTTTGTTGCGTGCCGTTGTTCCCGACGAACCGCTCCGATATCGATATATACGGTAGAAGCATCTTTAGTGCCAAGATTTTCTCTATATCTCCTCGCAATCTACGACCTACCAAGGTAGTGACCACACCGCCGCGAGCTGATGATCATCAGGGCGAATGCGATGTACCGAGAACTACAGACAGAAATACACTGGCGCCAAGGCCGCGACGACGGCAACATCTCCGGTACTTCCGCTACCGGGTCCCCGAGTGCATCGAAACGTTACGCGCACCAATTTGAGCCGGATCGCTTTTTTCGCGGGACGCTGCAGGCGATCGAGGCGAAGGTCGACATCCCTAGCAGGACGCGGGCGCTGCGAGCGAGACCGCTCGCTGGCGTAGACCGAAAGGAGTGTCGGGATCGAACTCGAGCGCGGAACAGGCCGCGACCGAACTATCGGCTTGGACTACCCGAAAAGGTCGGCACAGACGGATACGTTCGGGATGGGTTGGGAAGAGACTCGACCTCTTTTCGAAAACGATGCTTTGCAGGGATAACACCATCGCAGTAGTTCGCGGGGTTGCACAACTACGAGGAATCCTTACATTGAGATGAAAGTAAGGAGTCGTAGTGGATGTCGTGTCTCACATCACGAGCAAGGGGCAGGTGACCGTGCCCAAGGCGGTGCGCGAAGCCCTGAAGCTGAAAGAAGGCGACCGGGTGGTGTTTCGGGTCGCCGGCGAACGCGCCGAGCTGGCGCGGACGGCCGACCTGCTCGAGCTGGCCGGAGCCGTGTCGGTTTCGTCCAAACCCGTTGAGCTGTCGGCCGGCTGGGACGAAGTTCGACGGCAGTTACGCCGGACTCGAGCGCGGCAGAACAAGTGAGGGCCGTTCTCGATACCAACGTGCTGGTGCGGCACCTGACGGCCGAGCCATCCGATCAGGCCGCGCGGGCGACCGCGTTCCTCGCCGGCGCGGAAGAGCTGATCCTCTCCGACATCGTCGTCGCCGAGCTCGTCTACGCGCTCGAGGCGGTTTACCGTGTCGAGCGAACTCGGGTTGCGGAGCTGCTGCGGGCGGTGATCGCCTTTCCGGCCATCGTCGTGCTCGACGAGGGGCTGCTGCTGCGGGCGCTCGAGCTTTACGAGCGGGAGAAGCTCGACTTCGTCACCTCGTACCTCGCCGCCAGCGCCGAGCGAAGAGGGGTGGGAGGCGTGGCTTCTTTCTACAACTCGCTCGAGCGGGTCGAGACGGTGCAGCTGATCGAGCCGAGCTAAGAGCTCGTTTCGTCGCGTGTCCGGAACCGGCCCGCGCGCTAGACTGAACGAGCTGTCGCGACTGGCGCGAAAGGTGGAGCACCACCGTGGAACGGCAGCAATCCGAGCCGAGCGCCTGGGCGCCCAGAACTAAATCAGGAGGTGTCCCGTGAGCGCGCAGAAGACCTTGGATCAGACGCTCGAGCAAGCCGACCCGGAGGTCGCGCGCCTAGTCGAGCAGGAGTTCGAGCGACAGTCGCGGACGATCTGCCTGATCCCGTCCGAGAACCACGTCTCCCGTGCCGTGCTCATGGCGCTCGGGAGCGTGCTCACCAACAAGTACTCCGAGGGCTACGCCCATCGCCGCTACTACGAAGGTCAGCAGGTCATCGACGAGCTGGAGCCACTGGCGATCGAGCGGGCCAAGGCGCTCTTCGGCGTCGAGCATGCCAACGTTCAGCCCTACTCGGGCTCGCCGGCCAACCTCGCCGTCTACATGGCCTTCCTCGAGCCGGGCGACACGATGATGGGAATGGCGCTGCCGATGGGCGGCCATCTCACTCACGGCTGGGGCGTCTCGGCGACCGGCAAGTGGTTCCACGCGGTTCAGTACGGCGTGCGCCGCGAGACGGGGCTCGTCGACATGGACGAGGTACGCGAGCTGGCGCGCAAAGAACGTCCCAAGCTGATCTTCTGCGGCGGCACCGCGATTCCGCGCACGATCGACTTCCCGGCTTTTGCCGAGGTGGCAAACGAGGTCGGAGCGATCCTGGTCGCCGATATCGCGCACATCGCCGGCCTGATCGCCGGCGGCGCGCATCCTTCTCCCGTCGGCCACGCCCAGGTGCTTTCGACCACGACGCACAAGACGCTCCGCGGCCCACGCGGCGCGATGCTGATGTGCTCGGAGGAACACGCCACGGCGATCGACAAGGCCGTCTTCCCGGGCTTGCAAGGCGGTCCGCACGACAACACCACCGCGGCGATCGCGGTGGCGCTCGGTGAGGCGAGCCGACCGGACTTTTCGACCTACGCCGCCCAGATTGTGTCGAACGCCAAGGCGCTGGCAGGTGCGCTGGTCGAGCGCGGCTTCGATCTCGTCTCGGGCGGAACCGATAACCACCTGATCCTGATCGATCTGACCTCGAAGGACGTCCCCGGCAAGGTCGCCTCCAAGGCACTCGACCGGGCCCGCCTGACGCTCAACTACAACACCGTCCCCTTCGACCAGCGTAAGCCGTTCGACCCCTCGGGCATTCGTCTCGGTACTCCAGCGGCCACCACCCGCGGCCTGAAGGAGCCCGAGATGCTCGAGATCGCCCGCTGGATCGACGAGGGAGTCGAGGCGGCCAAGCGCGAAGACGAGAGCGCGATCGAGCGGATCGCCGGCGAGGTGCTGGAACTGACGCAGGCCTTCCCGATCCCGGGCGCTCCAGCTTAGAGCCTAATCGGGTCGGCCTGTACGTTCAGCGCGGGGTGGAGGCAGCCGTGACGCCTACAGGTTGAGCGGCGTCTCCGCCGACAACTCGGGGATTGACTCAAGCTTCAGATCGGCCGTCTCCGGCGCTGCCGAGGTGGATAGAGGGCGGGCAAGCAGCCAACCGATCACGCCGGCGAACGCTGTCGCGGCGGCGGCGAACGCCCAGACCGCCCGCGCTCCGACACGATCGGTGAGCACGCCGGCGGCGAGCGAGGCGAAGGTCAGGACGAGAGCGTTGGCACTCATGATCAGCATGAAGGAGCGACCGCGCAGATCGTCGGAAGCGCCCCGCTGCACGAGCATCGCGTTGGCCGTGAGGAGCAGACCGTTACCTATTCCGCCCACGACGAGGATTGCGGCCGCGAGCCCGAGAGGAGGCAGAAGAGCGACCAGGCCCATACTCGCTGCCAGCAGCGCGAAGCCGAGCGCGTAGACACGGGCGAAGGGTCTTCCCCTGAACAGCGCCTGTGCGCTGAAGGCGCCGATGAAGACGCCGAGGCCGGTCGTGGCTGTGAACAGGCCGTAGCCGAGGTCGCCGCCGCCGAAGTCGTGCTTGACCAGCTCGACCTCGGCCGTGTTCATCGCGGCGATACCGACCATCGCCAGATTCCAGGCCACGAAGACAGTGAGCAGCGAGCGCGAGCGAAACACGGCGCGGGCTCCGTCGAGCAGATCGCGCAGGTATCCGCGCGACGCGGCGGTGACCGACTGCAGACCGCCGGCCCGGACGCCGGCGATCATCAGCGCCGCGAATAGAAAGCTGCCGGCGTTGAGTAGGTACGCCGGCTTGGGCCCGACGGCGGCCACGATGGCGCCGCCGCAAAGCGGCCCGACGATCATCGTCACGCTGGTCGCCATCTGGAACAACCCGTTGGCGCCGGCCAAGTCGCGCTCGTCGACGAGATTCGGAAGTCCCGCATAGACCGCCGGAGTGAACAGCCCGGCCGCCACGCCGGCCAGCGTCGCGAGGGCGATGATCGCCCAGGGGCCGGGCGCGAAGACCAGGGCGACGAAGATCGCGGTACGGGAAAGGTCGGCGCCGATCATCAGCGAGCGCCGCGGCAGGCGATCGAGCAGCGGCCCGAAGAAAAAACCGAGTAGCGCGATCGGCAGCGTCTCGGTCACTAGCAGCGCCCCGACCCAGACCGAGGAGTGCGTTCGGTCGTAGACGTCGAGTGCGAGCGCGACGAACGCGAGCCAGGTGCCGGCGCTCGAGATCAGCGTCGCCCAGAACACGCGACGTACGCCTGCATAACGGAAAAGCGCGAACTGATCAGAGGTGGCCGAGCGGAGGCTCATTCGAGTCGAACGCTAGCGCCCGCGTTGCGAAATGACAACCGCTCGATGCGCACATCGTCTCGACCGAAACGGCTCAACCGAACCGGCCTTGGAGTTCCCTCCGAGCGCTATCGACTCGCTCGCGCGCAGAGCAGCCCGAGAGGTGAGCGTTGATCAGGCCGCTGGCCTGCATGAGCGCGCAGACGGTGGTCGGGCCGAGAAAGCGAAAGCCCCGGCGCTTGAGCTCCTGCGCGAGCGCCTGAGACTCCGGCGTGACGGTGGCTATCTCGGCGTAGGAGCGGGGCGCCGGAAGCTGCGGCGGCGCGTACGGCCAGATCAGCTGAGCCAACGATCCGAGCTCTGCGATCACCTCCTGCGCGCAGCGCGCGTTTTCGATCGACGCAACGATCTTCGCGCGGTTGCGGACGATCCCCGGCTCGTCGAGCAAGCGCGCAGTATCGGCCTCACCGTACCCCGCCACGGTCTCGATCTCGAAAGCGGCGAAGCTGCGGCGAAACGCCTCCCGCTTGCGCAGGATGGTGAGCCAGGAAAGCCCGCACTGAAAGGCCTCCAGGCAGATACGCTCGAACAGGCCGTCGTCGTCGAGTACGGGGAGGCCCCATTCGCTGTCGTGGTATTCACACAGCTCCGACCCGTGCGCCGCCCAGGCGCAACGCGCGAGCCCGTCCGGCCCGATATCGAGGTCTTTGCTCACCGGCCGCCGCTCAGCGCTGACGCGAGCGCGTCTTGTCGGGCCGCGTTCCGAAGAAAAGGGGAAAGGCGGCACGGATGAAGTGCCTGCGGACGCGGCGCCGGGCGAAGCGCGGTAGGTTTTGACCGACGCGTAACGCGGCGAGCGCAACCCATGTCCGCCCCTTGATGCGAATCAGTACTCGAAGAAGGGAACGGGAGAGAAACATGGAGTCTCCGATCGAATTGGCTTCAGTCGTTTCTGTCTACCCGTTCGCTGTAGAGCGAACGCACTCGACCGGCGCGACGAGCCGAACGACTCTATCGCGGCGGAGATTACGAACGATGGCCTTGGTGGGAGTGCTGATTTTGATTCTGCCCGGCGCCTTGGCCGCTCCCGACGTCGCCGCCGGAGTCGCTGTGGCTGTTCTGGGGGTGCGAGTCGCAGGGTGAGCCGCCCGTGTTCCCATTCCAGCCGGATCCCCACCAGCTGACATTCCCGGGCGAGGAATCTGTCGTCTTGTGGTGCCCGCGGTCGTTGCCTGACGCTCCATGGGAGTCCGTGCCGGTCGTGACCGCCGGCTTCGGAGCGGATCGGTGGTCCGGTGGGGAAGGTATCGGCTCGGTCGAAACTGGCTTGGTCGGCTCCGGCCTGCTCGTTTTAGGGGCCGTCTCGGGTGTGGTCGGAACGATCGGCGCGATGATCGGCGCGACGATCGGCGTGACTTTCGGCGTGGTCGTCACTGGCGTGGTCGTCACCGGCGTGGTCGTCGCGGGCGACGTGGTAACGGGCGTAGTCGATGGAGTGGCGACGGGGTTCGAAGTCGTCGTGGTTTCCGAGTCGCTCTTCGCTACCTTTCGCGGGCGTTTCGGACGGCTTCTCGCCCTCGCCTGGTCGATCGAAAAGGCGGCCGTTGCACTCGCCGTTCGCGCGATTACTCTCGTCTGAACGCCTGTAACGCCCGATGAATATGTACCTGAGGCATTCTTCGGCAGATTGGATCTATTCGAGATGGACGGCCGTGCGCGCAAAAACGACCCGACGGAAACCTTCAGCGGTTTCGATGCCGGCACGTTCGGAGCGGCCGAGGGCGGCGTGGGGCTGGGGGAGAGTACGCGCGGGGCAGCAACGGCCCAGGCCACAAGAACTAGTACCGCCAACGCCACAAAAAATGCGCGCGCGACGAACAGCGACCGACTCCCCCGGGTGGGCCTCATCAACTCCATTCTTGCTTGCAGAAGTCCGCGGCACTATACCTCGACCGGGGGAGGTCGCCGATCGTGACCAGTCTCGCCCGCCGTCTTGTCGTCTACTTCGTTTTTCTCGCCGTTGTACCGCTCTTTGCCGGCTTTCTCGGATTCACGGCGGTAATCGAGCGGAGCGAGCAGAATCGGGTTGACGAAGCGCTTCAGGCCGGGCTCAGAGCTACGCTGGCGACCTACGAGAACGAGTTGGTGAGTGCGCAGATAAGCGCCGAACGGTTGGCGCGCTCGTCGACGTTTCAACGAGCCGTCGTACTACGCGATCGCTCTGTTCTGGCTGCCTACGTCGCCGAGCTGCCCGGGCTTCGCGTCGTCAGCGGCAGCATGCAAGTCGGCAAGGCGTACGCTTACGCGGGCGAGCGCCGCGTTCAGTTCGTTGGATCGAAGAAATCGGTCGGGGTGCTGATCGTCTCGGTTCCGCTCGATCCGGCCAACCTGCGGCGTTTCGAGGAGATGGCAGGGGTTTCCTCCGGCGAGAGGCTGTTGCTCGTTCGAGGCACGCGAGTGTTCGCGCCGAAGTCGGGCGCTGGAGCGCAAGCGAAGCTTAACGAGAACAAGATCGGCCGCGTGCGGCTCGACGGCAAGGACTATCGAGTGCTCGTCTCGCATGCTGTGAGCGCGCGTGGATCGGTGGGATTCGCACTGGTTACACCGCAGTCGCGCGTCAAGAGTGCGGTTTACCGCCTCGAGTTCCGCATTCTTCTGCTCCTGCTCGGATTTCTCCTCTTGATGGGCACGATCGCCTTCTTTGAAGGCAAGGTGATAGTGCGTAGCGTGGGTGAGCTGGCCGGGGCCGCGCGGGAGATTGCGCGAGGGCACCTGCGAAAACGTGTCCCGGTGCGCGGGCACGACGAGTTCGCCAGCCTCGCAGTCGCCTTCAACGAGATGGCCGAGCAGCTCGAGGCGCGAATGCAGGATTTGGAGCAGGAGCGGAAGCGCCTGCGGGAGGTGACGCTTCGTTTCAGCGAAGGGCTGGGTGTCTCGCACGACGCCGTACAGCTCCTGCGCGTCGTGGTGGAATCGGCGGTCGAAGCGACGCGTGCTACGGGTGGAATCATCACCGGTCCACACGGCGAACGTTTCGTCGCGGGCGAGCCCGAGAAGGGGAAGGAACAGAGCGAGTGGTCGCTGCGAGCGGGGCGAGAGCACCTCGGCACACTGGTTTTGAACGGTGACGAGTTCAGCGAGGAGGAGTTGGAGATGGTGGCGCTGCTCTGCGGGCACGCAGCTGTAGCCCTCGACAACGCCCGTCTGCACCGGATCGTCGAGCGGCAGGCCCTTGTTGACGGCTTGACCGGGCTGGCCAATCGCCGCCGCAGCGAGTCGGCCTTGGATGAGGAGATCATTCGCGCCTCGCGCCTGGGCGGCGACCTCACCCTCGCAATCCTCGACATCGATCACTTCAAGGCGGTAAACGATCGCTACGGTCATGCCGCCGGCGATTCGGTGCTCAAGGAGCTCGCCCTCGTTCTGAATCACTCCTTACGCGAGATCGACACGGCAGGTCGCTGGGGAGGGGAGGAGTTCGCGCTCATTCTGCCCGGTACCGACACGGCCGGCGGCGCTCGTCTCTGTGAACGAATCAGGCAGACTCTCGCCGATCGTCGCATCCCGGTCGAGGACGGGATAGTGGTGTCTGTCACGGCCAGTTTCGGGGTCGCCGGCTTCGGGCGCACGGGTAGTCGTGAGCGCCTGCTGGCGGCTGCCGACGAGGCTCTGTATCGAGCCAAGCGCGGCGGTCGCAATCGTGTCGAGAGCGCTGAGTAAGGGCGGGGACTTTCGCTTTCCCGCTCGAGAAATCCCTGCAAAAGATTGTCAGCAGGCAAGCAGTGTCGCTCAAGCTCGCACTGTTTGTGTCCGACACCTCCCCTACCCTCGATGGTCGAAGATCCGCTACAATCGACCGCCGTACTACGCCTTGACCCCGAGCAGGAGGACCGATCCTATGACGGTTGAGACACCCTCTCTTCTCGCCAAGGCAATCGAGGAGCATCTGGAGCTCAAGAAGAAGAACTCGGCTCTGGATCACTCGATGCCTCTCGAGCGCTATGCGTCCGAGGACCCGTTCGAAAATCATCCGTTGTTCAAGACAGAAGAGCAGGCGCGGCTCGAAGAAACGATGGACGGCGTGCCTGCGCCGGTGGAGACGGTCGAGCTCGCCTGGCCGGGCGAGGAGACTGTCGAAGGGCTTCCCGAGCTCGCTGAGAGCGTCTGGGCCCACTCGCGCGATTTCGACTGGGGCGACTGAGCCCTAGCCTCGGGCGCGCAACTGCCCTCCCACCGAGGGCTTAGCTTTCGTATGCCTGGGCTCGGTTGGCGCCTGTAACGCTTCGCGCCGCCGTCTCGATCGTCCGTAGCTCGTTCTGAGCGCGGGTTTCCTCTCGCAACGAGAGAAGCGGGCCAGAGCCCGCTTCTCGAAGTCGCGATTGGAACGATTAGCCGACGACTATGCCCCAGCCTCTGAATCGCCCTCCTTGAGGCGTAGGAAGGCGCCGACCGCGAGGACTACGAGCAGCACAAGCCCGACCCAGGCCATGAACGTTCGCCCAACGGAAACACCGGCAACCCCGGCGATACCGGCGCTCTGGTGCGTCAAGAAGCGAATGATGCCGAACACCACGGTGAGTCCAGTGAGCCCGGCGACGAGCTGCGAGTACGTGATCGGCAGTTCCGGGAGTTTCATCTGCACTACGTCTTGTTCTACGAGCACGAGGAGAATGACCACGGCAAGCGTTAGCACAAGGAGGATGCCGAAGATCGGTCCGACCCCGTGGCTCCAGGCAGAGTCGAAGCTCTGAGATTTGCCGGCGAAACTAACCTTGTTCCACTTGAAGAAGCTGTCCAACAACAGCAGGATCCCTGCGCCAAGCAGGATCTTGTTTGCATTCGAGATTTTCGCGAGACTCATCCAGATCCTTTCGGTCCCTCGCGGCCTAGCGGCCGCAGTGTGTTGGTGCAGAAACTAACGCGTTCGTCGGACTAGTTCCAGTACTTCCTCTTGTCTGCACACGTGGGCTACGACCTCGACGAACTTCCTCGTACCGGATTTCGCTGCTCAGCGGCCAATACCCGGCCCACGAGCCGGATAAACCGGTGAGAGCCGAAATGCATCGACACGGCTTTCTCCGGCCGACGGAAGTCGTCACGCCCTGGAAGGGGGCGGACTTTCGCCGGACCCGAAGATCGTCCTCGAGGAGGAGGCAAAGATCGGCCGAGAGCCCGAGGTTGCCGACGCCGCACTGCGGGTAGGTTTGGCTGCGAGCGATCTTGGAGGATCATGGCGGCGCAGAACGAGTACGTCATCGAGACCGAAGGTCTGAAGAAGAGCTTCGGCGACCAAGTGGCCGTGGACGGCGTCGACTTGCGTGTTCCGCGCGGCTCGGCGTTCGGCTATCTCGGCCCGAACGGCGCCGGCAAGACGACTTTGATCCGCGTGCTGCTGGGACTGACCCAACCGAGCGCCGGCACGATGCGAGTTCTCGGTCGGCCGATGCCGAAGGAGCGCTCGCAAGCGCTGTCACACGTGGGGGCGATCGTCGAGGAGCCCGGTTTTCACAAGCATCTGAGCGGGCGCGAGAACCTCTGGATTGCCGCGGCTGCGCGTGAGCCCGCGGCGCACATGCGTATCGACAAAGTGCTCGAGCAGGTTGGGATGGCAGATCGAGCCGACGATCGCGTCTCGACCTACTCGCAGGGCATGCGCCAGCGCCTGGGCATCGCCCGCTGCCTGCTCTCGGATCCGGAGGTCCTGATTCTGGACGAGCCGACCAACGGGCTCGACCCGGGCGGCATCCAGGAGTTCCGCGGTCTCGTTCGTTCCTGGATCGCCGAGGGGCGCACGCTCGTGCTTTCCTCGCATCTGCTCGACGAGGTCGAGAAGATCTGCGATCACGTGGCGATCGTCGATCGCGGCAGGATCGTTGCGCAGGGCACTTTGGCCGAGCTCTCTACCGGCGACGACGGCGCGATCACGATCGGTTGCGACGAGCCGCACAAGGCGCTCGGCGCCATCGACGGGAACGGTTCGTTGCGCGAGGTGGAAGAGACCGCCAGCGGTCTACGCATCCTGGTGATGCCGGATGCGTCGCTCGAAAAGGTTGCGGCCGAGCTCAACAAGAGCCTGGTCGGAGCCGGTATTGCCGTACACCGTCTGGAGCCCTCTCACGTCTCGCTCGAGCATCGTTTCCTCGAGATCACACGCAGGCTGGGTGAAGACTCATGACCGCCTCCGAGATCGCCGTTCAGATACCGAACCCGTCGCACCCGCACTTCCGTCTCGAGCGCGCCGAGCTACTCAAGCTGCGTAAGAGCCTCGGCGTCTGGGTTCCGACCGCGATCCTGACGATCGGCGTCATCGTCGTCATGTACACGGCCGTAGAGCTCTTCCATCTGTCCAACTCGACCAAGTACGGCCCGGCGGGCGGGACTCTCAACTTCGAGCGTGCGCTCTTCCTGATGGGTCAGATCGCCGGCATGATCGCGGCGGCGCTGGTCGGTGCGGCCGCCGGTACTCAGGACCTGAGCTCGAACGTCTTTCGGGATCTCGTCTCGACCGGACGGTCGCGCACGCGCCTGTATCTGGCGCGGATTCCCGGCGGCCTGGCGATGCTGTTGCCGTTCGTGGCGGTCGCTTACGCACTTGCTGCCGTTTTCAGCGTTGTGTTGGCGGGCGGACTGGCGACACCGAGCGTGACCTTGTTCGTCAAGGCCGGTCTGTATGTGCTCTTCAGCGCCAGCGTCGTCTTTGTGATCGCGCTCGGGCTCGGCTCGCTGGTCGGGTCGCGGGCGGCCACGATCAGCATCTTGATCGCCTACCTGCTGCCGGTGCAGGCGATTCTGCGCAACATCAGCGTGCTCGGCAGGGCACGCGACGGGCTCCTGAGCGTGGCGGTGGAACGGATCTCGCCGCTTCCGCCTCCCGATCCGCACGACGTGATCAAGATGCCGCTTGCCACCTCGCTGATCGTGCTCGCGTTTTGGGTCGCGATCTTCGGCGGGCTCGGCCTCTGGCGCACGCAAACGCGCGACGCCTGACGCCTCGCGGCGGGCGGGAGTACCGTTTTGCTCATGATCCGACCGCGTATTCAGCAGCGGAAGGCCGTCCTGATCGACATCGGCCTGGTCGCTCTTCTGATACCGCCCAGCCTCGTCTGGGCGACTCGACACCATTCGACCGCTCTCGCGATCGGGCCCGTTCTGCTCCAGACGCTTCCTCTGCTCGCGCGGCGGCGCCACCCGTTGCTGGTACTGGCGATCGTGCTCCCGGCCTCGATCGCCACACAGTTCGCGGTCGGCGTGTTACCTCCGTTCGCGCTCGGACTAGCTCTATACACGGTCGCCTCACACACCGAGCGGCGAGTGGCGATCCGGGCGGGAGCCGCGACGTTGGTGACACTCGTCGTGCTCCTGCTCGCAAGAAACGGCCTCGATTCCAGGGAATCGGTCCTGCACCTGATCATCTTTGCCGCCGCCGCCTGGATTCTCGGCGACAACGTGCGCACGAAGAGGGCCTACTACCGCGAGCTGGAGGAACGCGCGGAGCGGCTGGAACGCGAGCGCGAAGAGAACATCCATCGCGCGGCCGCCGAGGAACAGGAGCGGATCGCGCGCGAGCTGCACGACGTGATCGCCCATTCGGTCAGCGTCATGGTCGTACAGGCGGCGGCGGCGAACGATGTCTTCGAGCGCCAGCCCGAGCGGGCGCGGGAGGCCTTGCGCTCGATCGAGGAGAGCGGGCGCTCGGCGCTGACCGAGCTCAGGCGCCTGCTTGGGATCGTGCGCACGCGTGAACGCGGACGCCTTGCTCCGCAGCCCGGGCTGGCGGCTCTCGGGGAGCTGATCGAGCAGGTCCGAGCCACCGGCCTGGAGGTCGAGCTGGAGCTGGACGGCGAGCTGGACGGGCTTCCCAGCGGCGTCGATCTTTCCGCCTATCGAATCGTGCAGGAGGCCTTGACGAACACGCTCAAGCACGCGCAGGCGAGCCGTGCCCGCGTCCAGCTCGGCCGCCGCGAGCACGAACTGACGATCGAGGTTGCAGACGACGGCGCCGGGCTGGGCAAGGAGTCCACGAACGGCCACGGCTTGATCGGTATGCAGGAGCGCGTGGCTTTGCTCGGCGGCGTGCTCGAGGCCGGCCCCGGCAACAACGGCGGCTTCCTGGTCGACGCGCGTCTGCCGCTCGGACAGAGGCAGCCGACTTGAGCATCCGCGTGCTGATCGCCGACGACCAGGCGCTCGTACGCAGCGGCTTCCGCATGATTCTGGAGGCGCGCGACGATCTCGAGGTCGTGGGGGAGGCCGAGAACGGCTCCCGGGCGATCGAGCTGGCTAGCGAGCTCGGGCCCGACGTCGTGCTGATGGACGTGCGCATGCCGGTGCTGGACGGTGTAGAGGCGACGCGACGCCTGCTCGAAGGGGGCTCGGAAGCGCGCGTGATCATCCTCACCACCTTCGATCTCGACGAGTACGTCTTCGAGGCCTTGCGGGCCGGCGCCAGCGGCTTTCTGCTCAAGGACGTCCAGCCGGCGCAGCTGGTCGAGGCGATCCGCGTGGTCGCTTCGGGCGAGGCGCTGCTGGCGCCCTCGATCACGCGCCGCCTGCTCGATCGCTTCGCGGCCACGCTCGAGGCGTCGGAGCAAAAACCACCGCCCGAGCTCGACTCGCTGACTCCGCGCGAGCTCGAGATCCTACGGTTGGTCGCGGGCGGACTCTCGAACGCCGAGATCGCCGCCGAGCTCGTTGTCAGTGAGACGACGGTCAAGACGCACGTGTCGAGCGTGCTACGCAAGCTTCATCTACGCGACCGTGTGCAGGCGGTCGTACTCGCCTACGAGGCCGGCTTGGTCAAACCGCGCCCGGGCGCGTAGCCGGCGAAAGGTGGGGCGGGGGAGGTTGCTATTCACCGCCCCCCGCCCCACGAACGGAATGCTTCGACCTCTACCAGATCGGTAGCTTCTCGCGCATTCGGCTCACCTCCTTTTGACAACGGCGGGAGCGCAGACCAGAGAGGTCGGCGAAACCGCGACACGGCGGCCGCCTTCGGCAAGATCCTCCCCCCAGAGGTGATAGCGTCTTCCGTACTCGTACCCTCCTTCTGGGGGGCGCTTTCGGCGGCCGACTACGACAAGATGAACATACGGCCCGTTTTACCGCGAGGCAAGCGGTATAAAGAGCTTGCGGTCGATTACCAGTCGATCATGACAATTGGATTGGAGAAGATGAGGTTGTGAGCAAGGACGTTCAAGAGCACGAGTCGATCGGGGAGAGGCTGCTTCGCCTTCGCCGCGAGCGAGGCCTCTCGCAGCAGCAGCTCGCCGGATCGAGCCTCTCGACCGCACAGGTTTCGCGCATCGAGGCGGGCAAGCGACAGCCCTCGGTCAGAGCCATTCGCCACCTGGCCCGGGAGCTTCGTGTGTCTCCCGAATACCTGGAGACCGGGCATGCGATGACCGCCGTCGAGTCGCTCGAGCTGCGCCTGGCCGATGTGGAGGTTCGCATCCACTTTGGCGAGAATCCGACAGAGATACTTACTGCACTGGACGGCGTCTTTCGCGAAATCGAACAGGCGGGAAACCCCGTTTTGATCGCCCGTGCGCTTGCCGATCTCGGCTCGGTTGCGGCGAGCCAGGGTCACAATCGGGAGGCCGCGAGTCTGTTCGAGCGGGCGGTCGAGACAGGAGATGTGCACCCGGCTACCCATCCGCACGTCTTCACTGCGCTCGCACGCACCTACTGGCTGCTCGATGACTACGAGCGCTATGCGAATCTGATGGAGAGCTGTCTGCGGCGGCTTGCCGAATGCTCATCCGAGGAGACGGCAGTCGCGCGCACCACGTACACGACCCAGCTCAGCTACGCACTCTCATGCCTCGGCGAGTTCGACCGCGCCCGGGATCTGCTCCTTCAGGTGAGCGAGGAGGAAGAGCAGCGAGCCGACCCTTACGGTCGGGCACGGCTCTACTGGTCGCTAGCTCGCCTGTCGACCGCCGAAGGAAAGCTTCCCTCGGCGCTCGAGTACGCACGCCGCTCGATCGCGCTACTAGAGACGAGTGAGGACAACCTTCATCTGGGTCGCGCTCACGTCCTCTGCGGCCTGATCTTCAATCTCGACGATCGGGCAGAAGAGGCGAGCAAGCAACTCGATCTCGCCGAGGCGCTCCTCGGGTCACTTGTCGACCCGATCGACCTCGGGCAGTTACGCGCCGAGCAGGCGAAGAGCCTCGCCGAGCTGGGTGAGGCGGAACGAGCCCTGGCGTACGCGCAGGAAGCCGTCCGCCTGCTCGAGAGCGATCCCGACTATCTCGGCAGCGCCTGGCATGCCCTGGCGAAGGCGTACGCCGCTCGCGGTGACGCCGACGCGGCTTGCTCGTATTACGAAAAGGCTGCCGAACGTCTGGAGGGTGACCGAAGCGGATGGCGCGAGGCCGTACAGGCCTGTCGCGGCTGGGCGCTCGTGCTCAGGGAAGGCGGTCACCGCGACGACGCGGCTCGCGTCTTCGGACGGGCGGCCGAAATCACGCGTCGAGCGACATCGAGAGCGACCGCGACCGAGTCTCGCTAGACGTCGCCGCCGCTACGCGGATCCTCGTAAGACACTCTCCAAACGCCCCAAGAACGGCACCTGGGCCGGGACCAACTTCTCGCGTGCTTGCGCGAGCGACATCCAGGCCGCTCGGTCGATCTCGGGGAACTCTCGCAGTCGGCCCGAGCCCCGTGGCCACTCCATCTCGAAGCTGTTGCTGAGCACGCTCTCGGTATCGAGCTCGCCTTGGACGGCGAAGACGACGACCCTCTTCCCGCTCGCCTGCCTGATCTCCCCGAGCTCGAGATAGGGCTCCTCAGGCGGCGGCGAGCCGAGCTCTTCGGCGAACTCCCGCTTGGCGACCGCACGCGTGTTCTCTCCCTCCTTCGTCTCGCCCTTCGGGATCGACCAGGCGCCTGCGTCCTTCCGTTCCCAGAAGGGGCCGCCCATGTGCCCGATCAGCACTTCGAGCCCGGCCTCGCCGTCGCGATAGAGCAGGATTCCCGCACTCGTCTTCATTCTTCGGACGGTAGCCGAGTCGGACTCCCGCGTGCGGCGAGGCAGCGCGGGAGTCCGACGCAAAGACTAACCCGGGAGAAAGACCTTCTCCCAGCTTGGCCGTGCCGGCGCCTTGCCGGTGTTGAGCCGGCCCTGCCACTCCTTGTCGGTGAGGCGCTGGCCGGGCGGGTTGAGGAACTCGTAGTAGGAGTAGACGCCGCCTGCGGCCAGCTGGAAGTTACCCTGGTCGTCGGGGACGATCACGTAGATGCGGTCGATCCGCCCGGTGCCGAGCTCGAGCACACCCTTCGGGCTCGAGCCGATGTCGGCGACGAGCGCCTCGTCGTTGGCGTCGCTGGGCGAGGCGTACTTGGACACGTCGGCCGTGCGCCACCAGATCGCCTCCATCTCGCCGCCGATGTAGCGGAGCCGGTCGTTGTCATCGCTGGAGATTGGTTTCCCGGCCAGCTCGTCCGTGGCGATGCGCTTGAAGAAGGCGAACATGTCGAGCTCACTGGCGAGGAGATTCCGGGCCGACTTGGTCAGGAGGTTGCGCTCGCTCAGTCCGCTTCGCATCAGCTTGACGGCCTCGATCAGCCGGCCATAGGCGACCGGATCGGGCTCGACCCAGTTGCGCGGTGGCGGCTTGAACAGGTTCTCGCCGCCTCCTTCCGCGATCAGCTGCTTGGCGAAGAGAACGGTGTCGTGCTTGAGCTCGGTGTAGGAACCGAAGCCGGACTGCAGCGCCTTCCCCGTCCAGGCCTCGCCGCGCATGAAATCCGGATAGGCCGTGCCGTGCTCGACGAACATCGGCTCGAGCGCGTAGAGCCAGGCGTCGTAGACGGTCGAGCCCCAGTTCTTCTCCGGGCGGGTGGCGACCGCCTTCTGCACCTTCTTCAGCTGGCTCGAGTAGTGGGCGTAGGCGGTTGCGCCGCCTTTCTCGAGCAGCTGCTCAGCGTATCCGGAGCCGAAGCTCGCGGCCAGGTCGAGCGCCGATGGAGTCAGACGCGGCTTCTCGGCGGTACCGACGTTTGGATAGACGAGCTGGTCGAGCAGGTAGGAGTCGAGCACGAAGCGCGTCCCCATCAGCCGGATCGAGGCGCGCTCGGGATTGATCTTCACCGGCCGCGTCTTGACCAGGGCGCTGACGACCGCGTTGACCGCAGCGTCGCTCTCGAACGCCTTGGCATTGCTGAGTCCGCCTGCGGGTGTCGCCTCGGCCGCTTTTTGCACGTCGAGCGGCGTGTAATCGTCGGCTGTTCCGACCAGGAAAGCGGTCGGCTCGTAGATCTCACGCCAGAGCGCGATCAGCTCGGGGCTCGAGTCGAGCGCTCGTGAGGCGAGGATACCGATTCGAGCCGGCTCGATCCCCGGGCACTTGTACGTACCGGGGAGGCACGCGGAGAGCTGCCCTAGAACTGACATGCCGAGGAAGAATCGGGTGAGCTGAGGAGTGCGCGTGTAGTGACCGCGCGGCGTGAAGATCGAGTAGTCGAGGTTGCTACCGAGAATCGGCGAGGTCGCGTCCGCCTGACTGTGGGCGTCGATCAGTACTTTCTCCTTCTTGGCCAGCGGCCCGAGATCGACCGGCAGTCCGAGCTCGGCGGCGGCGACCTGGAAGATTTGCTCGGCGCGAACCGCGGAGTCCGATAGCGGCGAGGCATCGAACTCCTGGGCCTGCGCTTGGGCCGCCTTAAGCGAGCCCGATACGAGCTGCTCGAGCTTGGGCAAGAGCACGTCCTGCTCGAGGCTGCGCAGCAGCTTGTCGAAGGCCAGGTGCCAGTCGTGGTAGGCGACATCGGTGGTCACGAACACCGGCCATCCTTGGTAGTCGTTGCCCTCGTAGGCGTACTGAAAGAGCTTGAAGTCGGCCGGGACGACGACGAAGCCGTTCTTCTCCAGCGCTGCCGTCACGCCGGGTTTTGCGATCTCGCTCTCGAGCGTCTTCACGACGCTGACGTTCGCCAATGAGGTCGGCGTCGCCGGCCCGGCGTAGGCCGGTGCGTTGGGGTCGAGCAGCGGCACCGGGCTGAACTCGGCGAAGTTCACCGTCGAGCTCGGAAGCGTGAAGGCGACCGGCTTGGTCGGCGGCTTGGCGCTCGTTGTCGTGGCGGGCGCAGTCGTTTCGGCTCTCTTCGCCTTGGAGCCGCATCCGGCGGCCACGGCGGCGATAACGAGCAAGAGCGTCGCGCAGGCAATGGCGCGTTGTGACCGGGTCATTTCTGGCTCCTTTCGAGGATGAGTGGATCGAGTCGGCCGTCGCCGTCGAGATCGGCGCAGGCGGGCCTACCTGATCCTGGCAGGTCGGCCAGGGGCGCGAAGCCGAAGCCGCCCCATTCCCAGGCGCCGGTGCCGGTGATCGAGGCTTTGTCGAGAGTCGAGTAGGCGACGGCGAGCGCTCCGTCGCAAACGGCGAGACGGGCGACGGGACGAAGCAAGGTGCCCGCCACCCAGAGCGGGCGCAGGTCGCGCGCCCGGTAGAGACCGATGTGCGCGGTCAGGTTGTCTCGGTCGAACAGACGTCGGCGCGGCACGAGCACGTTGACCTTGGTTGGGTTGAACGGGCGCCGGAAGGAGACGACGAGCTGGCGGCCGCCGTTGCCCGCGGCATCGCCGATCGCCGCCACGGTGACCTTTCCCTTGAATCCCGCCAGGTTGGGAGCCGGCTCGACCGCGGCGGGCTCGACGGATCGCGCCAGCGTCCACCAGCCGCCGGCGAGCGCCACGGCATCCGAGCGAGGCGTCTTCCAGCCAAGGAAGCTAGCGGGCGCCGCGGCGACGGTGCGGCCGACCCGGTAGGCGCGCACTCCGTCCGAGCCGGCCAACACCTCGAGCAGCGCTCCGCGTCGCGTGCCCGGGATGTGCTGGTCGAAGATCAGGTTGCCCAAACTGGTTGCAACGACCGTTCGGCGCCCGCTCTTCTCAGACCTGACGAGGCGTACGGGCTGAGCGACGTGTGGCCCAGCCGCCCAGACGACGTCCGCGCCCCAGCCCGCGAGCTGCCTGCCCAGGTGTAAGAGGTAGGGATCGGTCTCGGACGCGTAGGGTGCGCCGCCGTGCAGGGCGACCACGACGAGGTCGGATCGAGAGCGGGCGTTCTCCACCGCTTCGCGCGCGAGCACCTCGCTCCAGCGTGCCACGCCGGGGTGTCCGGCCGCAGGCTCCGGCCCCTCCAGCGTCGTGTCGAAGGCGAGCAGCGCCACGCGCAGGCCGCGAATTGAGACGACTCTGGCCGCGAGCGCCTGCTTACGCGAGGCGCCGGCACCCACCACCGTGACCTTCGCCGCCGCGAGCGCTCGCATCGTGTCGCTCACCGTCTCGGGCCCCGCGTCGCCGGCGTGGTTGTTGGCGATCGTGACCGCGTCGAAGCCCGCCAACCGGAGCAGGCGCGCCGAGAAAGGCTTCGCTTCGAGGGCGTCGGGCCCCGACACGTGTGTGCGTGTCGTCAGAGGCGACTCCAGGTTGGCCAGGGCGAGGTCGGCCGAGGAAAGCTCGAAACGGATGCCGGCGAAGAGGTTGTCGAGATCGGCCGCGGCGACCGGCGCCACGCCGCGCCCGAGCATCACGTCGCCGGCGAAGAGTAGACGGACGGTCTTCTTGCTGCTAGTCGCCCGCGCCTTCTCGCCACCTGTCTGAGCGCACGCGACGGTCAGGAGAGCTGTCGCCAGAGCGAACGACAAGAGTAACGCTCGCACGCTCCTCTCTTTGCGGGAAACGACTCTGCTCGGTTGACCAGCCAGGGCGCCGGAACACACGCCTCCGACTCTAACAGCGCCCGAGTCGAGTGCCCGAAATCGCGCCTTGCCTGGCTGGGACAGGTCGAAAAGAGACATCTTGATCTGAGCCTGACCTCCTTCTAGGATCTCAGCGTTCAGGTCGGATCAAGCGCAGGGCAAATAGCTTCGGCCGCGAGAAGGCAGCGCCCGAACGCGGTACGAAATGACATCGAAGAGTGGCGCTCGTCAAGCGAGCCGCCGCAAATTCGGACCGATCGGCACGACTCGTTTTCGCGACGGTTGCGTTCGCCTACCAGTTTCCAGTCCTCGCCCTCGATCCGGCACGAGCAGTGACCGTGTCAAGCGAAAGAGGGGACGATCTATGCACTTCTCGAAAAGAACTGTGCTGGCCGCAACGGCGGCGTTCTGTTCCGTGTTTCTGTTCGCGGGCGCGATTTCCGCGGGCGCTGCGCCAACTGGCGGCGGTGATCCCAGCAAGCCGGCGAAGGTAGACAAAATAGCGGCCTATAAGGCGGCGACGGATCCTAATCCGGTTTCACCGCTCACTCCCGATGAGCAGAGAACACTGGATCAGAAACGACAGGCGGCCACGGACTTGCTCGCCGGCTCGGCGAGTGCGACGATTGTGAGTCCGAGCGCCACAGCCGCAAGTGCTGGCTCCAGCACCGCGGCTGCGACGTCAGGCTCCTCCGCTCTGACCCCGGACCAGAACCCCCAGAAAACGCCCTACTGGTGCGGGCCGGCTTCTGTGAACGAGGCTCTCGGACAGATGGGGCGCTGGTTCACGCAGGCCCAGCTGGCGAGCGAGCTCGGCACGACTACGAACGGAACCGGCTGGCTCAATGGCTCATCTGGCCCTGTTCCGAGGGTGATGAACAGCCACCAATCTCGGAACAACTACATCGGAACACCTGTCCCGGGCTCACCGAGCTCTTCCGATATCGAGTACTACAAGCTCGGGCTCGTTACCGACATCGGAATAGTGCGAGCGCCGTTGATCGGCGATGCCTATGAGGTCCCGGGCGGTCCTCATCTCGTTGGTCACCCGAATTCGACCATCTTCCACTGGTTCGATATCTACGGTTACACGAACGGTGGCGCTTACACGATGTACGAAGACTCGGTACATGACGCGCCGGGCATCGGGTGGGCGGGCAACGTACCCGCATACTCGACGTTGCCAAGCAGTACGATCGCGCAGATTGTGGGAGGTCGTGGCTACGTCTGGTGATCCAAGAGGCAGGGGCGACCGCGGCAGACTTCGGTCTGCCGCGGTGCTCGTGCTCATGTGCTTCGTAGTGGCGAGCTGCCAGTCCGGGGCATCCACCAGCGGTGGAAGTGCGCGCGCCTCGCAGACGAAGTCTGCTGGAACGAAACAGACCTGGTGCGAGGCGGAACGGAATGCGGCCTGGAAGACGATGCTCGGTGGCGGTCTGGTGGAGCTCTCTCGCCGTGTTTCCGTCGCACCACTGGCGCTTGCAGCCGACGGACGCTCGTTCTTCGCCGAGATTTACAGCAAGGCCTACTCCGGCATCGTCAGAGTCGACGCGGCGAGCAGCCGATACAGCAAAATCAAGCGCTTTCAAAACCCCACCAGAGATCAGGCATTGGGTGGCTTCGACGGGCGCTGGTTCGTCTGGACCGAGTACCACTCGCTCAGAGACCCGGACGACTTCACAGTCTGGTCGTGGGATTCGCGCACGGGTCGCTCGAGGAAGATCGGCGCAGCTCGACGCTCGAAGAACAGGCAATTTCTGCCCAGCGCATGGCAAGCAGTAGTGGCGTTCGACGGGTATGCGGCTTGGGAGCAAGGATCGGGGCCGAACAACCTTGGTGAGATACGCGTCGCCAATCTCAGGACCGGTCGCGAGCGGGTCGTTCGTCGCGGCCATGTTGGTGGGCCGTTCCTCGTAAACGGTCCGTTGCTGGTCTGGCCCGAGTCGATGAAGCGGGGCGCGCTGACGATTTTGAGGACCGCCGAGGCGAAGACCGGGCGCGTCGTCGCCACGCCGACGGCACTTCGGAGCTCGCGTGGAGGGTTGGTGCCCGTTACCGACGGTCGAGCGATCGCCTATGCCACCGACCAATGGCGATCCCTCTGGTGGTCGCCGTCGCTTGATGTCGCGCCACGCCGCGTCTACACCGCGCCGAAAGGAAACTTCATCGAGAACTGGGTGCACGTAGCCGGCCGCTATGTCTCCTTCACAGTCTGGCCCAAGGCCTACCTCGCCGACACTTCCAACGGGCGGTATGTAGAGATCAACCCGGGTGGCGATACCCACCTTGGGCCGAAAAGCCTTGCCTTGGGCAAGCCGCCTAAGAACAAGGCGAATCGAGTTGCTGACATCGTCTTCCTACCGCTGAAGTCTCTGCCGCCGATTCCGCCCTGCAAGTAAAAGCCCGGCTCTACGCCGTCTCGAGCTCGGTCAGGCCGCGCTCTTCGATCTCGGTCTCGCGCATCTTGTACTTTTGCACCTTGCCCGAGATGGTCATCGGGAAGCCGTCCACGAAGCGGAAGTAGCGCGGGATCTTGTAGCGGGCGATCTGCCCGCGACAAAAGTCCTTGAGCCCCTTGGCGTCGATCTGCGCGCCCTCGCGGGGGATGACCCAGGCGCAGATCGTCTCGCCGAACTTGGGGTCGGGAATGCCGATCACCTGGACGTCCACGATCGCCGGGTGCGAGTAGAGAAACTCCTCGATCTCCCGCGGGTAGATGTTCTCGCCGCCACAGATGATCATGTCCTTGATCCGGCCGACGATGTTCAGGTAACCGTCGTCGTCCATCGTCGCCAGGTCGCCGGTGTGCATCCAGCGCGCCGCGTCGATCACGTCGCGCGTAGCCTCATCGTCCCCCCAGTAGCCGAGCATCACGCAGTAGCCGCGCGTGCACAGCTCGCCCGTCTCGCCGCGGCGTAGGGTGCGCCCGCTCTCGGGGTCGACGATCTTGACCTCGACGTGGGGGTGAACCGGCCCGACCGTGCCGACGCGCTTCTCGAGCGGATCGTCGAGGCGCGTCTGGGTCGACACCGGAGAGGTCTCGGTCATGCCGTAACAGATCGTCACCTCGGGCATGTGCATGTCCGACTGGACGCGCTTCATCGTCTCGACCGGGCAGGGCGAGCCGGCCATGATCCCGGTGCGAAGTGTGGAGAAGTCGGTCTGCTCGAACTCGGGTGAGGCCAGCTCGGTGATGAACATGGTGGGCACCCCGTAGAGCGCGGTGCAGCGCTCGGCCTCGACCGTCTCCAGCACCTCCTTGGAGATGAAACCCTCGCCCGGGATGACGATGCAGGCCGCGTGCGTGACGATCGCCATGTTGCCGAGCACCATCCCGAAGCAGTGGTAGAAGGGCACCGGTAGGCAAACACGATCTTCGGGTGTGTAGGCCAGCGTCTCGCCGATGAAGAAACCGTTGTTGAGGATGTTGTGGTGGGTGAGCGTCGCGCCCTTGGGGAAGCCGGTCGTGCCCGAGGTGTACTGGATGTTGATCGCCTCGTCGAAGTCGAGGCTGTTCTCGCGTTCGGCGAGCTGCTTGGAAGAGACTTCATCCGCCCGCGCCAACATCGCCTCCCAGCCCTCGCCCAGCACCACTGAGCGAGTCAAGGCGGGCGCCTCGACGGCTTTCAGTAGCGCCCGGTAGTCGGCGTTCCTGTAGCCGGGCGCCAGGATCAGCATCGAGCAACCCGACTGACGCAGCACGAACTCGAGCTCGTGCGCGCGGTAGGAGGGATTGATGTTGACCATGATCGCTCCGACCCGCGCCGTGGCGAACTGCACGACCACCCACTCGGCCACGTTCGGCGCCCAGATGCCGACCCGGTCGCCCTTCTGAACCCCTTCGGCGATCAGCGCACGGGCGCAGCGCTCGACCTGCCCGTCCATCTCGGCGTAAGTCCAGCGGGTTCCCTGATCTCGCGAGACGAGCGCGTCTCTATCGCCATGGGCGGCAACGATCCCGGACCACATCTGCCCGATCGTCTCGGCGCGGAGCGCTACGTCGGAGAGTCCTTGCGAGTATGCAAGCGCCTGTTCGGCCATGCTTGGCGCCGAGTATCTCCCGTTCAGACCGCTCGCGCAACCTTGATAGCCCTGGCGGTTGCGGCAATCAGCTTACGCCCGCCGCCACGAATGGTTCCGGTGACGGCGTCCTGACCTCTTCGCGCCGCTAACTCTGGGTTTCACTTGGCAAGTACACCCGGAATGTCGCACCCTCGCCAAGCGCGCTCTCGACGGTGATCGTCCCTCCGCTCTGCGTGACCACCCCGTATGCACTCGCCAGCCCGAGACCCGTGCCCTTGCCCTCCTTAGTCGTGAAGAAGGGCTCGAACACACGCTCTCTGACCTCTGGCGCCATGCCGATTCCGTCGTCGCTGACAGACAGCCACACATACCTACCCAAACTGAGTCCGAGCTTCGGTTCGTGCTCGGTAAGTACCACTCCTCCGGTCTTGATCGCGACAGTGCCTTTGTGCAAGGTCGCATCCCGCGCGTTGATGATTAGGTTGACGATCACCTGCTCGAGCTGAACGCGGTCGGTTTCGACTATGTCCAACGTAGGATCGAGATCGACGACAAGTTCGGTTCCCTCCCCGAGAACCTTCTGCAAAATGGGCTCGAATTCGGCTATGACGCTGTTCAAGTCGAGCGAGCTTAGCGTGCCCGGCTTCCGGCGCCCGAAGTCGAGAAGCCGCCCGATGAGCGAGGTGGCGCGGTCGGTAGCGGTCTTTATCTGCACCGCGTCGTCCCGTAGCTGGCTGTCCTCGGGAAGGTCCTCTAATAAGAAGGTGGCGCTTCCCGAGATGACCGTCAGAAGGTTGTTCAGATCGTGAGCAACCCCGCCCGCGAGACGTCCCACCGCTTCCATTCGCTCGGTGATTCGGAGTTGCTCTTCGAGCCGGTTCCGCTCCGTCACGTCGCGCGCATTGACGACGATGCCCTTCACCGAGGGAATATCGAGGAGGCTTTGCGCCGTTCCCTCGAGCTCTCTCCAGGATCCGTCGCGGTGCTGTATTCGCGAGAGGAAGGGTTCCACGAATCCGGGTTTCTTGACGAGCGCGCGGAAGTCCGCCCGAAACCGCTCGATCTCCTTCTCGGCCACGAACTCCGTGAATGATCGTCCGACCACCTCATCCACCGACCAGCCGAGCGTCGGTTGCACCGACGGGCTCGCGAAGGTGAACGTCGTGTCCTCCGCGATCACCAAAACCACATCAGCGGCGTTCTCGATCAGGGCGCGGAAACGATCCACCGCCGAGCCAAGCTCGATCTCGGCGGCTCTTCCGCGTTGCCGTTCGAGCGATGTCTTGATCGCCATAGGCAAACGCGCGAAATGGCGCGGAGTTTTCACGACGTAGTCGTCGAGGCCGGATTTCATCGCCGCGACGGCGACGTCCTCGGTGCCGGTCCCGGTGAACATCACGACAGGAACCGTGGGGGAGCGTTCCTTGACCTCGCGTAGGACGTCGAGGCCGGTTGTCCAGCGAAGCCGGTAGTCGGTGATCACCGCGTCGAAGTTACCCAGCTCGAGCGCCTCTGCCAGGCTCTCCTCGTCGATTGCCTCGGTCAGTTCGATTCCGCCGAACTCGGCTGCCAGCGCGCGCGCCGCGAGGCGCCGGTCATCGGGGTTGTCGTCGACGATCAGAACTCGCAGGCCCTTGGTCATTGCGGCCGCTCCACTTCGGGACGGATGTTCAGCTCGCCCCAGTAGCGATCGAGATCCGACACGATCCTGGCCAGGGCGTCGAAGGTCACCGGCTTGAGCAGATAGGAGTTCGCTCCCAGCTCATACGCGCGGTTGACATCCGTGGTCTCGCGCGACGAGGTGAGGACGATGACGGGCAGGCGTTGCAGTTTCGGCTGCTTGCGAAGCCACGTGAGCACCTCGAGGCCAGACATGCGCGGAAGCTTGAGATCGAGCAATACGAGATCGGGAAGCGGGTGTGCGCGCCGGTCGGCGTACTGGCCGGTCGCGCCCAGATAGGCGACGGCCTGCTCGCCGTCTTCGACGATGGCGATCGGCTCGGGCAGCTCGGCTTTTCGGAAGGCGCGGCGGGTGAGCAGGATGTCGTTCGGGTCGTCCTCGACCAAGAGCACGCGGATTGCGGTGGTGTTCATGAGGACTCCTCGGGGGCGTTGAGCTCGATCCAGAAAAGGCTTCCCTTCCCCGGCTGAGATTCGACTCCGACAAGGCCGTTCATCCGCTCGACTCCCTTTCGCACGATCGCCAATCCGATGCCCGTGCCAGGGTAACTCTCGCCGCCGTGGAGACGCTCGAAGACCCGGAAGATCCGTTGCTCGTGCTGGGGATCGATGCCGATCCCGGCGTCTCGGACGCTCACTCGAACACGTCCCTGAGCGCTTTCGGAGCTGATCTGGATAGACGGTGACTGGCCGGGCTCGACGAACTTGAGCGCGTTCGAGATCAAATTCGATAGCACCTGTACGAGCGTACGGCGGTTACCCTCGACATCCGGGAAGGCCTCGTCGATCGTCAGCTTGGCCCGGGATGTATCGATCGCTTCGCGCTGCTGCGAGAGCGCCTCCTCGAGCGCCTGTTGCAGTGAGACCGGCTCCACGTAGATCTCGGCGCGCGCGAGCCGGCTGTAGGCCAGCAAATCTTCGATCAGGTGATCCATCGCCGAGGCTGCGGCGGCGATGCGGTGGGCGTAGTCGGCGCCCTCCTTACCGATCTCGGCCTCGTAGTCCTCGACCAGCGCCTCGCTGAAGCCGGTCATGGCGCGAAGCGGCGCGCGCAGGTCGTGGGCGACGGAGTAAGCGAAGGCCTCCAGCTCGTCGTTTGCCTCAGCCAGCTCGGCCGTTCTGGCGTCAACGCGTTCCTCGAGCTCGCTCGCGTGCTGCGCGAGACGCTCGTGCAGACGCGCCTGCTGGAGCGCGACCGCCAGTGAGGTGGCGACCTGGCGCAGGATCTCGACCGATTCATCCGGCAGAGGCGTCGCCGGCGTCTCGGAGGAGAGCCCGAGCACTCCGATCAGCTCACCTTCGACTCTCAACGGGACGAAGACGAGCGTGCGTATTCCTGCGTCGAGCAGAGTCTGTTTGACCGGCCAGTTCTTCGCGTCCCGGACGTCTGCATAGGTGCGGATCTCGCCCCGGCCGAGATCGTCGACCTCGCCGAGCGACTCGAGAGGAGTTCTGAATCCGGGTTTGAGAACGGATTCTCGCTCGTAGCTCGAGGCGATCATCACCAGTTCTCCTGCGTCTCGGTCGGCGAGCAGAATGCTAAGGCGCGGCCAGCCCACCAGTTTCCGTGTGCGAGCCAAAGCGGCGTTCGCGACCTCCTCGGGTGAGCGCGCGCTGAGGATCAGGCGGTCGATCTCCGACAGGCTCTCGAGCCGTTCGGCGTAACGCCGCAGTTGCTCCGCCGCTTCTACCCTCTCGCGTTCGGCGGTCTTCCGATGGGTGATGTCGTGAGCTGTGACCAGAAGCCGAACCGGGTCGCCGTCGGTGTTGCGGACGAGCTCGCCGTGAGTAGTGATCCACAACATCTTTCCGTCGGGGCGCAGGATGCGATGATCGAGCTCGAATCTCGACACGCCCTGTGCCGCCTCCGTCAGTCGCTTCCGTACAAGCGCTTGATCTTCGGGATGTACGACGGCCGCAATCAGTTGGTCAGGGGTCGTGAGCGCGTCCTCTCGGCTGATTCCGAAAAGATGAAGCGTTTCGTCGGAATAGTCGACGTTGTCTGTCTCGAGGTTCCAGTCGAGAAAACCTAAGCGGGCAACTTCCTGGGCCGTCAACAGCCTGGTCTCACTGTCGAGCAATGCTGTCTCCGCTCGAGTGCGCTGAACGATCTCACGCCGGCGCGCGCTACCGGTCAAGAGAAGCCCGAAGACCAACCCCACAAGCGACAGCGTTGCCAGACCACCCGCTTGGAAATATGAGGAGTAGAAAGCGTGGAAATCTGGCCATCCCCGCACCGGTACGCCGCCGAGCTGCCAGGTTCCGGAGGGGAGCGTGATATCGCTGAGTATTGGGGAATTCCCGAACACGCGCTTGTCTCCCCAGAAGACCCCTCCTTTGGCGCCCCGGCCGTCGTAGCCGCGTAAGGCGAGCCGTAGCGAGTCGTTTCCGGAAGAGAGGTGCGAACTGGCTACGAGCTTGGGGAAATCGATCACGGTCGAGACCATTCCCCAGTAGCGCGTCTTGCCGCCGCGCGCAGGTTCCAGTACATAGATCGGGCGACGGATGATGATTCCGACGCCTCCCTGAACGAGCGAGACCGGTCCCGCGATCACCACGTGCCGCTCGGACATCATGCGCTTGACCATGGGCCATTGCGCAGCGCTTTTCGAGTAGCGAAACCCCAGGATCGCTTTGTTGCCTTTCAGGGGGTAGACCTGTGAGACGACGTTGTTCGGCGCGATGGCGATGTTGCGGATGGCTTCGTTGCTTTTCAGAAGATCAGCGGCCAAGGCCTTGAAGCGTCTCGGCTGCGGCTCACCTTCGGTTGTGATCAGACTGGCGAGCCCCTCGGTGAGATTCGCCGCCGCGAACGTGTTGCGGCTCAGGTCGGTACGGACGGGCTCGATCTTGACACTCGTCTTCTCGCGGAGGTGCTGAAGCTGCGAGTGGTTGTGTATTACGGCTGCTTGGTAAGACACGACCAGACCCGCGACCAGCAGCACGACGGGTAGCAGCAACAGGTAGGGGCTGATTCGGAAAGAGCGTTGCACAGTCGGTCGCGGTGCGTCTGCAGAAGACGATGTGCCATTCGCTCGCGCCAACGTCTCTCCGGCAGTTTCGCGAGAGCCGGTCTTGCCAGCCGCAGCGCTTCGCCGGCTTCTTGACTTCGGCATTCTCAATCAAGCGTAACGCCGCCCAGGCAAGCTGACAATCGCCGAAACCGGTCTTCGCTCGGCCCGCTCGCGGGTACGGTTCGGATCGATGAAGCTCTCAACCGGTGCGGAGCTGCGAGTAACGGGCGGCGACGGCGCGCTCAGCGTCGTCTGCATGAACGGCGGTCGGCGCGCCGAAGTCGAGGGCACCTGGAGCCCCACGATCGAGTTGCTGCTGGACCGATTGCGGCCCCGTTTCCCCGAGCTTCGCTTCGCAGAGCTGCGCTACCGGATCAAGTCCTGGCGGCGCTTCGAGGAGTGCGTCCGAGACGCCCGCGCCGCGATCGAGGCGGCCGGCGGCGAGCGCACCATCCTGCTCGGCTTCTCGATGGGTGGC
Organism: uncultured Actinomycetes bacterium; assembly: GCA_963805265.1. Taxonomy (GTDB): domain Bacteria; phylum Actinomycetota; class Thermoleophilia; order Gaiellales; family Gaiellaceae; genus Fen-549. The sequence continues at coordinate 114,429 of CAWDTJ010000004.1, forward strand.
GCCGTCGCGATCGCGGTCGCCGCCGAGCCCTCGGTCGAGAAGGTGATCGGTCTCGCGCCCTGGATTCCGCCGCGCCTGCCACTCGACGGGTTGCGCGGGCGCCGCTTCTCGGTCTTTCACGGCTCGCTCGATCTCCCGTTCTTCGGGATTCCGGGTGTCTCTCCGCGACTCTCCCGCGCCGGCTTCGAGCGCGCCCGCGCGCTCGGGGTGGAAGGCGACTACACGCTTGTTCCGGGAGCGATACACGGGATTGCGCTGCGCCCGCCCGGGCTGGGGCTGGTTCCGCTACCGCGGGCGAAACGCTGGGTCGAGCTGGTGGCCGCGGAGCTGGGTCGCTCTTAGCTAGTCGTCGGCCCTGAGCAGCTCCCGCGCCCGTTTCAGCTTCGCGGCGTCGACTATGACCTCGGTTAGGCCGACCAAAAGCCGCCCCGCACCGGCCCCCCAGGCGCCGGCGGCGATATCGGTCATGCGGTGGTAGCACCGGATCCCCTCCAGACGCAGTCGCCCGCACAGCATCTCGGCCTCGAGGCCGGTGGGGCAGTCAGGCTCGCCTCATCCATCGCGGAATGAGACTAACGAATCAGTTTCGAGCAGCCAAGCCGCCGGCTCCTTCCCACGGCGATCGCCGAAGGCGGTTACGGTGGGAAGGTGAAGGGTTGCCCGATCTGCGATAAGCACCGCGGCGAGGGGTCGCTCGTCGGCGAGGTGCTGTACGAGAACGAGAACGTGCTCGTTTCTCACGCCCCTGTTGGAACGGTCGATGGCTATCTCGGCTACCTGTTCGTTGACGCCAAGCGACACGTTCGCGGTCTAGCCGATCTCAACGACGCCGAGGCCTGCGCGCTGGCCCTGGTCGTCACGCGCCTGGCGAAGGCGCTGGAGAAAGAGGGCGCCGAGCACGTATACGCCTTCACCTTCAATCACACGCCGCATCACCATGTCCACGTCGTCGCCCGTCATCCGGGCACGCCGCGCGAGTTCTGGGGCCCGCTAGTGGACGAGTGGCCAGGCGCCCCGCGCGGCGGCGAGACCGAGATCGCCGCGCTCTGTGACAGGCTTCGCGCCGATTTCTAGACCGCTGCCGAAAAGGTGTCGTGTTCGCCCTGGTGGGTAGAGGAGCGCTTACGAACCACTCGAACCTGGGAGAGAAAGATGGCAGCCGGCGACATCGTGCACGTTGAGTTTCCGTCCGCGGATGCGGATCGGGCGCAGAGATTCTGGAGCGAGCTGTTCAGCTGGAAATTCGAAGACGCCGGTACGCCGGAGATGGACTACCGGATCGCCCGTCTCAGCGAGAACCTGGGCGTCGCGGTCTTTCCGTCCGAGAAGCGCTCCGGTCACCCGAACTACTACTACGCAGTGGAAGACATCGAGGCGGCGCGCAGCAAGATTCGCGAGCTCGGCGGAGAAGCCGAAGCGAAGCAGCCCGTTCCCGCCATGGGCTGGTTCGCGGAGTGCAAGGACAGCGAGGGCAACGCCTTCAACCTCTGGCAGATGGACAGCTCAGCCGCCTGACGTTTTCGCACTGCGCGCTTCGTAGAGAACGAGCCCGCGGTTGTGGGCCAGATGCTCGCGCCCGACGATCTCGTCGCCGCGCAACCGCAGAAGATAGAGGTCGTTCTCGCGCCAGCGCGCTTGCCCGTTTGCGACGAAGCGGTGGTTCTCCTCGATCACGCGGTAGCGGTAACGAGGTTCCCGGTCGGCGAAAGCGCCAACGTGGAGGTACTCGTCGTCGAGCCAGACAGCGAGCCGGAAGGTCTCCTCGGTGTCATTTCGAAAGCGAAGATCGACGTAGTTGTAGAAGACGGTGGCGCCGGCGCCGAAGGGAACCGTGCGGTAGGAGTCGGGAAAGCAGTCGAACGAGTGGCGATGGCGCTCACTAACGGTGCAGCCGAGGTGCAGCGCGACCCAGTAGAGAGCGTTCGAGAGCTGGCACAGTCCGCCGCCGCGCGAGATGTCGAGGCGGCCGTCGACGATCGTCATCCCGTCGAGATAGCCCCTGCGACGCGAGCTGCGCCCGACGAGCCGCCAAAACGAGAAGCTCTCTCCGGGAGCGATCGTCGCTCCGTCGATCCGCTCGGCGGCGATGCGAAGGTTGACGATCTTGTTCTGCTGCAGCGAGTACCAGGGCTCGGGGTAGTCGCGCACCAGCCGCGCCCTGTGCGAGAAGACGAGATGAGGGCAGGGCGCCGCCGCCGCATCGCGCCGTCCAGCGAAGCGCTGACGCGAGAAGCGATCCCGCACCGATCGCTCAGCGCGAAAGACCGCGACCCGCGCGCGAAACGGGATCAGTCGCCGTATCGCGTTCAACGCCGCTCGAGTCAATAGCTTCGTCCCTTCGATCCCCGTTCTCACGGACAGAAGTATCCCCCAGGAAGGACACTCGTACGGGAGCGAGCCGGAGACCCAAGCGCGCGCGTGGGATAGCTACTGCGCTAGCCTCAGTCGGCGTTGCGGGGCCGCGGGATGCTCGCTGAGCGTCCGCTCCTCGCCTTTTTGCGTGAGCCACTCGTAGAAGGTATCGGGAGGCATCGGTCGCCCGAAGAAGTAGCCCTGCACCATGCCGCACCCCATCTTCTTCAGGGTGTTCCAGGCGGCCTTTGTCTCGACGCCCTCGGCGACGACATCAAGGCCCAAGTTGCGACCGAGATCTATCGTCGACTGGACGATGACGCGGTCGTCGTCGTTCTTTTGCATGTTCATGACGAAGGAGCGGTCGATCTTGACCTCCGAGACCGGCAGGTCCTTGAGATAGGCGAGGGAGGAGTAGCCGGTGCCGAAGTCGTCGATCGAGATGCGGATACCCATCTTGTTCAGACGCTCCAGGACGACCTTGGTGCGGTAAGGGTCATCCAAGACGGTGCTCTCGGTGATCTCGAACTCGAGCAGCCTGGGGTCGACCTTCCACTTCCCAAGTAACGCAGCCACCTCGTCGGGAAAGCTCGTGTCGATCAGGTTGCGCGTGGCCAGGTTGACGGAGACAGAGAGCGTAATACCCTGCTTCTGCCAAGCCACGATCTGCTCGAGGGCGTGGTCGATCACGTAGCGGGTCAGGGGCTTGATCAAGCCCGTCTCCTGCGCCGTCGGAATGAACTCGTCGGGCGGGACAAGCCCGCGTACTGGATGCTGCCAGCGAACCAGCGCCTCGACACCGCAGACGGACCCGCCTTCGAGCAAGGCCTTCGGCTGGTAGTAGAGCACGAGCTCCCCGCGGTCGATCGCCTGGCGGAGCTCGGAGACGAGCGTCAGCCTGACCGGGCTCGAGCGGTCGATCGTCGTGTCGTAGAAGGCGTAGTCTTTGCCCTCGTCTTTAGCTGTGTACATGGCCACGTCTGCGTGGCGCAGGAGCGACTCGACATCGGAGCCGTGATCTGGGTACATAGCGACCCCGATCGAGGCCTCGAGCGAGAGCGGCAGGTCACCGACGACGACCGGCGGATCGAGCACCCTCTTGATCTTGCCGAGCAGGGCGACGACGTCAGAAGGATTGAGCTGGTCGGGCAGGATCAGGCCGAACTCATCGCCGCCGAGCCTCGCCACCGTGTCGGTTGCCCGCAGCGTCTGCTGCAGCCTGGAAGCGAGCTCTCGCAGCAGGATGTCGCCGGCGTGGTGACCGAGCGTGTCGTTGACTTCTTTGAAGCGGTCGAGATCCAACATCAGGATCGCCACTCTGCCGCCGTCTCGCTCGGCTGATAGCAGCGTGTGCTGGATGCGGTCGAGGAAGAGGGTTCGGTTAGGTAGTCCGGTCAGACCGTCGTGCATGGCCTGGTGCTCATTGATCGAAGCCAGTTCTTGCGCAGCTTCCTCGGCGAGCCGGCGCTCGGTGACGTTCTGCACCATCGCGATCGCGAACTGCGGATTGCCGTCGAGGTCACGCACGAGCGAGACCGTCACATGTGCCCAGATGACCTTGCCGTCCGCCCGTTCGAAGCGGGCGTCGTTCGCTGTGGACTCGCGTTCGCCGCGCAGCAGCGACTGCAGGTCGCGCTTCTCGTTAGTTCGGTCTTCCTTGGACACGAAGGTCGTCAGCTGCTTGCCCTCGAGAGCCTCCGTTGAGCGGTCGAGGAGCTCGCAGAGTGCCGGATTCGGATCGTGGACGCGAAGGCGCGCGTCGATCGTCGCGATACCGATTGGCGCTCGCGAGTGGATCGCCTGGAACTGCATTAGCATCTCGATGCGCTGGCGGCGCTGCTCGAATTCGGCTGCGTTACTGAGCGCCGCCGACAGAACCAGCGAGAGCAGCTCGAGGCTCTCGGCGAGCCCCTGGTCGAAAGGAGTCGCAGCGACGGAGACGACGCAAAGCAGGCCGATCACTTCGCCTTCGTGCTCGAGTGGCACGACGAGCATCGACGAAAGCTCCTTGCTCAGCAGCGGAGCGAGGTTCGGGTTCTTTTTTACGAGGCCGTCCGCCTCGGTGAGCTGCTGCGAGCGTCGCTCCTTGATCGCCTTGCGAAAGGCGCCGTTCGATTGCGGCTTCACGCGAGTGCCGTCGTTACGCACGCAGTCACCACTTGCAGCGGCGCAGACGAGGTGGTCGTTCTCGCGCAGCAGGATGACGGCGCCATCGGCAGCAGCGAGCTCACGCGTGCGCTCGGCGATGATCGAGCGAACAGCCTTCATGCCGAGCTCGGCCTCGGCGATCTCCCGCTGGATCCGAACGATCGCGTTCAGCCGCTCGTGCGCCACACCTATCGCCAGCTCGGCCTCCTTGCGCTTGGTGATGTCGCGCGAGATGCCGAAGGTGCCGACGACCGTGCCGTTCTCGTCGCGAAGGGGCATCTTGGTCGTGGACACCCAGGCGATGCGGCCGTCCTCCCAGGTCTCCTTCTCCTCGATGTCGACCAGCGGCTCGCCGGTGCGGATGATCCGCTGCTCGTCATCGTAGGCCGACCGCGCGTGCTCCTCCGAGAAGAAATCGAAGTCGGTCTTACCGATCACCCCCTGCGCGCCGCTCAGGCCGAACGCGTCGCGCGCTAGCGCGGCCGAGATCTTGACGAAGCGGCTCGCCCGGTCCTTGAAGTAGACGTGATCGGAAGTGGTCTCGAAGAACGTCTCGAGCAGTGTGCGCTCGTTTGCCATCCCCACGGATTCGTCTTGCACTGGCTCTTTGCGATCGTCGGGCCGCACCGCCATACGGAAGCTCCTCCGGGTTGACAGTAGTCGCTTCGGTTGTCTCTGGATCCCCCCCTCCCCCGAAGGGGGGATTCGTGCCGATGGATGAGCGACTGAAGCACCCCTATATTCGCCATGCATCCCCAGCTCTTTAGGACCGTCGAGTGTCGCCTCCGTTCGCGGGACGAGTTCCCTTCCCCTCCTGTACCAGACGGCGACGGTGTCTCTTCCTACGCTTTCAGACTCGTTTTGAATCTATACAACGGTCATTTAGTGAGTCGTACGTTCATCCGATCCGTCATATGCCAAACGCCATTACTGTATAGATATCCGTCAATACGATATTCTCCTGGTATTATTGCGGATTCTATGTAGCCATGTAGATATATGATCCTACCAAGCTCGTTTCCTTCGAGTGCATCTATATTCGCCGTAGACGTCGCGATTAACGCGTTAGTCTTATTGTATTTATCGCAAACTTCGATTGTTGATTTGGCTCCAGTCGCGTAACTACCGTCGGCCTTCTGTATATGGAAGTACACGCTGCTAGGGCTAGTGTTATCCAGTAGTTTCGTTATAGAAAAGCTTCTGACGCCGTTATCTGGTACGTTGTCATTAATAGAGTTATCGCTTAAAGGGGCACTATACAGCGCCGTCTTCCAGGCTGGTAGTTTTACTGGTTGCCTACCGCCGGTAGATGTGCAAGCAACATTCTTGGATGCTGTGCTGGTATTAGTTTTAGTATTGGTTTGAGCTGTTGTTCTTTCTTGATTAAAGCTACAAGACGATACCGATATCGCGAGAAACGCCGCAATTACTATCGCGACAATAATCCAACACGTGTTTTTGACCACTTTTCCCTTTCGATGACTACTAACGGTACGAAAGAATCCCCTCCCGGGCGACCGCCCGCCTGTTGTTGCAGCTTGTGGGACACGCTGGCAAAACGGTGATCTTCTGCTGGCGCCCGGCTACAGGAGCGATCCGGCCTGCCGAAAAAAGCATAAGCGGTGTGGAACTATCTGGTGATCTGGATGGTTCTCTCCGCTATGGGTAGGCGCTTCAGCGGCCCGTCAGCTGGCCCAGTTGCTCGGGATAGCGGGCGCCCTGAACCTCGATCTTCGCGGCGGCGCTCCGGATCTCGCGGAGATCGTCGCCGCTGAGTTCGATCTCCGCGGCCCCCAGGTTCTCGTCGAGCCGGTGCAGCTTCGTAGTGCCCGGAATGGGAACGATCCACGGCTTCTGCGCGAGCAGCCACGCGAGCGCAATCTGCGCCGGTGTTGCCTTCTTCTGCTCCGCGATACTGCTCAGCAGATCGACCAGGGCCTGGTTCGCCGCCCGATTCTCAGGCGTGAAGCGGGGGACGATGCTGCGAAAGTCGGAGCTATCGAAGCTGGTGGTCGCATCGATCTTCCCTGTGAGGAAGCCCTTCCCGAGCGGGCTGAAGGGGACGAAGCCGATCCCGAGCTCCTCGAGCGTCGGCAGGATCTCCGCCTCGGGCTCCCTCCTCCAGAGCGAGTACTCGCTCTGGAGCGCTGTAACCGGCTGAACCGCGTGCGCGCGCCTGACGGTCTGCGCTCCGGCCTCCGAAAGGCCGAAGTGCTTGATCTTGCCTTCCTCGATCAGCCCCTTCACCGCTCCGGCCACCTCCTCTATCGGCACGTCCGGGTCGACGCGGTGCTGGTAGAAGAGATCGATCGTCTCGATCCTGAGCCGCTTGAGCGAGGCCTCGGCGACCTGCTTGACGTGCTCCGGCCTGCTGTCCAGCCCGGCCAGGCGTCCTCTCACCGAGGGATCGAGCTTCCAGCCGAACTTGGTGGCGATAACTACCTGCTCGCGGACGGGCGCGAGCGCCTCGCCCAGGAGCTCTTCGTTCGTAAACGGACCGTACGCCTCGGCGGTGTCGAAGAAGGTGACGCCGCGCTCGACCGCCGCACGAACGAGCGAGATCATCTCCCGCTTCTCCGGGAACGGAGGGTAGGAGAAACTCATCCCCATACAACCGAGCCCGATCGCCGAGACTTCCAAACTGCTTCCAAGCGTTCGCGTCTGCACCGTGTCTCCTTTCCTCAGGGCTTGATCATGACCTTGAGCGCCTCGCGCTCGTTCATCGCCCGGTAGCCGTCGGGCACCTCCTCGAGACCGATCACAGTTGCTCGCGTGATACTCAACCTCTGATTCCCGGATCGACCAGGTTTAACAGCTTTACTGAAACACGGGCCGGCACCTTTCGCGTCTCTGGCGAGTCGCTGGCGGTGCGAGCCCGGAGGGGTCAGTGTTGACTCACACGGCCCGGAGAGGATCCCGCGGCCAGCGACTCGAGGCGGCCTCGGCGGCCGGTCGCGCCCGGCCAGAGGGGTCACCGACCAGTGGCGCGAAATGGAGCGTACCGGGATCGAACCGGTGACCTCCGGCTTGCAAAGCCGGCGCTCTCCCAGCTGAGCTAACGCCCCTTCGCAGCGCAGTGTAGCCCGGGTGAGGAACCGACTCGCCGGCCCGTCGAATAACTGGGATTTCGATCCCGACGGTCATATACTCGCGTTGTGACGAGAACCGCCTTTCTCGCTTCGATCGCACTTCTTCTTTCGGCCCCCCTGTTGTTGCCGAGCTCGGGCCTGGGTAGCCCGCAGGTTCCTCTGCCCACGCTGTACCGCCTGCACGTAATCAGCCTCAACCTCGATCGCGACCCTGCGCTGGAGCGAGTTCAGGTCTACGACATACGCCAAGGCTCTTTGATGACCCCGACGACCTACTTCCGAGTCGGCGACCTCCGTAAGGGCGCCTGGGTCAACGTCCAGCTCGTGCAGGTTTTTCAGAGCCCAGGTAGTAGCGAAAGCGGGCTCGTGCAGGCCTGGGTGCGCGACCTGAACGCCGATGGTCGCGCGGAGATCGCCGTGCGCGACTACGCGACCCCTTCGGTCGGCGAGACGCTGAACATCTACCGACAGCGGACGGCTCACTCGCTTCGCTTCGCGAAACGACAGACGATCGCGGGCGACCGGGTCGTCATCGCCGGCGGCACGGTGCCGGTTGGCTGGAAGGTGTTGCTCAAGGCCAATCATGCCCCCGACGGCCGCAATCACCACGCGCTCTGGAGCTGGGAATCAACCCAGAAGAAGTGGGTCTGCAAGACAGGCTGCGTCTAACCGCAAAAAGTCCGCCCTCCTGCGGAGGGCATGGACGACTTTTCGCGGTGAGAAAAGCGACTGGGGGATGGCGTTGTTAAGCCGCAGAACGTTCGATTCGTTCTTCGGTGCGGGCGCGGCGAAGGATCTTCTCACGGTCGCCGAAGCGGATCGCCGCTCGCACGGCACGCTGCTCGTCCCAGAGACGCTCGATCTCGCGCTCGAGCCGGTGCAGCTCGTCGGCGACGGTCGGGTCGTGCCCTTCGGAGAGCTTGTGCCACAGCTCGGCCCGCCGGTCACTGACCTGCTCGATCTGCTCGCGTATCTGTTCGAGAACTTCCATATATCGGTGCAAACGTGGTTGGTCGCACCGTATTCCCGAAAATCGGCGAACTTAGTCACCGATTAAGGGCCGAACCGCTCACCGCACTGCGAGTGCGCTCTCGGCTCGTGCGGCCCCTGGCGTCCCTCGACGCCGAAGGTCATCCGGCAGGCAGCGCGTTTAGCGATTGCAAGACTTGACAATAACCGGCTTAGGTTTTATTCTAGAAACGCCATCAAGTAAGGAAGGGAGGGATTGAGATGGCCACTTTGGTACGTCGATTTGATCCGTTCAGGGAGCTCGCCAGCCTGCAGAACGACATGCGCAGGATGATCTATGCCGAAGGCGTCGGCGAGCGCGGCCCGCGTGCCTGGATTCCGGCTCTGGACGTCTGGGAGAACGAAAACGAGGTCGTCTACGCGTTCGATCTACCCGGTATTCCCGAGGAGCAGATCGCGGTCGAGCTCGAGGACGGCGCGCTCAGCGTCAGCGCCGAGCGGGAGCGCGAGGAGACTTCGTCGCAAGACGGCTTTCGTCGCTACGAGCGCCGCTTCGGCAGCTTCGAGCGGACGATCGCGCTGCCCGCAGGGGTTTCCGAGGACGACATAACCGCAAGCTACTCCAACGGAGTGCTCGAGTTGCGCGTTCGTAAGCCCGAGCAGCCCAAGCCGCATCGGATTCCGGTTTCGACGAGCGAGACCACCGGTGCGATCGAGGGCAAAGCGCACAAGAAGGAGTGACTGGAGCTCGCAGTCGGGTCCGGAGAGAGGCGGCTTCGGCCGCCTCTCTCGTCAGTCGAGCTTCTCTTTCAACTCGTCGCTGAGCGCCGAAAGCGACAACCGCGATCCGCTGACTTCCAGTAGAAGCTCGTCCGCGCTCAGGCGCTGTCCCTGCGACCAGAGCTCACGTAGCAGCTCTCCGGCCTCGCGGCGCGTGAACCAATCCCGGCCGAAGCGCTCGACGAGAGCGCCGCGAATCTGTGCCTCGAAGGCCCAGGCGCGCAGGTACGACGTGCAGTAGAAGCCTTCGTCCAGGTCACGCAGGAAGTCGGTCGGGCTCGGCTCGATCAGAGTCGCCCGGCGCTGCAACGCCGCGTAGCGCGCCGGCATTCCGGCGAGATCGCTCGCGGCATGCAGCTCGAGCTCGTACTGGAGCTTGGCGGAGTAGCGGCGCAGGTAATAGAGCTTCTGCACCGCGCCCTCCCAACCGAGCTCGCGCGCCTCTTCTGCGCCGACGAGTCGCGTCAGCCAGGCGGGGGTCGAGATCATCCCTTCGAACAGGAAGGCCCAGCCCTCGGTGACCGCGTCGTCGCCGCGGCGCCGGTACTCGAACGGAAGGTCGGCCGAGGTGTGAGCGTAGTGCTCTGTGTGGCCCGCTTCGTGGAAGAGGGCACGCCAGTCGTCCGGGCCGCCGATCGGGTTGATCACGAGCATGATTCGGCTCGGTATCTCGATCGGGGCGCAGAAGGCGCGGGGCGACTTACTCGGGCGCGAGGCGATGTCGATCTCCACGTTCTTCTGACTGCGCAGATCGGTGCCGAGACCGGCCAGAGTGGCCTTGAGCGCCGCGAGCAGTCGGTCGGCCGGGAAGGACGAGTCCCACCGGGTAGCTCGGAAGAGCCGGGGCGTGTCGTAGCGGGCGACCTGGTCGAGACGAAGGCCGAGTCGCAGCTCGAGCAACCGCCCCAGCGCACGCTCGTAGAGATCATCGGTCTCGGCCAGAAGCGAACTGCACTGAGCCGCCAGGTCGTCGAGTGGAAAGCCGAAGCGCCGGTAGAGATCGACCGCCGACTCGCCGCCCAGCTCGCGCACGGCCGCGCGCGAGCGCCCGCGCAGGTTGAGCAGGATCGGGGTTGAGCTCGCGTTCGACCAGAGCGCAGCGGGCTTGCTCGAGCCGGCCTCGCCGTTCGCGATCCTCGGAGTTCGCGATCTCTGGCCCGAGCATGCGGAAGGCGACCCGCTCGCCGTCGAGATCTGCTTCCAACCCGGCCTCGAGCATCGCCAGGCGCTCTTCCTCCTCGCGGGTGACCGTCCCGAGGTAGCCCTCGCAGGCGAAGCGCCAGAGCTCGCGCATGCGCTCGTTGTCGCCGTCACGGTCGCCGACGAGGTCGCCGATCCGGCGTGCCTGCGCCAGCGAGGTGAGATCGCGCGTAGCGCTCGTGGATCGCCGCCAGCTCGAGCTCGGGCTTGAGCCCGGCGAAGTGGAGGTACGTCTCCTCTTCCAGCGCGGCCAGGAAGCGGTCGGCCCGATCGCGGTAACCGTCGAGCAGTAGATCCCGACCCGAGCTCCCCGCCATGTGCTTAGGATAGTGGCCGTGCGCGAGATCGCCTTGAAAACCGAGCGCAAGAGCCAGGTCGTCGAAATCACCACGGCGGTGCGCGACGCGCTGGGGAAGGAGGCCGAAGGCTCGGCCGTTCTCGTCTTCGTGCCGCACACCACGGCCGGAGTGACGATCAACGAGCACGCCGATCCCAACGTCGCCCGCGACCTCGAGATGTCGCTGGAGCAGATCGTCGAGGACGGTTGGCCCTTCAAGCACTGGGAGCCGGGCGACGAGAACGCCGCCTCCCACATCCGCACCGCGCTGATCGGGCCGCAGGTCGTCGTGCCGCTCGAGGGCGGCAAGCTGGCGCTCGGCACCTGGCAGGGGATCTTCTTCTGCGAGTTCGACGGGCCGCGCTCGCGCAAGGTGCTCGTCAGCGTGTTGCGCTGACGAGAGAGAGCCTTCTGGTTTCCAAGACCGGCGCCTAGTCGAACGTCGCGAGTTCTCAAGCCCCGCCCGGCCATGTCCCGGTGCCAGGCACAGGGACATGGCTCAGGAGGACGGGCGGGGGAAAGAGCGCTAGCTCGCCGAGTAGACGATCGTGACCGAGGCGCTCACCTCGACGCGGCCGCGCTGAACGGGTACCGCCGAGGACGGTGCCTTCGCGGCAGCCAGCGTGTCGGCCGCGTAGAGGCGCACGACGCTCTCGGCACCCTCCTTGATCGTGGCGGGCTTGCCCAGGCTGAGGCCGACGTGATCGGCCATCGAGGCGGCTTTCGCGTGCGCCTTGTCGAGCGCCTCGTTGAGCGCTTTCTCGTAGGTGAGATCGGTCTTCTCGAGCGAGAAGGTGGGTCCGCTCTCGAGATTCGCGCCGGCGTCTGTGACGCTCGTGATCAGCCGGCCGGCCTTCAGAACTTCGTGCAGGTTGACGTTGACCGTGTTCGAGGCGCTGTAACCGGTTGTGTTTCCGTTCGAGTCGGTCTTCGGATACACGTTCACCTGCTGCGTCTGGATGTCGCGGGCGGCGACTCCTTCTTTCTTGATCGCTGCGATCACCTTGCGCATCGTGCTCGAGTTCGCGGCTCAGCGCCTGGCTCGCGCCGGCGCCGTCGGTCGAGACGCCGAAGGAGAACTTGGCCAGATCGGGCTTGGCCTTGATCGTCGCGTCGGCGCTGACCGAGATCGTTCGCCTCGTCGAGCTGGAGCTGGAGCCGCAGGCGCTGGCCAGCCCGAGCACGAGCAGCGTGATCACTAACAGAGCGAGAGTAGAGCGCTTCATCGTCAGTCCTCCTGGGATGGCGGTCGACCGGATTCTGACGAGCCCGGCGGCGGCTCCCGCGCCCGTCTACTTGGATACGTCACCGGCGCTTCCGTGCGTCACAGCTACGCTCCTGGTGGTTCTATGGCCGCGCCCGTCACGAAAGAACAGGAGCTCGAGCTCCGGATCGAGTCGCTCGCCTTCGGCGGCAACGGCGTCGCGCGGCTGGAGGGCTTCGTTCTCTTCGTCCGCCGCGGGCTTCCCGGCGACCTCGTCCGTGCCCGCGTCACCAAGGTGAAGCGCAGCCACGCCGAGGCCGAGACGGTCGAGGTTCTGGAGGCCGGCCCGAGCCGCGTCGAGGCGCCCTGCCCCTACTTCGGCGCCTGCGGCGGCTGCCGCTTCCAGGATCTCGCCTACGAGGTGCAGTGCGAGTCGAAAGCGGCGCAGGTCAGAGACGCGCTTGTTCGCATCGCCGGCATCGCCGAGCCGCCGCTCGAGCCGATCATCCCGGCCGAGGAGATCTACGGCTACCGCAACAAGCTCGAGTACTCGTTCGCAAGCGACACCTGACGGCCCGGCGCTCGGCTTCCACCGCGCCGGCCGCTGGGACGAGCTGCTGCCGATCGAGCGCTGCCTGCTCACGACCGAGCTCGGCAACGCGATCCGCGCCGCGGTGCGTCGAGTGGGCGCGCGAGGAGGTGCTCGAGCGCCTACGACCAGAAAGAGCATCGCGGCTACCTCCGCCACCTCGTCGTGCGCGAAGGGCCGCAATACCGGCCAGGCGCTCGTGCATGCTCGTGACCGCCTCCGACAAGCCCTTCGACCGCGACTTCCTCGTTCGCTCGCTGACGAAGTTTCCCGGAGGTGCGCTCGATCTACTGGGCCGTCAACGAAGGCACGGCCGAGACCACCAACGTGCCGGCCGAGCTGATCTGGGGCGAGGAGGCGATCGAGGAGGAGCTGTGCGGCTTGCGCTTCCGGCTGCGCCCGAACGCCTTCCTGCAGACGAACACCGGCATGGCCGAGCGCCTCTACGCGCTCGCCGGCGAGTACGCGGGTCTGGGCGGGCGAGGAGACCGTCTGGGATCTGTACTGCGGTACCGGCACGATCGGGCTGACGCTGGCCAGGCAGGCGCGCTCGGTCTGGGGGATCGAGATCTCCGAGGAATCGGTCGCCTGCGCACTCGAGAACGCGGAGCGCAACTCGGTCGGCAACATCGCCTTCTTCGCCGGCAACGTCGGTCAGGTGATCCGCGAGCTGAAGGATCGTTCCGGGCCGCCCGACGTCGTCGTGGTCGACCCGCCGCGCGCCGGGCTGGCCGGCAAGGCCCTGCGCCGCCTGGCCGAGACCGGGGCGCCGCGCATCGTCTACGTCTCCTGCAACCCGACCACTCTCGCCGGCGACTTCAAGCAGCTGCACGAGCAGGCCGGTTACGAGCTGGTACGCGCTCGGCCGCGTGGACATGTTCCCGCACACGCCGCACGTCGAGACGGTCGCGCTGCTCGAGCGAGACGTTTCAGACTGAGCGAAGACAGTGATGCGCGGGCCGAAGCGGATTTAGAAATTTCTTCGGTTCCGTTTACACACCTCTAACATCGGAGAGCGATGCTTAAGTGCCGTTCTGATCCAGGCATTTGATCGAAAAGGGGACGTGATGAGATTTCATCCGGGTCGTGCCGCTGCGTCTATTGTTGCTATTTGCGCGCTTGCGGTTCTCTTTGCCGGTGCTCAGACGACCCGCGGAGATGCGGCGGCAACAATCAGCGTCGCGCTCGTCAAGGACGTGAACCCGGGCGCAAACTCCGGGAGCCCGGTGGATCTCGCAGTACTCGGCGGCAACGTGTTCTTTCAGGCCACGGACGGTGTGCACGGTACCGAGCTCTGGAAAAGCAACGGAGCCGCAGCCGGCACCACCATGGTCAAGGACATCAACACGGCCGGTGACAGCTCGCCGGGTAACCTCACCGTGCTCGGCCACTCCGTTTACTTCACCGCCAACGACGGCACTCACGGCTCGGAGCTCTGGCGAAGCGACGGCACGGAGGCCGGCACGACTCTGGTCAAGGACATCAACGCCGGCAGCGCGAGTAGCACGCCGAGCGACCTCGTCGTGTTCAACGGCTTCCTCTTCTTCGCAGCCATGGACAGCAGCCACGGTGTCGAGCTCTGGCGGAGCAACGGTACTCCGGACGGCACCACGATGGTCAAGGACATCAAGACGGGCGGTAACAACAACAGCAACCCGAACGGGCTCATTACGTGCAACGGCAGGCTCTTCTTCTCGGCCGCCGACGGCACCCATGGCAGCGAGCTTTGGAGAAGCGACGGCACGACGGGCGGCACCGCCATGGTCAAGAACATCAATTCCGGCTCAGCCAACGGTGTGAGCAGTCTCATCGCCGGCGTGCTCGGTAATACCCTTTACTTCCGGGGCGTCGACCGCACCCGTGGCAGTGAACTCTGGAAGAGCGACGGCACGGCGGCCGGCACGACCCTTTTCAAGAGCATCAACGCCGGCAGCGCTAACAGCGCGCCGTCCAACTTTACGACCGTCAATAACGTCCTCTTCTTCGCGGCCACCGCCGCGACTCATAGCCGCGAGCTTTGGAAGAGCAACGGCACGGCGGCCGGCACCACCATAGTCAAGGACATCAACCCGCGCGGCAGCTCCGCTCCGAGCAACTTCGTCGCCTTCGGCTCCAGCCTTGTTTTCCAGGCCAATGACGGCGCCACCGGCGCGGAGCCGTGGAAGAGCGACGGCACGGCGGCCGGCACCGTGATGATCAGGGACATCAACACTTCCGCGGGCTTCAGCAGCGCGCCGTCGGGATTCGTTGTGCTCAACGGCGCGCTCTTCTTCACTGCCACCGACGGCGCCCACGGCCGCGAGCTCTGGGTAAGCAACGGCAGCGCAGTGGGCACGGGTATGTTTGCCGATATCAATCCGGTCGGCGATAGCTCCCCGAGCTGGCTGACGTCTTTCAAAGGTAATCTCATCTTCTCGGCCACGGAGCCCAGCCACGGTGCCGAGCTTTGGCGAACGGGCGACTTCTCTCCGCCTCAGACCAAGCTCACCAAGCACCCCGAGAAGACGGTGCGAACGAAGAAGAAGAGCGCCAAAGCTCGCTTCCGCTTTAGCTCCGACGAGCTGGGCTCGACGTTCGCCTGCAAGCTCGACTCGGGGAAGTGGAAGGCATGCAAGTCACCCGCTACCGTCACGGTCAAAAAGGGTAAGCACACCTTCCAGGTCCGCGCCGCCGACGCGTCCGGCAACGTGGACAAGACACCCGCGAAGTGGGTCTGGCGAGTGAAGCGCGTCTAGGCAGCTGGATCTCCGCATCCTGTGCAGACGTCGCAGTCTGGTGCTGACCTCGCTTGTAGTGACGGCCGCAGTGTTTTACGATCGCGCGGAAAGGATAACCATGCGCATCAGCGCTGGAAAGGGGCCCCGTAGATGAGACTGAAGTTGATCTGTGCCGTCCTTGCTGGCCTACTGCTCGTAGTCGCGCCCGGCTGCGGCTCGAAGAAGAAGGTAGCGGCGACGACGACCAAGGCAACTACGACCGAGGCGACGACGACGAAGTCGACTACCACTTCGGCTTCGGGCGGGAATATCAACAGCACCGACTGTCAGAAGCTCGCGGCCGCGTCGCAGACGCTCAGTAACGCCGTCGGTGGCAAGGTTCCGAATGACATCAACGCGCAGGTTGCGAGACTGCAAGCGCTCGCTAAGGTCGCTCCGCCCGAGATAAAGAGCGACTTCCAGGTGCTGGCCGACGCCGGCGCCAAGTTCGCCGCGCTCGGTCTGAAATCCGGGCAGTCGCCGACACCGGCGCAGTTAGCGACGTTGCTGTCGACTCTGAATGTCACGAAGTTGACTCAGGCATCGCAGCACATCGGTGCCTGGGCGCAGAAGAACTGCTCAGCCGGATAGCAGCGGAAGCCTGATAGCAAGGTCTAGTCGAGCCCTGCCCCCAGTCGGGGGTGGGGCTCGTTCCTCCTCGATGCCATTTCGTCCGCGGGTCGGTGCGAGCTTCCGTTCAGGTCGCCCGAGTGCGACGGATGCGTCCACTACTGTTCGGCCAATGTTGGAACCCGAATACCGAGAAGTCGAGGCGGAGGAGAGGCGACGTCTCTTCGGTTCCTTCGGTTACTGGGATCTCGTCGCGCTCGGCGCCGTGCTGGGGGCGGGGCTCGGCTTCCTGTACGGGCTCGGTCGCGAGCCGCACCGGGAGGCGTTATGCGTCTTCGCCGGGATGGCGATCGGTGCGCTCTGTGCCCTCATCGCCGGCTGGACGAGAGTACGAAGCCGCGCTCGCGAGCGCTTCTTCACGCGCTGGGCGGCTACACGGCGGTGGCACTACGAGGCCGGCGGAGAGCCGTTCGAGGACACGCTCTTCCTGCAGAGCGGGGACAAGCGTAAGGCAAGCGACTTCTTCTCGGGCTTCTGGCCCGAGCCGGGGGTCGTCCTCTACCAACACAAGCGAATCGAGAAGAGCGGCGACGACGAGCAGGTGACGAACTACGTAGTGCTGCACTTCTCGCTCGACCGGCCGCTGATCGACCTGGTGCAGATCTCACCTCGCAGCCACACGGCTGAATTGGGCGAGAAGCTCTTCGGCCACCACGGCGAGATCGACGAACGAGTCGAGCTGGAGTCGACCGAGCTCGATCAGCACTTTCGAGTCAGCAGCTTGCGCGGGCGAGAGGACGAGGTACGGAGACTGCTGACCCCGAGCGCGATCGTCAGGCTGCTCGAGTTCCAGCGCGCGCTGCCGGATGGGAATGCCCGCTTCGAGATGCTCGGCTCCAATGTCGCCTTTATCGTCGAGAAGACGCTTTCGCCGAAGCGACCGGAGCTGATCGAAGAGCTGCTCGAGCTGTGGCGACCGATCGCGCTCTGGCTGTTCGAGCAAGCGGGCAGAGGGCAGCCGTCGTGACACCGCTCTATCTCGTGCTGGCACTGTTCGCCCTCGTCGGGCTGCTGATTGCGCTTTCCTACAACCGGCTCGTTCGCCTGCGCAACAAGGTCGTCGAAGCCTGGCAGGATGTCGACGTTCAGCTACAGCGCCGCCACGATCTGATCCCGAGGTTGGTCGAGGTCGTCAAGGGCTACGCCATGCACGAAAACGAGCTTTTCGACGAATTGGCGCTGCTGCGGGCAGACGCGGAGAGGGCAAGCGGCGCGGCTGCGAGGAGCGCGCCGGAGAGCGAGCTGGGGGCCGCTCTCGCCGGAGCGGTCGCTGTGGCCGAGAGCTACCCTCGCCTGCGGGCGACGGAGAACTTCCTTTCGCTGCAGAAGAACATCGCCGAGACGGAGGACGAGGTCGCCGCGGCGCGCACCATCTACAACGGCAACGTGCGCATCTACAACACGCGCATCCAGACCTTCCCGGTCAGCTTCTACGCCGACGTGCTCGGCTTCGAGCCGGCCGACTTCTTCCAGGGCAAAAACGGCGTCGCCTAGCGCTCGACCTGCGGCTCCGGCGGCGCAGGAGAATCGAGGTCGATCTCCTCGCCGCGAAGGCGGCGCCAGATCAGATCGGCGTTGACGAGCAGGAAGGCGAGCGAGATGCCCGGCAGCGCGGGCAGCCCGCTCGTCGCGAAGGGATCGGCATAGACCGCCAGCAAGGTCGTCACGCCGAGCGAGGCGACAAGAGCCAGCCAGGTTGCTCGGCGCCGCAGGCCGAAGCGGGCGGCCGCGCTGAGAAAGAGCGCGAAGAAGAGCACGTCGGGCAGCCCGAGCCCGGCGGAAGTGGGTGCGCTGGTCGCTTCTAAGCTGTCTGGGACGATCTCGCTCGTGTTCTGTCGGAGCCTCGGGGCACCTTTCCCCGCCGGCGGAAAGACGACGACCGCCGCGTTGTGCCGAGCGTCGCGGTGCAGCGCGACGATGCGATAGCGGATCTCCTTTCCGGAGGGCTCGGCTCCGTCGCTGAGGGAGAGATGCTTACCGCAACGCTCTTTCGGTGGGCAGAAGGGGCTCGGTGCGAGCAACTGCTCACGCCCACCTTCGATCTGGCGATAGATGCGCCAGCCCGAGACGGTCGCAGTAGACGGCGCCTGCCAGCGAATGGTGATCGTGCGCTCGCCCGGGACAGGGAAAGCGATCGAGCTGACGTCGAAGACCTGGGGCTTCTCGGTCACTACGTAGTGCGTCGGTCCGCGCCAGACCGAAAGCGTGTCGACCGTCGGGATAAGCAATGCGAGCAACACGACCCAGCTCAGCTTCTCGAAGAAGCGCAGGAAGAAGAAGCCGAACAGCGCGGTGGCGGCGAGCTTGGGCAGCGAAGCGTAGAGATCTGCTCCGACCAGGTAGCAGACGACGACGATCGCCACGAAGGCGAGCGCTACGGCAGGGAGCATGCGCTCCCGGCGCAACGGCAGCGCCAGCATGACCGGCGCGAAGGCCAGAGCGCTGAGCGCGAAGCCAATCCAGAGCACGGCTGCCCATTGGGGTAAGTCGGGCAGGAACTCGCTGATTGCGTAGTAGACGCCGAGCAGTAGCAGGCAGCCGATGGCGAGCGCCGCTCGAAGCTGTTGAGCGCGACTCAAATCAGATGCTCCGCGTTCTCGCCTTGCCTCCGCCCGTCGCGGGACTCTCTCAGTAGGGCGGTTGCTCTGCCCACCACGGCCCGATCAGCTTGAAGGACTTCCAGAACGCCTTCTTGGCCGCTTGCTCATCGAGAGAGGCGTCGACGTCGGGGCAGTAGAGCACCTCGATCGTCGGGCTGAAGCGCTGCAGAGTGCCTAGCGAAGGCTCGAGCTTCTCGGCGAGCGGAAAGTCGAGCGCGTTCAAGAAGCGAAGCGCCTCCTCGCCCATCACGACGAGCAGGCGCGGTTGGACGATGTGCAGCTCGCGCAGGAGATAGCCAAGCGCCTCCGTCTCGTCTTCGGCGGCCAGCTTGAGGCAGTTCGTCCCGTAGATCGCCATCGGGTCGACGTGCAGGCGCTGGAGCGACTTAAGGATCGCCTGACCCGAGCGACCGAAGAAGGCCACGCCCTCCTGGATCTCGGCCGGCTTGGGGTCGTATTTCAACAGCATGATGTCGGCCAGTGGGTGCCCGGATCCGAGCACGACCGCGCGCGGGCCATCACCTGAGGCGGCGATCTCATGGCCGAGATCGTTGATCTCGGTGATCGCCTTTTTCAGGTACTTCTCGAACAGTTCGTCTTTGGGTACGACGGGCACGATAGGCGGGTCTTAAGTTCTCGCCTAGCGCGTCCTTTCCTTGACCTGAGCCGCCCACTTGAGCGACTGCAGGTAGAGGAGAGACCTCGGGCGACGCACGATCTCGGCGCCGTGAAGGCTGATCAGGAACTCCTCCGGGCCGTCGAATGCGCGCATCCGTACACACCCCGTCCCGACTCCCTGGAGCACGTGCGCGTCGGAGCCGGCGCCCATGGTCAGGTTGTACTTGTGCGCGAAACGAAGCGCTTCGTCGTTGAACGCTTCGAATACGAGCCGCGCGTTGTAGCCCTCGAAGGCGTCGATCTCGGCCAGGTGGCGGCGCAGCGTCGCCGCGTCGGGAACCGAGTGCAGGCGGTCGAAGGGGTGCGGTACGTAGACCAGCCCGCCCTGCTCGTGGATCTCCTTCAGCGTCTCGGCGAAGGGCAGGCCGCGCGGGATCTCCTTCTCCAGGAAGAGACCGATCACCTCTCCCTGTCCGTCGGTCTTGATCTCCTCGCCGGGAATCACGAGCAGCTTGCGCGAGCGGGCCCGCGCCACCGCCTCCTCGGCGCCGGCGAAGACATTGTGGTCGGTGACGGCGATCGCCCCGAGCCCGATTTCCTCCGCGTGATCGAGCAGGTCGTCAACCTCGATCGAGCAGTCGGGCGACCAGCTCGTGTGCATGTGCAGGTCGCAGAGAATCCACTCCCGCCCCGCAAGCGGGTCGGCGCCTCCCTTGCGCGACGGGCGCCGGCGCTTGCACAGCTCTCGGTAGATCCGCTCGAGCTGGGCGGCAACTCTCGCGAAGGACTGCTTCTCGGAGTGCTTCCGAGCCCGCGCCTGCAGCTCTTCTCGCACCGTCCCGTTCTCGACCAACCGGGCCACGGCCGCAGCAGCCAGCTGAGGTTGCTCGGCCAGCGCGGGCGGGTCGGCGGTTGCCGCGCCGCAGGCCTCGGCCTCGAGTCGCAACCGTCCCAGCCCGCCGGGCGCCGGAACGAAGATGGCGGCCTCCGCGAGCAACCGCGCCCGCGCCTCCGCGTCGCGGGCGGTGCGCACGTGAACGCGCTCGCGCAGATCGTGCGGAATGCTGGGCCTACCGGCGAGCGGCTTGGTGCGCAGCAGCAAGAGCTCCCAGCCCTCGAGCTCGCGCAGAACGCGAATCAGGCTGCGGGCGACAGCGACGCTCGGTCGAGCGCCACTCCGCGGCAATCAGGCGTCGCTTCTTTCCCGGCTTGAAGAGGTCTGTGTCGATGCCCTCGGGCAGCAGCCGGTAGTCGCCGGGGAAGCGCTCCTTCGCTGCCGCGGCGATCGATTCGTCGCTTGCCAGCAGCGCGTCGATTCGACCGAGCAGGCGCTCGCGGCGGCTTTTCGCCGGCAGATAGGCGCTTCGCTCGCTCGAGAGGAAGCTGGCGACCGTTAGCGATTTGGTGTCGCGCAGAGCCAGGTAGGAAAGGCTCGGCAGCCCGGGCTCAAAGCCGTGCACGATGTCGAAGCGTCCCTTCGCAAGCGCGAGCGCGAGGTTGGCGCGAACGCCGACGGGGATGCCGAGCGTACTGCGCCGCGTCACGGGAATCGCCGTGCCGACAGCAATCAGGTCGACGTCTTCGCCACGCTCCAGAGCGCGGCGACCGGCCTTGAGATCGGCCGCCCGGTTGGAGGGCGCCAGCACCGTGACCCGGTGTCCGCGCTCTCTCAACGCCGCGGCGATCCCGGCCACGTTCTCATTGACCGGATGGGGCTGCGACCAGGCAAACGGCGTAACCAGGCAGATGCGCATCGGCGATCAGAAGCGAGTGTAGTCGCGCGGTTACTGCCAAATGACGGCGCTGAAACGCCTGCGCCCGCCGAAGCGGGCGCAGAACGCAAGCGGTTGAGAAGCGCCGCTACGACTTGGCCTGCTTGGCCGCCGCCTTGCGCGGGTTCTTGGTGATGAACTCCTCGGTCGCCTCGTAGGCCTCGTCGTCGACGATCTGCTTCGGCGGCGACTTCATCAGGTACGAGCTCGGCCCCTCGAGGGAGCCCGAGACGCCGTTGTCGAGCGCCAGCTTGGCCAGGCGCACCGCGTCGATCACGACGCCGGCCGAGTTGGGCGAGTCCCAGACCTCGAGCTTGAGCTCGACGTTCAGCGGCACGTCGCCGAAGGTGCGACCCTCCATGCGGATGTAGGCCCACTTGCGGTCGGTCAGCCAGGGCACGTAGTCCGACGGGCCGACGTGGACGTTGTCGGCGCCCATGTCGTAGTCGAGCATCGAGGTGACGGCGTTGGTCTTGGAGATCTTCTTCGACTCCAGCCGCTCGCGCTCGAGCATGTTCAGGAAGTCGGAGTTACCGCCGACGTTGAGCTGCATCGTGCGCTCGAGCTTGACGCCGCGCTCGCGGAACAGGCTCGTCAGCACGCGGTGGGTGATCGTGGCGCCGACCTGCGACTTGATGTCGTCGCCGATGATCGGCAAGCCCGCCTCGATGAAGCGACCCTGCCAGTAGGGCTCGCGGGCGATGAAGACGGGCATGCAGTTCACCATCGCGACGCCCGCCTTCAGAATCAGCTCGGTGTACCACTTGACCGCCTCTTCCGAGCCGACCGGCAGGTAGTTGACGACCACGTCGACGCCGCGATCCTTGAGGATGCCGACCACGTCATCGGTCGGGCCGGGCGCCTTCTCGACGATCTGCGACAGGTACTTGCCGAGGCCGTCGTGGGTCATGCCGCGCGAGACCTTGACGCCCGTCTTGGGAACGTCGCAGAACTTGATCGTGTTGTTGGGGAAGGCCCACATCGCTTCGGACAGGTCCTTGCCGACCTTGCCCTTGACCACGTCGAAGGCGGCGACGAACTCGATGTCCGAGATGTGGTAGCCGCCGAGATCGACGTGCATCAAACCGGGGACGAACTCGTCCGCGGGGGTGTTCTTGTAGAACTCGACGCCCTGCAGCAACGAGTTCGCGCAGTTGCCGACGCCGATGATTGCGACGCGAACCTTGCCGTTCGCGGAGCGTTGAGTCAGAAGCCATCACTTTCCTCCCTGAAGCAGTTGCGAGCGCACGAAAAGAGCCCGCAAGACGACTGTGTACCAAGCCAGTGCCGTCAGCAGCCCGATCGCCCAGGGGAGAACTCCCCAGGGCGCGAGCACGAAGCCGGCCGTGATCACGACGACGCGTGTGGCGCGATCGCCCACACCCACGTCGCCGCGCAATCCGAGCATCTCGGCTCGTGCGCGAATGTAGCTCACGAGGAAGGAGCCGACAATTGCCGCCACCGTCAGCCCCACCGAGAAGAGCGCATCGTCCCGGGCGAAGACGAGCACGATCGCCCCGAGTATGAACGCCTCGCCGATGCGATCGGTCGTGGCGTCGATGATGGCACCGAGCGGCGAGACCTTTCCGCTCGCCCTCGCCAGAGCACCGTCCAAGATGTCGAGCAACGAGCCGGCCACGAAAAGCGCGGCGGCCGTCCAGAAGAACGCAGCCTCGTTGCGGTAGCTGAAGTAGACGCAGACCGAGGCCGCGATAGTGAGCGAGACACCCATGGCAGTGAGGACATTCGGCGTGACGCGAGTGCGCGCCAACCCGCTCATCGCTCGGGTGGCGAGCCGGCGAACGTCGTTCAGAAAGCCCTGCCGGGCCGTCTCCGTCTTTGAGCCTGCTAATCGCATAGCTGCTATGAGCATAGCGGAGTTGCGATGTGTCGCGCTACCTCGTTCCGTCAGCGGCGGAACGACGACCTCCGGCCGGCCCCGAGGAGGGCGCGGCACGTTCAACCGCGGGTCGGAACGACCTTCGGCCGGGCCCGCTCGCCGCGGAGCCAGAAGCGGAAGCGCGGATCCACGATCGGCGCAGCGACGAGCGCCACCACTACTCCGGCAGCGCAGTCGAGCCAGAAGTGGTTGCCTGTCGCCATGACCGTGAACCAGACCCACGGCGGCCAGAGCAGCCAGAGCACCTTGGCCCACAGGCGGCGGCAGACGAAGGCCATCGAGATACCGACGATCAGCGCGTCGGCGGCGTGCAGGCTCGGCATCGCCGCGTAGGGGTTGGCCAAGGCGCTGACGCCCTTGCTCGAGGTGGTCAGGCCGGAGAAGAGCGCCTCGATATCGAGGAAGCCGAGGCTGGGGAACATCCGCGGCGGCGCCGTTGGGATGAGCACGTAGCCGACCAGGCCGATGACGTTGGCCAGCATCACCCAGTTGCGGAAGCGCGTGAACGACTCCGTCTGTCGAAAATAGACCCAGAGCAGGGCGAATCCGAGGACAAAGAACTGTGACAGCCAGTAGGTCGCAGCTGCGGCATCGACAAGCAGGCGCGAGGAGAGGAGAACCTTCTGCAGGCTCAGTTCGAAGAGAGCGTTCGCATGGCTCTCGAGGGCGATGACGTGGCGGGCGTTCTCCCTCGCCACCGGAGTGACTGCGCCACCGTGATCGGCGATGCCCCAAGCCAGCCGATAGACGAGCACGAACCCAAGCCAGAGCGAGATCTGGAAGATCAGATCGCCGAGACCGCGCGGCAGCAGCCGGGTGGACGTCGGCGCGTGTCTTGGCAGGTGTGGAGACTCGCTGTCATGGATCGGAGATTGTAGTGGGAGTCGCGGGTGTTTGACTAGCGTCCTAGGTTATCGTCGAGGCAGGTCATTAGTCGCCTCTTGCTTGAAAACCACCGGTTGGCGTTGGGCACGTTCCTATCCCTCAAGGTTCGCAGACTTGCCCCGATTTGAAATATGAAAACCTCCTTAAGAACGATAGTGGGTTGCACGTTAAAAGTCTCGTGCCCCACCTTCTTTTGAGGAAGGAGCAGCGGATCGAGCGGGGCGCCCGGGCAGCCCCGGTCGTGATCGGTCAGTGATTATGCTCGGACGGTGCCGCTCTTAGCGCTGATTCTCGTCACCGTTGTCTGGGGTATCACCTTCGTCCAGGTCAAGGACGCGGTCGCCATCTATCCGCTCTTCGCCTTCCTCGCGGTTCGTTTCGCCATCGGCAGTCTGGCCTTGTTTCCGTTTGCCTTGGCCCGCGGGCGGCGCGCCCAGCGCAGGAAGAGCGCTCTGATTGGGGTTCTTCTCGGCTTTCTGGTCGCCGGGGCCTATGCCTTTCAGACGACGGGCCTGGTGCACACGACCGTCTCGGGTAGCGGCGTTCTCACCGGCCTATACGTCGTGATCACGCCGCTTCTCGCCTCGTTCTGCTGCGCCGCCGAATCGAGCCCGCGACCTGGCTCGCGGTCGCGCTCGCCGGGCTCGGCTTCGCCATGCTCTCGGGCATCCCGCAGGGATCGCGCACGGGGAACGCGCTGGTGCTCGTCTCGGCGCTGCTCTGGGCGGTGCAGATCGTGCTGCTGGAGCGCTACGCGCCGCGCTTCGATCCGGTGATTCTCGCGCTCGGCGAGATGACCACCTGCCTGGTCTGCTTTTCGGCGATCGCGCTGCTGCGAGGAGATCTGAGCGTTCCCCACGGCCGGACGGTCTGGGGCGCCCTGCTCGTCACGGGCCTGCTCGCGAGCGCGTTTGCCTTCCTCGTTCAGAGCTGGGCGCAGCAACAGATGAGCGCGGTTCGTACGGCGCTCGTGTTCGCGCTCGAGCCCGTTTTCGCGGCCGTATTCGGGCTGCTTCTGGCCGGTGATCGGCTGGGATGGCTCGGTTGGAGCGGATGCGCGGTGATCATGGCCGGCATCGTCCTGGCCGAGCCCGCGGCCGCGCGAGCGCTGCGCGGTCTCCTGCTACGGGTTACGACCGCCGAAGAGACGAGCAGCTAGTTGTCGCCCGAGGTTCCCCGCTCACTCGGAACTTCTCCAGAGCTCTCGAAGTGCTCGGCACGCGCGGCCGCAACTGCAGTGCGTTGTGCTCTCGAGAGGAGGCGGTTCAGAACCAGGCTTGGCGGAACTTCGCCTCGAGGGCGACATGATTGACGCCGCGCGCCTTGGCGGTGTGTAGGGCGGCGCGCGCGGCGTCAAGCGTCTCGACTGCGGAGAAATCGGGATCGAGCGCCACTACCCCGCAGGACACCGAGAGGCGAACCTCGCCGTGCGGCATGACCAGCGGCTCGTGCTCGATCGACTCGCAGAGCCTGTCGCAGGCAACCTCCGAGTCCTCGGATGTGCAGTCGTAGAGCACGACCGTGAACTTGTCACCGCCCAGACGGCCGACGGTATCGGCCTCGCGGGCGGTCGAGCGCAACGTGCGAGCGACGCGCAAGACGGCCAGGTCGCCGCCGGCGCGTCCGTACGCGTCGTTGATCTCGTGCATTTGATCGATGTCGACGAGCGCCAGGCATGAAGGCGGGCTCTCCCGATCCTGCCGTGCGATCTCGGTGCCGAGCATGTCGTAGATCGACTCGCGATTCGGCAACCCGGTCAGCGTGTCGGTCATGGCGAGCGTCGAGATGCGGTGATTGGCGAAATCGAGCTCTTGCTGGAGGGTGACGATGCGCACACCGATGTGCACGGCGGCAAGCAGCTCGACGATCTCGAGCGGCTTGCTCACGCGGTCGTCGGGCCCGACCGGGGCGCCGAGCGGTTGCTTCTCGTTGCTGTCGCCGAGGGCGATCAGATATAGATCGCGCCCATCCGGCTCGGTACGCAGGCGATCGAAGATGGACAGTCCGTCGATCTCGCCGAGGCCGGTGTCGAGTAAGGCCAGGTCGTAGCGACGCGGCTCGACCGACGCCATCACCGTCTCGCTGTCCAGCGCCACCTCGACGCGATAGCCGGCGTCTTGTAGCGCTCGGCGGACGTCCTTCAGGTACGTCTCATCCGACGTACCCATGAGCACGCGGGGTTTCCGCATGCTGGAACCGATGCCGCCATCACCTGCCACTGCGAGGGGTAATCGGCGGCGCTCAGGCTCGCGTTAATCCCTCGTTCTCGCTCTTGACAGCTGCGTTTCTCACTCGAAGGGGTGATTTCCGGGCAAGATCTGACCACCCAAGTGAGTGAGCCCGGCCGTGCCTCGAGCGAGGGATCTTGATTTTCGCGTCACCAATGATCTAGAGATCTCTATCAGCGCCGGAACGTGGTCGCCGGACCGTCTGCGAGGCGTCGGTTTAGAACCGCCGGCGCGTTTGCGAGGCGTCAGCGTAGAACCTTGCGTAGCGGGGAAAGGTTGATAGACTACGACTTAGATTTTCTTAGCAGCTACGCACATACAAAGGAGATTTCGAAAATGGCAAAGACGATCGGTATCGACCTGGGTACGACCAACAGCTGTATGGCCGTGCTCGAAGGCGGCGAGCCGACGGTCATTCCGAACGCCGAGGGCGGGCGGACGACGCCGTCGGTAGTCGCCTTCGCCAAGGACGGCCAGCGCCTCGTCGGCGCGCCGGCCAAGCGCCAGCAGGTCACCAACCCGCAGAACACCATCTTCTCGATCAAGCGCTTCATGGGGCGCAAGTTCGAGGAAGTAAACGAAGAGATGACGATCGTTCCCTACGACGTCGTCAAGGGCCCGAACGCGGACGTGCGCGTAAACGCCGAAGGCAAGCAGTACGCGCCGCCGGAGATCTCGGCGATGATCCTGCAGAAGCTGAAGACCGACGCCGAGGCTTACCTGGGCGAGCCGGTGAGCGATGCGGTGATCACCGTCCCGGCCTACTTCAACAACGCCCAGCGCGAGGCCACTCGCGACGCCGGCAAGATCGCCGGCCTGAACGTGCTCCGGATCATCAACGAGCCGACGGCGGCCTCGCTCGCCTATGGCCTCGACAAGGAGCACGAGCAGATGATTCTGGTCTTCGACCTGGGCGGCGGCACGTTCGACGTCTCGGTGCTCGAGCTGAGCGAGGGCGTCTTCGAGGTCAAGTCGACCTCGGGCGACAACCACCTCGGCGGCGACAACTTCGACAAGGCCGTCGTGGACTGGATGGTGGCCGAGTTCAAGCGCGACAACGGCATCGACCTGAGCCAGGATCCGATGGCGCTGCAGCGCCTTTACGAGGCGGCCGAGAAGGCCAAGATCGAGCTTTCCTCGACGATGTCGACGCAGATCAACCTGCCTTTCATCACAGCTACGCCGGAGGGCCCCAAGCACCTCGATCTGCAGCTCACGCGCGCCAAGCTGAACGAGCTGACCGCAGCGCTGCTCGAGCGCGTCGTCGGGCCGACCAAGCGAGCGCTCTCGGACGCCGGATTGGGGCCCGACAAGATCGACGACGTCATCCTGGTCGGCGGTATGACGCGCATGCCGGCGGTGCAGGAGCGGGTCAAGGAGATTGTCGGCAAGGACCCGCACAAGGGCGTCAACCCCGAC
Source organism: uncultured Actinomycetes bacterium (assembly GCA_963805265.1). Taxonomy (GTDB): domain Bacteria; phylum Actinomycetota; class Thermoleophilia; order Gaiellales; family Gaiellaceae; genus Fen-549. Next base: position 141,905 of record CAWDTJ010000004.1, read on the forward strand.
GAGGTGGTTGCGGTCGGCGCCGCGATCCAGGCCGGAGTGCTCAAGGGCGAGGTCAAGGACATCCTGCTCCTCGACGTGACTCCGCTCTCGCTCGGGATCGAGACCAAGGGCGGCGTCTTCACCCGCCTGATCGAGCGCAACACGACCATCCCGACGCACAAGTCGGAGATCTTCACCACGGCCGCCGACAACCAGGACTCGGTCGAGGTGCACGTGCTGCAGGGCGAGTCGGAGATGGCGACTTACAACAAGACGCTGGGCAAGTTCCACCTGATGGGCATTCCGCCCGCGCCGCGCGGCATTCCGCAGGTCGAGGTCGCCTTCGACATCGACGCCAACGGCATCATCGCCGTCTCGGCCAAGGATCTGGGCACCGGTAACCAGCAGCAGATCAAGATCGAGGGCGGCTCCGGGCTCAATCCGAACGAGGTCGAGCGGATGGTTCACGAGGCCGAAGCCCACGCCGACGAGGCGCACAAGCTGCACGAGCTAGCCGAAGCCAAGAACGCCGGCGAGCAGCTTCTCTACGCGACCGAGCGCACGCTCAAGGAGCACCGCGAGAAGCTCTCCTCCGACGAGGCCTCGAACATCGAGAGCCGGATCGAGGAGCTGCGTAAAGCGGTCGAAGGCAGCGACCTGAGCGAGATCCGCGCGAAAACCGAAGCGCTTCAGGAGGCCTCGCACAAGCTGGCCGAAGCGGTCTACGCCCAGGCCTCCGCGCAGGCGCAGGCAGATACGAGCGCGAGTGAGGGCAATGAGGCCGGGCAAGAAGAGGAGGTCGTCGAGGAGGCCGACTACGAGGTCATCGACGACGATGGGAATGAGAAGAAGGGCTAAGCGCCGATGCACCCCAGAGCACATCCCCACGAGCCGAGCGAGCCCGCTCAGAAGAAGCATCCAGCGGCAGAATCCGGGAAGGCGCCGGGCGCAGGCTCCCCGCCCGCCGCTGCGCGGAAGGAGCCGGAGCAGGCCCTTGCGGAAGCCGAGACGCTACGCGACCAGTACCTGGCCGATCTGAAGCGGGTCGCGGCCGACTTCGACAACTACCGCAAGCGAGTCGCGCGCGAGCAGCAGGCGCTGGTGGCACGCGCCCACGCTGGGCTGGTCGAGGCGATCCTGCCGGTGCTGGACGATCTGGGGCGCGCGCTGGAGGCGGCGGGCCTGCACGAGGAGGCCAAGCTCGAGGACGGCGTCCGCCTGGTTCATCGTCAGCTCAGTGACGTGCTGAGCAGGGAAGGGTTGGAGGAGATCCCCACCGACATCCCGTTCGATCCGCACGTGCACGAGGCGCTGGCCGCTGTTCCATCCGAAGCCGAGGAGGGAACGATCCTGGAGGTCGTGCAGCGCGGCTACCTGCTCGGCGACAGGGTGCTCAGGCCGGCGCGAGTGGTCGTCGCCGCGGCTTCGCCGCCGGAGGGCTAGTCAATGGCCGGCGACCTCTACCAGACACTGGGGGTTTCGCGCGGCGCTTCCGCGGAGGAGATCAAGAAGGCCTACCGCAAGCTGGCCCGGCGCCATCACCCCGACGCGAACCCCGGCGACAAGGAGGCCGAGGAGCGCTTCAAGGAGGTCCAGAACGCCTACGACATCCTCTCGGACGACGGAGAAGCGCAAGCAGTACGACATGTTCGGCGCGGGCGGCCCGCAGATGGGCGGGGCCGGGCCGGGCGGCGTTCGCTTCGAGCAGTTCGATCTGGGCGACATCGGCGGCTTCGGCGACGTCTTCTCGAGCCTGTTCGGCGGCGGCGGAGGGCGTGGACGTACCCGCGCGATGCGCGGCGGCGACATCGAGGCGACGCTCAATCTCTCCTTCGAGGACTCGCTGCGCGGAGCCGAGACGCGCGTGCCGGTCGAGGCGGACGCGGCCTGCGCGACCTGCGCGGGCTCGGGAGCCAAGCCCGGCACCTCGCCCAAGACCTGCCCCGAGTGCGGCGGGCGCGGCGTCGTCGCCGAGAGTCAGGGCCCGTTCGCCATCTCGCAACCCTGCCGGCGCTGCCGCGGCGCCGGAATGATCATCGAAAAGCCCTGTCCGACCTGTCGCGGCACGGGGCAGGTGCGGCGCACCAAGCAGTACAAGGTCAGGATCCCGGCCGGGGTCAAGGACGGTACCCGCATCCGTCTCAAGGGCAAGGGCGAGCCGGGATTGAACGGAGGTCCGCCCGGCGATCTGTTCGTGGTCAGCCGCGTCGCGCCCTCGAAACTGTTCGAGCGCCGCGGCGCCGACCTGGTCGTCGAGGTGCCGGTCACCTATCCGGAAGCCGCGCTCGGTGCCACCGTCGAGGTGCCGACCCCCGAGGGCAAGATCTCGCTCAAGGTTCCGCCCGGCTCGGAGTCGGGCAAGCTGCTGCGCGTGCGCGGCCAGGGCGCCCCCAAGCTCAAGGGCTCGGGCCGCGGCGATCTGCTCGCGCGCGTGCGTGTCACCGTTCCCAAGAAGCTGAACAAGGCCGAGAAGGAAGCGCTCGAACAGCTCAAATCGGTTTCGAGAGAGAATCCACGCGAGAGGCTGGTGGGCTAGTGAGCGCTGATTCCAACAACGACTCCGTCTACCGCAAGGCCACACGTGAGGGCTTGCTCGGGAAAGGCATGGAGTACGCCGTCACGGCGATCCCGACAACTCATCGGAAGCGGCAGCTTCACCTAACTGGCGCTTTCGAACTACTAGGAGCGCTATTTCTTATTGCGTTTTTCGTATTGGCATCTGTGGATATCTGGATTGCGTGGTACCTCCTGATACCGGCGGTCATCATCCTGGAGTCTCTGCGCGTGAAAAAGGAACTGATCGATACTCGCAAACGACGGGACACAGGACGAGAAACGCACTCTCTCCGCACTCCGGATAAGCTCAGGCAGCCAAGAGGGGGCGCGAGCTCGCGAACTACGGTCAGGGAGGATGAAGATGACTGACGACCGTCCCCGCTACATGATCTCGATCGCCGCCGAGCTGGTCGGCATGCACCCGCAGACGCTGCGCATCTACGAGGCCAAGGGCTTGGTGCGGCCGCAGCGCACGGGCGGAAACACGCGCCTGTATTCCGAGGCCGACCTCGAGCGGCTGCGCGCGATCCAGCGGCTGACGACCGAGCTGGGCCTGAACCTGGCCGGGGTCGAACGGGTGCTCCTGCTCGAGGAGGAGATGCGCCGGATGCACGCCCGGCTCGACCGGATGGAGCGCGAGATGCGCGAGGCGATCGATCAGGTGCACCGCTCTTACCGGCGCGAGCTCGTGATCTATCAGGCGCCCGAGCCGCCGCTGCCGCGGCCGCGACGGAAGCGCCAGGCCGAGTGAGGAGAGGGCATGGACTTCAACAAGCTGACGCTGAAGTCGCAGGAGGCCGTCGCCGGCGCCCAGGAGCTGGCGCGCCGAGACGGCAATCCCGAGGTCTATCCCGAGCACCTGCTGCTGGCGCTGCTCGACCAGGAGCTGCCGCGCGCGCTCGCCGGCGATCCGCAGGAGCTGAGACAGAAGGCCGAGTCGGAGCTCAAGCAGCGCCCGAGCGTCTCCGGCGCCGGGGTGCAGCCGCACGCCTCGACCCTGTTCTCCGCCCTGCTCGATCGGGCCTTCGACGAGGCTAAGAAGCTCGGCGACGATTACGTCTCGGTCGAGCACCTGCTGCTCGCGCTGGACGTTGTCCCGCGCGCCGAGCTGATGGCTCGGTTGCAGGAGGTGCGCGGCTCCCAGCACGTCACGACTCAGGATCCCGAGGGCACCTACCAGGCGCTCGAGAAGTTCGGCCGCGACCTGACCGCGCTGGCGGAAGCGGGCAAGCTCGATCCGGTGATCGGGCGCGACGACGAGATCCGCCGCGTGATGCAAGTCCTCTCGCGCCGCACGAAGAACAACCCGGTTCTGATCGGCGAGCCCGGGGTCGGCAAGACGGCGGTGGTCGAAGGGCTGGCGCAGCGGATCATGGCCGGTGACGTTCCGGAGGGATTGAAGGGGAAACGGGTCTGGGCGCTCGACATCGGTTCTTTGCTGGCCGGCGCCAAGTACCGCGGCGAGTTCGAGGAGCGCCTACAGGCGGTGCTGAACGAGATCAAGTCGGCCGAAGGCGAGCTGATCGTCTTCATCGACGAGCTGCACACGATCGTCGGCGCCGGCGCCGCCGAAGGAGCCGTGGACGCGGCCAACATGCTCAAGCCGATGCTGGCGCGCGGCGAGCTGCGCGCAATCGGCGCCACCACGCTGGACGAGTACCGTAAATACATCGAGAAGGACGCCGCGCTCGAGCGCCGCTTCCAGCCGATCATCGTCGGCGAGCCGAGCGTCACCGACACCGTCGCCATCCTGCGCGGGCTCAAGGAGCGCTACGAGGCCCACCACGGAGTTCGGATCAGAGACGCCGCTCTGGTCGCCGCCGCCGTCCTCTCCGATCGCTACATCTCCGACCGCTTCCTGCCCGACAAGGCGATCGACCTGGTCGACGAGGCCGCTTCGCGGCTGCGCATGGAGATCGACTCCTCGCCGCTGGAGCTGGACGAGGCCGAGCGCCGGGTGCGCCAACTCGAGATCGAGCTGGCGGCGATGGCCAAGGAGAAAAAGGAAGTGAAACAGCCGCTGGAGGGCGAGCTGGCCGAGGCCAGAGCCGGGCGCGACGAACTGGCTGCCCGCTGGGCGAAGGAAAAGGAGGCGCTCGACCGGATCAAGGAGATCACGCAGAGGATCGACGAGCTTTCCGGCGAGGCCGAACGGGCCGAGCGAGCGGGCGAGTTGGAGCGCGTAGCCGAGATTCGCTACGGCGAGCTGCCGGCGCTCGAGAAGGAGCGGGACGAGCGCACCGAGGCCGGGGCCGGGCACGAGCCGATGGTGAAAGAAGAGGTGGACGAGGACGACGTCGCCACCGTCGTGGCGCGCTGGACAGGCATCCCGGTCGACAAGCTGCTCGAAGGCGAGACCGAGAAGCTCATCCACATGGAGGATCGCCTGCACGAGCGCGTCATCGGCCAGCACGAGGCGGTCGAGGCGGTGGCTAACGCCCTTCGCCGCGCCCGCTCAGGGCTGCAGGACCCCAACCGGCCGATCGGCTCGTTCGTCTTCCTCGGCCCGACCGGAGTCGGCAAGACCGAGCTGGCCCGCGCGCTGGCTGAGTTCATGTTCGACGACGAGCGCGCCATGGTGCGGCTCGACATGACCGAGTACCAGGAGCGCCACACCGTCGCCCGGTTGATCGGTGCGCCTCCGGGTTACGTCGGCTACGAGGAGGGTGGCCAGCTGACCGAGGCCGTCCGCCGCCGTCCCTACTGCGTGATCCTGCTCGACGAGATCGAGAAGGGGCACCAGGAGGTCTTCGACGTGCTGCTACAGATCCTCGACGACGGCCGCCTGACCGACGGCCAGGGCCGTACGGTCGATTTCCGTAACACGGTCGTGATCATGACCTCGAACCTGCGCTCGGTCGGCCAGCTGCGCAAGTTCTTCCGGCCCGAGCTGCTGAACCGAATCGACGAGATCATCGAGTTCAAGGAGTTGACTCGAGCGGAGATCGCCGACATCGTCGAGCTCCAGCTTGCCCGCCTGCGCGGGCGCCTGGCCGAGCGTGAGATCTCGCTCGAGCTGACCGGCGCCGCAAAGGAGGTCATCGTCGAAGAGGGCTGGGATCCATCTTTCGGCGCCCGTCCGCTCAAGCGCGCCATTCAGCGCCTGATCGAGAATCCGCTCGCTCAGCACCTGCTCGAGGGCGAGTTCGCCGCGGGCGACACTCTGCTGGTGGACGCCGAGAACGGCGAGATCGCGTTCACCAAGGCGACGGCGAAGAAGACTGCAAAAACCTGACCTAACCCCGCTTGCCCGCCAGTTGGGGGCGTGGAGATGATTGCCTGTTGCGACGGATTGGCACGCTTTTTAAGCGCTAGTCGACGTCGGGCAGGTATTCGGCCTTGCCCCGGACGGGCGGGGCGCCGACGATCAGTACCGTGGTCTCCTCGTCCGACTCGTTGCGCAACTGGAGGGCGGTCTCGGTTTCGACCGCCGCGACCGCGCCGCGCGTAAGCTCGACCCGTTCGGGCGGGTCACCGAGCATCAGCGTCGCGGTGCCTTCCAGGGTGATGAACAGCTCGTCCTGGACGTGCTCGAAGTGGCGAGCGCCGCGCACTCCGGGCGGTAGTCGCCAGATATTGGCGCGCATGGTGCGCAAAGCCTCTGAAAGCGGTGCGATGCCGCGACTCTGGTCGCCGCGTGACGGCGCGCGAAACTCGAGCTCGTCAGGGCGGAAGATCGTGTAGCCCACGGGCGAGAGTCTAGTTGCGCCGGTTGGCGATCGTGGTAGCCGATTTCCTGCCCCGAGCCGGTACGCGCTACGCGCAACCGGCACACAGGCATCACCGTTTTGCGGTGTTTCGCTCCGAACCGACGAAAGCCGGCACCTGACAAGCCGATCAACAGGGCATGGCTACGGCACCCGACACAGATTTTCCGCCCGACCGTGATCACGAGTCTCCGCGTTGGCTCGGTTCGATGGTACGGCGTGGTCTGGCCCAGGAGCACGGTGCGGGATGGACAGAGCCTGAAGCTGATGGGGAGGATGCGCGGCCCAAGTGGGTCGGGTCGGTTGCGCGGCGTGAGGGCAGCCGCGGCGACGACTCCGGCTGGGTTGATCCCGAGGAGGCCGAGCGGCCGATGTGGCTGGGCTCGGCGGCTCGACGCGGCGACTCCGCTCGGTCTCTCGTCCTGGTCGATATGGAGGGCGACTTGAGCGAGCAAGCTCCGGAGAAAGGCCGCGGAGACTCCGCAAGAAACCGATAATCCCGCGCCGCCCACCGTTCCCAGCCCAAGCTTGAAGGAGATTCTCAAGCCGGCTGAGGCCACCGATGAGCTGGAAGAGCAGCAGCAGCCGCCGAGTGCCTCAGGTGATCTCGGCATGCACTTGCGCGTGGCCTGATCGCAGTCTCTCGCGCGGTAAGTTTGGTCTCCTGTTGGTGCTCGAACAACCGCCGGCGAGGTCGTTCTAACTCGACCCGGAGTTAGAAAAGACGCATATCGATCTGCCGGCTTCGTGCCATAGGCGCCGTCGCTTCGAAGAAACGTCTCGTGCGGCATAGGAATCACTTCTAGATCCGGCGCGTGTTCCAAGCGCTGCCGCTACGGGTAGCTTTCCAACATGATCCTGGTTGTCGCAGCGATCGGTCAGGAGCTTGCGGGTGCGCGCGACCTGGCGCGCTTGCTGGCCTGTGGAGTCGGGCCGGTCGAGGCGGCGATTGCCACCGCCAAGGAAATCCTCAAAGAGCGGCCGCGGGCGGTGATCAACGTCGGGCTGGCGGGCGCCAGGCGTGGCTCGGGCATCGAGGTGCTCGACGTTGTCGTCGGCACCGAGGCGATCTACTGCGACCTCTTTCCGCACTTCTCGACGACTCGGCTCGCAGCCGACGCTGCTCTGCTCGAAGCTGCGCGTGGCGCGCTCCCAGACGCGCGCTACCTCCCGATCGGGACGACTGCCAGTGTCGGCGGCTCGAGTGAGGTCGAGATCGAGGCGATGGAGGGCTTCTCGGTGGCGCGAGCCGCGCAACTCGCCGCCATCCCGGCGCTCGAGCTACGCGTGATCTCGAACGAGGTCGAGGAGCCGAGCCGCTCCAACTGGCGCGTCGATGACGGGCTGTTCGTTCTCCAGGGTGCGACGCGGCGGCTGCTCGAGGCGCTTCTCTAGACACCGGCTAGGAGGCGAGGCTATTCGGGAATTCCCCGGGGTTCGGGCGCCGTTACCCACCTCTCCACCCCCCACCCTCCCGCGGGGCGTGAAACGGTATCGAACTCAAACGCCCGGAAATGTGCCGGTTTCGTGTCGAATCAGAACCTCACTGCCAAGCATGATTCGGCAGCGAGGTCGCTTGGTTGTTCGAGTTTCAGAGGCACTTCTCCATGCAGATGCTGCGCCGCTGCGTCGCGTAGGGCCCGAAGTTCGGGATCACGGCGAAGCCGCCCGTCTCGTAGAGGCGCACGGCCTCAGGCTGCTCGGGGCCGGTCTCCAGGCGCAGCGCCTCGTAGCCGAGCCGGCGCGCCCTCTCTTCCAGCTCGTTCATCAGGGCGCGGGCGATGCCCAGACGACGCGCGCGCGGAGCGACGTACATGCGTCTCAGCTCGGCTGTCCGCTCACCCTCACAGCGGCAGATTCCGGCACAGCCGACCGGCTCGCCGTCGAGCCGGGCAACGAGGAAGTAGCCGTCGGGATCGTCGAACAGCTTGGGCTCCGGCTCTGACCCGGCGCCCTCCCAGCCGCCGTAGCGCTCGCGCAGCTCCTCGGCCTGGGCGTCGGTCAGCGGTCGCGACAAGGGGCTGCCGTAAGGTTCACGCGCGATCTCGAGCTCGGTCACGAGATCGATTGAAGCAGGAAGTCGAGACGGCAAGCTGTCCGAACAATGTATCGATTCAGCGCCGAATCGACTTCCGGCGTCTCGCCCTCGCTCGGATTCGATGCGCTACCGTCGAAGCGATGCCTACGCTTCGCTTCGGCTTCTCGCCCTGCCCAAACGACACCTTCGCCTTTCACGCGCTGGTGCACGGGCTGGTCGAGGCGCCCTTCCGGATCGAGCCGGTGCTGCTGGATATCGAGGAGCTGAATCGGCGCGCTCACACAGGCGAGCTCGAGCTGACCAAGCTCAGCTTCGGAGCGCTCGCCGGCGTGGGTGATCGCTACCGGCTGCTCGAGAGCGGCGCCGCGCTCGGCTTCGGCTGCGGGCCGCTCGTGGTTGCGCGCGAGCAGATGGATCTGGAACAGGCGGCTGCCGGCCCGATCGCTGTGCCCGGCCTGCAGACGACCGCCGTCTTGCTTCTGCGCCGTTTCGCCCCGGCGCTGGGCGAGCTTGTCGAGATCCGCTACGACCGCATCCTCGGTGCGGTCGAGAGGGGAGAAGTCGAGGCCGGCTTGATCATCCACGAGAGCCGCTTCACCTACGCCGAGCACGGCCTCGCGCGCGTCTGCGACCTGGGCGAGCTGTGGGAGAAGCAGACCGGATTGCCGCTACCGCTGGCCGGCATCTGCGCCCGCTCCGATCTCGACGCCGCAACCTTCGCGGCCGCCGGGCAGGCGATACGCGCCTCGGTCGAGTACGCCTTTGCCCATCCCGAGGCGAGCAGCGACTACGTTCGCGTCAACGCCCAGGAGCTCTCCGAACAGGTGCGCCGAGCCCACATCGCGCTGTACGTGAACGATTCGAGCATCGAAATCGGCGCGACGGGGATGCAGGCGATCGAATCCCTTCTTCACGCGCGCGTGTGAAAGCCTCTAACGAAACGAAGCACTCCACTGCCGATAACACTCAGTCGGCGGGTCTCCATTCCGTTAGCGGTTCGAAGTCGCTAGCGTGGGGGTGGAAAGCCCTCGAGAGCCGAGCGACCGATAGCGGGGAAGGAAGCCCACGATGAGTAACGGCAGAAGCGGTGTACGCGGTTCCTTTCGCAACGCGGGCTCCTTTGTGCTCGGAGGCCTTGTCGGCGCCTCGGCCGCACTGGCCGCCCGCGGTCGCCGCCGGAAAAGGGAGGGGCTCCCCGACGGGCTTGCGGCCTTCGATAACGCGCCCTGCCATCGCGAGGCGCGGGAACGAAAACACCGAGCCGTGTAGCCTTATTCTCGATGCCGATCTACGAGTACCGCTGTCCCAACGGCCACGTCTTCGAAGTCCTTCAGCGCATGGACGACAGCCGGCCGAAAGGCTGCGAGGTCTGCGGCGCGGGCCCGGTCGAGCGTGTGCTCCATCCGGTCGCGATCCACTTCAAGGGCTCGGGCTTCTACGCGACCGACTACGGACGCGGCTCGCGGCGCCAGGCCAAGGAAACCGGCTCGGACTCCGGCGCCGAGAGCGGCAAGAGCGAGAGCAAGAAGGAGACCGGCAAAGCCTCGAGCGATTCTTAGAGCCGGTGACGGCCTTCGAGCGCCTGCAGCAGCAGCAGTACGACGATCGCCCCCAGCACGGCGATCAAGAACGGCCGTAGCGAGAAGCTCCAGCCGACTCTCTCTCCGAATAGAACGATTCCGGCAAACCCACCCAGGACGGCGCCGGCGATACCGACTGCGATAGAGACGATGCAGCCCTGCGGATGCCTGCCGGGCGTGACGAGCTTGGCCGCGGCGCCGGCGAGCAAACCGAAGAAAACCCAGGCCAGGATGCTCATCTCGGCGACGCTATCACGGCAGTAGCGCTCCCTTGCTGCAACCGGGCGCGTAGAGCGATACACCGGCCGCCGGTGCCCGCACCGGCTCGGTTCCCTCGACCATGCGGATGACTGAGAAGTTTTCTTCGGTTGGGCTGATCTCCCTGGCGCCGCCGACATATTGCGGATCGCCTCCGAGGCGGCAGTGGAGCGTGCTCGAGGCGCGCAGCTTGATCCAACCGAGTTGCATCAGTTGCCCGGCGCTCAGATCGGTCGCCATCGGCTGGAGGAGATCGTCGCCGAGCCAGGGAAGCTTGGTCATCGTCGTCGGGCTCGTGATCTTCGAGAGCACTGCCTGAACGACCTGCTGCTGGCGGGCGCCGCGGGTGATGTCGGTCTCGCTCGGGTCGAGCCTGTTCTCGCGGATGCGGGAATAGACGAGCGCGCGGCGGCCGTTCATGTGCTGCACGCCCTTGGCGAAGCGATAGCCCTGCCAGCTCGCACACTTTTCAGCCGTGTACGGGCAGTCGAAGGCGTTGGTGAAGATCGGCTTCGGCACGTTGATGTCGACGCCGCCGAGCGCGTCGATGAGCTGCCGGAACTGGGCGAAATCGACGACAATGACGTGATTGATCGGCAGCCCGGTGTAGGCCGCCACCGTCTTTATCGCCAGCGCCGCGCCGCCGAGCTGGAAGGCGACGTTGATGCGGTCCAAGCCGTGTGTGGGGATGTTGATGCGCAGGTCACGCGGAATCGACAAGTAGACGATCCGGTGCCGCGACGGATCGGTGTGCACCACCATGATCGAGTCGGAGTGGCTGATGCCTCGGCGCTCCGCCGTGTTGGCGTGATCTGTCCCGAGCACCAGGATGTTTGATGCGTTCGTGAGCATCAAGCCGTGTGTCGAGGAGAGCGCCTGTTTCGCGCTACTGCCCAGCCGTTCATTGGCCTGTTGCGCGCCGCTGCGCAGAGACAGGTAGCCGGTGATCGCCCAGACGCAGATGAGCACGGTCAACAAGACGAAGACGATGAGGATGCGCCGCTTCCAGCTGCCGTGACGGAGTGAGAGGTGCGGAAAACGGAAGTGATGCGAGCCGGATCCAGCGCTTTCGCCGGTCGCTGTCTTCGGCCTACCGGAGGTACCACTCTTGCGTTTCAGCGGTACGTTGCCTTTCGACCGGCCGCCGCGGTAGACACGGTAGGGCTTGTCGCCGGGAGCCATCGACCGGTTATGGTAGCCATCTGCCATGAGCGCACAGAAGGTCATCGGCGTCGATGTGGGCGGGACGAAGATCCTGGCCGGCGTCATCGACAACAACGGGAAGGTGCACGAGCGCGTGCAGATCGCCAGCCCGACCAGCTCGACCGAGGCGCTGCTCGACGGGCTCGATCGGGCCGTAACGAAGCTGCTCGGCCCGGAGATCATGGCGATCGGCTTCGGCATCCCCTCGAGCATCGATCAACGCTCGGGCATGGTGCTCGGCACGGTCAACCTGCCGCTGCAGGGACTCAGCTTCCGCCAGCGCATGCATGAGCGCTTCGAGCTTCCGGTCGGGATTGACAACGACGCCAACGCGGCCGCGATCGCCGAATGGAAGGTGGGCGCCGGCCGCGGAGCGAGCGATCTGGTAATGCTCACGCTCGGCACGGGCGTCGGCGGCGGGCTGATTCTCGGCGGTAAGCCCTACCGAGGCTCGGTCGGAGCGGGTGCCGAGCTCGGTCACATGGTCATCCACCAGGACGGCGCTCCCTGCTACGGCAACTGCACCGGGCACGGTCATCTGGAGGCGCTCACTTCCGGGCATGCGGCCACGCTCGCGGCGCGCAAGCAGTTCGGGCCCGACGTCGACGCACGCGAGCTGGTGAGGCGCGGCGAGGCGGGGGACGATGCGGCGCTGGCGCTTCTGCACGAGATCGGCGAGAGCCTCGGCGCCGCTTTCGGCAGCCTGGTCAACATCTTCAATCCCGAGCTGATCGTCGTCGGCGGCGGCTTCGCGGCAGCCGGTGAGCTGATTCTCGCGCGGGCACGCGAACGCATGCTCAAGGAATCACTTCCCAACATGGCCGAGTTGACCCGTGTCGTCGTGGCCGAGCTTGGGCTGGATGCGGGCATGATCGGCGCCGGTTTCGTCGCCTTCGAGGCGCTCGAATCCGTCGTCGCCGCGACACCGTAGAACGAGCTGAAGCGGGTTGGACTCTCGCTCCGCCGAGCGCGGCCGGGCGATGAAATGCTTCGTTCGCTTGGGAAACGGGAGTGTCGTGGAATACCTTCAGTCGCCCCACTCCGGTATGGGTGCTATCTATCGTCGAGAGTCTCGCCAGTCTCAATCCAGGAGAGTGAACGATGCCGCTCGCTGTCTGCGCCACGCCGATCGGGAACCTCGAAGACGTAACGCTTCGAGTCCTACGTGAGCTGCGTGAGGCCGATCTCGTCCTCTGCGAGGACACCCGCCAGACGCGCAAACTGCTCGATCGCCACGGGATCGAGGCGCGCACGCTCAGCTACCACGAGCACAACGAGGCGGCGCGCGTGGCCGAGCTCTTGCCGCGGCTCGAGGCCGGCGAGCGTATCGCCCTCGTCTCGGACGCGGGCCTGCCGGCGATCAACGACCCCGGGGCTCGGCTCGTGCGCGCAGCGCTCGATGCAGGTCTTCCGGTCTCCGTCTTGCCCGGCCCGAGCGCGGTCGAGACGGCTCTGGTCGCGAGCGGGCTGGCCGCCGAGCGTTACCAATTCGTGGGCTACCTTCCCCGCAGCCAGAAGGCCCGGGAGGCGCTCTGGAAGGAGCTCGCGCGCTGGGCCCATCCGGCCGTCGCCTTCGAGTCGCCGAAGCGCCTGGCGGCGACCCTGGCGAGTCTCGCCGCTTTCGATCCCGAGCGCGAAGTCGCCGTCTGCCGCGAGTTGAGCAAGCGCTTCGAGGAGGTCGCGCGCGGGAGCGCGGGCGAGCTGGCGCGCAGGTTCGAGCACGAGCCGAAGGGTGAGATAACGCTCGTGATCGGCCCCGCCGCCGTCGAGTCGGAAGAGAAAGAGGAGGCCGCGACGGGCGCGGTGGCGGAGTTGATCGGCGCCGGTTTGCCGCGCCGCCAGGCTGTGGAGCTGGTCGCGAGGCTGACAGGAGTGGCCAGAAACAAGCTCTACGGCCGCTCTCTGTAGCCTGATTTGACAACGTAGCGGGGCCCGGTTACGCTGCCTCCGTCGTTTACAAAACTGACAACGAAAGGGGGCTCTAGATGCGACGATCAGTCGCGCTCACGTGTGCGGCTGCTCTGGCCGCGATGACCTTGGCCGCTCCGGCGGCGAGTTGGAGTTGGCCGGCCGACGGTCAGGTGATCCGTGCATTCTCGCTGGGCGACGATCCCTACGCCGGCGGTCAGCACCGCGGCGTCGATATTGCTGCCGACGCCGGCTCGAACGTGCGCGCACCCGCGGCCGGCACGGTCTCCTTCGCCGGCACCGTGCCCGGAAACGGGCGCACTGTCACGATCCGCACCGGCGACGGCTACGCGATCACTCTCGTCGGACTGGGCTCGATTGGAGTCGCGAAGAACGCTCTCGTAAGCGAAGGCGACACGGTCGGCACGGTCGCGACGGCCCCGGACGACGGAAGTCCGGCGAGTGTTCATCTTGGAATCCGGATCGCCTCCGATCCAAACGGCTACATCGATCCCCTCACGCTTCTGCCCGCGCGTACGGAGAAGCCGGTCATAAACGATCAAGCCGGCGAGCAAGCGGCTCCGGCCGCAGTCGAGGAGAGCATTCCGGCGAGGGACGACGGGGCTCAGTCGACCGGTGGGCAGGCAGACGTATGAGTAACGAAAGCGGAGCGGCTTCACCGGCCGGACAGGCGTCCGAGAGTGCGGCACCGGCACAGTCGGAGCCGTCGGAGGTAAGCAGAGGCACCGCCGAGCAAGCGGCTTCGCCCGCAGTCGACGAGAGCATTCCGGCGCTGGACGACGGGGCTCAGTCGACCGGCGGGCAGGCAGGCGGGGCGAGTGACGAAAGCGGAGCGGTTTCACCCGCCGAGCAGTCGTCCGAGAGCGCGGCGCCGGCACAGCCGGAGCCGTCGGAGGCGAACAGAGGCACCGCCGATCAAGCGACTCCGACCGCAGTCGACGAGAGCACTCCGGTGGTGAACGACGGGGCTCAGGCGACCGGCGGGCAGGTAGGCGGGGCGACAGACGTGGTGAGTGACGAAAGCGGAGCGACTTCACCCGCCGGGCAATCGTCCGAGAGTACGGCGCCGGCACAGCCGGAGCCGTCGGAGGCGAACAGAGGCACCGCCGCAGTCGGGCAGTCTCAGCCGATGGCAGACGCTTCGACCGCCGTGGTAACGCGTCCCGCGGTCAAGGTGCCTCGACCTACACGGGCGCTCAGCGGCGAATCGAGCTCGTCCGGAGGCGCCGAACGGATCGCCGAGATCCGAGCAACGAAGAGCAGATCGAGCGAAACGAGCATGACGGCCGCCGCCAGCACTGCTCAACTCAAGCATCGCCGGGAGCTACAAAAAGGGAGGTCCGTCGTCGGTTGCGCCGAGCATCCGCTCACACTCGACGACGGGCGCCCGGCCGAGCGATTCGCAGCGGCACCGGAGTTCCGTACCGACACTCCTCCTTCTGCTGCTCGCAGTGACTGGTGGAGCGGCTCTCGTCGTCGTGCGTCTCCACGGTTCCCGCCGGCCGCCTCGTATGATGTTGAGTCTCGAGAAAGATGCAGCATCCGATGAGCGAGAAAGAGACAGCGAAGAAGATTCTGGTTGCGGTGGCCTGGCCCTATGCGAGCGGCCCGCGCCATATTGGGCACGTCGCCGGGTTCGGCGTCCCGTCCGACATCTTCGCCCGTTATCACCGGCTCAAAGGCAACGACGTGCTGATGGTGAGTGGCACCGACGAGCACGGGACGCCGGTCATGGTCGCGGCCGAGAAAGAAGGGCTCTCATCTCGTGAGTTGGCCGACCGCTACAACGAGGTCATTCGCGAGGACCTGAGGCGCCTCGGTCTCTCCTACGACATCTTCACGCGCACGACAACCCAGAATCACTACCGAGTCGTACGCGACGTCTTCCGCACGCTGCACGAGAAGGGCTACATCGTCGAGCACACGGCGATGGGCGCCTTCTCGTCCAGCAGCGGGCATACGCTGCCCGATCGCTACATCGAGGGCACGTGCCCGCACTGCGGCTACGGCGAGGCGCGAGGCGACCAGTGCGACAACTGCGGACGCCAGCTCGACCCGATCGATCTGGTGAATCCGCGCTCGCGCATCGACGGCAGCACGCCGGAGTTCAAGGAGACGAGCCACCTCTTTCTCGATCTGCCGGCCTTCGCCGACGCGCTCCGCGAATGGATCGACCGACAGAAGAACTGGCGAACGAACGTGCGCCGCTTCTCGCTCAACCTGCTCGACGAGTTGATCCCGCGGGCGATCACGCGCGATCTCGACTGGGGCGTTCCGATCCCGGTCGACGGTTACGACGGCGAGGACTCCGGCAAGCGCATCTACGTCTGGTTCGACGCGGTCATCGGCTACCTCTCCTCGACGGTGGAGTGGGCGGCGGCCCGCGGCACGCCGGACGCCTGGCGCGACTGGTGGCAGAACCCCGACTCGCGGCACTACTACTTCATGGGCAAGGACAACATCGTCTTCCACACGGTGATCTGGCCGAGCATGCTGCTCGGTTACGGTGAGGGCGGCGAGATCGGCGCCGGTAAAGGCAAGTTGGAGCTCCCCTACGACGTGGTCGCCAGCGAGTTCCTGACCATGGAGGGACGCAAGTTCTCCTCCAGCCGCGGCGTGGTCATCTACGTCAAGGACTTCCTCGAGCGCTACGACGCCGACGCACTTCGCTACTTCCTCACCGTCGCCGGTCCCGAGAGCCAGGACACCGACTTCACCTGGTCGGAGTTCGTGCGCAGGAACAACGACGAGCTCGTCGCCACCTGGGGCAATCTCGTCAATCGCACGCTCAAGAATGTCCACCGCCACTTCGGCGAGGTGCCTGCGCCCGGGCCTCTGAACGATGCCGACGAGCAGATTCTGGCGGCGATCGAGGCCGGGCTCGAATCGGTGGGGGCCGAGATCGAGGCGGCCCGCTTCAAAGCCGGGCTGATCGAGGCGATGCGCCTGACCGGGCTCGCCAACCAGTACGTCAGCGAGCAGGCGCCCTGGAAGCTGATCGAGTCGGAGCGCGAGCGAGCGGGGACGATCCTCTACGTGGCGCTGCGCTGCGTCGACAACCTGAAGCTGCTCTTCTTGCCGTTTCTGCCCTTCTCGTCACAGGCTCTACACGAGCTGCTCGGCTACAGCGACGACATCAGCGCAAAGCTCGAGTTCGTCGAGCACTCCGAGGAGGGCGACTCGCACCTCGTCCTGACCGGCGACTACCGCGCTCTGCGCGGGCGCTGGCGGGTGAGCGAGCTCCCGGTCGGGCAGAAGCTGCTCGAGCCGGAGCCGTTGTTCCGCAAGCTCGATCCCGAGGAAGTCGTGGCCGAGGAGCTGAAGCGGATGGAGGAAGTGGCAGGGGGTTAGTGCCCCGTCCAGCAACACCCTCCGGCCTCCGGCCCGCTATCACGCGGCGCGCTGCGCCCGCCTCAGTCGCGCCCGTACTTCCAAGCGCGAACCCTCCCTGCGTCCCAGCATCGCTTGCTGCCAGCGACCCAGAGGCTCGGAAGCATCGCTGGAAGGGACACTGATGATAGACGCGCACGCGCACCTCGACGCGTGCGAGCCTGCCGCAGACGAGCTGATCGCGCGGGCACGGGCCGCGGGCGTCGAGACGATTCTCAGCGTCGGCACCGATATCGAGTCCTGCCGCGAGACGATCGCCGTCGCCGAGCGCTTCGAGGAGGTGTTCGCCATCCTCGGCGTCCACCCCCACGAGGCGGGCGGTGCCGAGGCCGGGCGCCTCGACGAGCTCGCGGCGCTTCTGGCCTCGCCGCGGGCGGTCGCGCTGGGCGAGATCGGCCTCGACTACTTCCGCGATCGCGCTCCCCGCGCCGCGCAGCGCGAGCTTCTCGAGGCGCAGCTCGAACTGGCCGCGGGCATCGGTAAGCCGGTGGTGATTCACAGCCGCGAGTCCGACGACGACACGCGGGCGGCGCTCGAGCGCTTTCCGGGGACGATCGTCCTGCACTGCTTCTCCTCGCCGGCGCTGCTTCCCTGGGCACTCGGGCGCGACTGCTTCATCTCCTTTGCCGGCAACGTCACCTATCCGAGCGCGGGCGAGCTACGTGCCGCGGCGCGCCTCGTTCCGCCCGAGCGCCTGCTGGTCGAGAGCGACTGTCCCTTCCTCGCGCCCCAGCCCAAGCGCGGGCGCCCGAACGAGCCCTCCTTCGTCGTCCACACACTCGCGCTATTGGCGGAGCTGCGCGCCGAACCGGTCGCCGAGCTGAGCGAGCGGACGGCTGCCAATACCCGCACGGCTTTCCGACTGCCATGAGCGTGCCGCGTTTTACCGCCAAGAAGAAGCTCGGCCAGCACTTCCTCGTCGACGAGAACCAGCTCGGGGTGATCGGGCGCCTGGCCGAGCTGAGCTCCACCGATTGCGTGCTCGAGATCGGGCCGGGACTCGGCGTTCTGACCGCCTATCTGGCCAAGCGCGTGACTCACGTGGACGCCGTCGAGCTCGACCGCGAGCTCGAGTCGCGGCTACGCGAGCGGCTCGCAGGGTGCGAGAACGTCTCGCTCCACTTCGGTGATGCGCTCGCGCTCGATCTGGCGAAGCTTGCTCCCGCGGCCGCGAAGCTGGTGGCCAATCTGCCCTACAACATCGCCACACCGCTGATCGTCGAGTCGTTGAGCGGTCTGCCGCAGATCGAGCTGTGGTGCGTGATGGTGCAGCGCGAGGTGGCAGACAGGTTGTTCGCCTCGCCGAGCAGCAAGGCCTACGGAGCTGTCTCGGTGCTCGTGCAGCTGGCGACCGAGAAGCGAGGTCTTCCATCACGTCTCGCGCGACGCGTTTCGACCGCGTCCGCGGGTCGAGTCGGCGCTCGTCGCCTTCGGGCGCAAACCGCTGCCCGAGGACTTCGATCGGATCAAGCGGCTCGTTGTCGCGGCCTTTGCCCATCGCCGCAAGACGCTCGCCAACTCGCTCGCCGTCTCAGGCTTCGTCTCCCGGGCGGAGGCCGAGGCGATGCTCGAGCGGACGGGTCACGATCCACGGATTCGGGCCGAGGCGCTGGCGCCGGCCGAGTTCGTCGTGCTCGCGGAGGCGCTGTCGTGACGGTCGCGCTCGCTCCGGCCAAGCTGAATCTGGCGCTGGTCGTGGGCCCGCGTCAGGAGAGTGGGAAGCACGAGCTGGCGACCGTTTTCCAGCGCATCGCGCTCGCCGACCGGATCGAGCTCGAGCCGGCGCCCGCGCTCGAGATCGCGGGCTTCACGGCGGACACGATCGTTCGCTCGACGCTCGAGGCGCTGGCGGAGAAGGCGCGCCTGCGGCCTCGGTGGCGGGTGTCGATCGAGAAAGTCGGTGCCAATCGCCGCCGGTCTCGGCGGCGGCTCGAGCGATGCGGCTACCGCCCTGCGCCTTGCCAATGCGACGCTCGACAGCCCGCTCTCCCGCGAGGAGCTGATCGAGCTCGCGCGGCCGCTCGGGGCCGACATCGCCTTCTTTCTCCTCGATGGTCCTCAATTCGGCCAGGGCGACGGAAGCGACCTCCGTTCGCTGGCGCTTCCCCAGGACTACCGCGTTCTTCTGGTTCTACCGGCCGGAGTCGTCAAGTCCTCGACCGCCGAGGTCTACCGTGCCTTCGACGAGCGTCGGGGCGAACGGGGTTTTACCGAGCGCCGCGCTGCCTTGCTCGGCGCGCTCGACTCGGTGCGCCGACCCTCCGATCTGGCGCTTCTCCCGCCGAACGACCTGGCCGAATCGCCGCTGAGCGCGCGACTGCTCGAGCTCGGAGCCTTCCGCGCCGACGTGAGCGGCGCCGGGCCGGCGGTGTACGGCCTGTTCGAGCAACGCGAGCGGGCCGAGCGGGCGGCCCGGGCGATCGAAGCGGTGGCTGAGGTCTGGCTCAGCGAACCGTCCTGGTAGCTTTGCGGGCGTGCTGCCCGAGAAGCATCAGGTGATCGACCACGGAAGCTCGCAAAGCGAGCGCTTTCTGCGCTCGAACCGCTACAAGCTGACCCTGGCTCTGGTCATCGTCGAGGCGATCCTCGTCGCCGTCGGCGCGCTCGACTTCTGGCTCGCGCTCGTGATCGCCGGCTGTTTGCTGGCGCTCTACATGCTCTTTCGCCGGGAGTTGTCCGGATCGTCGCGCGAATTGGCCTGGATAGTGGCCGCCTCGCAGGCGCTTGGGGTGCTGGTATTCGTGCTCGCGTTTGTCGCGGTGGCCCTGGTTGTCGTCGCCATCGTCGTGCTCGCGATCGCGGTGGCGGCTTCTCTGTTCGCCGAACGGCGCTGATCGGGACTCGCGTTCGACGGTGCGATACCGCCGCGCTGCCGGCGATACTCTTCAACAGTCACGGCGTTGGGGCGTGGCCAAGTGGTAAGGCAACGGGTTTTGGTCCCGTGATCCCAGGTTCGAATCCTGGCGCCCCAGTGTTCTCGCCGGAAATCAGACGATTTCCGGCTGCATGTGGTCCACGCTGCGGTTACAATCAGCGACGGCGACTGCGCGACAAAGCGCCAGAACGGTCGAACCAGGTACTTTTCGTTTATGGAAGAGGTGTCTTCGGGCGACGATCCCGCTGCCTTCGAGAGCGCCGATCCGAGCTTTCTGAGCCGGGTACTCGACAACGTCTCGGACGGCGTCTACTTCGTCGACACCGAGCGGACGATCATCTACTGGAGCAAGGGCTCCGAGGCGATCAGCGGCTTCGACAGCGCCAGCGTGGTCGGCCGCCACTGTTACGAGAACATCCTTGGTCACGTCGACAAAGAGGGGAATCGCCTCTGCCACAACGGTTGCCCACTCGCGGCTTCGATGGCCGACGGAGAGGAAAGGAACGCGGAGGTGTTCCTCCACCACCGCGACGGGCACCGCGTGCCGATCAACGTTCGAGTCGTACCGATGAAAAACGAAAACGGGGAGGTCATCGGCGCCGTCGAGACCTTCCACGACGACACGGCCCGCGCCGAGGCGCTCGAGCGAGCCGAGCAGATGGAGGAGATGGCGTATATCGATGCTCTCACCCGCGTCGGCAATCGCCGCTTCGCCGAGTTCGTGATCGCCGACCGATTGGGCGAGTGGAAGCGCTACAAATGGTCGTTCGCTCTGCTCTTCATCGACGTCGACCACTTCAAGAAGATCAACGACGTCCACGGACATGCCCTCGGCGACCAGGTTCTGACGATGGTGGCGCGCACCATTCAGGGAGTGGCCCGCGCGCACGACTTCATCGGCCGCTGGGGAGGCGAGGAGTTCGTCATGGTGATCGCGGGAGCCGACGAGTCCGGGCTGATCAGCGCTGCCGAGCGCGTCCGCTCGCTGGTCGAGAACTCGGGCCTACGCGCGGACACGGCTGAGATCGCGGTCACGGTCTCGATCGGCGCCACCGTTCCCGAGCCCGACGACAGTCTCGAAACCCTGATCGCTCGCGCCGATGAGCGGATGTACCGGAGCAAGGCGGCGGGAAGAAACTGCGTCACCGCATAGCTAGCTCGCGCGGCCTCGAGGCCGTATCGGCAGGTGAGCGGACGCGCCTGATCGCAGGACCGGGCAGAATAGGCACGTGAGCCGGGCGGGTCGGAAAGAACGGGCGCGATGACTGGTTCCAACAAGACGGGGGCTGTCGTCATGGCCGCAGGGCTTGGGACGCGGATGAAATCGGCGTTGCCTAAGCACTTGCATCCGATTCTCGGCCGGCGGATGGTGGACTGGGTACTGGCGGCCGCGCAGGAGTTAGAGCTCGCTCGGGTCGTGGTCGTCACCTCGTCGACCACGGCCGATCTCTTTCCCGGGCTCGACGTGGCCGTTCAGGAGCGACCGCTGGGCACCGGCGACGCCGTGCGTTCGGCGCGCGAACTACTGGAAGGACAGGCGGACGAGATCCTCGTTCTCTCGGGAGATACCCCTTTGCTCACGTCCGCCTTGCTGGGCAAGCTCGTCGAGACACATCGGGAAGCGAAAGCCAGCCGCAACCGTGCTCTCCTTTTGCCCGGAAGACGTCCGCAACTACGGTCGCGTGCTCCGAGACGAGCAGGGGCATCTGAGCGCCATCGTCGAAGCGGGCGACGCCTCGCCCGAGGAGCTCGCCGTGCGCGAGGTCAACTCCTCGATCTATGTCTTCAAGGCCGAGAAGCTCTGGCCGGCACTGCAGCAGCTAAAGCCGGCCAACGTCCAGGGCGAGCTCTATCTGACCGATGCGATTCGCTCGCTCGTCGCTCAAAACGAGCCCGTGAGCGCTTATATCGCGGAAGACCCGATCGAGGCCGAGGGCGTCAACACCAGGGCCGAGATGGCGGGGGCCGCGGCTATCCTGCGCGATCGAATCAACAGAGCGCACATGGACGCAGGCGTCACCATCGTCGATCCCGGCTCGACCTGGATCGAGCCCTTCGTGGAGCTCAGGCCCGACTCCACGATCCATCCCTTCTGCACGCTCAGAGGTCGCACACGCGTGGGCTCGGGCGCCGAGGTCGGGCCGCAGGTCGTAGCCGTCGACGCCGAGATCGGTGAATACGTAACGGTGGGCCCGTTCTGCTACCTGCGCTCGGGAACGGTGCTGGAGGCGGGAGCCAAGGCGGGCACCTTCGTCGAGATCAAGAACTCCCACGTCGGCGAAGGAGCGAAGGTGCCGCACCTCTCCTACATCGGCGACAGCGAGGTGGGCGCCGGGGCGAATGTGGCGGCCGGCGCAATCACGGCCAACTACCGCCCCGAGCTCGGCCCGGGAAAGCAGAAGACGAAGATCGGGCGCAACGTTCGTACCGGTGTGCACAACTCGTTCGTGCCCCCGGTCGAGGTTGGGGACGGCGCGGTTATTGCAGCAGGTTCGGTGATCACAGACGATGTTCCGCCCGGCGCACTTGCCATCGCACGTGCGCGCCAGCAGAACAAGGAGGACTACGCTCGTGAGTCAGATGGCGACTGATGACGCCCAGGTGGAGGATCTCGAGGAGGCCATGACGGTCGATCCGCAACCGGAGCCGCGCTGGATCGAGCGCGGTCCGTCGAAGCGGTTGATGCTCTTCTCCGGTCGTTCGCACCCGGGGCTGGCGCAGAACATCGCCGACAAGCTCGGGATCGAGCTGGGCGCGGTCGAGCTCGAGACATTCGCCAACGGCGAGACCTACTGCCACTACCTGGAGTCGATTCGCGGTAGCGACGTCTTCCTCGTGCAGACGGGCTGTCCGCCGGTCGACCGCAACCTGATGGAGCTGCTCTTGATGGCGCAGGCGGCCAAGCTCGCTTCGGCCAAGCGCATCACCGCGGTCATGCCCTGGTTCCCGTACTCGCGCCAGGAGAAGAAGTCCGCACCAAGAGAGCCGATCTCGGCCAAGCTGGTAGCCGAGTTCCTCCAGGATGCCGGGGTCGACCGCGTCCTCACGATGGATCTGCACGCCGGTCAGATTCAGGGCTTCTTCGACATCCCGGTCGATCACATGACCGCGCTGCCGCTCTTCGCTCAGTACTTCCGCGACAAAGGTCTTTCGGGCGACGACGTGGTCTCGGTCTCGCCGGATCCCGGTCGGGCCAAGATGGCGCGCAAGTTCGGGCAGATGCTGGCCTGCGAGATGGCGGTGATGAACAAGACCAGGCCGGCCCACGACCAGGCCGCGGTCACCCAGGTGATAGGTGACGTCGAAGGCAAGGTCGCTCTGATGGGCGACGACATGATCGTCACGGGCGGCACGCTTATCGCCGCCGCCGAGGCGCTGAAGGAGGCGGGCGCCGTCAGCGTGCACGTCTTCGCCACCCACGGGCACTTCGCCGGCAACGCGATGGAGAAGCTGGCCGGCGCGAACCTCGCCGAGATCGTCGTCACCGACACAGTGCCGATCGATCCTCTCAACCAGCCCGACGCGCTTGCCGTCCTACCGGTCTCCGGGCTGCTTGCCGAGACGATCTTGAGCGTCTTCACAGACGGCTCGGTCTCGGCCATCTTCGCGGGCGAGAATCAGCTCTTTTAAACGACAGGAAATCTCACGATTTCCTGTCGCAGGTTTTCGACACCGCGGCGCAGACTCGGAGCTCGATAGACACCGGGAAGAGCAAGGAAGATCGCGAAGAAACCCTCTCGGACGTTTCTCATTGGCCTACGACCGTCGAAAACGTCAGACTTAGCCAATGCGGATTCTCGTAGTAGACGACGAGCAGCCCCTGCGCGAGGCGCTCGAGCGGGCACTCAAGGTCGAGCGCTATGAGGTGGAGACGCTCGAGAACGGCGCTCTGGCGCTGGAGCGGATGAAGACTGCCGGCAACGATATCGACGCCATCGTGCTGGATGTGCTGATGCCGGGCATCGACGGGCTCGAGGTTTGTCGCCGCCTACGCGCCTCGGGCGACAAGACCGCGGTGCTGATGCTCACCGCTCGTGTCGAGGTCGAGGACCGAATCGCCGGGCTCGACGCCGGCGCCGACGACTACGTCACCAAGCCCTTCGACCTCGAGGAGTTGCTTGCCCGCCTGCGCGCCCTTCTGCGCCGAGCCGGTAGCCACAGCGACGAGGTCCTCCGCTTTGCGAATCTTGTTCTCGATCCGGTGGCCCACGAGGTGCATCGCGGCGATCGCCTGATCGAGGTCACGCGAACGGAGTTCCTACTGCTCGAGCTGTTCTTGCTCAACCCGCGCCAGGTTCTCTCGCGCTCGATCATCTTCGAGCGGGTCTGGGGCTACGACTTCGGTCCCAGTTCCAACTCGCTCGAGGTCTACATCGGCTACCTGCGCCGTAAGACGGAATCCGGTGGAGAGCCGCGTTTGATCCACACCGTGCGCGGCATCGGCTACATCCTTCGCGACGCCGGCTAAGGGCGGGTGCTGATGAGCTTTCGCACGCGCCTGATCGTCGTGTCGGCGCTGGCCGTGGCCTCGGCGATCGCGCTGGTCTCGGGAACCGTTTACTTCACCGTGCGCAATCAGCTCTACAACGAGCTCGACAACTCGCTGAAAGACCGTGCCGCTCAGGCCACGTCATTCCGGCAGGGCTTCAAGCCGACGACCTGCCAGGTGAACGTCACGAGATCGCTTGTGAGGAGGCTCGGCGGCTACTATCAGACGATCGGGCCGCCGAAGGGCGAGGTGCAGAAGACCTATGGCTTGCCCGACAAGGTCTACCTTCCCGTGAGCAAAGCGGATAGGAGCGTAGCCAGCGGCCACAGGCACAAAGCCATCACCCGCACCATCTCGGTCCGGCTTTCCCGAGCTCCAGGCGCAAAGAGGCAACAGATTCGCGTCCGGACATCCTTCTTGTCTCCCACCTGTGCTCTTCTCGTCGCCCGGTCTGCTGCGTCGGTCACCGATCCGTTAAGGCTGATCGCGGTCGCGTTACTTGTCGTGGGACTGGGCGGAATCGGCCTGGCTGCCGTCCTCGGCTGGATGATCGCCGGCGCTGCGATGCGACCGGTCCGCAATATGACCGAGACCAGCGAGTACGTCTCTCGAACGCGCGACCTCTCTCGGCGTATCGAGATGCACGGCCGCGACGAGCTGGCGCGCCTGGCCAAATCCTTCAACACGATGCTCGAGGCGCTCGATTTCTCGCTCCGCTCTCAGCGCCAGCTCGTCGCCGACGCCTCGCACGAGCTGCGAACGCCGCTCACGACAGCGAAGACGAACATCGAGGTGTTACGCCGGGCCGAACTGCCGGCGGAGGAGCGGGCGGCGATTCTGCGCGACGTAAGCCAGCAGATCGACGAGCTGGCGGTGCTCGTCACCGACATCGTCGATCTCGCCCGCGGTGTCGAGCCCAATCTGGACGTCGAGGACGTGCGACTCGACTTGCTCGTCGAGCAGGCGGTTGCGCGTGCGCGGAAGCTTTCGCCCGCGAGCAAGTTCAGGCTCGAGCTCGAGCCCTGTCTTGTTCGTGGAGTGCCGAGTCGGCTGGAGCGCGCGGTCGCGAACCTGCTCGACAACGCCTGCAAGTGGAGCCCCCCCGAGGCGCCGATCGAAGTCAAGGTGAGTGGCGGCGTGGTGAGCGTCCGCGATCACGGACAGGGAATCGACGACGCGGATCTACCGCTCGTATTCGATCGCTTCTACCGTGCTCCGTCGGCCAGGGCGCTTCCCGGCTCGGGGCTCGGGCTGGCGATTGTGCGCCAGGTGGCCGAGTCGAACGGCGGCCGGGTATCGGTCGAGCGGCCGGCCGACGGCGGAGCGTTGCTGCGCATCGAGCTGCCTGTTATCGCCGGGAGCTGAGCTGGCGGGCGTCGTGGACGTTCTGTGCGGCCGGGTGTTGCCGCGCGGAGTCGGTTCCCCCGCCGGCGTCGATCGAAGAAGTGCCGATGGCGTGAGCCCCATCACCTCAGTGGGCGCGCGATGCGCTCAGGTCGCTACACTTCGGCGCCGTGGCAGCTGAGAGAGTAAAGCTCGAAGTTCAAGAACGATCGCAACGCGGAAGCGCTGCCAATCGGCGCCTGCGCAAGCAGGGGCTCGTACCCGGCGTCCTCTACGGGGGGTCGTTCGAGCCACGCGCATTCGTCGTGCCCGAGGCGGAGTTGCGCCACGCTCTTACCGGCGAGCACGGATCGCACACGATCCTCGATGTCGTCGTCGGCGACGAGAAGAAGCCGCACTCGGCGATTCTCAAGGACTACCAGCGCGATCCGGTTCGCGGCGCCCTGCTGCACGTCGATCTCCATGTCATTCGCCTCGATCAGGCGATTCAATCCAGCGTCAGCATCACGCTCGTGGGCGAATCGCCGGGCGCGAAGGCGGGCGGAGTCGTCACCCCGTCGGCGCGCGAGCTCAACGTCGAGGCGCTGCCGGCTCAGATCCCCGATCAGATCGAGGTAGACGTGAGCTCGCTCGACATCGGCGACCTGCTGCACCTCTCCGATCTGACGCCGCCCGAGGGCGTCGTCTTCCTCGACGACGCCGAGACTCTGCTCGTCAGCGTCACCCTTCCCTCGCTCGTGGTCGAAGAGGTCGAGGAGGAAGAGGAAGGCGAGGAAGGCGAGGAAGGCGAGGGCGAAGCCGCCGAAGGCGAGGCTCCGGCGGGCGAGGCCGAGGCTCCCTCCGAGTAGATGGGCTGGTTTCGTCGAGGCAAGTCGGTCTCGACGCTGGAGCTGCTCGTCGCCGGTCTGGGCAATCCCGGGCGGGAGTACGCCCGCAACCGTCACAACGTCGGCTTTCTGGTCGTCGAGGAACTGGCCCGGCGTCACGACGCGCGCTTCCGCGCCAAGTTCCACGGGCGACTGGCCGAGACGAGGCTGGGGGAACGCCGGGTTGCGCTGCTTGCGCCCGAGACCTTCATGAACGAGTCCGGCCGCTCGGTGGCCGCCGCGGTGAACTACTTCAAGCTGCAGCCGGAGAATCTGCTCGTCGTGCACGACGAGGTCGACCTGGAGCCCGGGCGCCTGCAGTTGCGGCTGGGCGGTGGCCTTGCCGGGCACAACGGTCTGCGCTCGATCGCCGCGACGCTGAAGACGAAGGAGTTTCTCCGTCTCCGCGTAGGAGTCGGCCGGCCCGGTCGCGGCGATAGACGTTCGGTCGCCGATTTCGTGCTCTCGAATTTCGATCCCGACAGCGACGTGGAGGCGATCGTCTCTCGCGCCGCGGACGCCGTCGAGCTGCTCGCGGGCGAGGGCCTCGATATCGCTCAGGCCCGCTTCAACGAGCGCGATCTCTGACGTCTTCGCGCCGAGGGCCGGGCGCGTTTCCGGCGAGCCGGGGGAGAGATCGGCGCTGGCTACACTGTTCCTGCGGGGCGAAAGTCCCGCTGAAGCTATGGACCGCCCTGACGCTATCGACCGCCCAGTTCTTCACGCCTTCGTACGAGAGCTCGCAGGCCACGAGCGCCTCTCGGCCCTGATCGCCGCCCTTCCGGCTCGGGTGCGCGTATCCGAGCCGGCGCTGCCGCTCCTGGTCGGCGCGCTGCACGAACAGCTCGGGCGGGGGCTGGCCGTTCTCGTCGCCGACGACGAAGACGCGCGCGATCTCGCCGAGGCCGCAGGCTGGTTCGTGGGCGAAGAGAGAGTCGCGTTTCTGCCAAGTCGCGGTGTTCGTTGGGACTCCGGGCTGCTGCCGGCGGCGCACCTGATCGGCGAGCGGGCGCGGGCGCTGGAGGTGTTGGCCGCGGCCGGGCTCATCTTCGTCTCGGCGACTGCGATAGCCGAGGGGATGCCGCCGCCGCAGCTCAGGCCCGAGGCGATTCGGCTTCGCGTCGGCGAAAGGAAGAGCCTGGAAGAGATCTCACTCGATCTCGCGGCTGCAGGATACGAACGGGTCGAGCGGGCGGAGGAGCGCGGTCAGTTCGCCGTTCGGGGTGGCCTCGTCGACGTCTTTCCCGCGAGCGGTCGCGATCCCCTGCGGATCGAGTTCTTCGGTGACGAGATCGAGCAGATGCGCGCCTTCTCGCCCTTCACGCAGCGCACCCTGCACGAGGTCGAGCAGGTGCTGGTCCAGCCGGCGGCCGAGCTCCTGGTCGATCTCGCGGCGCTCGAGGAGGAGGGAGGAGATACGGCGCCTCTCGAGCAGCTCGTCTCGCCGCTTACCTCGGCGCCCGATCTCGTCTGGCAGCGCGAGGAGGTCGAGCGAGTCTGGCGCGAAGAGCTCGAGATCGATCCGCTGCCGCTGGACGGGGTGAGCGAGCTCGATCCGTTTCCGAGCGGGCAGTCCTTTTCGTTCGAGGCGCAGCGGCCGGCCGTCGCCGCACGCGGACTGAGCGAGGCCGAGCGAGATCTCGGCTCGCTCGTGCGCTCCGGCCAGCGCGTTGTCGTCGCCTTTGCGCATCGAGGCGAGGCGCTGCGCACCGGTGGCCGCCTGCGCTCGCTCGCCGCGCCGCTGCTCGAGCAGGGGGAGGAGTTGGCGCGCGAGGGAGATCTACGTTTCGCTGTCTCGCCCGCCCGGCGCGGGCTGGTCTGGCGGGAGCTCGGTCTCGTTCTCCTACCGGCGAGCCAGGTCTTCCGCAAGCGGCCGTCGCGGGCGGCGCCGCGCATTGGGCGGGCGCTGCAGTCCTTCTCCGACCTGCGTCCGGGCGACCACGTTGTGCACGAAGACCAGGGAGTCGGCAGGCTGATCGCCTTCGAGACGAAGAAAGTCGCCGGTGTTACCCGCGACTACCTGCTGCTCGCCTTCAAGGGCGACGATCGCCTGTACGTTCCGCACGAGCAGATCGGCAAGGTCTCGCGCTACATCGGAGCCGACGGCAAAGCGCCCGCTCTCTCCAAGCTCGGCGGTAAGGCCTGGCAACTGCTCAAGTCGCGCGCGCGGGTCAACGTGCACGAACTGGCCGGCGAGCTGCTCTCGCTCTACGCCCAGCGCCAGAGGGTGGAAGGAGTCGCCTACGATCTCGATCAGGCCTGGTTGGAGCAACTCGAGGCCAGCTTCCCCTTCCGCGAGACCGACGACCAGGAGCGGGCGATCGAGGCGGTCAAGGAG
The DNA here is from genome assembly GCA_963805265.1 of uncultured Actinomycetes bacterium. Taxonomy (GTDB): domain Bacteria; phylum Actinomycetota; class Thermoleophilia; order Gaiellales; family Gaiellaceae; genus Fen-549. The sequence goes on from CAWDTJ010000004.1 coordinate 170,457, forward strand.
GATCTCGAGGCGCCGCGTCCGATGGATCGGCTGGTCTGCGGCGACGTCGGCTTCGGCAAGACCGAGATCGCCGTCCGCGCCGCCTTCGCCGTCGCGCTGAACGGCCGTCAGGCACTCGTGCTGGCTCCGACCACGGTGCTCGCCGAGCAGCACTGGAACACCTTCCGCGAGCGCTACCGCGACTTCCCGTTGCGGGTCGAGATGGTCTCCCGCTTCCGCAAGCCCGCCGAGACCAGGCGCATCCTGGCCGACTATCGCGAGGGCAAGATCGACGTGCTCATCGGCACGCATCGCGTTCTCTCGCGCGACGTGATCGCCAAGGATCTCGGACTCGTGGTGCTCGACGAGGAACAGCGCTTCGGAGTCGCGCAGAAGGAGCTTCTGCGCTCGCTCAGGCTGGAGGTGGACGTGCTCACGCTCAGCGCCACCCCGATCCCGCGCACCCTGCACATGTCGCTCGCGGGCTTGCGCGACATATCGACGATCGAGACGCCGCCGGAGGGACGCCGGCCGATCAGAACCTACGTCGGGGTCTACGACGAGGAGCTGATCAGGAGTGCGCTCGAACGGGAGCACGCACGCGGTGGCCAGTCCTTCTACCTGCACAACCGCGTCGAGACGATCGAGGACGCGGCGGAGCACCTGCGCCAGCTCTGTCCCGGTCTCGAGATTCTGGTCGCCCACGGAAAGATGCGCGAGCGCCAGCTCGAGGAGAGGGTGCTCGCCTTCCTGCACGGCGAGGCAGATGTGCTCGTCGCCACGACGATCATCGAGTCGGGCCTCGATATCCCGCAAGCGAACACGCTCGTGATCGAGCGGGCGGATACTCTCGGGCTGGCCCAGCTCTACCAGATCCGTGGCCGCGTCGGTCGCTCCGACCGGATCGCCCACGCTTTCCTTCTCTATCCCAGCGCCGAGGAGCTCTCGCCCGAGGCTCGCTCGCGCCTGGCCACGCTGGCCGACCACACCGAGCTGGGAGCGGGTCTGGCCATCGCCATGCGCGATCTGGAGCTGCGCGGAGCCGGCGAGCTGCTCGGCGACGAGCAATCAGGCCACGTGGCCGCGGTCGGGTTCGAGCTCTACGTGGAGATGCTCGAAGAGGCAGTGGCCGAGCTGTCCGGCAGGCGCCATGCCACGCCTCGTCCACTTCGTGTCGATGCCCGGATCGACGCCTACATCCCCGCCGGCTACGTCTCGTCGGAAGCGCTCAAGATCGATCTGCACCGGCGCCTGGCCCTGGTCGAGGACGAGGATGAGCTGGGCGAGCTGGAGGCCTCCTGTGAGGACCGTTTCGGCCCGCTGCCGGAGCCGGTCGCCAACCTCTTCGCGATCCAGTGGGCGAAGCTCGGTCTGGTGCAGATCGAAGCCGACTATCTCGTCTACCGAGACGGTCGCGTCAGCGTCGGTCCGCTCGTGCTCGGCTCGGGCGAGCTGCGCGAGTTGAAAACCCGGGTCGGAACCGCCGTCTACAGCTCATCCAAGCGAGAGCTGACGCTGCGCGGCGCCACTTTCTCCGCGGCGAGGGAATTGCTCGTTGCTATACTCGCCGCGCGCCGAGCGTGACCTATTGCAGGCGCTTATCTACATGAGAACTCGGCGACTCATCCTTTCTCTTCTTCTTGCGCTTGTTGCGACGACGGCGCTCGCGGCCTGCGGAAGCTCGAAGCAGAAAGAGGTTCCTGCCGGCGCGGTAGCGATCGTCGGCAACGTCCCGATCACCGTCGCCGAGTTCAATTCTCTGATGGATCAGGCCAAGGCGCAGTATCTGGCGGCCAAGAAGCCGTTCCCGGCGGTTGGGAGCAAGAGCTATCAGACGCTCAAGGATCAGGCGATCGCCTATCTCGTCCACCGTAGCGCGATCATTCAGCAGGCCACGAGAATAGGCGTAAAAGTCACCGACGCTCAGGTCAACGCAAACGTCGCCCAGGTGATCAAGCAACAGTTCGGGGGCAGCAAGGCAAAATACGAAGCCGCGCTCGCCAAGGAGCACCTGACCGAGCAGCAACTCAAGGCGCGCATTCGCGAGAACCTCATCGACCAGGCCGCCTATGCGGAGCTGATCAAGAACGTCTCGGTCTCCTCGAGCGAGATCAAGGACTACTACAACTCGCACAAGAGCTCGTACGAGATCGGCGAGAGCCGTCCTGTCTCTCACATCCTGGTCAAGACGAAGGCCCAGGCCGACAACATCTACAAGCAGCTGCAGGGGGGCGCCAACTTCGCGACCTTGGCCAAGAAGTACTCGATCGACACGGCCTCGAAGGTCAGCGGCGGCAAGCTCGGCGTCATGGAGCAGAAGAAGCTGGTGAAGCCGTTCGCCGACGTTCTCTTCAGCGATCTCAAGACCGGCACATACTCCAAGCCGGTCAAGACGAGCTTTGGCTGGCACATCATTCTCCCCACCGGGCCGATCGCCAAGGCGCACCTACGCTCGCTCAAAGAGGCCACGCCCACTATTCGTCAGACCCTGCTCAGCACGACGCAGAGCAAGGCGGTACAGGACTGGGTCGCGAAGGCGGATAAGTTCGCGGCTGCGAACACGAACTACGCTCCGAACTACAAGCCGACCACGACGACCAGTTCGTCGACGGTCGCTACGACCACAACGCCGTAGAAGCCTCGGCCGCGGAGGCGACCCTGAGCGATCTGGCACAAGCGCTGCTCGATCTACAGCGTCTCACCGAGCGCCTGCGCCGCGAGTGCCCGTGGGATCGTGAGCAAACCGCGGCCACGATCGTTCCGCACACGCTCGAGGAGGCCTACGAGGTGGCCGACGCGGTGCTCCAGGGCGACGCCGCCAAGCAGCTTGACGAGCTCGGCGATCTACTCTTTCAGGTCTATTTCCTCTCGCTCCTGCTCGAGGAGCAAGGACAGGGCAGCCTCGAGCAGGTGGCGCGACGCTGCCACGAGAAGCTTGTGCGCCGGCATCCCCACGTCTTCGGCGATGTCGAGGCCGAGACGGCCGGGCGCGTGCTCGAGAACTGGGAGAAGATCAAGGCCGGCGAGGAGGGCCGCGAGGGGATCTTCCACGACGTCAGCCGCGAGCTGCCGGCGCCGTTGCTCGCCCGCAAGGTGCAGCAAAGGGCAGCGGCTATCGGTTTCGACTACGGGAAGCTCTCCGACGCGCTGGCCGATCTTGCCTCCGAGCTGGACGAGCTCGTCGAGGCGACCGACGCGGCCGGACAGCCCGCTCCCGGGGCGGAGCCCGACAACCGCGTCGCTGAGGAGATCGGTGACGTACTCTTTGCCTGCGTGAACGTCAGCCGGCTCGCACGCGTTGATGCCGAGCTGGCCCTCAGGCAAGCGGCCGGTCGCTTTCGTGATCGCGTCGAGCTTGCCGCCTCGCTCGCCGAGGCTGACGGAAAGGATTTTTCCGTGCTCACGCTCGCGGAACAGGACTCATATTTCGATCAAGCAAAGGAGAAAACGAGATGAGTAGCAAGATCGCTTCAGTGCGCGGCCGCCAGGTTCTCGACTCGCGCGGAAACCCGACGGTCGAGGTCGACGTCGTGCTCGAGTCCGGACGCAAGGGCCGGGCGATCGTTCCTTCCGGTGCCTCCACCGGGGTGCACGAGGCGGTCGAGCTTCGTGACGGTGACAAGAACGTCTACCTCGGCAAGGCCGTGACCAAGGCGGTCGCCAACGTCAACGGCGAGATCGCCGCTGCCCTCGCGGGCGCCGATCCCGACGATCAGCGCGCGATCGACGAGAAGCTGATTGCGCTCGACGGCACGCCCAACAAGGGTCGCCTGGGCGCCAACGCTGTGCTCGGCGCGTCGCTCGCAGTCGCCAAGGCCGCGGCCGACGAGGCCGGCGTTTCCCTCTTCCGCTGGCTCGGCGGCGAGGGCGCCAACACGCTGCCGGTGCCGATGCTGAACGTCATCAACGGCGGCGTCCACGCCCAGAACTCGATCGACCTGCAGGAGTTCATGCTCGTTCCGGTCGGCGCCTCGAGCTTTGCCGAGGGGCTGCAGATCGCGACCGAGGTCTACCACACGCTCAAGGGCGTCATCTCCTCGCGCGGCCTGGCCACCGGCGTCGGCGACGAGGGCGGCTTCGCTCCCGACCTGCCTTCGACGGAGGCCGCGATCGAGGTCATCGTCCAGGCGGCCGAGAAGGCCGGTCACGCCGACAAGGTCGCGATCGCGCTCGATCCGGCCTCGAGCGAGGTGTTCAAGGACGGCCGCTACGTGCTCGAGGGCGAGGGCAAGAACCTGAGCCCGAGCGAGATGACCGACCTGTACGCCTCGCTGTGCGCACGCTTCCCGATCGTCTCGATCGAGGACGGGCACGCCGAGGACGACTGGGAGGGCTGGAGCGACATGACTCGGCGGATGGGCGACAAGATCCAGCTGGTCGGCGACGACCTCTTCGTCACCAACGTCGAGCGCCTGAAGCTCGGCTTCGAGCGCGGCGTCGCCAACTCGATCCTGATCAAGCTGAACCAGATCGGCACGCTGACCGAGACGCTCGACTGCATCAAGCTGGCGCACGAGAACGGCTACACCACCGTCATCTCGCATCGCTCGGGCGAGACCGAGGACGCCACCATCGCCGATCTGGCCGTGGCCACCGGCGCCGGCCAGATCAAGACGGGCGCCCCCTGCCGCACCGACAGGATCGCCAAGTACAACCAACTCCTGCGGATCGAGGAAGAACTGGGCGACAAGGCCGTCTACCCCGGTTGGGGATCTTTCCCGCGGGCCGGGCACTAGCGGCTGAATCGAAATTCACCGTCTGGAGCGAGGGGCCGGGTTATTCCGGCCCCTCGCTCCATCCTGAAGCCGGTGGGGGAGTCTTCGACGGCAGGACAGTCGGACACGGCTTAGAACTTTTCCAAGCCGTGTCCAGCAAGGGGAAACGAACGAAGTCCAGACGAGCGGCGCGCGCCCACCGCGGGCGGCAGCGGTCGAGCGCGCGCCGAGTTGTCCTGCTGGCTCTCGTAGTGTTGATAGCTCTCCTATATGCGGGGCCGCTTCGCTCCTACTACGACAAGCGCGAGCTGGTACGCAGCGAGCACGCCCGCGTCGCGCAACTCAGGTTGCAGCACGACGAGCTGGCGCAGAAGCTCAGGCGCGCCAAGACGACCGAGGCGGTCGAACGCAGGGCACGGCGCCTCTTCTACGTCAAACCCGGGGAGAAGCTGTATATCGTGAAAGGGATCGACGCCTGGCGGAATCAGACCCGAACCGGCCGCTGAACGCCGGCGAGCGCGCATTTCGCGTTCCCGGCATCGCCGGAGCGAGCCGAGTAGTCGAGAGCGGGCCTCGGGCGGCGCAAGTAACATGGCCGTCGTGGACGACAGGTCGATCGTCGCCGCCCAGATTGGTCGAGAGCCCCGTGTCTTTTTACGCGTTGCCGCGCGTTGCCCGTTTGGGCGTCCCGCAGTCAGCGAGCAGTGGCCGTATGACGATGACGGAAAGCCCTTTCCCACCGGTTTCTACCTGACCTGTCCGGAGCTTGTCGCGGCGGTCGCTCGTCTGGAGGCGGCGGGCGGAGTAGAACGTTGGGGCGAGCGTGTACGAGCGAACCGTCGCCTGCGCTTGAGCGTCTGGCAGGCCAACCGCAAACAGCGCCGCCGACGCAGGGAGTTGGCGCGGTCGGTCGATCGGATGGTCGACGGCGGCGCCTCGCTCGACCTGGGCATCGGCGGCTGCGCGAACAGCGGCAAGCTCAAATGCCTCCATGCTCACGTCGCGTTCGCGCTCGGTAATCCGGGCTACAAGCTCGGTGAGGGCATCATCGCCGAACTCGATCCGCTCTGGCCCGCGAGCTGTGACTCTGGTGGAGCATGCGGAACCGGCTCCAGCCCGTCGTAGAGATCCGCTGAGTATCATCGCCGACGTGTCCGCGACCATCGAGGCATCGCGCCAGCAATGGCAGGACGGCTATCGGCGTTTCCAGGCGCTGGTCGCCGGATCGGTTGCCGCCGATCGCCTCTACCTCGAGCTGGAGACGATCTCTGACGAGCTCAGGCGGCGAATCGGTCAGACCTTCACTCTCGCCGAGGCGGTCGAGCTCTACGGCAGCGCTGAGCGCTGGGCGGCTGATGTGATGGCCGAGCGCTCGGCGGTTCGTGGCTGGGCGCGCGATTTGGCTATCGTGCTCGACGCCGCTTTCCATCTGTACACGCGCGCGGCGATCGACTACCTACCGTGACCCAATCACAACAGCCCCACCCCTCCGAGCGAAACCGCCGTGAGCAACCGCGCTCTGCATGGGTGCGCCGAGCGCTTCTCGTGCTGGCGGCGATCGCCGTATTCGCGCTCGGGGCGGCACTCGGACTGGCGCTCGATCGGGGCTCTGGGGCGCAAGGCACACAGACTTGTGAACGTACGCTGCGCCTCGTGACCATTACTAGCGCGAAACCCTGACACGCGACCCTGGCAACGGCCGGAAGAAGCGCACTTTCGACCCTATCTCGATCGAGACCGGCGCGCCTTTTCCCGTTAGGCTCGAATCGGGGATGGGAGGCGGGGAACCCGTCTCCCCCCACGTCGCCGCGAGGCTTCGCGCCCGCCGAATTCTCGCCGATCCAGTTTGCATTCGGCGAAAGCGGTCAAAACTACCCGAGCCACCGGAAAACGCACGAACCGGAAACGCCAGGCGAAGATGCAAAACCACAGCCAACCTCACCCAGGGGCAGACGAACAACCCGAGTGGCTGACGCTTGGTCAAGCGGCGAAGTACCTCGGCGTTGCTCAAAGCACGCTCAGAAAGTGGTGCGATGCGAAGCGCATGCCCGCGTTCACCACACCCGGCGGTCACCGTCGTTTTCGTAAGTCCGACCTCGATCAGTTCGTAAACCGCTCGCAGCCTGGCCCGCGCGCCCGCCGCGGTCCGATCGTACTGGTGATCGACGACGAGCCGGGAATCGCCGCGTACGTTCGCGCCAGCCTGGAGCCCGCCGGTTACGAGGTCGAGGAATCAAGCGACGCGGAGGAAGCGCAACACCTGGTCGAGATCAGCCCCCCCGATCTGATCATGGTCGACGTGACCATGCCTGGAGCTAACGGCTGGGAAACGCTCCGTCACCTCCGCGAACGGCACGGTGCGGCGGCCCCTCCACTGATCCTCTTCAGCGCCGAGAGCGAGAGCAACGAGGAGCTGACGCGCTCGCTCGGCGCGGCGGCGTACTTTGGAAATCCGCTCGACCCCCGGCGCCTGGTCGAGAGCGCTCGCGACGTGCTGCCGGTCTGAGAACTCGGAGCAAACTGAATACCGTCGACTGGCGGCCACGCGGCGGAGTGCTTCTTATCGATTCGAGTTCTGAATCCGACTCTCGGCGGGCTGGGCTTCGCCTAGACTTCTTCTCCGGCTTCGATCAGACCGGCCGCAATCACGCCGAACGACGCCAGAAGCGCAATCCAGATGCCGATTCCGCGGCCGTCCGCGGGGAGGAAACTGTCGGGAATCCAGATCAGGCGCACAAGCACGAGGATGGTGGAGAGAACCCCGATCCCGATCACGATCAAGCTCTCCGGGAGGCTGGCCGGCAGCGCAACCCCAAACACGCGCAGCGCTACGAGCAAGAGCACCGCCAAACCGAGGAAGAAAATCATCTTGCCGATCAGGCCCGTGTTCCAGCCGATCACGCTCAGAACGAGGCCAAAGCCGCCAGAGCCGCTGTACCAGCTCATGAACGTGGAGAGGCTGAGCACGAGGCCCGACAGCCAGGTAAGCGTTTCGGGAGCGAGGAGCAAGCCTTCGGGGTGGCGCAGCGAGGGGCGAGCCAGCGGCGGTCGCGGATCGGCGTGATGAGCGCGGTGTCGAGTTGGAGTCTGCATGGCGGAAGTATGGCACTCGAGCAGGCGCTTGTTGGTTTTGATCGGCCCGATACTGCGCGTGATCGGCCGGTCAGATACCGAACAGGGTTTGTGTCTGCTGCCAGATCAACAGCGCTATCGCGGCAACTGCGGCCAGCATGAGCAGCATCGTCACGTAAAAGCGCACGTGCGCTCGGTTACGCGCACGGGCAAGCTCTTTTCGCATTCGCCGCGACGCTCGCTCGCGCTCATAGGCACGGCTGATCGCGGTACGGTCGATCGGCGGTTTATCGTCTTCGTGCTGCGTCTGTCGGGATGGATACCCCACGAGCGCCCCAGTTTAGGGCTTATCGATGCGCCTCTGCGCGACTGAGCGGCTCGATCGGCGGCGCCGGTCGCCTCATCCCGGCCGGCTGGTAACGATCGATTTGGCGTCAGGTGCGCGATTGGCGGGATACTATCGGCGTGAGCGATCTCTACGTTCCTGCCCCAGAGCCGGGCGCTCAATCCGACTCCAGTCCTGCCGGAGAGACGACAGTCACGGCCGGCGACGGAAACTCGAGCGTGCTCGGGGGCGCGCAACAACTGGTCGCCGACGCCCTCGTGGCCGCGCTCGATTCCGACGACCTACCGCGGCGTCTCGCAGTTCTTATCGCCTCGGCGACGAGAGCCGACCAGGTGCTGCTCTGGCTGGGCGAACACCCGCACGACGTCCAGCTCGGGACGGCGTCGGAAGTCTCCTCCGCTGAACTGGATGCGGCGCGCGAGCGGGCAAAGCGCGCGCTCGACGAGGGCAAGCCTCTGCGCGAGGAGCTCCCCGGAGGGCTGACCTTCACACTGCCCTTGGGAATCGAGCCGCTCGCCGTGCTGGAGGCGAGATTCGGCCACGGGACGAAGACCGGCGAGAGCGAGCTCAAGACCCTGCAGACGCTTGCCGCTCGCGTCGCCGGGGTGCTCGAAGAAGCCGCGTTGCGCCGCGATCTCGGCCTGGAGCTGGAGAGGACGCAGGCGCTTCTCTCCTTCAGCGGGACAGCCATGTCGCAGCTGGGGGTTGAGCCGATCGTCAACGCCGCGGTCGAGCGGATCGCCGACCTGCTCGAGATCGAGCGAGTCGCCGTCTACCTGAACGGAGAAGACGGTCTGCGCACGGCCGCGGCGCGAGGGCTCGAGGGCCCGCACGAGCGCCTCGCTGCTCGCTTGCTCGAACTGACGCTAACGCACGGCCAGCTCGCGGGCGGCGTAACCGCTCCCGATGCTCTTTCCGACAAGAGGCTGGAACCTGTGCGCGACCTCCTGATCGAGTCGGGGGTGGAGGCGGTCTTCGCTCTTCCGCTCGAGGCGGCTAAAGAGGTGATCGGCTTGCTCGCTCTTTACCCGCCGAAAGACCGAGTTCCGGACGAGAACGAGCGCGTACTACTGGTAGCGCTCCGCAATCAGCTCGCAGTCGCCGTGCATCGAGCGAGCCTGCACGAGCAGGCCGACCTGCTCGGTAGCGAGCTCGAGCAATCGCTGCGGGCAGAGCGTCAGGCGGCGGCTCAGTTGCGGGCGCTGTACGAAGTCTCACGCGCCTTCGCGCAGAGCCTGTCGCTGCAGACCACACTGGAAGCGGCGGCGAAGACGATCGCCGAGCTGGTGGGAGTCGACGTTGCCGTTCTCTACATGCCCGACGAACGGCAGGAGAAGGTGGAGGTACGGGCTCTTCACGTCGCCAGAGGCGATCTCGTCGAACCGATGCGCGCCGTTCTCGGCCGATCGCTTCCACTAGTCGGCAATGTCGCTCGCGTGATCAGAGAGGGGCTCGCGTTACGCCTCGGCCACGAGACGATCGACGGGGGCGAGTCGTTGCGTCTGCTCGAGCCTTTCCTGGAGCGAGGCTCGACGGCGATCATGCTTCCAGTCGCGACGCCGAAGGAAGTGCTGGCGATTGTGACGCTGATCTCTCTCAGCCCCAAGCAGCCGATTCGCGATGAGACGATCGACGTGGCGCTCGCAATCGTCGGGCAGGCCGCTCTCGCGATCGACAACGCTCGTCTGTACGAGCAGCAGAAGGCCTTCGCGGATGCCATGCAACGCTCGCTCTTGCCCGACTACGAGCCGGAGATCGAAGGACTGGACGTTGGAGCCGTGTACGCCGCCTCGGCCCGCGTCGACATCGGCGGCGATCTCTACGACTTCATGGTGCTGGAGGACGGGGCGCTGGCGGTTGCGCTCGGCGACGTCACCGGGCACGGAGTCGACGCGGCCGCCGACATGGCGATGGTCAAGTTCACCTTCCGCTCACTCGCTCGGCGCTATCCCGAGCCCGGCACCTTCCTGGCCGCGGTGAACGAAGTCGTGCTCGAGGAGGTCGAGCTGGGCAAGTTCGTCACGATGATCTACGTGAAGGTCGATCCGGCGAGAACCGAGCTGGCCTGCGCCAGCGCCGGTCATCCTCGGCCGCGCCTGCTACGGGCGGACGGCAGCGTCGAGTCTCTCTCGGTGGGTGGGCTCGCGCTCGGTATCGCCGGTAGCCAGAGTTACGAGGAGATCCGCATCCCCTTTGCATCGGGCGATGCGGTCGTCCTCTACACCGACGGAGTGATCGAGGCTCGTCGCAACCGCGAGCTATACGGAACGCCGCGGCTCGACGACTTTCTGAGCCGGCACTCGCACTTGGGTGCCAGAGACCTGGCCGATGCCGTGCTCGCCGACTGCCGCGAGTTCGCCGCCGGGCCGCTCTTCGATGACTGCGCCGTGGTGGTCGTCCGGGCGCGCTGATGACCGAGCAAGTCCCGCTCGAAAACGAGGTCAGTGCTATACGGCGCCCGGTTCTGCTCCTTTTCGTCTTTCTCGCCGGCACCGGCTCGATGGCAACCGAAATCTGCGCCTCGCGCCTGCTCGCACCCTACTTCGGCGACTCGACCATGGTCTGGGCGAACATCATCGGCCTCATCCTCGCCGCTCTCTCACTTGGCTACTGGCTCGGCGGTAAGCTCGCCGACCGCCGGCCGAGCCCTTCCCTGCTCGGTTTGATCGTGCTCGCGGCGGCGCTCTTCGTGGCCATCGTTCCGTTCCTGGCGCACCCGCTGCTGGAGCGCGGCGCCAATGGGATCGGGCAGCTGGCGGTCGGTACGGTTGTCGGCTCCTTCTTTGCGGCGCTCATCCTCTTCGCGCCTCCGGTCGTGGCGCTCGGCATGGTCGCGCCGTTCGCGATCAGGCTTTCATCGGAGCACGAGAGAACCGCTGCGGCGGGCGGGACGGCGGGAACGGTTTTCGCGCTCTCCACGGCGGGCAGCCTGCTCGGGACCTTCCTGCCCGCGCTCCTCTTGATTCCGCTCGTCGGAACTCAGCGCACGCTTCTCGGCGTCTCGGCGCTGCTCGCTGCGACAAGTGCGCTGGCGCTCGGGCGCGTGGGCCTGGTGCCCGTCGCCTGCATCGTGGCGCTGCTTGCACTTCCGCCGGGCACGATCAGGTCCGGCGGCGACGTCCTCTACGAGACCGAGTCCGCGTATCAGTTCATTCGTGTCGTTCAAGACGGAAACGAGCGGGTTCTGGAACTGAACGAGGGGGTGGTGGCCCACTCCGTCTACGATCCGGCGAGCGTGCTCACGGGCGGCTACTGGGATCTGTTCCTCGCTCCGCCGTCCCTCCTCGATCACCCGGTGAGGCGCGTCGCGATTCTCGGAAACGCCGGCGGCACGGTCGCCCGCGCCTACCGCCGCTTTTATCCTCAGGCGCGCATCGACGGCGTCGAGATCGATCCGAAGGTCAGCGCGGTCGGCGAGCGCTACTTCGGTCTCGAGCCGGGTCGCCTGGTGCATCTGTACAACGAAGACGCGCGGCCGTTTTTGCTCGCCCACCACTACCGCTACGACGTCATTTGCGTCGATGCCTACAGGCAGCCTTACGTACCCTTCTATCTGGCGACGCGCGAGTTCTACGAGCTCGTTCGAGCGCGCCTGCGCCCGGGCGGGATCGTCGCCCTGAACGTCGCCTCGTTGCCGCGCGACCACGCTCTGGTCGAGCAGTCGGCAGGCACGCTGGCCACCGTCTTTCCCCGCGTCTACACGTGGCAGGCGCTCCGCTTCAATGCGCTCGTGATCGGGCTCGACCACCCGCTCACGGCCGGCTCGCTCGCTCGTGCTCGTCGCTCCGCTCCCGCCCGCCTTCGGCCGCTCGTTCGCCTGCTCGAGCGCCAGGCCGCCCCGGTCGCCCCCGCCCGCGACCCGTGGACGGACGATCGCGCGCCGGTCGAATGGGTCGTGGATCGGATGATCGTCAACGCGGCCCGGGAGGGTGTCTCGCTCGGCGAGGAGCGGACGCTTCCGACAGCGCCGTGATCAAGTCATTGAGACCGGCTCTGATCATGGGGAATCAACCGCCGCTGTTGATCGGCCACCGCGGTCTCCCGTCGCTGGCGCCCGAGAACACGCCGCGTTCCTTCGAGCTGGCGCTCGAGCACGGTGCCGACGGCTTCGAGGTCGACGTTGTGGCGCTCGCCGACGGAACGCTCGTGGCGGGCCACTCGCTCGATCTTGACGAGCTCTGTCACGCGGCTGCCCGCGGCCGAGCCGGCGCACTCACGCTGACCGAGCTTCGGCGGATCGACCCGGAGCTGGCGACGCTCGAGCAGGTGCTCGAGCTCGCCGATTCGCTCCCTGCGGCCGATCCGCTTCTGATCGATCTGAAGAGCCGAGGCCGCGAGCGTTCGCTGATCGAGGCGGTGCGCAGGCACGGACTCCAGGAGCGGGTACTGCTCTGCTCGCTCGATCGCAGACAGCTCGTTTGCCTGCGCGAGCTTGCTCCCGAGATAGCCCGCAGTCTGTCCTATCCCGCGGACAGGCGGCGCCTGTCCGAGCGCAGGTTGCTGGCGCCGCTTGTGCCGCTGGCCCTCTACGGCCTACGCCTTCTCCTGCGGCTACGGATTCGCGGTTGGCTCGAGCAGACAAGTGCCGCCGCGGTGACCCTGCACCACGAAGTCATCAGCGCCGACCTGGTGCGAAGTTGTCACGAGCGGGGAATAGCCGTGTTCGCCTGGACGGTGGACGACGCCCGCACCGGTCGGCGGCTTGCAGAGGCAGGTGCGGACGCTATCATCACGAACGACCCGCGGCTGCGTTCCGAATTATCCAATGAGATCGAGTAAAAAAACCAGCTTCGCGATCGGACTCTTGCTGGCGGCCGCGGGATTGGTCGCGTCCTTCGCGATCGTTGCAACCGCGCCGGCCCAAACCGCCGAGGACACCTCGAGCAGCTCCTCCAGCTCTGCCACCGTCACGACCGCCCCGACGACGACGCCGATCGTCATCGCCAACGACGTTACCTTGGGCGGCGTTCCGGTTGGGGGAATGGGCATTGATATGGCCAGGGCGGCGATCGAGGCCGCTTTCGACAAGTCGCTCTTGCTTCTCATCGGCAGCAAGAGAGTGGCGATGGCTCCGAGCGAGATCTCCGCGAGCGCGAACCTCGACGCTGCGCTCAACGTCGCCCAGAGCGCGGCGCCCGGCTCGGCGGTGACGCTTCCGGTGAGCGTGAACAACTACAAACTGCACAAGTACTTGCGCGCGCTCGGCAAGCGCTTCAACCGAGCGCCGGTCGACGCCCACGTCTTCCTGCGCCAGATGCGTCCCCGCATCTCGGAAGGGCGGCCCGGTTTCACGATCAAGGTGTCGGCGTCGCAACGAGCGATCCGAGCGGCTCTCGCGGCCAACCGGCGCTTCGCGCTGGCGCTGCCGTTGAAGAAGACCGCTAGACATCTGATCAAGGCGAAATTCGGTCCGGTGATAGTCATCAGGCGTGGCTCGAATCGTCTGTACCTCTACCGGGGTGAGCGATTCTGGAGGCGTTTCCCGGTCGCGACCGGTCAGTCGGCCTATCCGACCCCGCTCGGACACTACGAGATCGTCGTGAAATGGGCCAACCCCTGGTGGTACCCGCCCAACTCGGCCTGGGCGCGAGGCGAGAGCCCGGTTCCACCCGGGCCCGGCAATCCGCTCGGGACGCGCTGGATGGGCTTGTCGGCTCCGGGGGTCGGGATACATGGAACGCCCCAGTCGGGTTCGATCGGCTATTCGCTTTCCCATGGCTGCATCCGCATGTACATCCCCGACGCGGAGTGGCTGTTCAATCACGTCTTGATCGGAACCCAGGTCTTCATCGTTCCGCAGTAGCGCTCGTCCGATCGTCGCCGGGCATCTGTCTCGGAACTGGTTCGAGGGCCGGACCGTGTTAGGCTGCGAGAGTGCCGAAGATCCTGTTGGTCGGGGTCGATCCTCTTTTCGCCGGGAAGCTGAGCCAGCTCCTGGCCGGGCATCACTTGACCTCAACCGAGAGTATCGAGGCGCCCGACCTCGTCCTCGCCGATGTGACGCGCGTCGAGCCGGGCGAAATCGCCGACGCCTATCCCGAGACGCCGATTCTCGGCTACGCCGGCCACGCCGATCCCTTCAGTCTGCGCACCGCACAGGAAGCGGGCTTCGATCGGGTCGTCGATCGCACGCTCTTGGTCGAGAACGCTGAAGATCTGATCGCTGAGCTGATCGCGGAGTGAAGCGCGACGCTCCTTCGACAGGGTTGTCGGCGCCGCTAGAGTAGTACCTATGACCTACGTAATCGCCGAACCCTGTATCGACGTCAAAGACCGATCCTGCGTCGACGTTTGCCCGGTCGACTGCATCCACGAGGCCGATCGCATACTCGTCATCGATCCCGAGGAGTGCATCGACTGCGGCGCCTGCGAGCCCGAGTGCCCGGTCGAGGCGATCTTCCCCGAGGATGCTCTCCCGGCCAAGTGGCAGGCTTTCGTCGGCATCAACGCCGCCTACGGTCAGGGCGTGAATGCGGTCGACCCGCTCGTCGCGACCTGGGCCGACGAGCACGTTTCCTAGGCCGGCTGCAGGTAGACGCAGGCCGCGGGTCGTCCGGGCGCGCCGGGACGGCGACCTTCACGACCGTCGGACGCGTTTCCGCCGCGGTTGTCGTTCACGATCCGTGCCGTAGCGCTATCGCGCGGCGGCGTAGGCCGGGACGACGACTCGCACTACCGTGCCGCCGCCGCTGGCCGCTCGCACTGTGACCTTGCCGCCGAGCACACGGGCTCGCTCGTCGATCGTCTCGTAGCTCGTACGCCGACGTTCGCCCGGGGCATTGTCGGCGATGATCAGCTCCACCCGGCCGTCGGACAGCTCGTGCAGGGCAACCGCGATACGGTTCGGAGGTCCGCGTCGAATCGCCTGGTGAAAGGCCTCGCGGATGATCTGGTAGAAGACGACCTGGGTCTGCTCGGTCAGGTTCTCGGCAAAGTCGGTCTCGAGCTCGATGTGGATCTCGTTGGCGATACCGACGTCGTCGGCCAGCGCCTTCACTGCCGGCTCGAACCCCTGGTCGCGCAGCACCACCGGCTCGAGATTGAAGGAAAGGTTACGTAGATCGCTGATCGTCGAGCGCTGCCGTTCGAGCACCGCCTCGACTATCTGTTTCGCCTCTTCGATGTCCCCGCTCGACAGCTGGTACAGCGCCGCGTCGAGCATCAGGGTGATTCCCGAGAGCGACTGCACCGGGCCGTCGTGGAGGAAGAGCGAGATGCGTCTGCGCTCCTCCTGCTCTGCGGCGATCAGCTGGTCCGCCAGCCGCGCTCGCTCTCGCTCGCCCTTGCGTCGCTCGCGACCCTGCCGCTTCTTCTCAAGCACCGGCTCGCTTCTTGCCTGATCCGGATCCGCTCCGGCCACTCGCCCCTCCATCGGTTGCGACTGCAGGAGACTAGTCGATGATCGACTCCCGCAGCGCTATCGCCACGGCGTGCGTGCGGGTATCGGCCTCGAGCTTGGCGAGGATGTGGCGGACGTGGCTCTTGACGGTCTCCTGGCTGATGAAGAGCTTTCCTGCCACTTCCACGTTCGACATCCCGTCGGCCAGGAGCTGGAGAATCTCACGCTCGCGCGTGGTCAGCATGTCCTCCTTGTCGCGGGCGTTGAGGAAAGTGGGCATCAGAGCCGGATCGACATATCCCTCGCCCTCGGCGACCTTCTCGATCGCCCTGAGCAGCGTCTGATGCGGCGCCTCCTTGAGGATGTAGCCCTTAGCGCCCGCCTCCAGCCCGCGTCCGAGCAGGCTACGCTCGTTGTGAGCGGTGAAGAGGAGAACCGAGCTCTCGGGCGCCTTGGTCAGGATCTCGCGGGTTGCCTGTAGGCCGTCCATGCCCGGCATGCGCACGTCCATGATCACGACGTTGGGGCGCCGCCTTTCGGCGAGCGCAACGGCACTCGCTCCGTCGGCCGCTTCGCCGACCACGCGGATGTGCGCTGCGCGCGAAAGCGAAAGCCTGAGACCTTCGCGAACGACCTCGTGGTCATCGACGATCAAGCAGGTGATGTCCTGTGGCACGGGTTGGCTCTCGTTTCTTGTGCTTGCCGAGTTTATTGACGCCTCTTGCGTCCGCGGCACCCGAGCGTCGGGTACGTATGCGGTCACGATGCGGTATCGGCTCGGTCGCCCACTCACTTGAGTACGGGGGATCCGATTCCTGCCCCTTTTGGGGGATTCCGATCTACCCTTGCGGGTCCACGGCGCTGTCCCACCACGCCGTGACAATAGAACTCATGTTTACAAGGAGATGGTCGATCGGCGGTCACGATCCTCGCGGGGGTAGGTTGAGGAATCTGACTGGCGGCGCTCGCATATACTCAAAGCAGATCTCGCTTGGACGACGAGTCGCTTCCTCATAAACAGCCGCCGGAGTCGCGGTCGTGAGCCTGGCCTTCGAGCTTCTAGCCGTCTTGGCGCTGGTTCTCTTGAACGCGTTCTTCGTCGCGGCCGAATACGGTCTCGTCACCGCGCGGCGCACGCGCCTGCGCGAGCTCGAGGAGCAGGGCAGCCGCCGCGCGCGCTTGGTGCTCAGGCTCGTCTCCGAGCCGGCGCGATTCATCGCGGCGATGCAGCTTGGCGTCACCGCCACCAGCCTGGGTATCGGTGCGCTGGGCGAGCCGGTGCTGGCGGAAGTCTTCGGCAACGTGACCGGCACCGTGATCGCCTTCACGCTCGCTTTCCTGATCGTGACCTTCTTGCACGTTGTCGTCGGCGAGCTGGTTCCAAAGGGAATCGCACTCAGCTACTCCGATCGGGTCGCGCTTGCGGTCTCGGCGCCGGTGCGGGGTTTCTTCTTCGTCTTCAAGCCGCTCATCTGGGTGCTGCAGAGAAGCTCCGAGCGGGCGCTCTCGTTGCTCGGGATGAAGTCCCCCGAGGCGGGGACGCCGCCGCTGTCGGAGGCCGAGCTGCGAATGCTGCTCGAGTCTTCGAGCGAGCACGGCCAGATCGAGAAGGAGGAGACCGAGATGCTCTACAAGGTCTTCGACTTCGCCGACAAGGAAGCCTCCGACGTGATGGTGCCGCGGCCCGAGGTGGTCGCGCTCTCGATCGAGCTGCCGCCCGGCGAGTGCCTGGCCGCCGTCATCGACTCGCCCTTCACGCGCTATCCGGTCTACCGGGGCACGCTCGAGAACATCATCGGCATCCTGCACGTGCGCGACATCTTCTCGGCCATGAACGAGGTCGGGATCGATCGGGTGAAGGTCGAGGAGCTACTGCGTGAGCCGCAGCTGGTGCCCGAGACGAAAGACCTGGCGGCGCTTCTGGCCGACTTCCGCCGCAGCGGCCAGCACATGGCGATCGTCGTCGACGAGTACGGTGGCATGGAGGGCATCGTCACCCTGGAAGACCTGCTCGAAGAGATCGTGGGGGAGATCGAGGACGAGTTCGACCTGCCCGACGAGTCGGTCGAGCGGATAACCGAGGACACGATTCACGTCGACGGCACCTTCTCGATCGACGACTTCAACGAGGAGTTCGGCTCCGATCTGCCGATCGAGGACTACCACACGCTGGCCGGCTTCGTCTTCGGGCAGCTCGGTCAGCGCCGGGCCCCGGCGACAGCGTCGAGCACGACGGGATGCGCTTCGAGGTGCTCGAGGTCGAGGGCTCGCGGATCGACCGTTTGGCCGTGCGCTTCCAGGAACTTAACTCAGGCGATTGATTGGCGCTTCCCTGCCGGCTGCTTTCGGTCTCGCTATCCCCGAGGCAACGATCAAGTGATTATTCTCCCGGGAAGTACTAAAAAGGGCCTGTTCGCCGGGTCTGTTGGTATCGGGTAGCGGACCCGCGTGTGACGGCATGAGGCCAGCGCGTGCTGGAAGGAGGAACGTTGTGAGTATCTCGAGATTGATTCGATCGCGTACGTTGGCGGTCGTACTCCGGAGTGGCACTCGTCTCGATAGCCGCCGTATCTCTCAGTGGATGTGGTGGCAAGAAGAAGGCCGCAGCACCGCTCGTAGCGGTTCTGTGGCCGGAAAACATGACGCCGCGTTGGGAGCAGAGCGACAACCCGCTCTTCATCAAGTCGATTAAGAAGCTCGTTCCGGGCGTGAAGGTTCTCAGCCTGAACGCCAACGGCAAGCCCGCGACTCAGCAGTCGCAGGCTGAGAGCGCACTGGCCAAGGGCGCCAAGGTGCTGGTCGTCGCCGCGGTTGACGGCAAGGCGTTTGCTAGCACCGTTGACAAGGCGTGGAAGCAGAAGGTGCCCGTTATCGCCTATGACCGCCTGATCAACAGCAAGAACCTGGCCTACTACGTGTCGTTCGACAGCGTCACGGTCGGGAAGGTCGAGGCGGGCTGGATGGCGAAGAACATGACGAAATCGGGCGCTAACATCGCGATCATCAACGGGTCGACGACCGATGCGAACGCGCACTTCGTCAAAACGGGCATTCATCAGCTGTCTACGATCCGCTGTTCACGTCGAAGGAAAGCGGTCAACGTGGGCGAGCAGTGGGGCGGTTGGGACCCGCCGACTGGCTCAGTCTGAGACGGAGCAGATCCTGACCCAGAACAACAACAAGGTCGACGGCGTCATCTCCGCCAACGACGGTATGGCGGGAGGCATCATCGCCGCCCTCAAGGCTCAGAACCTGGAGGGCAAGGTGCCGACCACCGGTCAGGATGCCTCGTTGGAGGGCGTCCAGAACGTGATCCAGGGCTATCAGGGCGTGACCGCGTTCAAGGACTTCCGCCTGCAGGCGCCTGCCGCCGCTAGGATCGCCGCGGCGCTCGTCAATGGCGAGAAGGTGCCCGGCATCAACGGGACGATCGTGGCCAAGGGCAAGAAGATGCCGTCCGTCTATCTGCCCGTGGTACCCATCACCAAGGCGAACGTCAGCACTACTCGTCGAGTAACGGCTGGATCCAGAGCCAGTTCGGCGGCTTGTCAATAGGCTTTGCAACGGCATGCCGAAGGTCAGCATCTGTAAGTAGTGGCTGACGAACTTCGAGAAACGCAGGGGCGGCGGAAACGCCGCCCCTCGTCTGTGAGCGATCGTCGTCGACGAGTACGGCGGCATGGAGGGCATCGCAACTCTGGAAGATCTACTCGAGGAGATCGTGGGGGAGATCGAGGACGAGTTCGACTTACCCGACGAGTCGGTTGAGCGGATAACCGAGGACACGATTCACGTCGATGGCACCTTCTCGATCGACGACTTCAACGAGGAGTTCGGCGCCGATCTGCCGATCGAGGACTACCACACGCTGGCCGGCTTCGTCTTCGGGCAGCTCGGGTCACGCGCCTGTCCCCGGCGACATCGTCGAGCACGACGGGATGCGCTTCGAAGTGCTCGAAGTCGAGGGCTCACGCATCGACCGTTTGGTCGTGCGTTTCGAGAAACGCGGCACGGGCGAGCGCTAGCGACGCGCCGGACTCGCCCAACACCGTTGTTCTAGGCGGGATATTCGTGCCGCTTTCCAGTGGCTGGTGATCCCCCTTCGCGAGGAGCTTTGGAGCCGTGGCGGCAGTTAGGGGTGCCGCTTCGCTGATCCTGCGCGCCGTCTGCGACGATCTTCTCTGACTCCTCTGCAGCGGCATTCGTTTCTGTCGTAACGTCACGACTGGAGCCATTTTCTAAGGCTTGCATAAGAAAATGCGGTACCGGGTTGATATGAAATCGTTTGGCTATTAGTATGTCGATCCACTGAACTAATTCAAGTAGGAGGAGGGTTCGTGGATATTTCTAAGCTCAATCACTCACGAAGGTGGGTGGTTCTGATCCTCACAGTGAGTGTCGTAGCTACGGTCGCACTCTTGGTTGCCGGCACTGTCAGCGCGAAGAGCAAGAAAGCGACGAAGGCCCCGCTCGTGGCGGTTCTCTGGCCGGAGAACGTGACGCCGCGCTGGGAAGGAAGCGACAACAAGGTCTTCATCAAGACGATTAAGAAGCTCGTTCCGGGTGTGAAGGTTCTCAGCCTGAACGCCGGCAACAAGCCCGCGACTCAGCAGGCGCAGGCTGAGGGCGCACTGGCCAAGGGTGCCAAGGTGATCGTCGTCGCCGCGGTTGACGGCAAGGCGTTCGCTAGCACCGTTGACAAGGCGTGGAAGCAGAAGGTGCCCGTTATCGCCTATGACCGCCTGATCTACAGCAAGAACCTGGAGTACTACGTGTCGTTCGACAGCGTCAAGGTCGGGAAGGTCGAGGCGGGCTGGATGGCGACGCACACGCCGCATGGCGCTAACATCGCGATCATCAACGGGTCGACGACCGATGCGAACGCGCACTTCGTCAAAACGGGCATTCATCAGGTCTACGATCCGCTGTTCGCGTCGAAGGCAGCGGTTAACGTGGGCGAGCAGTGGGGTGGTTGGGACCCGCCGACGGCTCAGTCTGAGACGGAGCAGATCCTGACGCAGAACAGCAACAAGGTCGACGGCGTCATCTCCGCCAACGACGGTATGGCGGGAGGTATCATCGCCGCCCTCAAGTCTCAGCACCTGGAGGGCAAGGTGCCGACCACCGGTCAGGATGCCTCGTTTGAAGGCATCCAGAACATCATCCAGGGTTATCAAGGCGTATCCGCGTTCAAGGACTTCCGCCTGCAGGCACCTGCCGCCGCTAGGATCGCTGCTGCGCTCCTCACGCACAAGAAGGTGCCCGGTATCAACGGGACGATCAAGGTAGGGAGTAAGAAGATCCCGTCGTGGTATGGGCCTGTGGTACCTGTCACCAAGGGGAACCTCAGCCTACTCGTCAATAACGGCTGGATCGCTACCCAGGCCGGCGGCTTGTTGAAGGTCTGCACCGGCATGCCGAAGGTCAGCATCTGTTCGTAGGGACGAGACACTGACTCCAACGACGAAAAGCGCAGGGGGCGGCGACACAGCCGCCCCCAAGGCGCCCAGCAAAGAGCCGATCCTCGAGCTCGTGGGCATCTCGAAGAGCTTCGGCGCCGTCCGGGCTTTGACGGATGTTGACTTCGAGGTTTACCCGAGCGAGGTCGTAGCTCTCCTCGGCGACAACGGCGCCGGCAAGTCGACTCTGATCAAGTGCATCTCTGGTGCCCATCTCCCCGACCCGGGGGGACGATCCGGGTCGAAGGCAAGGAAGCGAAGATCCACGTGCCCAACGATG
Organism: uncultured Actinomycetes bacterium; assembly: GCA_963805265.1. GTDB lineage: Bacteria > Actinomycetota > Thermoleophilia > Gaiellales > Gaiellaceae > Fen-549. The sequence goes on from CAWDTJ010000004.1 coordinate 191,647, forward strand.
CGACGCGGCTCGGCATCGAGACCGTCTACCAGGATCTGGCGCTCTGCGACAACCTCGACGTCGTCGCGAACATGTTCCTGGGTCGGGAGACAGCAATGGTACCCTTGCTCGGCCCGATGCAGGAGGTGGAGATGGAGAAGCGTGCGCTCGAGGTGCTACAGGGGCTGCACGTGACGACCATCCAGAGCGCCCGGGCCCGCGTGGCCTCGCTCTCGGGTGGGCAGCGCCAGTCGGTCGCCATCTCGCGGGCCGTCATGTGGCGCGCCAAGGTGGTCATCCTCGACGAGCCGACCGCCGCGCTCGGCGTCGAGCAGACAGAGCAGGTGCTGACGCTGATCAGGCGCTTGCGCGAGCAGGGGCTCGGCGTTGTCGTCATCACGCACAACATCCAGGAGGTCTTCGAGGTCGCCGACCGGATCATCGTGCTGCGGCTCGGGCGCCGGGTCGCGACCTTCGAGCACGAAGGAACGACTCCGGACGACGTGGTAGCCGCGATCACCGGTGCGCGAAGGCAGGTGGCCTGATGGCTTCTACCCCCCCCCAGGTCGAGGCTCCTGAGAGTAAGGAGGGGAAGGACGTCAAGCCTCGCGCCAAGCTGCTCGGCGGCGTCGCGACGACGAGTGGCTACATCTGGACGCGCATGCGCCAAGGCGAGCTGGGCCAGATGCCGGCGCTGATCGGTTTGGTCGTGATCTGGACCTTCTTTCAGTTACGGCAGCCGACCTTCCTGAGCGCCCGCAACCTCTCCAACCTCGTGCTCCAGATCGGCGTCACCGGCACGATCGCGGTAGGGATCGTGCTCGTGCTGCTCTTGAGCGAGATCGACCTCTCGGTCGGGTCGGTGTCGATGCTCGCTTCGGCCGTGCTGGCCGTCCTGATGGTCAACCACGGCTTGCAGTGGTACTGGGCGTTGTTGGCCATGCTACTCGTGGGAGCGGCCGTCGGTGCCTTACAGGGCTTCTGGTTCGCAGCCATCGGCGTTCCCTCGTTCGTCGTCACTCTCGCCGGTCTACTTGGCTGGCAAGGAGTGGAGCAATGGGTCCTGGGTACGAACGGGACGCTCAATATCACCGACAACAACATCAATGCCATCGCGTCCAAGTCCCTACCCGTATACATCGGGTGGTTCTTTGCCATCGTTGCCATCGGACTCTATGCGGCCTACCGCATTGCGTTCCAGGTGCGCCGGCGCAGGGCGGGACTCCCGGCCAAGCCGATCGCTGTGGTCGTAATCCAGACCGCTATTCTGGCGCTGATGGGGCTGCTTGTAGTGGCGATCCTGAATGGAGAGCTGAACAGCTTCTGGGTCTTCGGCAGAGGAGGCATCTACATCAACCCGGGCGTGCCGGTCATCGGCATCATCCTGCTCGGGCTGGTCGTCTTCTTCTCCTGGGTGACGAACCGCACCCAGTTCGGCCGCTACATCTACGCGGTGGGCGGGAACCCCGAAGCGGCCCGTCGGGCCGGCGTGAACGTAACCGCCATGCGGATCGCCGTCTTCTCGCTCTGCGGCCTGCTGGCGGCCGTCGGCGGCCTGATCCAGACGTCGCGTCTGAACGCGGCCAGCAACCAGCTCGAGCCCGGCCAGATCACGCTCGAGGCGATCGCCGCGGCGGTCATCGGCGGCGCCAGTCTCTTCGGCGGCCGCGGCAAGGTCTGGGCGGCTCTGCTCGGGGCGGTCGTCATCGGCAGCGTCGCCAACGGCCTCACCCTCGATGGCCAGCCGCCGTGGACGACGCTGATGGTCGAGGGCGCGATCCTGCTACTATTCGTGACGATCGATGCTCTCGCCCGGCGCGGACGCGCCGCGAGCGGAACCTAGAAACCCAGAGGTCGTCAACGACTGCTGGGCGACTCATTACCGGTTTCTGTCGGTGCTAGAAGCCAGAACGCCATTGCTTTCAACCAAGTTTCAGATCGAGAAAGGACGTAGAACGTGAAGACGAGTCTCGGCATTTGGGCTTTCGGGTCGATGGTCACCCGGTTCGTTCCGATCGGCTATCAGCCGGAACACACGGACGAGACGACCGCAACGCGTGTACGCCGGGCCGTCGAAGGGCTCGGCGACCTGATCGACGACTACGAGTTCCACTATCCACAAGAGCTCTCGGACGAGAATCTCGACGAGGTGCGCGGCGCCCTGGACGGCCACGGCATCTACTGCATCGCCACCGGCTTGCATCTCGACCCGGTGTTCGGACGCGGCGGGCTCTCATCGCCCGACGACAAGGTGCGCAAGCTGGCGGTCGAGCGGACGATCGCCGGCGCCGAATTCGCCGGCTCAATCGGTGCTCAATACATCATCTGGCCTGGGATCGAGGGCTACAACTATCCCTTCCAGACACCGTATGCCGAGTCCTGGAAGCGCTTTATCGACGGCGTCGGCCAGGCCGCCGAGGTCTGTGCCAAGCACGGCATCAACGTGTTCCTGGAGCACAAAAACTCCGAGCCGGCGATGAAAATCCTCATGCGCAACATCGGCATGACGCTGCACGTCATCCACACCCTGCGCGCCCAGGGCATCTCGAACATCAAGGTGAACATGGACTGGCAGCACCTGATCATGAACCGCGAGCACCTGCCCGAATACGCGGCGCTGCTCGCGGCGGAGGGGCTGTTGGGTCACCAGCACGCCAACTCCGGCTGGGGCGACTTCGACGACGACAACATGGTCGGCGCCACCTACTTCCTCGAGACGATCGAACTGGCGCTCGAACTGAAGCGCGCCCACTACGGCGACAATGGCGAGCGCCTCGGCTTCGACCTCTACCCCTATACCGAAGATGCAGTCGCGGTCGTGAAGCGCAGCGTGCTGCATTGGCGCCTGATCGAGTCGATCGCCGCACGCATCGACGGGCCGGCTCTGCGCGAGGCGCAGCACAATAAAGATGCAGTCGCGGCCTACGAGATCGTTTACGCGGCTCTCGGGGGCGAGTAGACAGCAACGGTCGCGCCATGGCTGTGGAGCAGGTACTGGTCGGAATCGACGTCGGCACCACGGGCGTCAAGGCGATCGCCGTCTCTCGAAGCGGCGAGGTCGTGGGCCGGGCCGAGATCGGTTACGAGTTGCAAATACCGCGCCCGGGCTGGGCCGAGCAGGACCCCGCGGACTGGTGGCGGGCGAGCGAGCAGGCGCTGGCCTCGCTCGAGAACCAGCTCGAACGGCTCGGAGGGAAGAAGGCCATCGCTGGGATAGGTCTCTCTGGACAGATGCACGGGCTCGTCTGCCTCGACGCGGATCTCGAGGTCATCCGCCCGGCGATTCTCTGGAACGATCAGCGCACCGCAGAGGAGTGCACCGAGATCGAGCACTTGATCGGGCTCGGGCACTTGATCGAGCTGACCGGCAACCGAGCGCTGCCCGGTTTCACCGCCCCGAAGCTGCTCTGGCTCCGCCGCCACGAACCGGACTCCTACGCTCGTATTCGCCACGTGCTCTTGCCCAAGGACTACGTGCGCCTACGTCTCACCGGCGAGCTGGCAATCGACGCCGCCGATGCGTCGGGCACTCTGCTTTTCGACGTCGCCCGGCGCGCCTGGAGCGAAGAGGTACTGCAGGCGCTGGAGATACCCGTTGAGTGGTTACCGCAGGTGTTGGAGTCGCCGGAGGTCTCCGGCCACACGAAGGAGGGAGTGCCGGTTGCGGCCGGCGCCGGCGATCAGCAGGCTGGAGCGCTTGGCGTCGGCGTAGTTCGTCCGGGGCCGCTCTCGGTGGTGCTCGGCACCTCGGGCGTGGTTTTCGCGGCGCTCGACCGCTACGCCTGCGAACCGCAGGCGCGGGTGCATGTCTTCTGCCACGCTGTGCCCGAGACCTGGGAAGCGATGGGCGTGATGCTCTCGGCCGCCGGCTCGCTTCGCTGGCTCCGCGACGTGCTCGCTCCGGGCTCCGAATACGATCAGCTGACGGCCGAGGCGGCTCACTGGCAGCCCGGAGTCGAGGGACTCGCGTTCTTGCCCTACTTGCAGGGCGAGCGGACTCCTCATGCCGATCCAGATGCGCGCGGCGCCTTTGTAGGCCTATCGCTCGTACACGACCGCGGCGCGCTCGTTCGCGCGCTGCTCGAGGGGGTCGCCTACGGGCTGCGCGACTCGCTCGAGCTCCTGCGCGAGCTCGGAGTTGAGCCCGAGTCGGCGCGCGTCTCGGGCGGCGGCGCGCGCAGTCGCCTCTGGCTCGAGATCGTCGCCTCGGTGCTCGGGCTGCCGCTCGAGCTGACCGCGGTCGAAGAGGGCGCCGCGTTTGGCGCCGCGCTGCTCGGCGGCGTAGCCGCAGGCGTTTTCCCCACTGCCGACGAGGCTGTCGAGGCCTGCGTCAGCGTCCGCGACCGGGTTGAGCCGAACCCAGACTGGCGGGAGGCCTATGAGCGCGGCTATGTTCGCTTCCGCGCTCTCTATCCCGCCTTGCGACCACTGGAGGAAAAACAGTGAGCAAGAAACTCGAGGGCAAGGTCGCTTTCATCACCGGCGCGAGCCGCGGTATCGGCGCCGCCGTCGCCCGCGCGCTCTCGGCTGAGGGCGTGAAGCTCGGGCTGGCATCGCGCTCGGGCGCCGACCTCGGTTTGCCGGATGCGCTGGGACTGGTCTGCGACGTGCGCGAGCGAGAGCAGGTCGAGCAGGCCGTGGCCGCCACGGTCGAGCGCTTCGGCCGCCTCGACATCTGCATCGCCAATGCCGGCGTCGGCTCCTATCACTCGCTGACCGAGCTGCCCGTCGAGCACCTGGAAGAGATGATCGACATCAATCTCAAGGGCACGATCTACGCCTACCGGGCGGCCATTCCGCACCTGATCGCAAGTGGTGAGGGCGATCTGGTCACGATCGCCTCCGATGCCGGCCGGCGAGGCCTACCGGGCGAGGCCGTCTACTGCGCCTCCAAGTTCGGTCAGGTCGGACTGACCCGCGCGCTCGATCACGAACTGAGGGAGAAGAACGTGCGCTGCACGAACGTCTGCCCCGGCGGCGTGGCCACCGATTTCGCGCTTGCCGAGGGTTACGGGCGCACACCCGACGTACTGCCCGGGATGATGTCCGGCGACGATGTGGCCGAGATCGTTCTGTTCGTCCTCACTCGACCCCGGAGTCACCGCATTCTCGAGACGGCGATCAGGCCGATGACGGAAACGTCCTGGGGTTAGGGATCGTACAGCCGCTCGAAAGCGGCACGGCCATGCTCGAGCACCGGCTCGCCGTGCGACACCAGGACTCGCTCGATCGGTAGACCGGCGAGCGCGCTCAGGTTCTCGCGCACCTTGGCGTGGCCTCCGCCCTTCGGTGACCAGGACTCCGGGCACAGCTCGAGCCGACCTCCCCCGGCGCCGAGGATGACGTCGCCCGTGACGAGCGCCAGCGCGCCGGGAATCCAGAAGACCAGCTCGCTGCCGCGCGCCTGAAAGGCCTGGAGCCCGCCGGGGAGAGAATCGCCGGGCAGGAAGAGGTCGCTGACCGTCCCCGCTCGCCGCTCGATCGGCGCCCGCGCCGGCGCGTGCGCCCACAAGCGGGCGTCGTATCGCTCGACCAGCGCGCGCGACTGGCGCGAGTGCCAGTACAGGGTTATCAGCACGTGTACCGGCAGGGCCAGGCGCTCCACCTCCGCATCGAGCCAAATCCAGAATTCGCCGGCGCTCTCCGGCGGCACGATCGGGTCGATCAGGCAGAAAGCCTCGGCGCCCTGCCAGGCCACGGCGCCGACGCTCTCTTTCCACTCCGGGTGCCAAGCGGTCCAGCGCTTCAGGCCGGGAGCGATCTCACGCACGTTCTCGAACGCGTCCACGGAATTCAGGATACGCCCGCCTCTCGCTACATTGCCCGAGACAGCTCATCAATGACGGAGGGATCATGGGGAAAGATCCAGTCAGGCTCGGCATCGTCTCGACAGCCGCTATCAACCAGTACGTTATTCCAGCCGCGAACGCGTCGGAGCCGATCGAGCTGGTGGCTGTCGCCAGTCGAGACGAGAAGCGGGCGGCGAGCTACGCGCGAGAGTGGGAAATCGAGCGCTCGTTCGGTTCCTACGACGCCCTCCTGGCCGATTCGGATATCGAGGCCGTCTACATCTCGCTGCCCAACCACGAGCATGTGCCCTGGACGCTGCGCGCGCTCGAAGCCGGCAAGCACGTCCTCTGCGAAAAGCCGCTGACTCGGCATCCGGTTGAGGTCGAGACCGTCTGGAGCCTGGCCGAGTCGCGCGGTCTGGTGCTCTGCGAGGCATTCATGTGGCGCCACCTTCCGCAGACCAAGCGCTTTGCCGAGCTGGTCGCCGGCGGCGCGATCGGCGAGCTGCAGTTCGTTCGCTCGCTGTTTTCCTTCGCCATGGGCGACCCGAAGACCAACGTGCGCATGAAGCCGGAATTGGCGGGAGGCTCGCTGATGGACATCGGCACCTACTGCGTCAGCGGCATCCGTCTCGATGGCCGGCGAGCCCAGCGCGGTCTACGGCGAGCAGGTGCTGGGCGGGGAGGGAGTGGACGTTCGCTTCAGCGGGCTGGTGAATTGCGAGAACGGCGTGCGCGGGCTCTTCTACTCCTCGTTCGAGTCGCCGGTGCGCAAGGAGCTGGAGGCGATAGGCAGCGAGGGTGTGCTGCGCCTGCACGACCCCTGGCACGGCTGGCACGGCGGTCTCGAATTGCAGCGCGAGGAAGAAGGGAGCGAGCCGATCGAAGTCGAGTCGGGCGACGCCTACCAGCTCGAGCTGGAGGATTTCGCCCGAGCGATTCGCGGCGAGAAGGAGCCGCTAATCGGCCGAGCCGATGCGCTTGGCCAGGCGCGAACGCTTGCGGCCCTCTACCTTTCGGCCGAGGAGGGAAGGCTCGTAGAGCTTTCGGAACTGGATCGGGAGGTGTGATCGAAGTGATATCGCTGGAGCGACTGGAGGCATTTATCATCACGGCCAAGGCCGCGACCTACGCCGGCAACGGCAAGCCGGTCGAATCGGCTCGTCCGGGCTCGACCGACCTCTGCTACGAGGACGGTGATCTCCTCTACCGCGACAGCTACTTCGGCAGCGGCGACTTCATCGGCGAAGAGGTCGTCTGGCACCGCGGCAAGCCGATCTGGGCGATGAACTACTACGGCTACATCCTCGTGCCCGAGGAGCTGAGCGCGGAGGAAAGCGCCAAGGTGATCAAGGAGAGCCTGACGGCGCTCTACAGCGAGGGCCGCTTTCTCAGCGGCTTCAAGCACCAGACCTCGCTCGGGATCTACATCGACACCAACGTCGGCGACGTCTCCAATTTCCACGGCATGGAGTGGACCGAGCGCGGCGGCCAGCGACTCTACGAGCTTCGCTATCACGGCGGACTGATCCGCTAGCGATTTGCACCGTTTTCGGCGGGTTTCGTTTTCTCGCCACGCGGGACAACCAACCCATGCACCTCACCTACCGGGAGTGGTGGTCGCTCATTCACGGTTTCGTATTCGGAGGCGGCTTTCTGCTCTCGTTCGCCGGGGTTGCGATCGTTCTGTACGGGCTGCGACGCGAGGAGCTGACCGACGAGGGCGTCGCGCAGCACGTGCTCTGGCTCAGGCTCGGCAGCGCCGCGATGGCGGTCGCCGCCTGGGGAACGGTTCTGCTCGGAACCTGGCTGCTCTATCCCTGGTACAGAAGCGGAGGCGCGCAAGCGGGTCTCCAGTCAAGTTCGCAGACTTCGGGCTGGGATCGATTCGGCATGGAGTGGAAGCAGCACCTCGCCTGGCTGGCGCCCTTCCTGGCCACGACGGTCGCCTTCTTCGCCCTCTACTACGGGCCACGCCTGGCGCGCGACTCTCGCTTGCGCCTGCTCGCGCTCGTACTGCTCGTCGGCGCTTTCGGCGCGGCCTCGATCGCGGCCTTGTTCGGCGCCCTGATCACGAAGATGTCGCCGGTGGTCTAGATGGAAACGGCTACCCGAGACGGCAGCGAGAAGCCGAACGGCCCGGCCTTTGCGGCCGTCATCGCCGCCGCGCTCGCCTTCGCGGTGCTCGGGGCGGTGACCACTCTGGCCGAGGTGTTCGGCGGATTCGGCGACTGGCTCGCCTTTTCGAGTCGCGTCGGGATGCTCTCGGGCGAGACGATCATCGCGATCGCCGTCTACTTCCTCTCATGGCTGGTGCTGGGCTTTCTCTGGCGCCGGTCGGAGCCGCGACTGCTACCGGTGCTCGTTGTCGGCGCCCTGCTCGTCGGGATCGGCCTGGTCGGCACCTTCCCGCCCTTCTTCCGCCTGTTCGGGGTCGAAGAGTGAGCTTCGTCGCCCAGGTACGTCTGCGACCCTCATGTCGCGGTAATGATGGGCAGCTTCACAGTCACTTAACGTAGCGCGCGCATAGATGCGGGTCGAGCCGGGGATTTATAGCTGTCTAGTAAAGGAGAGATCCATGTCACGCACTCGTATCCTGCTCGTATCCGTCCTCGCGCTGCTTGCTCTCGCCGTCGCCGGGGCCGTCCAGGCCTCGACTCAGAGCACGGGCAAGCTCGCCGCCAACGTCGGCCCCGGTTTCACGATCAGCTTCACTCAGAACGGGAAAGCGGTGAAGTCGCTCAAGGCAGGCACCTACAGCATCACGGTCCACGACAAATCCCCGATGCACAACTTCCACCTCTTCGGGCACGGCATCAATAAAAAGACCGCCATCTCTACCACCAGCAGCGCGGTTTGGAAGATCAAGTTCGTCGCGAAGGGCACCTACAAGTTTCATTGCGACGCGCATCCCACGTCCCTGTTCGGGAGCTTCAAGGTCACGTAGTCGAGCGTTAAATCGAAGTCCGTCGGGTGACGAACCGGCTCGCACTCCCGGCCCCGCTACAGGCTCCTGTTGAGCGGGGCCACTCTGCGGTCGTTTGCGGCGCCGCGGTTCGTTAAGCCAGCCCGCCTCTCGGGAGGGCGTCACTCCGCTCGGTCTGCCAAATCGGCCGATCGAGCTATGGCGAAGGTAGTCTGCTTGTGGCAAACTCGCCATCCTGTACGCGAAAGAAGAGGAAAGATTGGTCTGGTCGGAAGACGAAGGCAGCGGCCCCCGCCGAGGAGCAGTCGAAGGGCCAGGGTTTTGACCTCCTTGCTTCCGAGCAGGCGAAGGTGCTGATCGAAGCCGGAAAGAGCGCCGGCGCGTTGCGCACCGAAGACATCGCAACCGCCCTCGACGAGGTGGAGTTCGACACCGAGCAGCTCGATGAGTTCTACAACGTTCTCGACGAGCTGCAGATCGAAGTCGTGGACGGCGAGGGCCCGGTCGAGAAGGTCGTGATCGAGGAACCTTGGCGCGAGCTGACGACCGACTCGCTCCAGCTCTTCCTCAAGGAGATCGGACGCATCGACTTGCTCACGCCGGCCCAGGAGGTGGAGCTGGCCAAGAGGATCGAGCGCGGCGACCATCGCGCCAAGCAGCAGATGGTCGAGGCCAACCTGCGCCTCGTCGTCTCGATCGCCAAGCGCTATCGCAATCAGGGCCTGCCCTTCCTCGATCTGATTCAGGAGGGCACGATCGGGCTGGTGCGCGCGGCCGAGAAGTTCGACTACCGCAAAGGGTTCAAGTTCTCGACCTACGCCACCTGGTGGATTCGCCAGGCCGTCGCCCGCGCGCTGGCCGACAAGGGGCGCACGATCCGCATGCCGGTGCACGTGGTCGAGAAGTTGAACCGGATCATGCGCGCCGAGCGCAAGCTCCAGGCGCAGAACGGCCGCCTGCCGACGAGCGAGGAGCTCTCCAAGGATCTCGATCTACCGATCGACGAGATCGATCAGATCCTGCGCGCCGCTCAGACCCCGGTCTCGTTGGAGAAGCCGGTCGGCGACGAGGAGGAGTCGGAGTTCGGCCACTTCATCCCCGATTCCTCGACGCCGCTGCCCGACGAGGCGGCCGAGCTGAGCATGCGCCGCGAGACGCTCCAGCGCCTGCTGCAGTGCCTGTCTTACCGCGAGCGCCGCGTGCTCGAGCTGCGCTACGGCCTCGGCGGCGAGCACCCGCGCACGCTCGACGAGGTCGGCAACGCCTTCAACGTCACCCGCGAGCGCATCCGCCAGATCGAGAACCAGAGCCTGAAGAAGCTACGCGCGATGGCCGAGACGCTGAAACTGCGCGAAGTGGCCTAGTCTGCGGCGGGCTCGGCCGACTTTCTAGCGGGCGATCTTGAAGGTTCCCGTCCCGATCAGACGGCCGTAGTGCGCGGCGGCGAGAGAGCCGAAGCCCGGCCAGACGAACCACGTGTAGGTGCCTCGAGCGAGCTGCCGTTTCAGCGCCGCCGAACTTCCAGATTCGCTTCAGCCGGAAGCTGGTTCCGTGCGGCCACGAGCTCAGCACCTTGTGCCCGCCACTGAAGATCTGGACGTTGTAGTAGCCGGCCTTGGCGATCGGCGTCCATCTGAGCAGCGGCGGCGCGGAGAGGACGGCGCCGCTCAGCGGCGCGATCAGCCTCCGGCCGCTCAAGACCGAGACGCCTACGCTGAACGAGATCTTGCGCGTGTTCTTGCGTGTATCGGTCGCCTTGCAGGTCACGGCCGTCTTTCCGAGCTTGAACTTGGAGCCCGAGGCGGGGCTGCAGACGGTCTTGACAACTCCGTCCACGGCGTCGGTGGCGACAGGCCGCTTGTAGACGACCTTGACCGGTTTCTTGCCGCTCACCTTCTTCACGATGTCGCGCGGCTTGGCGAAGACCGGCGCGGTCGTATCTGCCACGTTGATCGTGAATGTCTTTACTGTTTTTCCGCCGCTCGCGCTCGTAGCGGTGCAGGTGACGGTGGTGGCTCCGAACGGGAACATGCTGCCCGGGGCCGGGCTGCAGACGATCGTCGGCGCCGGGCTGTCGCCCGACGAGACGTTGAAGCTGATCGAAGCGCCCGCTCGCGAGGTCGCCTCCGCGCTGAGCCCGAGCGGGACGATCAAGGCGGGAAGCGCGATCGGCGGCGCATATCGCACGGTGACTTTGAACGTAATGCCGCCCAGGCTCCCGTTGCTGGATTGGGCCGTGCAGCTGACCGGTGGTGGTTCCCAGCCGGGAAGGTCGACCCGGGACTCGGGGCGCAGGTGACGGGCCTTACGGATGAATCGACGGGGTCGGTCGCCGTCGGGGGCGTGTAGTTGACGATTGCGCCGCTCGGATCGGTCGTATCCTGGGTGATGTTGCCCGGTATGTCGCTGAAGCTCGGCGCGTTCGAATTGATCGTCCAAGTGAAGGAGGCCGGCGCGCTCTGATTGTTGGCGGCGTCAACGGCCTTAACCAGGAAAGTGTGCGGGCCCTGGGCCAGGCCGGTGTACATAATCCCGGCTGGAGCAGTTCGAGAAGCCGACGCCGTCGAGGTAGCACTGGAAAGTGATGGCTGGTCGACGTCGGTAGCGGAGAAGGTGAAGGTCGCGGTCGTCTGATTGGTCGGGTTGCCGGGCGTTGTGTCGAGCGAGAGACCGGCGGCGTTGTGTCGACACACTGATCGTGAAGCTCTTCGTGACGGCGTGGTTGCCGGCGGTCCTGGCGTCGCAGTTGACCGTGGTATGACCGAGCGCGAAGAGCGAGCCCGAGGGCAGTACGCAGGTGACCGTCACGCTGCTGTCGACGTTGTCGGTCGCGCCCGGGGTCGAGTAGGTCACGGTCGCGCCTGTGGCATCTATCGCTGGGGCGCTGACGGGGCCTGGCTGGCTGATTACGGGTGGAGTCGTGTCGTGGACGGTGACAGTGAAGCTCTTCCTGACGGTATCGTTGCCGGCGCATCGCGAGCGTCGCAGTTGACGGTGGTATACCGAGCGCGAAGTGCGAGCTCGAGGGCGGTACGCAGGTGACCGTCACGCTGCCGTCGACGATGTCGGTCGCGCTCGGGGTCGGGTAGGTCACGGTCGCGCCTGCGGCATTTAGCGCTGGGGCGCTGACGTTGCCTGGCTGGCTGATCACCGGTGGAGTCGTGTCCTGAACGGTGATGGTGAGCTTTCACAGTCTGATCGGCCGGTTACCGGGGTCGGTCGCGGTGCAGGTGACGAGCGTGGACCCAAGCGGGAATAGGCTGTCGGAGACGTGGTTGCACACGGGCGCCTGGTCGAGGTCGGAGGAAACCGAGTAGGGCACGTGCGCGCCGCTTGCCGATGTCGCCTCGACCGAGAAGTCGTTAGGCACGGTCAGAGTCGGCGATACCGCGCGAGCGCCGATCCCGTCATGACGATCGGGACGAGCACCAGCAGCGTGGCAATGGAACACGCCGGCTGCGGCTCGTCGTCTCTTCCAGTAGCTCATAGTCCTGAACTGCGGGAGATGAGATAAACGATACTCGTGCTGACGAGTAAAAGTAAGCCGCCCACGACCACGTCTCCGCGGTGATTCTCCATCGTCCTGCGCAGACGCCACGGTCGTAGGTAGTAGGGGTCGAGTGACGCCAGCACGAGCAGGAGTATGCCCGCTCCGACAAGTACTAAAAGCACCGCGCTGAGCAGGGTCGAGATCGCCGAGCGCACGCCGCTCGATCCGCCACCGCCGGCGGTCGGCTGGAGCCTGACGACTGTCGTGCTCGACTCGTTCGCGCTCGGCCTGGCGGTCGCGCTCGGCTCGGGCGTTGTGGTCGCGGCCGTGCTGCTGGACGGGATCTTGGTCGTGGCCGCGATCCTGGCCGCCGCCGCGATCTTGGCTCTGACCGCCGCAAGCTGCTTCTTCTCCGTCTTCTTTCGTATCGCCTCGGCCTTGGCGCGGGCGCGGCGGCTCGCCTGGGAGGCTCGAGTCGGCGAGTTGGTCGTCGCGACCGGAGGCCGTGTAGGTCGTGGCCGGCGGCGTGTAGGTCGGCGCCGGAGGCGTGTACGTCCTCGCCGGCTTGGCAGGGGGCGGGACGGGCGCCGCGTCGGGGCTCGGACCTGCGGCAATCGCGGGCGCCGCGCTCACGATCATTCCGAGCAGCAAAGCCAGTTGCGCGGGCCGGCGCAGGCGCGCGCGCCGCCCTTCTCAGGGCAGCGCGCCGTTCCGGCGCGTGCGGCCAGGCGAAAACGGGCTTCTTCTCAGGTTCGGTTGTAGGTACGGCTCACCCCCCCGGGCACATCGCATTATGAGATCAAGCGGGAAAAGAGTCACTCCCTCAGCCGGAGGTCTGTGACCCGGGGTTGATTGGTGTCTCCGCTCGCTGATACCGCCGTGTTCGGGTACGCGATCCGCGACGGTCGGCGTACCTTGCGGTTAGGCGCCGCAGCCGCATTCCTCGCGGTGCCTGGCACCGCGCCGGAGTTCGAGAATCGTATCGCGCCAGTAGGAGTCGGCGCAATGTCGCGGACGAGACAGTGAGAAGACGTGCGCTACGCCACCCGCTTGCCTACGCTCTTTTCTCTACCGCGAGGCCAGGTACAGGATTCCCAGGACGGCGATCAGCGTGCCGGCCACACCCAATCCCGCCAGGACGACCAGTGCCGCGTGCAGCGCCTCCGAGAGCGTCGAGCCCGAGTTCGAGATACTACTAACGCCGGTCGGCTGAGGGTCGGCGGTCACTCGGGCCGGCTTTGACTTGGTCGTCACCGCTCGCGGCTTGTTGACGCGCTTCTTCCGCCGGGCGGGGGAGGTCGCGTGCGTTCGGCTGGTTGTCCGTACCGTTGTCGTCGTCGGCGACGACCGTGTCGTCACCGGAGGGGTGAACGTGTGTACGGGGGCAGGCGGTGGGCTGGGCGCGACAGGCGCCGGATCGGGCTTCGGATTTGCCGCGTACGCCGGTGTAGCGGTCGCTATCAGCCCGAGCACGAGAGTCAGTCGCGCGAGTCGGCGCAGGCTGGAGGGCTTGGTATTGGCTCGGATCTCAGTCATCGCTATGCACTCCAAGCAGTTTCCATTATGAATCAAATCTGTGGCAGTACAGATCCCCGCTTTCTTGCGGGGTCGAACCTCGGCGGAACTGCTCAGTCCGCTGAATCAGTCGCGAAGTGACCTCTCAGCCGACCTATACCGCGGTGCTCAGATATGCGATTCCAACGCTGAGTAGGATCAAGGCGCCGGCTATTGCGACATCTCCACGGTGTTCCGCGAACGTGGCGATCAGACGTCGCGGCCGCACATAACTCGGTTCGAGCATCGCGAGCACCAACAAGAGCACGCCCAACCCCACGAGCGAGAGCGCCGCCACTTTGAGTGTATTCGAGCTCGTCGAGCGCAGTGCGTCGACCCTGCGGGGACGAGGACCGTCCTGGCCTTGACGTGCGTGATCGGTTTGAGCCGCGCCGAGCCGTTGACCCGCTTGTGTTCGCCTTGCTTGTGGCTCGTTGCTTTCGCCTTCGCCGGGGTTGGCGGGGTAGGCCTCGCTGCGGTGTACGTGGGCGTTGCCGCCGGCTGAGAGGCCGTCGTCGCCGGCGGGGGCCTGGGTTGCACCGGCGCCGGATCGGGTTTTGGAGCCGCAGCGCTCGCCGCCGGCGCGAGGGCGATCAGTGCGAATGCGAGCGCGAGCGCTGCGAACACAAGTTGGAGCAGCCGCACAACCGTTCTTGCTCTCGTCGCGCACGCTCGACCGGGCTCAACAACGCGATAGGCGGCCTGATCGTTCGTCGAATTGAGGGGAGGCCTAGGCACCGGGGTTGACTTTCAGAAACAAACATTATGACCTCAATACCAGCACTTTGCAGCCTTTCTTGCGTAAGACTCGCGCAGGGGCGGTGGGACTCGTAGCCAATCTACTCGTAGTCCCCGACCAGATGTCCGCGTACGATCTACGAGCCGCAGGCCGGCGAGTTCGAGGCGATCCAGGCTGCCTGCTTACTGGTGCCGAGCGCGACGGTGGCGACCCTGCCGAATTCGATATCGAACCAGAGCGTGCTCCCGAGTCGGTAGGCGAACTCGCCACCGCCGGCCAGAGTCACCTTCACCGCCGAGGGATAAGCCTTCTTCACCGCCGTCCCCTTGGAGCACGGGCCAACGCCCTCGGCTGTCTTGTAGGCCTTGCTCGTCGCGACGATGTAGCGGCCCGAGTTCGTGCCGGTCTTGAAGTAGACCTCGATCGCGCCCGCTTGGTACCTGAGCCGGGTCAGCCCTCCTTCGAGGTTCTCGACGGGCAGAGGCTTGCCGTAAGCAGCCTTGTATGCGCTCTTGCTCTGGCCGAGCTTTCCGTTGCCGATCGAATTCTGGCTGATCAGGTGCGAGCCGCCGGCTAGCGCTACCGAGGTAGCGGCGAGAGCGGCGATGGTTGTGGCTGTTATCAGGCGCATGACCTCACCTTCGTGGAATGTCGCGCCCGGCGGGCTTACGCGACCGCCGGTCTGAGTGGTTGCCAGGCTTATCCTCCGTAGCCGGGATATTCACAGTATTCGGCCGATCGGCGCGCTAGTACACTCGCTGGCGTGAACGGAGAGCTACTCGCAGAGCTGGCGGAGTGGATCGCGATTCCGAGCGTGAGCGCCGATCCGGCCCGCGCCGGCGACGTCGAGCGAGCCGGCGACTGGCTCGTCGCCAAGATTCTCGAGGCGGGCGGCGAGGCCGAGAGGATCGACTGGCAGGGTCAGCCGCTCGTAGTCGCCGAGATCGCCGCCTCCGGCGGCCGCGAGGCGCCGACGGTGCTCTGCTACGGGCACTTCGACGTCCAGGCGGTCGATCCGCTCGAGCTGTGGGAGTCGGAGCCGTTCGCACTCGTCGAGCGGGAGGGCTGGCTCTACGGGCGCGGCACCGCCGACGACAAGGGGCAGCTCTTCATGCTGCTCGAGGCGGCTCGCTCGCTCGCCCGCGAGAACGCTCTGCCGGTGAACGTCCGTTTCGTCTGCGACGGCGAAGAGGAGGTGGGCGGCGGCTCGATCGCCGAGTTCCTGGCCGCCGACGAGCGCGGCGCCGACGCCTGCCTGATCTTCGACATGTCGATGATCGAGCGCGACGTTCCCGCCTTTACGATCGCGACCCGCGGCCTGGCCTACTTCCACCTCGAGCTCACGAGCGGCGAGCGCGATCTGCACTCGGGCGTCTACGGCGGCGCCGCGCTGAACGCTCTGCACGCGCTCGGCCGGACGCTCGCGGCGGTGCTTCCGGTCGACGGGCGCCTGCCCGAGCCGCTGATGGTCGGGGTCGTGCCTCCGAGCGAAGAGGAGCTGGCCGCCGTCTCGGCTCTTCCGGGCGGCGCGCGAACGCTGGCCGACCAGGGCGCCCGGCCCGCCGACGAGAGCGCCGCGGCGGAGTTCTATCTGCGCACCTGCGCCCTGCCGGCGCTCGACGTCAACGGCATCGAAGGCGGCTCGCCGCAGCTGCAGAAGACGGTGCTGCCGGTACGCGCCGCGGCCAACCTCTCGATCAGGCTCGCTCCGGGCCAGGATGCGGACGTCATCGGCGCGGCGCTCGAACGGCTGCTGCGCGAAGCGGCGCCCGCCGGCGCCGAGCTGAGCGTCGAGCTTCTCTCCGCGAGCGCTCCCGGGCTGGTCGACCAGAGCGCCCCGCCGATCGAGCTCGCCCTGGCGGCCTTCGAGCGCTCCTTCGGCCGCCGGCCGCTACTCGTTCGCTCGGGCGGCACGATGCCGATCATGCCCGCACTGCAGGCGAAGGAAATCCCCGCCATCGTGACCGGCTTCGATCTTCCCGAAGGGAACATCCACTCGCCCAACGAGCGCCTCTGGGCCGGGTATGTCGAGCCCGGTATCGCGGCCGCCAAGGCAATCCTTGCGCGCGCTCGGCGAATCTCTAGCTAGGCCGTGGCCTCGGCGGTTGCCTGCTGGTGCGTGCAGCCGAGCCAACTGTGCCCGAACATACTCATCTCGTGGATGATCGAGAGCAGCCCGCTTCCCTTCTCGGTCAGCGAATACTCGACCCGCGGCGGCGACTCCGGATAGCTCCTTCGCTCCAGCAAGCCCTCATGCTCGAGCGTGCGTAGCCGTTCGGACAGCGTGCGTGGACTGATCCCCGGGCAGGCGCGCTCGAGCTCGCAGAAACGTCGGGCGCCTTCGGAGAGGTCATGGACGATCAGCGCCGTCCACTTGGCGCCGATGATCTCGGCGGTCGCGGCTACACCGCAGCAATCGGTGGCATGAACGTCGGAGAGAGTCCGCATGCAGGGGATTCTACACTAAAACTATCTCTTTTATAGTGGGGCCTGGTTGCGTCGATCGGATCGTCTATTCCGTTTGAGCAGCACTACGAGGGGCGTGATCAGCGATTGCGGTGCAGGCGTCGATTCTTCTCGTGAGGCAAACCGTCAGCGCTCGATATCCGTGCCCGCCATCCCTCGTTCGAGGGATGGCTACTCTCGAGCTCGACGGCTTGACGCTCACGTCGCGTAGGCGTGAGACTCCCGCCATGATCGATCACGTAAGCATCGGAGTCACGGACGTTGACTCGGCGAAGAGGTTCTACGTGGCGGCGCTGAAGCCGCTCGGCTATACGCTCGGATTGGAGGGCGAGTGGGGGGCGGGCTTCAAGAACGCCCAGGGCGCTCCCGACTTCTGGATCCGTCAGGAAAAGACGATCACTCCCGTGCACGTCGCCTTCCAGGCCGAAGACCGCGCGCCGGTGAGCGCGTTCTACGAGGCGGCTATCGCCGCAGGCGGCAAGGACAACGGGCCGCCCGGACTACGCCTGCACTACCACGAGAACTATTTCGCAGCTTTCGTCCTGGACGCCGACGGCCACAACATCGAAGTCGTCTGCCACAAGCCCGCGGGCTGACTCGGCACCAACTCGATAGCCCGGCGAGAGCCCCGCGCGGCGAGGCTCCGATCGCACCTGCGCGCTGCTGAACTCGCCGGAAGGACGTTTGCCACTCGGGGCGAAAAGTCTCAACCGCGAGGAGAGTGGCGAGCTGCGGCGAGCCCTCACCGCGCTCCGACAAGACAGAGATCAGGGGAGGTCGAGAGTTGCGAGAAGCCCGTAGACAGACTGCGGACAGATGGGGACTGCGATGGCAGTCGAGAACGCGACCGGCGGTTCGACGATGAGCGCCATGCTCGGCTCTTCGCGCCGAAACTCCCAACCGCGTCCTCGCTTCGAAGGCGATCAGATAGTGCTCGTCGAGCGGCCGACCGGGACCTTCAGGTTCTGGGCGGCGCGCTTGATTGCGCGGCTCGAGACGGTTTTCGGCCCAGCCAAGTTGCGCCCCTAGTCTCGCGCGACGGTTGCGGGCGGGCCCGGCATGACGTGACGCCGGCGAGCGCGTCCGAGTACCGACGCTGAATCGACACGATTCCGTTTTGTTTTTCCGTTACCGTTTCACGACCCCGCGGGTGGGTGGATTCGGCGGGGGGCGGTGTACCGCGGCGCCCGCTCGAGCGACTCCTACGGCCGCAGCGTCGAGGTGTCCACGACTTCGAAGTCCGCGCCGGTGACGCCGCCGATCGAGTGCAGGGCGTCGTCGTTCCAGCGTCGGTCGGGCGCGCCCGAGATGTACCAGTTCGCGCCGTTGTCGGCGACGATCATCCCGTAGCGCTTGAGCGCCGTCAGGATGACGCGCACCTGGCGTGGGTAGCCGCTCGTGTCGAAGCCGGCGCGCAGCCGAACTCGCAGGCCCATCGGCGGCAGGTTGGCATCGGTCTGGTCGCTGGCGACGTGACGCGCGGGATAGATGTAGGCGCGGCGCGTGTTCTCGACCGTGAAGCGCAGGGCGTGGTCGATCCGGCCGCGGGCGACCTCGTCGTAGCGGACCAGCCCCGGCAGCATCGGCAGCCCGGCCGCGTCGGCCGAGGTCCAGCCCGCCGGGCGCAGCTTGTTCGAGCGCAGGTTCCAGATCGCGCCCGAGCCGGCGTGCCAACCCTTGTTCGTCTTCGCCAGCGCATAGAGCTCGTACAGCCGGCAGCTGTCTCGCTCGACGATCAGCGCGTGATGGTCGCTACCGGCTTCGATCTTCACGTTAGCCGGGATCGGATAGGGGCCTCTGTCGCTTTCGCCGGCGTAGTCGAAGCTGACCCGGTAGCGCTTCGTGTTCTTGTCCGCGATCGTGTAGGGGATTCCGTTCGGTCGGCCCTGCCAGACGGTTCCGAAGTCGGGATGCAGGCCGACCTCGAGCCCGATCGAGCTGATGATCGCCTGCGAGTCGGCAGCCAGCGGTAGTTTGTCGACGCGCTTGTTCCAGACGTTCGAGGTCGGGAAGAGCGGGCACTTCGACGCGCCGGGCAGGCGCGGACTGGTTGCGGCGCCTGCGCTCACGGCAAGCGTCAGCAAGACGATCAGGCCGACTCGTATCCCCCTCATAACGGAGAGCCCTCCTCTCCCGTCCCCTCAACCAAAAGCTGGCACCTGAAACGAGTTCTCACCTACTCTTACTACAAGTGACGGTAAAAGGGGGCCCCCAAATGGCGCAAACGACAGTTCACGTGCGGTCGGTTCACGACGCCTCATTCGCGGTCGGGTGGGCCGGTAAGCACTCGCTGACGATCGATCGGCCCGAGCAGGAGGCGGGGTGCGGCTACGGCTTCACGGGCGGCGATCTCCTGCTGATGGCGATCGGAGCGTGCTTCGTGAACGACTTGCAGCAGGAGGCCGAGCAGCGCGGTATCTCGCTTCTGGGCGCCCGCGCCGTTTGCGAATGCGATTGGGGCGGCGAGCCCGTGCGGGCTCAGAACATCAGGGTGAGCGTCCGGATCGAAGCCGAAGCCGACGAAGACGACATCCTCGAGCTTGCCGAAGCGGT
This sequence comes from uncultured Actinomycetes bacterium, assembly GCA_963805265.1. Taxonomy (GTDB): domain Bacteria; phylum Actinomycetota; class Thermoleophilia; order Gaiellales; family Gaiellaceae; genus Fen-549. The sequence continues at coordinate 211,143 of CAWDTJ010000004.1, forward strand.
CGACAAGAAGAGCCGCGTGCACAACACGCTTCGCCTGGGAGCCGAGGTTCCCGCGAGCGAGTGCGAGGTCGTCTCGGTCGAGGTCGAGGCCGAGAAGCCCTAAGAGCGCGCGTTACTCGGGAAGCTCGAGTTGCGGATAGCGGCCGCGGATATCGTCGATGAACGTCGCCAGCCGCTCGGCCAGCTCGGCGTCCTCGATCTCCAGCGTGTTCTCGGCGTTCCGCTCGCCCGAGCGCGAGAGATTGAAGCTGCCGAAGAACACAGCGTCGTCGGCCACCACGATCTTGGCGTGCATGTAGTCGTGCACGCTGTCGGGCGACCAGGGTGTGGAGTGCTTGCCGGTCCAGGGCGTGTGCGCGATGAGCGAGCGGAGCGCCTGCTCCTTCCAACCCATCTTCATCTTGATCCGCCACTGGTGAATCACCTCGGCGATCTGCGTGGCGTCGAGCACGCCGGCGATATCGACCTTGCTGCGGCTGTTGTTACCGGCCAGCTCGGCCAGGGTGCCGAGGATCGGGCCCGAGGTGAGCACCGGCGAGGCGATGCGGATGCGACGCTTCGCCTGCCCCAGTCGACGCGCGATCCTGTGTGCCAGCGCCTCGCCGTGCCCGGGCGCGAACCAGGGTCGCACGCTGTGCCCATCGATCTCGATCGGCCCCGAGTCGATGTGCCCGGAGCGCTCGACGTCGCGCTTCTGCCACAGCTCCTCGAAGTTCTGCCGGTAGCGGGCCGCGAGCTCTGAGGAGTCGATGATCGCGATCAGATTCTCTTCCCGTTCCCAGGCATCGTCCGTCCAGTTAGTCGAGCCCGTCAGCACAGCCGCGCCGTCTCGGACGATGTACTTGTGGTGCATCAGATCCGGGACGCCGGATATTCCGCGTGTCTGAACCGGAAGCGCCTCCACCAGCTCCGGCCGCAAGACGGGCGGACGCGGGACGGCGATCTCCTTGCCGAACTCGACGTTGTAAATGAGGCGCACCTTCACCTTGCGAGCCAGTAGCTCGGCCAACGCGGAGTGAATCGGTGCCGCGTGCTCGCTTGCCAGATGCACGTCGTAGAGCGCCAGCTCGAGCGAGCGGGTTGCCGGGGAAAGGAAGGACGCAATCTTCGCGGCGATGCTCTCGGCGTCCTGGCCGCCGTCACGCAGTTCGGTTATATCGATCATCGCAAGATTCTTCGAGCCTGCTCGCGACGGCTAGATGGTGTTCGGAGTCGGCCGGTCGTTCCAGGCCTCACGGGCGATTTTCCACTCGCCGTCGGCCGAGCGGCGCAAGATGTGCAGGCCCTTTCCGTGCGAGACCTGCAGCTGGCCGCCGCGCTTCGGCTCCAGGCGCCAGCTGTAGCTGTAGCGATGAAAAGCCAGGTCGCCGACGGCCTCCGTCTCGTTGTGGTGGTACGCGAGCCACTCGACCCGCCACTCGTCGAGATACTCGCGCAGCCAGGCTCGCAGCTCCTCGCCGCCGAGTGAGGGAAGCCCGGGTGGAAGAAACCGAGCGTCTTCGCTGAGCAGCGGCAGATAACTATCGATGTCGTCCTCGGCGATCGCCTCGACCTCGGCGTCGATCGCGCTCTCTATTCGCTGCTTCTCCTGTTCCGCTTCGCGCTTCTCGGCCACGGGACCTCCCGTTCGGTGGGGTGTGCTCTTTGCCCAGAGAGCGGGATTCTATGTCCTAACTGCTCGGAACGCGGTCGCGGTGGGGTGTTTCGCCGGGGCAAGGACAAGGAATCTCGATTCTTTCGCCGCCGCTTGAGACCGTTATGAGAGATCGAGATCACGCCCGTTCGCGCGAGGAGCTTGGAGCCTGCTCCGCCGACCCTGTGGACGGTGGACGCTCTCGCACCCGTTCCCGCAAAGAGCGAATGTTGTGGGTGACGAAGGCGAACTAGCTTTCCTCCACCCGCGCCGCGAGAATTCGCCTAAAGGAAATGACTACCGCCACGGTCGTGTGATTGATGATCGGAACATCGCCAGGACGCGGGGCCAGCCTCGAGGCGATCGAGAGCGTCTACCGAACGCGTCTTCGTGACCTCTTGCGCATGACGCAGGCGATCGTCGGAGACGCCGATCTCGCCCGCGACAGCGTCCACGAAGCGTTCGTCCGCGCCGTCCGGAATCGAAAGACGTTTCGTGCCCGCGGATCGCTCGACGGCTGGATCTGGCGAATCGCGCTCAACGAGGCGCGCGACCAGCTGCGACGGAGGCCGTCGCTGCCCCTCGACGAGGAACTCACGGTCGTCGAGGAGTGGGGTGGCGATCTCGACAGACGCCGCGTTCGCGCGGCTGTCGCGCTGCTTCCCGAGCGCGAGCGGTCGGTGTTGTTTTTGCGCTACTTCGGCGATCTCGACTACGAGAGCATTGGCCGCATTCTCGGAATCCGGCCGGGGACGGTTGCCGCCGCGCTGAACGCGGCGCACGCCTCGCTCAGAGATCGCCTCGGACCGATGATGGAGGAGGAGGAGGTTGACGATGAGCGACCGCTACACGCCTGCTGAGGCGCTCGACCTGCTTGTCGATAGCTTCGACAGGGAGCCGGACGGGTGGAGCGCGGTCGTCGCGGACGCTGCCGCGGAGCCGGCGCGGAGGCGCGGGGTTCGCGGAATGCCGAGTCTTCGGCGCGGAACGCGTATTCGCCTCGGGTTGCTCGTCGCGGGCGTTGCCGCCGTGGCGGCGCTCATCGTCACGTCGCCCTGGAAGACCACCGGCTCGGCGGGCATCAGCGATGCCCAGGCGGCGCAGATCCTCCGAAATGTGCAGGCCGCGACAGCAAAGGCCGCGACAGCGCCCGGGCCGGGATGGATCTATCACAGGCGACTTCGCATTACCTATTTCTGGAATCCCAACCGCAAGAGCGATCGCCCTGTTTATCGGAGCATCACGGACGAAACGATGGGCACAAACGACATCCGCCCTATCACAAGCGCAATCTAACCCGCTTCAGCTATGCGTACCCTTCGCGGACGCTCGAGTCGGGTTTAACCGGGAAGCCCTGCGCCGATGTACACCTTCGATCCGGCCACGAAGGCTCTCTATCGGGATGACGCTGAAACGTTTCCTGGGAAGACCTGCCCAAGGCCGTACTCGAGCGACGCGATGGCGAAAATGACCCGTAAAGAAATTGCTGCCGGGCAGCTGAAGGTAGTTGGCCTGACGCGATAAAGGGCGTGAGCGTTTACCGCCTCGAGACGATCCCCAAAGTGCAGGATGGGACTTCCGCGGTCATCTATGTCGACGCGAAGAGCTACCGGATAGTTCGCCAAGAGGTGACGGACGACTCGTTCGTTCCCGGGCATCCCAGGGGCCACACCAGGATCTTCGAGTTCTTAACCAACGAGTACCTGCGTCCGACCGCCGCGAACCTCGCCTTGGCCGATATCCGAGCGCAGCACCCAGATGCGCCTGTCTTGCCGTACTCGAAGATGCCGGCGGGCACGACGCTGAATATGGACGCCCTCGGCTCAACCGTCCTGCCGGCCAATTCCAAGTAGGTTGCCTTCTCGTGCCTAGCTCTCCGGGCTCGTCCGGCTCGTCTGACCCGGGGCGCACGCCGTATACCACTCGCAATGACCTGACCCTCGCTACGCTGAGCCGGTGGATCCGCTCGCCTCGTTCTCGCCGAAGACGCGGGCCTGGTTCGAGGGCAACTTCGCCGCGCCGACGCCTGCCCAAGCGCTGGGCTGGCCGGCAATCGCGAGCGGCTCGAGCGTGCTCATTCAGGCGCCTACCGGCTCGGGCAAGACGCTCGCAGCCTTCCTCTCGGGCATCGACCGGCTGAACGAGGCGCCGGGCGAGGGCCTGCGCCTGCTCTACGTCTCGCCGCTCAAGGCGCTCAACTACGACGTCGAGCGCAACCTGCGCGGTCCTCTGGCGGGGATCGGCTCCGAGCTCAGGGTTGCCGTGCGCACCGGCGACACGCCGGCCAAGGAACGCGCGGCGATGCTGCGCCATCCGCCGGACATCCTGATCACCACGCCCGAGTCGCTCTACCTGCTACTCACCTCGCGCGCCCGCGAGATGCTGAAGTCGCTCGAGACGGTGATTCTCGACGAGGTGCACGCCGTCGCCGGCAGCAAGCGCGGCTCGCACCTGGCGCTCTCGCTCGAGCGGCTGGAACGCCTCGTCGGTCGGCCGATTCAGCGCATCGCGCTCTCGGCCACGCAGCGGCCGCTGGAGGAGATCGGTCGCTTCGTCTCGGGCGGCCGTCCGATCGAGATCGTCGATGCCGGCTCGCGCAAGCAGCTCGATCTCTCGGTCTGCGTGCCCGTGCCCGACATGCGCGAGCTCGGTCAGGCGGGCTCGATCTGGCCCTCGATCTATCCGGAGATCGTCGAGCTGGTGCGAGCGCATCGCTCGACCATCGTCTTCGTCAACAACCGCCGCCTGGCCGAGCGCCTGGCGCTTCGCATCAACGAGGCCGGCGAGGAAGAGCTGGCGCGCGCCCACCACGGCTCGCTCGCGCGCGAGCAGCGCACTGAGATCGAGGAAGGGCTCAAGAGCGGCGAGCTGCGCTGCCTGGTCGCCACCTCCTCGCTCGAGCTGGGTATCGACATGGGCGCGGTCGATCTGGTCATCCAGGTCGAGTCGCCGAAGTCGGTGGCGCGCGGGCTGCAGCGGATCGGCCGCGCCGGGCACACGCTCGAGGCCACGGCGAAGGGCCGCATCTTCCCCAAGTTCCGCGGCGATCTGCTCGAGACCGCGGTCGTTGCCAGCCGTATGCGCGAGGGGCTGATCGAGGAGACGCAGATCCCACGCCAACCGCTCGATGTGCTCTGCCAGCAGATCGTGGCCATCTGCGCCGAGGAGGAGATCACCGTCTCCGAGCTGCACGAGCTGGTCTGCCGCGCCTACCCCTTCGCCGAGCTATCGCGCGCCCAGCTCGAGAACGTGCTCGACATGCTGGCGGGGCGCTACCCCTCCGACGAGTTCGCCGAGCTCCGTCCGCGCATCGTCTGGGACCGGACGGCCGGAATCGTTCGCGGACGTCCCGGCGCGCAGCGCCTGGCCGTCACCAACGCCGGCACCATCCCCGATCGCGGTCTCTACGGCGTCCATCTCGTCGACGGTGGCGGGCGCGTCGGGGAGCTGGACGAGGAGATGGTCTACGAAGCCAGGCAGGGACAGGTCTTCTTGCTCGGCGCCTCGAGCTGGCGGATCGAGCAGATCACGCGCGACCGCGTGCTCGTCTCGCCGGCGCCGGGCGTGCCGGGCGCCGTGCCGTTCTGGAAGGGCGAGGGAGTGGGCAGGCCGGTGGAGCTGGGCGAGGCGATCGGGCGGGCCTCGCGCGAGCTGGTGGCGCTGCCGAACGAGACGGCGCTCGAGCGGCTGCGCGGCGAGTTCAGCCTCGACGAGCGGGCGGCCGAGAACCTGCTCAGCTATCTGCACGATCAGGCCGAGGCCACCGGCGCCCTCCCGTCCGACAAGACGATCGTCGTCGAGCGCTTCCGCGACGAGATCGGCGACTGGCGGGTGGTCGTGTTGACCCCGTTCGGGGCGCGCGTGCACGCCCCCTGGGCGCTCGCCCTCGCTGCGCGGCTGCGCGACGCGCTCGGAATCGAGGCGCACGCGATCTGGTCGGATGACGGCATCGCGCTCCACCTTCCCGACGTCGAGCAGCCGCCGTCGATGCACGAGCTCCTGGTCGGCCCCGAGGAGATCGAGGAGCTGGTCGTGGGCGAGGTGGGGCAGAGCGCGCTCTACGGTGCCCGCTTCCGCGAGAACGCGGCCCGAGCGCTGTTGATTCCGCGCCGCCGCCCGGGTCAGCGCACGCCGCTCTGGCAGCAGCGCCTGAAGGCGCAGAGCCTGCTCGAGGTCGCGCGCCGCTTCCCGTCCTTTCCGATCGTGCTCGAGACCTACCGCGAGTGCCTGCAAGACGTCTTCGACCTGCCTGCGCTGAAGCAGATCTTGCAGCGCCTGCAAACGCGCGAGCTCGATCTGATCGAGGTCGAGACGGCTTCGGCCTCGCCCTTCGCCGGCTCGCTGATCTTCGAATACGTCGCTTCCTACATGTACGAGGACGACACGCCGCCGGCCGAGCGCCGGGCTCAGGCTCTCTCACTCGACCGCGGGCTGCTGCGCGAGCTGCTCGGCCAGGAGGAGCTGCGCGACCTGCTCGACGCGGGCGCGGTCGAGGAGGTGGAGCGCAACCTCCGCGGCGCCCCGCGCGACGCCGACGAGCTGCACGACGTGCTCAGGCTGCGCGGCGACCTGCGCCCCGGCGAGTTCGACGAGGCCTTCGCGGCCGTGCTCGAGACCGAGCGCCGAGCCGTGCGCGTGCGCCTGGCCGGCGAGGAGCGGTTGATCGCGGCCGAAGACGCCGGGCGCTACCGCGACGCGCTCGGCGCGATGCCGCCCGCGGGCTTACCGGACGCTTTTCTCGAGCCGGTGCCGGATGCGCTCAGCTCGCTGATTCGCCGCTACTCGCGCGGGCGCGGGCCCTTCACGACCGAACAGGCCGCCGCTCACTTCGGCCTCGAAACCGCGCGCGTGGAGGAGATCCTGACCGCGCTGGAGCAGGAAGAGGCGCTCGTGCGCGGTGAGCTTCGGCCGGGCGGGACGGAGCGCGAGTGGTGCGATCCGGATGTGCTGAGAAGGCTGCGGCGCGCTTCGCTGGCGCGGCTGCGCAAGGAGGTGGAGCCGGCCGATCCGGCGGCGCTGGCGCGCTTCTTGCCCGGCTGGCAGGGAATCGACCGGCGCTCGACGCTGCGTGAGGCGCTCGTTCCCCTACAGGCGCTCGCGCTTCCGGTCTCGCTCTGGGAGTCGGACTTGCTGCCTCGGCGCGTGCCCGGCTACCAACCGGCCGAGCTCGATCAGCTCTGTGCCTCGGGCGAAGTGGTCTGGGTCGGCGCCGGGCTCGAGCGCGTCGCCGTCTTCTTCCGCCAGGATGCCCGCCTACTCGGACCGCCGTCGGGCGCACCTCGCCCCGAAGGTGAGGCGCCCGAGCGGATTCGTGCCGCGCTCGCCGCCGGAGCCCTCTTCTGGGACGAGCTCCTCGCCGCGGCCGCGCTCGACTCCGAGCAGGTACTACCGGCTCTCTGGGATCTCGTCTGGGCGGGCGAGGCGACGAACGACTCCTGGCAGCCGCTGCGCGCCGAGCGCCGCTTCGAGACCCGGCCGAGCGAGCGACGAGTACGCCGCTTCGCCCGCTCGCGCGCCCAGGCTCCGACGGCGACGCAGGGCCGCTGGTCGCTCACCAGCGCCCTGTTCGGACCTGTCCCGGTGCCAGGCACGGTGTCGATTTCGAAACAATCTCAACCGCCCAACGAGGCCGAAACCGCGTCGCGCCGAGGTGGTGAGAAGGCAGCTCTTGCCCCGTCCGGACGTGTCCCGGTGCCAGGCATGGTTGCGGGAGTGGGTCAATCTTTCGACAGGCGCGCGCTGGCCGAGCTGTTGCTCGAGCGTCAGGGGATCGTCACTCGCGACGGTGTTCGCGCCGAGGGGATTCCGGGCGGCTACGGCACCGTCTACGGCGAGCTGAAGGCGCTCGAGGTGCTGGGGCTCTGCCGCCGCGGCTACTTCGTCGAGGGGCTCGGCGGCGCTCAGTTCGCGCTCGCCGGCGCTGTCGAGCGACTGCGCGAGCTGCGGCCGCGCCCGGACCTCGAAGCCGAGGCACTCGTGCTCGCCGCGGCCGATCCCGCTCAGCCCTACGGCGCAGCCCTTTCCTGGCCCGTCCGCTCGGCCGGGCGTGCGGCCCGTGTCGCCGGAGCTCACGTGGTGCTTCTGGGCGGCGAGGCGGTGCTCTTCATCGAGCGCGGCGGCCGTTCGCTCCTTCCGCTGCGCGATCCTGACGAGACCTGGCTACGACCGGCACTGGAGGCGCTGGTAGCTCACGTACGCCGGCGCGAGATCAAGCGCCTGGCGGTCGAGCGCTTCGACGGTGAGCCCGTCGTGACGAGCGAGGTGATGCCGCTCCTACTCGAGATCGGCTTCGTGGCCGGACCGAGGCGCGCCGTACTGCGCGCCTAGTCGAGAGCGGGGCAGTAGGAAAGAAGAGTCTCGCTCGGCTACCGAGCGAGCAGCAAACGCAGAGTCAGATTCGCAGCCGGGAAGTTACGAATCTTCGCACGCAGTAGTTCCGCAGTCATCGAGTCGCCGCCTTTCACGCCGCCAATACGCAGGCACGAAGCTTGACTCCTCGAGTCGCCGCGGCCATCCCCCGATGGGGCAGTGTTCTGATCAAGCACTCGAACGAGGGAAGGCGGTTATTCGCCGCCTCGCAAGCAGGAGTGCAGGCACCGACTGCGTAGGGGGAAACGTGGCCGTTCGCGCTCCGCACCTCTATCACTCGCTGCGCCTCTTTTGCCTCGGAGCCTTCTCCGAGCTGGAGACCGATATCTCGCACGGCGCCGAGGTTCCCTTCGCCTTCGAGGAGCACGCTGCGCCGGGCCGGCCTTCGCTTGTACGAGTACCGGCCGCTGGTGCGCGGCTTCGTCGAGAAGCGCTCGCAGCAGCTGATGGAGCTGGCCGACGCCCAGTCCGCGATCGAGGACTTGAGGCACGAGAAGGCGGCCGCGATCTTCGCGCGCGCCCACGCCGGCGAGCAGCTGCCCGACGAGGAAGCGCTCTTCATGACGGTGCTGCTGCCCCTGCTCGTCGCCACCACCGAGAGTTGCGGCGGCTTCGACTGGCACGACGACGCCTTCGACCGCGCCTACATCGAGCTCGAGGGCTCTCTCTTCGGCGGCGAGCGAAGCTACGTGGCGGTCGCACCGCTGGTCGGCCTTTCTTTGGGCGCGCAGGTCGAGCTCGGCGACGGCGTGCGGGTCAGGCTTTCGCCTCCCGGCGAGCTTTCCACCTACTGGCCCGAGGCGAGCGGCATACTGCCGCGCGAGTTCGGGCGACGTGCCGACCGCCTGTCCGTGATCGAGCTACGGCGTGACCTGGGCGTCGATCAGATCGAGGCGCCCGACGCCCCGGCCGAGCTGGCCGACGCGATCAGCGCCCTGCGCCTGGCGACCGCCGGCGCGATCGCCGCGGGGCCGGTGCTGTTCGAGCGGCTCGACAAGCGCCCCTACGGAATCCGGCCGATCCTGCCCATCGCCGCCACCGAGCCGTACGGCGAGCCGACGCGCCTCGACCCCTTCCGCGGCAAGCTGGCGCACGACCTGCGCGCGCGCATCGCCGCGGCCGACGAAGACCGCCAGCTCTGCGAGGCGCTCGATCGCTGGGAGCTGTCGCTCTTTGCCCAGGAGCCGTTCCGCTCGGAGCAGCTGCGCGAAGCGCTGACCTCGGTTCTCGGCGCCAACGAGGGGTTGGCGATGGCGGCGCTCAGGGCCGCGACTCTGCTCGGCGAGGGATCGAGCGAACGCGCCGAGCTGCGCGTGCGCCTGCGTGCGCTGGCCGGCGGCGAGCCGGCCGACAAGGACACGAGCGACGCGATTCGGCGCGCGCTGGTCGAGGTGTTGATGCACGGGCACCGCGAGCGGATGATCGAGGCGCTCGACGAGTCGTTGCTTGGTCTGCGCCCGCGCCCGAGTCGCTCGATGGCGATCCGGGCCGCCGCCAGTTAAGAGCCTATCTCGGCGCTAATCCGACACGTTTCTGTGACAGGGCGGGTTCTACCCTCTCGTCGTGGAGGAGGCGCGCGCCGTGATTGCCAGGCTGGATCGCATCGAGGCGATGGCGCTCGCCCGGGCGCCGGCCGCGCTCGTGCTGAGCGAGCTCGAACTGCTGATCCCGGAGGCGCGGCGCTGGCTGGAGGGGGAAGGGCCGGCCGCCGCCGCGGCGCGCGTTGCTCTCGAACGCTGCCTGCTGGCGCTGAGAGAGAGCCCGCATGTTGCGAGCGCCGAGATCGCCATCGAGAGACGTTCGCTAACCTGCCCGTGTCTCGAGTAAGAAACGAGACGCGCCGCACTAACCTCTGCTACTACCCGCGCTCGCGCAAGATATCTTTTCGCGGTCTAGGCGTGATCGGGCGAATCTCGCCGGTCGAATACTGGGACGGCGAGGAGTAGCGGCAGAAACCGAGCCCGCTTCTTGTTCGGTCAAGAAGCTCCTGCTCAGCGACTTTCTTTGGCCGCCCCGGTCGGACTCTGCACTCGACGCCGGCGGTGCTGAGGCGACGTGATTCGCCCCTCTAACCGACTGCGATTTAGGCCGCGGCTAAAGTGCCTGGAAAGCATCGCATTTGCCGTACCATGTGGATCTATGCCTTGTCGGCGACGGCGGATGCTCGGACGTGGTCGGGAGCGAAGGGGAGGACTCCACTTGAACAGGCCGAAGATGGAGCGCCGATGGGGGTCGCAAGCTTATTGTCGCGTCCGCTTCAGCGGGCGCCCGAAGAAGGAGTGTCGATGGGGCGCGTGATCGCGTTCGCCAATCAGAAGGGCGGTGTCGCCAAAACGACGTCGACGCTCAATCTCGCGGTTGCGTTCGCAGAGCACGATCTCAACGTTCTGGTGGTCGATCTGGATCCGCAGGGAAACCTGACCATGAGCCAGGGCCTGAACCCCGACACGATCGAGCGCTCGATGTTCGACGTGCTCGTTCACCGCTTGCCGATCACCGAGGTCATTCAGAGCCGCGAGATCGACCTGGCGGTCAGCTCGATCGATCTGGCCGGCGCGGAGTTGGCGCTGACGAGCATGATCGGGCGCGAGCGAGCGCTGGAAAAGGCGCTCCTGCCGGTACGCGAGCAGTACGACTACATCCTGATCGATACGCCGCCGTCGCTCGGCCTGCTGACCATCAACGCCTTCGTCGCCTCGGACGGCGTGATCGTGCCGGTGCAGTGCGAATACCTCTCGTTGCGAGGCCTCGTCCAGCTGGAGAACACGCTTTCTATGGTGCGCGAGAACCTCAACCCGAGCGTCGAGATTCAGGGAATCCTGCCCACGATGTACGACAAACGCACGCTGCACTCGCGCGAGGCGATCGACATCCTGCAGGAGAACTTCGGCGACCTCGTCTTCAACACGAGAATTCGCAAGACGATTCGCTATGCCGAGGCGCCGGTAAAGGGCGCATCAGTGCTCAAGTACGATCCAAAGGGAGAGGCCGCGGGCTACTACCGCGATCTCGCCAAGGAGGTACTCAATGGCGCGAAAACGCGCAAGCATGCGTGACGGCCCGCTGGCCGAGCTTTTCCGCGCAACCGAAGCCGCTCAACGCCAGGCCGAGCGAGACGCCTCCCAAGGGGCGGGAGAGCCTCCCGCACCGCCGGCTCACACTCCTGAGCCGCCCGAAGAGACCGTCGAGCACACCCCGATCTTCGACGAGCCGCCGGCTCGAGTCGAGCCTCCTGCGCCCGCGATCGAAGAGGAGGAGGCTGCGCCCGTTTCGCCGCCGGCAAAGCCTGCTCCGGCTTCCATGCCCGCGACCGTCGCGCCTACGCCGGCAGCGAGCGTTCCCGCACCCGAACCGAGAGCGAAGCCGTACGAGCCACCCTCGAGCCCGCGTTACGTCGAGCCGATTCCCGAGCCGCCCGCCCGGCTACACCAGGTCGGGCCCGACGCCAGCGCGTATCTGGCCGTTATTCGCGTGGCGGGCGTCGGCGGCGCCGGCCTCAACGCCATCCACCGCATGATGGACGCCGGCATCTCGCAGGTCGATTTCGTCGCGATCAACACCGATATCCAGCAGCTGCAGATGAGCGACGCGCCGATCAAGATCCACATCGGGCGTGACCTGACCCAGGGACTCGGCTCCGGCTCCGATCCGGAGGTCGGCAAGTTGGCGGCGGAGGAAGCTTACGATCAGATCAAGCACTCGCTGCGCGGCTCGGACATGGTTTTCGTGACGGCCGGAGAGGGCGGCGGCACCGGTTCCGGCGCGGCTCCGGTGGTTGCCGGGATAGCGCGCGAGCTGGGAGCCCTAACGGTCGGGATCGTCACTCTGCCCTTCCGCTTCGAGGGCACCAAGCGCAAGTCGCAGGCCGATATCGGGGTCGAGGAGCTGCGCCGCAACTGCGACACGGTCATCGTCATCCCGAACGATCGCCTGCTCGAGGTGCTCGATCGCTCGACCTCGATGCTCGAGGCTTTTCGCATCGCAGACGACGTGCTGCGCCAGGGCGTTCAGGGCATCTGCGACCTGATCACGATGCCCGGCTTGATCAACCTCGATTTCGCCGACGTCCGCACGATCATGAAAGACGCCGGCTCCGCTCTGATGGGCATCGGGTTCGCGACCGGCGAGAACCGTGCCAAGGAGGCAGCCGACCGGGCGCTGCGCTCGCCGCTGATCGACACGCAGCTCGTCGGCGCTCGGGGCATCTTGCTCTCGATCGCCGGCGGCGAGGACCTATCGCTGATGGAGGTAAACGAGGCGGCCGAGATCATCCGCCAGGCTTCGACCGAGGATACGAACATCATCTTCGGCGCCACTATCGACGAGAGCCTGACCGGTCAGATGTGGGTCACGGTGATCGCCACCGGGCTCGGTGGAGCAGGCGGCGTGCAGAAGGGCTGGCGCGCCAGCTTCGAGCCCGCTCCTCTCGGGGAGGTCGATCCGCTCGAGCCGCCCAGCTTCCTGAAGGACTGAGCGCCGACCGTCAGCCTTAGGCCCCGAGAAGCGGTCTTTCGACGGTCTTGGCAACACGATCTCCAGACCAGGCGATAGTCTTCCCTCGCCTTAGAAGAGGTCGAAAAGGAGCCAACATGCCCGAGACGGTCGCCCCGCGACGTACAGTTGCCAAGGCAACGCCGCTGATCCGGAAGCTAGTCGTCGCGATCGGAATCGGTCTTACGCTAGCCGCGCTTCGGTTCGACATCCTCGAGCAGTTGCAAGGCGTGGGGGCGAACTACTGGAACGACCGGAACACGCGTTCGCTCCTGGTCGTGCTGATCGCTGTTTGTTTCGGCTTCCTCGTCACGGCCGTGTTGCTCGAGAACGATCGCTATCTCGCCCCTGTGTCTGGGTTCGGAGCGATCCTCCTCGGGTTCTTCCTCTTCATCCCGGGTGCGATCGGCTTTGCTCATCTGGGTGATCTCGGGCTCGGCGCCAACTTGGCGGTTGCGGGGAGCGCTCTGATCGTGTTGGGAGCCTTACCGACGAAGGCGCTCTTCTCGTGGCGTCGCTCACGCGAGCGCTACAGCCTCCGTCTCTACCTGACCTGGCTGACCGCCGCCGTCGGCTCCGGCATCGTCATCGTCTCGCTCGGGCGCCAGATCACCGCTTTCGTGATCTCTAGCCCGACCAGCACCGGCCTGACCGGGGAGCTCCCGCGCTACTGGACCTCCGCCGGCTTTGCGGGCGGCCACACACTCGGGGCCTTGATGCTCGTGCTTGCCGTGCTCGTGATCGTTTTCGCCGCTCTCGACGGTCTTTTGAGAGCGCCCGTGTTCGGCAGTTGGGCGCTGGCCGTTTCGCTACCGCTGCTTGGTTTGATGCTCTACTACCCCTTCAGCATCAACGAGATCGGCAATCTCAGCATCGGCGGCGGACTCGGGCTGGAGGGCGCCGCGCTGGCAGCGCTGGCTTCGCTGGCCGCAGTCGGCGTCGAGCGCGGCACCATCGAAGCAAGTGCATTGAACCTGCGCAGGCTCGCCGCGATCATCGGAATCGGCCTGGCGCTGGCGGGAACCTACACCAATCACTTCAGTGTTCCTGGAACGCTCTGGTCGGAGGACTCGACGCTGGCCGGCTTGCCGACCATTCTGGCTTTTCTCGCCGCCGGGATCTTGATCTTCAGCTTTGTGTCCGCGCGGAGGTGGCTGCTGCCTGCGGTTAGTGTCATCGGTTGGATCGTCTTCGGCTACTTCGGCTACTCCCTGGCCTGGATCATGCCTCAGACCGGGCTGCTCGGGCCGGCCGTCTGGCTCGGTGTCGCCGGCGGTGCGCTGATGGGGTTGAGCGCGCTCTCGTTGTACTCGCGTGCGGCCTGGCGGAGGCGTCTCCCGAACATCGGTCGCGGGCGGCTCCTCGCCTGGCTCTCGGTCGCGGTCGGTATCTGTATCGCGCTGGTCTCGCTCTGGCTCGACACCGAGCACGGGCAGACGCAAAGCGGCAAGCTCGTTCTCCTCAGCTACTGGAGCCTGGCCGGAGATCACTCGCTTGGCATCGTCATGCTCGTGCTTGCTGTCTCGACGCTACTCGCTTTGCTCGCTCTCCTGATCACTCGCTTTGCGGTTCTGAGCACCTGGGTGCTGGCCGCATCGCTCACGCTGCTCGGAATCTCGCTCTTGCTTCCCGCCATCGCGGCGTTCGGCCATCTCGGCTCGCTCCACAGCGGTGCCTGGCTCGCGCTCGTCGGCTCTCTCGTCGCCGGAGCGGGCGCCGTCGCCCTCTGGCTGCCTTATCAAATGGAAGCGAAGGTGGAATCGAACGAGACCGAGGAAGCGGCTCCGGGCCGGACGCGCGTGGCGCCCAAGGGAAAGCGGCGGGTACCCGAGATGCGCCGAGCCAAGTAGCCGTTCGGCTCGGCTCCAGACCGTCTTTTCGTACGCTTGACCTGTGCCGCTGCGGCCTGGAGATCTTCCGCCGCGGCGAGCGCTACGCCAAGCGCCACGGCAAGCTGAAGCGCTCGGGCTAGTCGCCGCGGTTCCGCTACCCAGCCAAAAATGAACACGGAATCGTTGCTTTCACGTGCGCCTTTCCTCGATACCGTTCTCCGCCCCGTGGGAGGGTGGGGGGTGGCGGGTGGTCAAGGAGGCGCGCGAACCCCGGCCAAGCGCCACGGCAAGCTGAAGCGCTCGGGCTAGTCACCGCAGCCGGAGCCGGTCGTCCAGATCAGCTCTACGGCGAGAATCGCGAAGATCCCGACGGTCATGGCGAGAGGCCAAAGGACGCGAATCCAGCGTGGCCGGGCGAAGCCGAGATAGCCAATCGAGTAATAGGCGATCGCAGGAGCGAGCCACCCGATCGCGGCTGGTCCGTTTTCTTCGCCCAAACCGCAAAGCCGGTTCTCGATAGAGACGAGAATGGCTACAACCGCAACCGGGATGAACACCAGAAAACTCAAAATAACCGCTTGAACAGCCCAAGTGAACGCTTTAGGTTGCTCGAGCGAGTTGAGCTGCGACCACCCGACGATGCCGCCGACGAGAACTCCCAAGCCGACGACAACAAGGGTCCAGATTCGAAGGTTGAAGAGCGCGAGCCAGAATCCGGTCAATGCGGCGCTGGCGGCGACAAACCACAGTAAGCGACGTACGAACACGGGGAGTGCCTCTACATCGACCACGTCTACTGACCATAGCAAACATGCTATTGGTTGTCTATCCCGCTTCTCGCAGCGCACGTTGACCGCCTCTGACTACTAGGCTTTCGGCATGCGCGGCGCGATCGCGGCCGGTCATCCCCTGACCGCTCAGGCAGGAGCTCGAGTCCTGGCCGAGGGCGGCTCGGCCGTTGACGCCTGCATCGCCGCCTCGTTCGCCTCCTGGGTGGCCGAGAGCATGCTCTCCGGCCCCGGCGCGGGCGGCTACTTCCTCGTGCACGATGCGGCGAGCCGGCGGACGCGTTTGGCCGACTTCTTCGTCTGCGAGCCCGGGCTCGGGGGCGGAAAGCGAGAGCACGCCGAGATGGAGCAGGTCGACGTCGCCTTCCAGCCGGATTCCTTGCAAGCGTTCTCGATCGGCGCGGCATCGTGTGCCGTGCCGGGCGCGCGCGAAGGGCCTCGAGGAAGTGCACCGCCGTTTCGGCCGCCTGCCCTGGCGGGAGCTGGTCGCGCCGGCGATCGAGTTGGCCCGCCACGGCGTCGAGATCACGCCGGCGCAGGCTTTCCTGCACCAGATTCTCGATCCGATCCTTCGTCACGGCGCCGAAGGTCGTCGCGTCTACGAGATCGAGGGAAGGCGCTATCAGGCCGGCGACGTCTTTCGGCCGACCGATCTCGCCCGCATGCTCGAGCAGCTCGCCGAGGAGGGAGCCGATGCGCTCTACGGCGGAGATCTCGGCCGGCGGCTGGTCGCGCACTTCCAGGGCGAGGGCGGGAAGATCACGCTCCAGGATCTCGAGCGCTACCGCGTCGTCTGGCGCCGGCCGGTGCGCTCGCGCTACCGCGACTGCGAGTTCGTCTCCAATCCGCCCCCTTCTTCGGGCGGGATCCTCGTCGCCTACGGACTTCGCCTTCTGGACGAGTTGGGCAAGGGGGGAGCGCCGGGCAGCACACAGGCGCTCGCGCGCCTGGTCGAGGTAATGCGCGAGCAAACCCGGGCCCGCTCGGCGCGAGGCTACGCCGGCGCTCTTCGCCGCGGCGGGCTGGCTGCCAGGTTGCTCTCGGACGATTCGCTGCGCGCGGGCGTCGAGCGAGTACGGCGCGCGGAGGCCGCCGGGCCGGAGCCGCGCAGCGCCAACGGCACGACCCACATCGCGGTCGTCGATTCGCAAGCGAACGCCGCCTCGCTCACCTGCTCGCTCGGCTCCAGCTCGGGCGTGATCGTGGCCGGTACCGGCATCCACCTGAACAACATGCTCGGGGAAGAGGACCTGGTCGCGGGAACAGAGCGCCCGGGCGAGCGGCTGACCAGCATGATGGCGCCTTCGATCGTCTTCGCGAGCGGGCGGCCGCGGTTGGTGCTGGGCAGCGCCGGCTCGGTTCGGCTGCGCGGGGCGATCATGCAGACGGTGGTGAACGTGATCGGGCAAGGCCTGCCGGTGGAGGAGGCCGTGACGCGGGCGCGCGTGCACCTGGACGAGCCGATCGTGCAGTGCGAGGGAGGAGAGGACGTCGATCCTGCGGCGCTGGACGGGCTCGAGCGGCTTGGTTACGAGCTCGTGCGCTGGCGCGGCCCCAACCTCTTCTTCGGCGGCGTCCAGGCGGTGGAGGTGCGCTCCGACGGCGCCCTGGCCGCGGCCGGCGATCCCAGGCGCGGCGGTCACGGAGCGGTGGTCGCGTGAGCGAGGAGCTGACGAATCCGCCGCGCCGTCCCCGCTGACGCCGATGCGCTCTCGCGCCTGGCCCGTTCGGTCGCGGCCGAGCCGGGCGGCTGGCTGCTCACGCTGGGAACCTGGCGCTCGGGCTCGGAGGAACGCCGCGCGATCCGTCTTCTTCGCCGCCACCCCGACGCCGCGATCCTCGTCGCCGAGACGGACGAGGGAGTCGTCGGGCGCCTGTCGCTGACGCGCGATCACCACCCGTCCTCGCAGCACGTCGCCGATCTGGGCGTGATGGTGGCGAGCCCCTACCGCCGCCGCGGGATCGGGCGCGCCCTGCTGGAAGCCGCGGTCGAATGGGCGCGAGCGAACGGCGTGAGCAAGCTCGAGCTGCACGTCTTCCCGCACAACGAGGCCGCGATCAAGCTTTACGAGTCGTTCGGCTTCGAGCACGAGGGTTATCGCAAGAGCCACTACCACCGCGGCCAGGAGTACGTCGACGCGATTTTGATGGCCTACTTCGTGAAAGACTAAGCGAGGTGCGCCTCTGGACGCTGCAACTACGCCGAGCGCACTTGAGACGGCGACCCGGCTTTCTTCGATAAGCGCCGCTCGATTCGAAGCTGGCCGCCACCCCTCCTAGAATGGTCTGGCCGTGAGCGCCGAGTTCGTCCATCTGCACGTCCATTCCGAGTATTCGATCCTGGACGGAGCGTGCAGGGTGCCGGCGCTCGCCGCACGGGCCGCGGAGTTGGAGATGCCCGCCGTGGCGCTCACCGACCACGGCTCGCTGGCCGGGGCGGTCGAGTTCTACCGCCAGGCCGGCAAGCAGGGCGTCAAGCCGGTGATCGGCTCGGAGCTGTATGTCTGCGACGACCGGAGCGTGCAGAAGAAGGGCAATGCCCATCTGACCGTTCTCGCCGGCACGAACGAGGGCTACGGCAACCTGATCAAGCTTTCCTCGCTCGGCTATCTCGAGGGCTACTACTACCGGCCGCGCGTCGACTGGGAGCTGCTCGAGCGCTATTCGAAGGGCCTGATCGTGCTTTCGGGCTGTCTCTCGGGACGCGTCTGCAAGGCGCTGGAGGAGAATCGTCCCGCCGACGCCGAGGCCGAGCTCGATCGGCTCGTCCAGATCTTCGGGCGCGACAACGTCTACGTCGAGCTACAGAACGCCGGGCTCGAGGTGCAGCAGCGGATCAACCCGAATCTCGTCGAGCTGGCGCGCGCGAAGAAGATGCCGCTGGTCGCCACCGGCGACGTCCACTACCTGCGCCGCGAGGACGCCCTCCCGCACGAGGCCCTGCTCTGCATTCAGTCGGGCGACTCGCTCAAGAACCCCAACCACTGGCGCTTCGACTCCGACCAGTTCTTCCTGAAGACGCCCGAGGAGATGGCGCTCGACTTCGTCGGCCACGAGGACGCAATGCGTCGCACGCTCGAGATTGCCGAGCGCTGTTCAGTCGAGATCGAGCTGGGCCGGATCCTCCTGCCCTCGTTCCCGACGCCCGGGGGACGCGACGCCTTCGAGTACCTCGTCGAGCTCTGCGAGGAGGGGCTGAAGCACCGCTACGGCACGGTGACCCCGGAGCTCGATGACCGGCTCCGCTTCGAGCTCAAGACGATCCGCGAGATGGGCTTCGCCGACTACTTCCTGATCGTCTCGGACTTCGTCCACTTTGCAAAGCAAAACGGGGTCGGAGTCGGGCCCGGCCGCGGCTCCGCCGCCGGCTCGATCGTGGCCTACAGCCTCGACATCACCGACATCGACCCGATCCGCTACGACCTGCTGTTCGAGCGCTTCCTCAATCCCGGGCGCAAGTCGATGCCCGACATCGACATCGACTTCTCGGTGGAGGGCCGCGAGCGCGTGATCAACTACGTGGCCGAGAAGTACGGTCGCGACAGGGTTGCGCAGATCATCACTTTCGGCACGATGGCCGCGAGAGCCGCGGTACGCGACTCAGGGCGCGTGCTCGAGATACCCTACGGCGCTGTCGACCGCATCGCCAAGCTGATCCCCGAGGGTCCGGGACAGACGCTCGATGAGTGTCTCAAGCCCGGCCAGGAACTGCGCGCCGCCTACGAATCCGACTCCATCTGCAAGGAAGTCGTCGATCTGGCCAGGCCGCTCGAGGGCCTGGTGCGCCAGGATTCGATCCATGCCGCCGGCGTGGTGATCGGAGCCCAACCGCTGACCGAGATCGTGCCGCTGCAGCAGAAGGGCTCCGACCAAGAGGTGGTGACGCAGTTCTCGATGGGTAACGTCGAGGCCCTCGGGCTGCTGAAGATGGACTTCCTGGGTCTGCGCAACCTGGACGTGATCGACAAGGCGATCGGGCTGATCGGCGGCCTGGACATCTCCCAGATCGCCCTCGACGACGCCAAGACCTACGCCATGCTCGCCTGCGGCGACTCGACCGGCGTCTTCCAGTTCGAGTCCACGGGCATGCGCGATGCGCTGCGCCAGGTCAAGCCGACCCAGTTCGAGGATCTGATCGCGCTGGTCGCGCTTTACCGGCCGGGCCCGATGCAGTACATCCCCGGCTACGCCCGGCGCAAGCACGGCAAGGAGGAGGTGACCTTCGCCGACGAGCGCCTGAAGCCGATCACCGGCCCGACCCACGGGATCTGCATCTACCAGGAGCAGTACATGGAGATCGCCAAGCACCTGGCCGGCTTCAGCCCGGCCGAGGCCGACGATCTGCGCAAGGCGATCGGCAAGAAGATTCACAAGCTGATGGCCTCGCTGAAGGAGAAGTTCATCGCCGGGTGCCAGGCGAACGGGGTGCAGCTGAAGGTCGCGCGCCAGCTCTGGGAAGACATGGAGAAGGCGCAGGACTACTCCTTCAACAAGTCGCACGCTGCCTGCTACGCGCTGATCGCCTATCGCACCGCCTGGCTCAAGGCGCACCATCCCTGCGCGTACATGGCCGCGCTGATCTCCTCGGTGATGAACACCAAGGACCGCGTGCCCTTCTACGTCAACGCCTGCGACGAGATGGGAATCGAGGTACTACCGCCCGACGTCAACTACTCGCAGAGCGACTTCGCGGTTGTCGAGGGCAAGATCCGTTTCGGCCTGAACGCCGTCAAGGGCGTGGGCGAGGGGGCGGCACGCGCGATCATCTGCGGCCGCGAGAAAGGCGGCCCGTACACGTCGGTCTGGGACTTCGCGGCGCGGATCGATACCGGTTGCGTGAACAAGCGCGTACTCGAGGCGCTGATCAAGTGCGGAGCCTTCGACTCGACCGGGGCAACCCGCCGGGGCACGCTCGAGCTGCTCGACCAGATCGTCGGTTGGGGGCAGAAGCAGGCAGCGGACAGGGTCACCGGACAGGGCTCGATCTTCGACCTCGGCTCCGAAGAGTCTGGACGAGCCTCGCGCCATCACCCGGAGATCTCGCCGCTCGAGTTCGAGAAGCCCGAGCTGCTGCGATTCGAGAAAGAGGTGCTCGGACTCTACGCATCCGAGCATCCGCTGCACGGGATCCGCGAGCAGCTACGGCGCAAGACCGACTGCACGCTGGCCGACCTCGACCGGCGCCGCGACGGCGAGGTCGTGGTCGTGGGAGGCATCGTCGGCAGCGTTCGCCAGCTCACCACCAAGAAGGGCGACCCGATGGCCTTCATGCGCCTCGACGATGTCACCGGCGGCGCTGAGGTGGTTGTCTTCAACTCCGTCTACGCGCAGTCGAGAGAGCTCTGCTCCTCCGACCAGATCCTGATCGTGAAGGGGAGGATCGACCATAAGGAAGGCGAGTCGAAGCTGCTGGCGCTGGAGCTGAATGCCTTCGAGGCGATTCCCGAGCGGCGCGAGGTGCGCCTGCGAGTGGATGCGCGACGGGCGCCGGCCGGGATCGTCGGCGAGCTGGCGGCGCTGGTGCGCGATTACCCCGGTGATTCGCCGGTCGTCTTGGACGTGGAGACCACCGACGGTGCGAGGCAACTCCAGCTGGGGTCGGCCTACAAAGTGCAGCCGAGCGGGGACTTCTTCGCTGAAGCAAAGGCTCTGCTGGGGGAGGCCGGCGTCAGCGTCTGAAAGCGTCGGCGCGGCCGCCTGGGGGGACGGCTAGATGAAGGGGTCTACGTAGCGCTCGTGTGACTGCAGAAGCTAACGATGACGCACGACGAAACCCTGAAACACTGCTCGAGCGAACGCCCGCCGATGTTCTCGTAGGCGCCGCCAACGAACGGAAGGGTGTCTCTTCTCGCGCCCCGAGCCTCTAAGAGTTTGTTAAGACTTACCTTTACCAGTGCTAGATCCCTCTTGAAGGGGACAGAACTTCGCTAACGTGAACCGAAAGACTGGTGAGAGAGGCAGCTAGACAGATGACCGCGGCAAACGTGAATCTCGTAACCGAGTCGGAGCTCGAGCGGATCGTCCGCTGGCGCAGTGAAGAGCTCGAGCGTGCCGGCTACTCGAGCGATGGATCCGTCGCCCTCGCCGCCCGCCTCGACATCGATCTGCACGACGCGATCGACCTCGTCAAGAGCGGCTGCCCGGCCGAAATCGCGCTGCGCATCCTGCTCTAGCCTCTTCCCGGGCAAGGCCCGAACCAGAGACCGAGGCGCCTGACAGCCCTTGGCTCGTCACGGCGAACGCGGAAGCTGAGATGATTGCGCCCATGACGATCCTCGCTTCGATTTCTTCGCCCGAGCACAGCACCTTCGCTCTCGGGCCGCTGACCTTTCACTACTACGGCCTCACGCTCCTCGTCGCCATCGCGGCTTGCGTCGCCCTGACCGGCGTGCGCTATGTACGCCGTGGTGGCAACTGGGACCTGATCTTCCAGGTCGCCGTCTGGGGCGTGCTCGCAGGCGTGGTCGGCGCTCGCCTCTACCACGACCTGACGAGCTGGAGCGAGGTCTCCCAGATCCACCACTGGTGGGCCCCGTTCGCCGTCTGGAAGGGCGGCCTGGGAATCTACGGGGGACTGTTGTTCGGCGTCGCTGCCGGCGCGATCGTGGTGCATCGAGCGGGCGAGAGCATCGTCAAGATGCTGGACATCGTTGCCCCCGGCCTCCTGCTCGCGCAGGGTATAGGGCGCCTTGGCAACTACTTCAACCAGGAACTGTTCGGCAAGCCCACCGACCTACCCTGGGCTCTTCAGATCGACCTGGCCAACCGGCCGAGCGGCTACGAGCGCTTCGCGACCTTTCAACCGGTCTTTCTCTACGAGCTCGTGCTCGCTCTCCTCGGTGTCGCGATGTTGCTTCTACTCGATCGCCGCTACAAGTTCCGCCCACCGGCGCTCTTCTCTCTCTACGTCGCCTACTACGCGCTCCTGCGCTTCTTCATGGAGCTGCTGCGCATCGACCCGGCCCATCACTTCCTCGGGCTGCGCCTCAATGCCTGGGTCTCGCTGCTCCTGTTCGTTCTTGCCTGGGGATTCTTCGTCTGGTGGCAGTTCTTCCGCTCGGGTGAGATCCCGAGCGAGGGAGCGGGCCCGCCCTCGTCCGGAAACCCCGAGCCGAAGAAGCGGAGAGTCGGCCGAAAGCCCAAGGAGCCGTCGGTGAAGGTGAAGGGCCCGCGCATGACGGTGCCCAAGAAGGGGCGCGTCCGACCGGGCCGCTAGGCTCGCCCGGATGCGCGTCGCCGAGCTCGAGCTAGACCTCGAGGCATTCGAGGGTCCTTTCGACCTTCTCCTTACGCTTGTGCTCAAGGAGGAGCTCGACCTGGCTGAGGTCGATGTGGCCGAGGTGGTGCTCGCCTTCGTCGAGAGCCTGCTCGAGCGCACCGGCCCAAACGAGCGGGCCGCGCCCGAGTTGGGAGAGGGCGAGCTCGAGACCTGCGGCGAGTTCCTGGTGCTGGTGTCAGCTCTGCTCGAGCTGAAGGCCAGGCTGCTGTTCGACGATGAGGCGGCGGAGCTGGCCGAGCTCGAGCCCGAGGAGGCGGCCGAGGAGCTGGCTCGCCGGCTGGCCGCTTACCGGCGCACGAAGGAGGCGGCGGCCTGGTTCGCGAGCAGGCTAGAGCAGGAGCAGGACCGCTTCTTTCGGCTCGGCCCGGCTCCACTCCGCCCACCCGTCGAGCGTCCGGTCGCGCCTCAGGATCCCGCCGCGCTGGCCGCCGCCCTGCGTCTGCTCGCCACGCCGCCCGAGACGGTCTCGCTGGCGCACATGTCACTTCGCTATCCGCCACTCGAGCAGTTCGTGCAGCGTTTCCGCTCGCTACTCGCCAGGCGCAGCCGATTCGACTTCGAGAACGAGCTCGGCGAGCTATCACGGGTCGAGCAGGCGGTCGCCTTTCTCGCCCTGCTGGAGCTCGGCAGGCTGGGCGAGATAGCGATCAACCAGGCGGCGCCGTTCGCACCGATCCGCGTCGAGAGAAGAATCGTAGAGAGGAGTTCCGCATGGAAGAGCGCCCGCTCCGCCTGATCACGACGAGTCCGCTCGACTCTCTCGCTCGCACCGTCGAGGCGCTGCTGGTGGTTGCCTCGGCGCCGCTTTCGCTGGAAGACCTGACCGCCGCCGCGGACGACGACCCGGCACGCGTCGAGGCCGCGCTCGGTCTGGTCGGCGAGCGCCACAGCGAGGGCCGGAGCGGAATCGTGCTCGAGCAAGTGGCCGGCGGCTATGCGCTTCGTGCCTCGCGCGAGGCGGCGAGAGCCTGCTCGCGCCTGTTCGAGCGCCCGGTTCAGCGCTCGCTCTCGCAGGCGGCGCTCGAGACTCTGGCCATCGTCGCCTATCTCGGCCCCTGCACGCGACCGGAGATCACCCGCATCCGCGGTGTCGCGGCCGAGGCGACCGTCGCCAACCTGCTCGAGCGCGGGCTGATCGCCGAGGCCGGCCGCGACGACGGCGCCGGTGGAGCGATTCGCTATCGCGTCACTCCACTCTTCGAACGCGTCTTCGGACTGTCGAGCCTGGCCGAGTTGCCTCGCCTGGATGAGTTCACGGGCGACGTCGAAACGATCCGCGAGCGCTTGCACGCGGTGGCCGCGCAGCGCGGCGCCTAGCGCCGCGAAGACCTGCCGGAAGCCGGTTCGGCGGCCAGTTCGGCGATACGCGCGTTCGCGTCACCCGAGTAGACACCACCGTGATAGCAGACGACGGTCCCGATTTCGTAGCGCGCAAGCTTCTTCAGCGAGTGGGTGGCCTGGTCCATCTCGGGGGTCAGCCGTGGGTTGGGGCCGACGAGGCGTCCGTCCGAGACGTTCAACGCGTCGCCGGCCAATAAAACCCTGCTTTGCTCCAGGTAGAGCGAGATGTGTCCGGGAGTGTGGCCCGGCGTATGAATGACGATGACACCGCCGACGTAGGGCAGTCTCTCGCCGTCGGCCAGCGTCCGATCGACTCTTGCCCTGGCGTTCTCGAACCCCTCGATCACGGTCCTGCGCCGTTCGTCGGGCAGATAGGAGAGATGTTCGGAGAGCTGCTCCAATCGCTCTGGGGTTACCTTGATCAATCTCTTCTCACCGACGACGTAGGCCCTGTCCTGCTCGTGCGCCAGCACCTCGATTCGGTCGTTCAAAGTGAGAAGGGCGGCGATCCCGCCGATGTGATCGACGTCCTGGTGGGTGACGATCAGCCTCGTCAGCCGGTCGAGAGAGACCCCGGCTCGTCCGGTCTCTTCGCGTAGCTGATCGAGCTGACCGGGAAATCCGGCATCGACCAGGACGGCCTCCTGCTCGTCCCAGAGAAGCGTCGGGTGCACCACGCTGGGTGCCTCGAACAGATCCATTCGCAGATCCAGTACATCCACTTGTGGGGCGATCAGCACGCTTCCCATCCCGATCGAGACGTCATCTTTCTAGCCGGGGAGGCGGTTCACGAAACTGCCTGACACTCGTCGCGGCGCCACGATCGCTGTTCTTCTCTGTCGAAGAGCGGCCGAGACAGTGAGGCGAAGCAGCGGTTCGGGCAGATGAACGGTGACGGCGCCGCAGGTCGGCGCGAAAGCCGAGTGCTAAACTGAAACTAGCGTCGCCCTAAGTGCCGGCGGTCGCGGAATGCCAGTGTGGAACTCAAGAATGCAGTTCCGGCAGACCTTCCCTCAGAAGTGTGGGTCGAAAGTATTACCGGCCTGAGCACGATGGTCGGTGCTGGTCTCGGAATTCGGCCCGAGAGGCGATCGAGGTGAAGGCCTTCTCTTCTTCCGAGGAATCAATGGCCGTGGAAAGGGCAACCGCCGACACCGAGCGGACGACGCGTTTGCGTTTGCGCGCATTCAACGATGAGATCGCAGAAGCCACCGACGCAGGTCGGAGAGGCTTCGCGATACTGGCTTGCGAGTGCGGCAGAGAGGAATGCAGCGAGACGCTGTCGCTCACCTATACGGACTACGAAGCGGTTCGCGACTATCCCGACGGGGGCCGGTTTATCGTCGTAGCCGGTCACGAGGACGGCCGGCGCGTGCTGGCCGAAAACGCTCGTGCCGCTTTGATCGAGGTCGGATTGGATTCGGAAGTCCTGACTGGGGCCGGCGACGTCGATCCGGTCGGCGACGGAGTAACCCGGCGCGTACTCATCGTCGACGACGACGCCGCGATCCGGATGATCTGCTCGATCAACCTGGCGGCGGAGGGCTTCTCGGTGATCGAGGCGTCGGACGGGAAAGAGGGGCTCGAGCTGGCACGCAGCGAGCATCCCGACCTGATCGTGACGGACGTGAAGATGCCCCGCCTGGGCGGTTTCGAGTTCACCGAGGCGCTTAGAGATGATGAGAAGACCCGCGAGATACCGGTCGTCTTCATGACCGGCGATACCGACGCGACCCACGAGTCTCGAGCCAAGGGGCTCGGCGCGCTCGCCTTCCTGGAGAAGCCATTCGAGCCCAGGGAGTTGGTAACGATCGCGCTCGGCGCGCTCGCCTAGTCGAGGCCGGTTGATCAATACTTGCGGACGTGCGCCTGAACGCCTACCTCGCTCGTGCCGGAGTTGCGTCGCGTCGCGGCGCCGACGAGTTGATCAAGGCCGGACGAGTGCTCGTGAACGGCGAGCCGGGGCAGCTGAACACCTTCGTCGCGGCGCGCGACCTGGTCGAAGTTGACGGGAAACCGATCGCCAAGCAGAAGCTCGTCTATCTGCTTCTACACAAGCCGGCCGGCGTGGTGACGACGGCGCGCGATCCACAAGGCCGGCGCACGGTGGTCGAGCTGGTGCCGGCCGAGCCACGGGCGGTGCCGGTAGGGCGGCTTGACTCCGATACCACCGGCGTGCTCCTCCTCACCAACGACGGTCAGCTGGCCCATCGCCTCGCCCATCCCCACTACGAGGTCGAGAAGGTCTACGAGGCGGAGCTGGCGGCGGAGCCGACCGACGAAGCGATGCGGAAGCTGGCCGAAGGAATCGAGCTCGAGGACGGGCGCACGGCTCCGGCGAAGGCGCGGCGGCTCGGGCCGCGTAAAGTCGAGCTCGCGATTCATGAGGGCCGCAAGCACCAGGTCAAGCTGATGTGCGCCGCCGTCGGCTGCCCGGTGCTGCGCCTGCGGCGCAGCCGTTACGCCGGGCTCGACCTGAGCGGGCTTGCGCCGGGCGAGTGGCGCGAGCTGTCTTTCGCAGAGGTGGAGGAGCTGCGGCGGCTGTCCGAGGGATCCGAGCCTTGATCGCTCTGAAACGTGGTTGGGGCCCGCCCTGTAGTTTCGAGATCTAAAAAGGGCGCGATACAACCGGCCGACTACTCTTTACGGCTGACGACTATTCGATAGAGTGTCAGTGCTTTTCTGCTCGCCGATATTGCGACTCAATCCTTTCTCAGTAGCGAGGTTACATGAATAGAGTCAAGCTTCCCCGCAAGCTTCGTCGCACAACGGGGGCCAAATCGTTCGCGCAAAGCGGCGAAGATCTAATCGTGAAGTTCGCTCTCGAGCAACTTCGGATACCAGAGGCTATATATCTAGATCTCGGCGCCCACCATCCTAATTGGATTAGCAATACATACCTATTCTATTCGATGGGGGCTTCTGGTATTTGCGTCGAGCCCGACGCCGAGTTGATCAAGCAGTTTCGCAAACGCCGCAAGCGGGATACAGTCCTAGATTGTGCCGTCGGTCCTACCGACACCGAGGCGACGCTATACGTCATGAGCGAATCCGCGCTGAACACGATGTCTCCAGACGATGCCCGCCGATATACTGAATACGGTGTCACAATACGTGAAGAGAGACCGGTTTTAGTTAAAGGGATTAATGCGCTATTAGCGCTTTCGCAACCTCGCGCCATTAACTTCGTATCTCTAGATATCGAAGGCACGGAGCTTCCCGTCCTTCAAGCGATCGACTTCGATCGCTACCGTCCAGAGGTTTTTTGTATCGAGACGATCGCGTACACTCGCGACAAGACGGAGCGCAAGAATGATTCTACGATAGAGTTTATGTTGGACAACGGTTATTTCGTATACGGGGATACGTACATAAACACAATTTTCGTTGACGGTGCAGCTTGGCGCGCCAGGTGATAGATATCGGGGAGTTTGTTGGGAATCGACTCCTCACCGTTCGAGCACGCGACGCCAGCTATAAAACTCGCCGAAGATATACGGTATCGCCTCGAATCTATCGTGATGCGGAAACGGCTCGAAAAGAGACACGCCCCGTCTACACGCCCGAAGCGGCCGCCCCACGGCGCCAGTGCCCGCCCAGACCGCTCGCCGCGCTACCGGTGCGCCCTCCCGGCCCGTCCGGCCCCTGGCACCCGCGGCTCAACCCGTTCGACCGCGTACCTCCAACGGGATACGCCTTTAGGTCTCGTTGATCTTGATCGCCGTGCCGTAGGCGCAGATCTCGCTCCAGTTGCCGCCGAGGTCGGAGACGTCGAAACGCATGGCGAGGATGCAGTTTGCGCCCTTGCTCTCCGCCTCCTCGATGAGGCGCTGAATCGATTCCTGGCGACTCTCGATCAGCTGCTTGGTCATTCCCTTCAACTCGCCGCCAAGGATCGACTTGAACCCGGCGCCGATCTGAGATCCGATGTTGCGCGCTCGCACGGTCAGCCCGAAGACCTCGCCGATCACTTCGGTGATTTCGTAACCGGGCACGTCGTTCATGGTCGAGATCAGCATCGCGTTACGCTCCCTTCGGTCGGGTGAAGCCCATACGGTCGTACATCTTGTCCAGGGTGGGCGCCGCGGCTTTCCTCGCTTTCGCGGCGCCGAGAGCCAGCATCCGCTCGAGCTCGGCGGTGTCCTCGCGCAGCTCGCGGTAGCGAGCCTGGATCGGCTCCAGCACGGCCACTACGGCCTCGCCGACGTCGCTCTTGAACTGCCCGTAGCCGGCGCCTTCGTAGCGTTTCTCGACCTCGGCGATCGACTCCCCGCTGGCCACGGTCATGATCTCGATCAGGTTCGAGACGCCCGCCTTCTCAGCCAGGTCGTGGACGACCTCGCGGCCGGAGTCGGTGACGGAGCTCTTCAGCTTCTTGCGCACCACCTCGGGCGGGTCGAGCAGGTAGATCGTTCCCTGCGGGTTGCCGCCGGTGGTGGACATCTTGTTCTCGGGCTGCTGCAGGTCCATCACCCGGGCGCCGATCTCGGGGTAGACGCCTTTCGGCACGGTGAAGGTCTCGCCGAAGCGGGAGTTGAAGCGCTCGGCGATGTCGCGCGAGAGCTCGAGGTGCTGGCGCTGGTCGTCGCCGATCGGGACGATGTCGGTTTGGTAGAGGAGGATGTCTCCGGCCATCAGCACCGGATAGGTGAACAGGCCGGCCGAGACCGACGTTTGCTTGCCCGCCTTGTCCTTGAACTGGGTCATCCGCTGCAGCTCGCCGTAGGTGGCCACGCAGCTCAGCAGCCAGGCCGCCTCGGCGTGAGCCGTCACGTGGCTCTGCACGAACACCGTCGAGCGCTCGGGATCGAGCCCGGTCGCGAACATCAGTGCCGCCAAGTCGAGCGTTCGCTCCCTCAGATCCCGGGGATCGTGCGAGACGGTGATCGAGTGCAGGTCGACGATGCAGAAGAAGGCGTCGCCCTGTTCCTGGGTGGCGGCGTACTGGCGAAAGCCGCCGGAGTAGTTGCCGAGGTGCTTGGCGCCGGTCGGCTGGATACCGGAGAAGATTCTCATCGACGGGGATTATCTCTGAGCGGGCGTGCTCGTCGCTCGATGAGCCGGAGCGGGAGGCGTCGGAGAGGCGGCGTGCTCCGCCACTAGACTTGCTGGAAATGAGTGTTCAGACCGAAGCAGGAAACGATCACCACGGCGCCAGAATCTCTCGCCTGGCGATCGTCGGCACGGGCCTGATCGGGACTTCGGTCGGGCTCGCGGCCAAAAAGGCCGGTGTCGAGCGGATCGTCGGTTTCGATCCCGACTCGGACGCGCTTCGCATCGCGCGGCAGCGCGGGGCTATCGACAGCGCCTCCGAGGCGTTGGCCGACGCCGTTTCGGGTTCCGAGCTGGTGATCGTCGCCGCGCCGGTCGCCGACCTGCCCGGACGCGTGATCGAAGTGCTCGCTCTCGTCGCTGCGGACTGCACGGTGACCGATGTTGGTTCCACCAAGAGCTCCGTCTGCGCCGCCGCCGGCGACGACAACCGCTTCATCGGCGGACACCCGGTCTGCGGCGCGGAAACGAGCGGACCGCAGTATGCGAGCGCGGGGATCTTCGAAGGCGCGACCTGGTTCCTGACGCCGCTCGAGGTCACCGACCCCGATCGCTACCGCATGCTGCACGGGTTCGTGGCCTCGCTCGGCGCCCTGCCGCTGGCGATCGACCCGGCCGCCCACGACCGCCTCGTCGCGCTCACCAGTCATCTTCCTCACGCCCTCTCCAACCTGCTCGTCAATCAGGCCGGCTCGACGCGTGTGGAGGGTCACGAACCGCTTGCCAGCGCGGGCGGCTCGCTCAGGGACATGGCCCGGGTGGCCGGTGCCAACCCGCGCATCTGGGTCGACATCTTTCTCGAGAACGCGGATCCCTTGCGCGAGGCGCTGGCCGAGCACCGGCGTCTGATCGAGCAGCTGGAAGGCGCTCTCGCCGGCGGCGACGCGAACTTCATCGCGGAGTGGATCAGCGAGGCCGGCCTGCATCGTCGCCACCTGCTGGCGGAGGTCTATCCGAACAGGGGCGGCCTGTATCGGCTGCGCGTTCACGTCGTCGACCAGCCGGGCGTTCTGGCCGGGATAACCCAGGCTCTTGGGGCCGAGCGCATCAATATCGAAGACCTCGAAATGCAGCACGTTTCGCCCGACCGCGGCGGCTCGCTCTCGATCGTGATCGCGGGCGATGAGGAGGCTCATCGGGCCGCCGAGCTGCTGACCGCACAGGGCTACGGCGTCGTGATCTCGGACATCCTCGAGGAGGACGCCTGATGCGCGTAGCTCCGGCGGCGGCGCTGGTTGGGGACATCGCCGTTCCGGGCGTCAAGGGACTCTGCCAGCGGGCGGCGCTGCTGGCCGCGATCGCCGACGGAGTGAGTGAGATCCGCGGTTTCGGGCACGCCGCCGATACCGATGCGGCGCTCGCTGCCGTGCGCGAGCTCGGCGCCGGGGTGAGCGAGCCCAGCCCGGGCACGATCAAGATCGAAGGGGTCGGACTGCGCGGCCTGCGCCCGCCCGACCAGCCGATCGACTGCCGCAACGCCGGCACGGTGCTCAGGCTCCTGGCGGGCGTGCTCTCCGGTCAGAAAGGGCGCTTCGTTCTGACGGGCGACGAGTCGCTCTCCAGCCGCCCGCACGAGCGAGTCGCGATTCCGCTCAGGCAGATGGGTGCCGAGGTCGAGACGACGAGCGGCTCGGCGCCGGTGACCATCTCGGGCGGAGCATTGGAGCCCACCAGCTACGTGCTTCCCGTGGCCAGCGCCCAGGTCAAGTCGGCGATCCTGCTCGCCGGGCTGTTCGCGAAGAGCGGCCCGACGACGGTGATCGAGCCGGTGCCGACGCGCGACCACACCGAACGCATGCTCTCCTCGCTCGGCGTGCGCGTGCGCCGCGAGGGCAGCGAGATCAGCGTCTGGCCGGTCGAGCGCATCCCGCCGCTCGATCTCGACATCCCGGGCGACTTTTCCTCGGCGGCGCCTTTCCTGGTTGGCGCTTCACTTCTCACCGGCTCCGAGTTGCGAATCCACGACGTCAACCTCAACCCGACGCGGATCGGCTTCCTCGGCGTGCTCGAGCGCATGGGCGCGCGCACGACTGTCTTCAATCGCCGCTCCTCGGGCGGCGAGCCGGTCGGCGATCTCGGCATTCGCTCGGCCGAGCTGACGGCGACCACGATCGAATCGCACGAGGTGCCGAACGTGGTTGACGAGTTGCCCTTGTTCGCGCTCGCGGCGGCGATGGCGCACGGCGTCAGCCGCGTGCGCGGGGCGGAGGAGTTGCGGGCGAAGGAGTCCGACCGGATCGAGTCGACGACGGAGGCTCTCAACGGGCTCGGCGCCCACGTGAACGCGGAGCCCGACGGCTTCTGGGTGCGCGGCGTGCCGACGCGATTCAAGGGCGGATTGGTCGAGAGCCGCGGCGATCATCGCATCGCCATGCTGGCCGGAATCGCCGGCGTGCTCTCGCGCGAGGGCGTCGAGATCGATGACCCCGGCTGCGTCGCAGTAAGCTTCCCCGACTTCTTCGAGCTCCTGAACGAGGTTGCCAGGCGCGACTTCGTCCCCGAGGAAAGTTGAGACCGTAGCGATGATCATCGCGATCGACGGACCGGCCGGAGCCGGAAAGAGCACCGTGGCGCGAGCGCTCGCTGCCAAGCTCGGCTTCCGCTATCTCGACACCGGCGCCATGTACCGGGCGTTGACCTGGCTGGCCTGCGAACGCGGCGTCGATCCCGAGGACGGTGTTGCACTGGGGGAGCTCGGGCGGACGAGCCCGATCGACTTCGACAGCGCCGGTCACACGAAGATCGGCGGAATCGATGTGACCGACGCGATCCGCGAGCCGAAGATAGACCGCGTCGTCTCGCCGGTCTCGCGCCAGCCCGAGGTGCGCGAGCTGATGCGCGTGCGCCAGCGTGAGCTGGCCGCGCTCGGCGACTCGGTGATCGAAGGTCGCGACATCGGCCGCGTCGTCGTGCCGGGCGCCGAGGTCAAGGTCTATCTCGTCGCCGACGAGTCGGTGCGCGCCGGGCGCCGGCTGGCCGAGCGGCCCGGCAGCGTCGCCGAGACTCTGGCCGCGGAGATGCGCCGGCGTGACAGTTCCGACGCGCCCCAGATGCTGCCCGCTGCGGATGCGCTGCAGATCGATACCACCGACTTGAGCGTCGAAGAGGTCGTGGAGAGAATCGAGTCGCTGGTGGCCGAGAGGCAATCGAGCGGGAGGTGAACGTGGGGGAGAAGCAGGAATACCTATGGGGTTACACGCCTCGTCGCGAGAGGTTCGGCAAGGCGACGGTCGGGACGCTCGCCCGAGCGCTCGGGCGCATTCGCTCCTACGGAGAAGAGAACGTGCCGCTCGAAGGGGGGCTCGTTCTTGCCGCCAATCACTTTTCGATGATCGATCCACCCGCGTTCGGCGCTCTCTGCCCGCGCCGCTGCTACTTCCTGGCCAAGAGCGAGGTGATGAGAGCGCCCGGCCTGTCTCATTTCCTTCGCCTGTTTGGCACCTTCCAGGTGCGCCGCGGCGAGTCCGACCGCGAGGCGGTGCGCAGGATGCGCGAGATCGCCCGCGCCGGCGAGCTGCTCGGCGTCTTCATCGAGGGGACGCGCCAGAAGACGGGCGTGCCGGGCGAGGCGATGCCCGGCGCCGCCATGGTCGCGCTGCAGGAGAACGTGCCGGTGCTGCCGGCGGCTGTCCGCGGCAGCGAGTCCTGGAAGGGCTGGAACTTCCATCCGGTGACACTCGCCTGGGGCCGGCCGATGAGCTTCGACGGGCTGCCCGCCAACAGCAAGGGCTACCGCGAAGCGACGGCAGAGATCGCGCGCGAGATCTACCGCCTCTGGGAGTGGCTGGGTGAGGTTCAGGCTCAGGGGCGGCCGCGCGGCCTGACCGTGCCGCCGCGGGACTGAAAGCTCGGCAGAGCCGGCCTATGAGACGAAGAGACAAACGAGACGAGCTCTCGACGGAAGAAAGCGGGCGCCTGACCGGCAGGGTGGCCATCGTCGGCTTTCCCAACGTCGGCAAGTCCACCCTGGCCAATCGCCTGACCAGTAGCCGCGCCGCGGTCGTGCACGAGACATCAGGCGTCACGCGCGATCGAAAGGAGCTCCTGTGCGACTGGAACGGCCAGAAATTCCTGCTCATCGACACGGGCGGGGTCGATCTCGGCGACTCCTCGCCGCTGACGCGGGCCATCGCCGAGCAGGCGCGAGCCGCCATCGATGAAGCCGACGTGGTCGTATTCCTGGTCGACGCGACTGTCGGAGTCACGGCCGGAGACGAGGAGGTGGCCGAGATCTTGCGCAGCGCCCACAAGCCGGTTCTTCTGGCCGCGAACAAGATCGACGATCCCGCGCAGGAGATTCGGGCGCTCGAGTTTCACCGCCTCGGCCTCGGCGACCCGCTCCCGATCTCGGCGCTGCACGGCCTCGGCTCGGGCGACCTGCTCGATCGGATGGTCGAGCTGCTACCCGGAGAGACCGCGCCGGTAGCCGGCGAAGAGGCGATCAGGGTGGCGATCCTCGGCCGCCCGAACGTGGGCAAGTCATCGCTGCTCAACGCCATCCTCGGGCAGGAGCGGGTGATCGTCTCGGATCGTCCCGGGACGACTCGCGATGCAATCGACACCCGTCTCCTCCGCGGCGAGCAGGAGTTTCTGCTGATCGACACGGCCGGGCTCAGGCGCAAGCGCAAGCACCGTCAGGGAATCGAGTACTACAGCCAGCTGCGCGCGCTCGACGCCGCCGAGCGGGCCGATATCGCGCTCGTCCTGGTGGACTCGGAGGAGGGGTTGGTCGACCAGGACATGAACGTCGCCGACGTCGCGCGCAAGGCCCAGTGCGCAACGCTCGTAGTGCTCGCCAAGTGGGATATCTCGCGTTTCGGCAGCGACGATCTTCGCGGCGAGATCCAGCGCCGCGTTCGTCAACGACCCACGGTGCGAGCCGTCTCGGCCAAGACGGGAAGGGGAGTCGGCAGGCTGCTCGACGACATCGAGGAGCTCTTCGCTCGCTTCAACGGCCGCGTGACCACGGGCGAGCTGAACCGCTTTCTGGGCGAGCTGACAGAAGCCCGCCAGGCGCCCGCCCGCGATCGGCGCAGGCTGAAGATGCTCTACGGCGCCCAGGTGCAGGTGCGCCCACCCCGCTTCCGTGTTCACGTGAACGATTCATCACTCGTGACGCGCGACTACGGTTACTGGGTCGAGAACGAGTTGCGCGAGCGCTTCTCGCTCGAAGGGGTGCCGGTGACAATCGACTTCGTGGGGCGGTGAGGTCGTGCAGGTAGGAGTACTGGGAGCGGGGATGTGGGGGACGGCGTTCGCCCACCTGCTCAGCGGTCGCGGTCACGCGGTGACGCTTGTCGACAGCGATCCGGATGTCGTTCGCTCGCTGATGGACAGCGGCAGGAATCTCCGCCACCTGCCCGAGCTCGAGCTCGCGGGCATCGCGGTGCTCGGCGTCCCCGAGGCCGCGGAGCTGTTCGAGCAGACGGATCTGCTGGTCGTGGCGGTGCCGAGTCGCGCCTTCGCGACAGCGGTTGCCGCTTTACCCGGGGCCTCGCCGCTGCTCAGCCTGACCAAGGGTCTCGATCCGGTCTCGAATGCCAGGCTCTCGACTCTCGTCGAGGGGCGGCCCGTGGCCGTTCTGTCGGGACCCAACTTCGCCGAGGAGATCGCTGCCGGATTGCCCGCGGCCGCCGTCGTCGCGAGCGACGATGTCGAGCTGGCTATGCGGCTCCAGGCCGAGATCGCATCCGCGTCCTTTCGCGTCTACGTGAACAGCGATCTGATCGGGGTCGAGCTCTGCGGCGCCGGCAAGAACGTGATCGCTCTGGCCGCCGGGGCGGTCGACGGGCTCGGCCTGGGCGACAACGCCAAGGCCACCCTGATGACCCGCGGCTTGGCCGAGATGGCCCGCCTCGGGCTGGCCTGCGGCGCTCGCGCCGACACCTTCGCCGGCCTGGCCGGGATGGGCGACCTGATCGCGACCTGCTGGCATCCGCGCGGCCGCAACCGGCGCGCCGGGGAGTTGATCGGTCGCGGCGTCACGCCCGATCAGGCGCGCGAGCAGATCGGGACGGTCGAGGGCATGACGGCGGCTCCCGTTCTCGGCGAGCTGGCGCGGCAGGCGGGCGTCGAGCTGCCGATCACCGAGGCAGTCTGCGCTGTTCTCGGCGGCGGAGAAGTGAGGGAGCTCGCAGTCGAGTTGATGGGAAGAAAACCGACTGGGGAGTGGTCGGCGTCGTTACTCTGATCTAGGCTTGGTTCACACCGTTCGTTCAGCCCTGGAGGTTTACCTACATGCGTCGTATCTCTCTCTCCTTCGCTCTCGTCGTCAGCTGCGTGCTCGTACTGGCAGCCTGCGGTAGCAAGAGCAAGAGCAGTTCTGTCAGCGCCAACTCGGATACAGGCAGCTCGAGCATCGCAGGCGCCGAGGTCGCGCCCGCGAGCGCGACCCTGTTCGCCTCGATCAATACCGACAGCAGCAGCGCCCAGTGGAAGCAGGCAATGACGCTTCTGAGCAGCATCCCGTCGCTGCAGACGGCTCTCAACAAGAGTCTCTCGAGCTCGGGCATCACGCTCGCGGACGTCGAGGAGGCGCTCGGACCGACCACGGCCGTCGTGAAGCTCGGCGTGTCGGAGAAGTCCACGAAGTGATTCTCACCAACCCGGCGGATCCGACCAAGCTGAAGAGCCTCCTGGCCAAGGACAAGACGGAGAAAGTCGGTCACCACCGAGATCGACTCCTGGCTGGCGATCGCCGAGTACGCAGGCTGCGCTCGATCGGTTCAAGGCCGCCGCCGCGGCCGGAAAGCTGGCCGATTCCGCCACTTTCAAGACCGCTGTCACGGGCATTCCGAGCGACGCGCTAGTGAAGGCT
This sequence comes from uncultured Actinomycetes bacterium, assembly GCA_963805265.1. GTDB lineage: Bacteria > Actinomycetota > Thermoleophilia > Gaiellales > Gaiellaceae > Fen-549. The sequence continues at coordinate 246,745 of CAWDTJ010000004.1, forward strand.
TACTTCGAGGGCTCGGCGATCAGTGCTTCCGCGCTTTCGTCTCTCAGCTCCGGCTCGGCGTCGAAGGCGCTCAAGAGCGCGGCGACGAAGAATCAGCTGGAGTGGGGGACGCTGGCCGCCACCGCCGTTCCCAAGGGGCTCTCGATCGAGGGCGTCATCAAGGGCAAGACGACGCGTTGCCAACTCCAGCCTGTCGTTGATCAACGAGCTTCCGAGTGGAACCTCGTTCGCCGTTGATCTGAACGGACAGTCGGTCGGTCTCGACAAGGCCGTCCAGAATCTGAGCAGCAACCCGAAGTACTCGAGCCAGATCCCGCAGATCGAGGCGGCACTCGGTGTCAAGCTCGACGATCTCGCGGCTCTGGCCGGCAGCGAACTGTCTATCTACGGAACCGAGGCGGGCATCGGGCTGCTGATCAAGGCGCCGGACGCGACCAAGTCGAAGGCGATGCTCGACAAGGTCGTCACGCTCCTGGCCGCGCAGCTGCAACGGCACGAGCAAATCGGTCACGGTCGGCGGCGTCCAGGCCACCGAGGTGACTTTCGGGACAACGAAGGTCGATTACGGCGTCAAGGACGGAAATCTCTTCGTCGTTACCGACGCGAGCGCACTGCCCGGCAGCTCGAAGCTTGCGAGCGATCCGGTCTACAGCGCGGCCGCGTCGGAGCTGCCCCTCCCGTCGAGCAGCCTCGGAATCGCCTACATCGATTTCGCCAAGCTCGCCGCGCTCTCCAAGAGCGGCAGCTCGATCGTCAAGGGTCTCGGAAGCTCGAGCGGCGCGAGCGCGAATCTGAGCAACCTCGAGGGTCTGTCCTCGCTACTCGGCTACGCCACCGCCAACGGCGACAAGATCGAGTACAAGGCGCTGCTCTCGACCAAGTAGATAACGCGGATGAGGCGTCGCCGCTCGGCTGTGCGCGGCGACGCCTCACCTCTTCGGCCCTCGCCGGCGGAATAGTGAGCGCCGGCCTGGTATCTGGGAGCCAATGCCACCCCCAAACTGCCAAGTGCCAGGTGGTTCGGTTTCTCAAACGACTAGAAGGGAGATCCGGTAGTGTCAGCGCCCATGAGCGAATTCCTCTTCACTTCAGAGTCAGTCACCGAAGGCCATCCGGACAAGATCGCCGACCAGATCGCCGACGCGGTGCTCGACGCCGTGCTCGCCGGCGATCCCAACGGACGGGTTGCCTGCGAGACGATGGTCACGACCGGGCTCGTGATCGTGGCCGGCGAGATCACCACCGACACCTACGTCGACATCACCAAGCTGGCGCGGACGAAGATCGCCGAGATCGGCTACACGCGCGCCAAGTTCGGCTTCGACGCCGAGACCTGCGGTGTCATCACCGCGGTCGACGAGCAGTCGCCGGATATCGCCCGTGGCGTCAATTCCTCCTACGAGACCCAGCACGGCGACGAGGATCCGCTCGACAAAGAGGGCGCCGGCGACCAGGGCATGATGTTCGGCTACGCCTCGAACGAGACCGACGAGCTGATGCCGATGCCGATCCTGCTCGCGCACAAGATCTGCAAGCGGATGGCCGAGGTGCGCAAGGCGGGCGTAATGCCCTACCTGCGCCCGGACGGGAAATCTCAAGTGACGATTCGCTATGAGATCGACGAGCACGGCGTCCAGCGCCCGGTCGAGATCATGCGCCTGCTCGTCTCCAGCCAGCACGCCGACACTCTCGACGTCGAGACGTTGATCAAGCCGGACATGATCGAGCACGTGCTGCACCCGATCCTGCCCCGCGACTTCTATGACGAGAAGCGCCTCGAGGAGCGCGACTTCGTGCTCGTCAATCCGACCGGTCGCTTCGCCGTCGGCGGTCCCATGGGAGACACCGGCCTCACGGGCCGCAAGCTGATCGTCGACACCTACGGCGGCTCGGCGCGCCACGGTGGCGGCTCCTTCTCGGGCAAGGATCCGACGAAGGTCGATCGCTCGGCCACCTACGCAGCCCGCTACGCGGCCAAGAATCTGGTTGCCGCCGGGCTTGCCGATCGGCTCGAGCTGCAGATCGCCTACGCGATCGGGGTTGCCCATCCGGTCTCGATCTCGGTGGAGGCCTTCGGCAGCGAGAAGATCCCGGTGGCCAAGATCGAGGATCTGGTGCGCGAGCACTTCGACCTGCGCCCGGCCGCGATTCTGCGCGACCTCGACCTCCGTCGCCCGATTTACGCCAAGACGGCAGCCTACGGCCACTTCGGCCGCGACGACCACGACTTCACCTGGGAGCGAACCGACAAGGTCGAAGTGCTGCGCAAGGCGGCTGGGCTATCCGGCTAGCAGATCCGAGCGTGACGCCCGCGCCGGGATGACCTGCGCGGGCACGCCGCTCAACGCGAAATCGGGCGGCGCAGCTCGTCCCGCATCTCCGGGGCGAATCTCGCGACGCCGGCCGTCGCCAGCACGAAGCCGAGGATGACGCCGATATCGGCCAGGTTCAGCGCGATCGTCCAACCACCGTGGGAGATCGTGAGCGGATTCGGCACGCCCTGCGTGAAGATGACGATCGAAAGCGCATTGCCGAGACCCCCGCCGACCATCAAACCCGCTCCCGCGACGATCATGCGCGAACGAATCATCGGGGCGACGTAGGCGAGCGCGATCGTGATCGTCAGAATGATCGCGAGCTCGAAGTGGGTGCGCTTGTGGTAGAGGCCGGCCTTAGTCGGCTCGGTGACCTTGACGAGCAGGTCGCAGACGCAGACCCAGGCGGCGATTGCAAGCAAGGCGAGTCGGGCCTGTCTGACCTCGAGACCACGACCGGCACTTCGTCGCGGCCAGGCCGGGCGCTGCTGGTCGATCGTTCTCTCAACCATGTCAGGGCAGTACCCATCCTGGGGATTCCTACGCCCGAAGGCCGCGCTCGCCGTCGGCGCATCTAGGCTAGGTCGATGGGGCTCAACCCGGCATCGGTCTTTCCGCTCGCGACGGCGCGAGTGCTGGCGCGCGAATTCACCTATCTCGTTCCGGAAGAAGTCGAGCCCGGCCAGGTCGTGCGCGTGCGTCTCGGCGGCAGGCGCGTGCGCGGAGTCGTGAGCGAGGTCGGCGTGACGCCTCCGCCAGGGATCGAGCTGGCGCAGGTAGAGGAAGTCGCCGAGCAGATCCCCGCCCATCTGGTCGAGCTTGCACTGTGGCTGTCGGCCTATTACGGCTCGACGCCCGGCCGCGCGCTGGCGCTGGTGGCGCCGCTTAGCCCCAAGCGTCGCGGCGAGCGAGTGCTCCCGCTGCAGCGCGAGGCACTGGTCGCCGAGCGGGCGCCCGAGAGGCTGACCCGGTCGCAGGAGCGAGCGGTCGAGCGCATCGTGCAGTCGCTCGACGGAGGGGGCAGCCCCTTTCTCCTCTACGGCGCGACCGGCAGCGGCAAGACCGAGGTCTACCTGCGCGCCTGCGCGGCCGCGCTCGAGCGTGGCAAGGGCGCAATCGTGCTCGTGCCCGAGATCTCGCTGACACCGCAGACGCTCGGTCGCTTTCGTCAGCGCTTCGGGGAGGAGATCGCCGTCTTGCACTCGCGCCTGACCGTCGCCGAGCGCCGCGACGAGCGTGAGCGAATCGCGTTGGGCCAGGCGAGAGTCGTGATCGGCGCCCGCTCGGCGGTGTTCGCGCCGGTCGCAGATCTCGGTTTGATCGTCTGCGACGAGGAGCACGACTCGTCTTTCAAGCAGGAGTCCGATCCTCGCTACGACGCCCGGACTGTCGCGGTGAAGCGCGCGGCACTCGAGCGGGCGGTCGCCGTCTTCGGCAGCGCGACGCCGCGTCCGGAGTCCTGGCAGGCGCTCGAGCGGCTCGTTCTGGGGGGACGGATCGGTGGGAAACTACCGCCGGTGCGCGTCGTGGACATGCGCCGCGAGCGCGGCTTTCCGCTCTCGGCGCCGCTGATCGAGGAGCTCGACGCCGTCGCCCTAGCCGGCGCCAAGGCGATCCTGCTGCTCAATCGGCGCGGCCTCACGCCGGCTCTCCACTGCCGCGCCTGCGGCGAAACGCTCCGCTGCCCGGCCTGCGACGTGGCGCTGGTGCTGCACTCAGGCGGCGCTCTGCTCTGCCATCACTGTGGCTACTCCGAGCCCGAGCCCGAGATCTGCCCGGCTTGCGGCTCGCCCGAGCTATCCCGGATCGGCGCCGGCACGCAGAAGCTCGAGCGCGAGCTGGCGAGACTCTTCCCCGCTTTGGAGCGGATTCGTCTCGACTCCGATACGACCGCCCGACCGGGCGCTCTTGCCGCCGCGCTCGCCCGCTTCGCGGCGGCAAAAAGCGCAGTGCTACTCGGCACCCAGATGATCGCCAAGGGCCACCACTTTTCGGGCGTCGCGCTGGCTGCGGTGGTCGATGCCGATGCGGGCCTGGCGCAGCCGGACTTCCGCGCCGAGGAACGCACCTTCCAGCTTCTGACTCAGCTGGCCGGACGGAGCGGTCGCGACGCACCCGGGCGGGTCGTCATTCAGACCTTCCAGCCCGACAGCGAGGCGGTTCGCTTTGCCGCTCGCCACGATGTCGAGGGTTTCCTCAACGCCGAGCTCGAGCGCCGGCGGGAGCTGGACTATCCGCCCTTCAAGCACCTCGTGCGGGTCGTCGCCTCGGGTCCCGAGCAGTCTCAGGCGCTGCGCCTGCTGGAGGAGATCCGCGACGGCATGTCCGACGAGACCCTGATCGGGCCGGCGCCGCTGCTTCGGCTTCGCGGTCGCTACAGGGCTCAGCTCGTCGGCAAGAGCGCTGCGGCCGCGCCGCATCGCCCAGCGCGCCGCGGAGCTCTTGGCCGCGGCCGCGCCGGCCATGCGCCGCGCCGACCTGAGCGCCGTGGTGGACGTCGACCCGCAGGGGTTCTAGGGAACGGATCCCATTTCAGGACAATTCTCTTTTCGCCCGCCACCGAGCCACCCACCCGCGGGGTCGCTCGAATGTACCGTCCCGAGGTGCGAAAAGGCGGGCTTTGTCGTAACGATTCCTGACCGATTCACGCACCGCGTATCGCGCGCCCGGCCGTGCCAGAGCACTTACGACACGTAGAATCCTTTCGATGGCAGACGCAGGGCAGACAAAGGACATCGAGCGCGACGTCGAGCGCGAGGCACGGCGCCGGACAGCGCTGGCGCAGATCCGCCAGTACCCGGATCCCGTGCTGCGTATGCGCGCCCGCGAGGTCGAGGTCTTCGACGAGTCGCTGGCGAAGCAAGCTGCCAGGATGATCGCGCTGATGCACGATGCTGCCGGCGTCGGCTTGGCTGCGAACCAGGTCGGCAGCCTGCTCAGGATGTTCACGATCGAACTGGGCGAGGATGAGCCGGCGCAGGCAATCGTCAACCCTCGTTTAACGCCGCTCGGCGAGGAGTTGGAGAGCGATGAGGAGGGCTGCCTCTCGTTGCCGGGCGTATTGGTACCGGTCGAGCGCTCGGTCTCGGTTCGCCTGGAAGGGCAAGGAGTGGACGGCCGGGAGCTGACCCTGGAGCTCGACGGCCTTCCCGCGCGCGCCGTTCAGCACGAGGTCGACCATCTCGACGGCGTGCTCACTTTCGACCGCACCACTGCCGAAGCGCGCCGCGAGGCTCTGGCCGCTCTACGGCCGCGGGTGGTTCTCGCCGGCGCTCGGTGAAGCGCCGTGGCTGAGCGCCTCGCCGTCGCCGCGACCGCGTCCTTCGGTGCGGACGTTCTGGAGGGCTTGGCCGCCCGACGCGAGATCGCCTTCCTTGTCACACGCCCCGATCGTCCGGCCGGGCGCGGGCAAAAGCTGCGCGCGCCGGCGGCGAAAGTGGTGGCAGATCGCCTCGGCATCCCCGTGCTCCAGCCCGAGAAGCTCGACGCATCCTTCGTCCTCGAAGCAGACACGGTCGTCCTGGCCGCCTACGGCGTCCTGATCCCGGAAGCCCAGCTCGAGCAGGCGCTCTGGCTCAACGTCCATCCCTCGCTCTTGCCGCGCTGGCGCGGCGCGGCGCCGGTCGAACGGGCGCTGATGGCCGGCGACGCCGAGACCGGGGTGACGATTCACGAGACGGTCAAGGAGCTGGACGCCGGGCCGATCGCCGCCCAGGCGGCCTTCACCGCTCACGCCCGCGGACGACGCCGGCACGGTGTTCGAGAAGACGGCGTCGCTCGCCGTCACACTGCTCGATGGCATTCTGCCGGAGCCCGTATTCCGGCCCCAGCCCGAGGAAGGCGCCTGCTACGCGGCCAAGATCGGGCCCGAGGACCGCGAGCTCGACTGGGACCGCTCGCCCGAGGAGAACCTCAACCGCATCCGCGCCCTCTCGCCGCACATCGGCGCCCGCGGCGAAGTGGACGGCCGCCGCCTGCTCGTCTGGCGTGCTCGCCCGGCCGGGCCCGACTCCGCGCTCGTCGCCGGCGGTCTGGAACTGCTCGAGGTGCAGCCCGAAGGGAAGAAGCGAATGGCCGCCGCGGACTACCTCCGCGGTCTGCGTTGAATGTCTATCTCGCCGGCACGCCGCGCCGCCTTCAAGACGATCCTGCGCGTCTTCGAGCAGGAGGCCTACGCCGACCGCGCCTTCGCCGCCGAGGCCAAGAAGCTCAACGACCGCGAACGCGCGCTGGCCCAAAGGCTTGCCTACGGCACCGTGCAGCGCGTGCGCACGCTCGACTACGCGATCAACGAGCTGGGCAAGCGCTCGCCCGGCACGCTTCGATCCGCCGGTGCGCGCGGCGCTCAGGCTCGGTGCGTATCAGCTCGCCTTCTCGGCGGGCATACCGGCGCACGCCGCCGTCAACGAGTCGGTCGAGTTGGTGCGCGCCTTCGGCCCCAAGCACGCGATCGGCTTCACCAACGCGATCATGCGCCGCCTGAGCGAGGGCGCCCGTGCTCTGATCGAGAACCTCCCTGAGTGGACGCCGCGCGAGGCGGCGCTCCGCTACTCCTATCCCGACTGGATCGCCGAGACCTTCTGGCGCGAGCTCGGCCCCGACGATGCGCCGGCACTCCTGCGCGCCCAGAACGAGCCGGCCGAGACGGCGGTGCGAAGGAACAACCTCGTCCCGGGCGAGGTCGAGGGCGATCCCGACCCGCTCGTTCCGGGCGCCCTCGTGGTCAAGCGGGTGGACGAGAAGGCTCTCAAAGACGGCCTCGTCTGGCCGCAAAGCCGCGGCTCGCAGCTGGCCGGTCTGGCCGTGGGCGCCCGCCCGGGCGAGCGCGTGCTCGACCTCTGCGCGGCGCCGGGCGGCAAGACGACGCAGCTGGCGGCGCTCGGCGCCGAGGTGACCGCGATCGAGAAGCACGAAGGCCGGGCACGCGAGCTGGACGAGAACTGCCGCCGCCTCGGCGCGGGCTCGGTGCGCGTCCTGAACGCCGATGCGCTCGATCTGCAGCCCGAGCTGAGCGGCTTCGACCGCGCTCTGGTCGACGCGCCCTGCTCGGGGCTCGGCGTTCTTGCCAGCCGCCCCGATCTGCGCTGGCGCTCGCATCCGCTGGCCGAGCTGCAACTCGCACTACTGCGCGCCGCCGCCGCTCGCGTCCGCCCCGGCGGCACCGTCAGCTACTCGGTCTGCACGATCAACCGGGAGGAGAACGAGGACGTCGTCGAGGCGCTCGGCCTCGAGCCCGAAAACCTGGGCGAGCTCTGGCCCGAGTTCTCGCACCCGCACCACCCGGAGTTTCTGCTCACGCTGCCGCACGTGCACCGGACGAGCGGGTTCTTTATCGCGCGGCTGCGGGTCGGTTGAGTTTCAACGAGCCCACGACCTGTCCCAAACAGACATCTACCGAAAATCTCGACTCGTAGATAGTGTTCGGTCTATGTCTGCGGCAGCGAGCGGCCTCGATGATCTGAAGCGCGAACTGGGCGAGCTCAAGGATTTCGACCGGATCGCAGCGCTCCTGGCCTGGGATCAGCAGGTGATGATGCCGCCGGGCGGCGCCGCCGCTCGAGCCGATCAGCTCTCGACGCTGGGCCGCCTGATCCACGAGCGGGCCACCTCGCCCAGGCTGGGGAAGCTGCTCGACGCGGCCGAGCCGGTTGCCGCGGCGCTCGATCCCGACTCCGATGACGCCCGGCTGGTCAAGGTCGCACGCTACGAGTTCGAGAAGGAAGTGAAGGTCCCCGACGACTTGCGCGCCGCGCTGACGCGAACCGCATCCGAGTCGTACCCGGTCTGGGTGGAGGCGCGGCAGAAGAACGACTTCGCCCGCTTCCTGCCGTGCCTGGAGAAGACGATCGAGTTGAGACGGCGCTACATCGAGTGCATGGCCGCCGAGACGGAGCCCTATGACGCGCTGCTCGACGATTTCGAGCAGGGAATGACCGCGGCCGAGATCCGGACCGTCTTCGCCCGTCTGAAAGAGGTGCTGATCCCGCTCGTACGCGCCGTGGGCTCGTCCGACGCCGTCGACGATACGCCGCTGCGCCGGCGGCTCCCGGTCGTCGGATTACGGGAGATCGAGCGCAGGGTGCTCGCCGCTGCGGGCTTCGACAGCAATGCCTTTCGCCTCGACACGACAGTTCACCCCTTCGAGACCGCGCTCGGTACCTCCGATATCCGTCTCTCCACGCGCTACGAGGTCGACGGGCTGGAGAGCCTGTTCTCGAGCATGCACGAGTTCGGGCACGGCCTCTACGAGCACCAGATCGCGCCCGAGCTCGACTCGGGCATCCTCGCCCGCGGCGCCTCGCTGGGCTGGCACGAGTCGCAGAGCCTGCTCTGGGAGAACCTGATCGGGCGCAGTCTCCACTTCTGGCAGCGGTTCGCGTCCGATCTGACGGAGATCTTCCCGGACCAGGTCGGCTCGCTCGACGGTCACCGGGTCTACGCGATGGTGAACAAGGTTCGCCCGGACTTCATCCGCGTCGAGTCCGACGAGACGACCTACAGCCTGCACGTGATCCTGCGCTTCGAGCTGGAGCAGGAGATGCTCTCGGGCGAGCTGGCGCTGAGCGAGCTGCCCACCGCCTGGAACCAGCGCATGCACGACTACCTCGGTGTCGAGGTGCCCGACGATCGGCTGGGTGTGCTCCAGGACGTTCACTGGTCGCAGGGATCGCTCGGTTACTTCCCCACCTATTCGCTCGGTCACCTGCGCGCCTCGCAGCTCTGGCAGCGCATCGTCAGCGAACTGCCCGACCTTCACGAAGAAGTCGGTCGCGGCGAGTTCGCCACTCTGCGCGAGTGGTTGCGCGAGAACGTGCATCGGCACGGCATGAAGTTCACGGCCGCGGAGTTGCAGGAACGAGTGCTGGGCGGTCCGATCGATCCCGAGCCCTTCATCGATCGTCTGCGCGAGAAGCTGGCCGGTATCTACGGCCAAGCGCTCATTCCATGATCCGCTCTGAGTACCTCTAAGATCCAGGCCATGTCCTGGAAGGAGTGGATGCGCAGCGCCGAGATCGAGCCGTCGATCTACGCGGCCGACTTCTCCTGTCTTGGCGAGCAGCTCGAGATTCTGCTGCGAGGCGGTGTTCGCATCTTTCAGTTCGACGTCGGTGACGGACAGTTCGTGGCGCCGATCACAATGGGGCCGATCGTGCTGCAATCGATCGCGCCGGTAGTGCACGCGGCCGGCGGCGTGATCGACTGCCACCTGATGATCGTCGATCCCCAGCGCCACTTCGCCGCCCTCGCCGAAGCCGGCGGCGACAGTGTCACCGTCCACTACGAGGTCGTCGGTGATCGCCTGAAAGACGTCGTCGCCCAGGCGCGCGAGCACGGTCTCGAGGTCGGGTTGGCCTTCAACCCCGAGACGCGCGTGGCGACCGCGGCGACCGCCGCGATGGCGGCCGGCGTCGATCTCGTCCTCTGCATGAGCATCCAGCCCGGCTACTCGGGGCAGGAGTTCATGCCCGAGGCGATCGACCGCATCCGCGAGCTGCGCGAGCTCCTGCCGCCAGAAATACCGATCCAGGTCGACGGCGGTATCGGCCCCGACACAATCCGTCAGGCCTACGACGCGGGCGCCAGGCTGTTCGTCGCGGGCTCGAGCGTCTTCGGCCGCGAGGACATCGTGCGGGCCTATCGACGGCTGGTTACGGCGCTGGCCTGAGGAGCGCTGCCACGGTGACCCTGAACCCGGATGAGGAACGGCTGATCGAGCGGGCGCTCGATCTGGCCGAGCGCGGGCGTGGACAGACCCGTCCGAATCCCGTCGTAGGCGCGCTGGTCGTGAAAGAGGGCGAGGTGGTGGGGGAGGGCTGGCACGAGCGAGCGGGCGGACCTCATGCGGAAATCGTTGCGCTGGAACGCGCCGGCGACCGTGCCCGCGGAGCGACGATGATCGTAACGCTCGAGCCCTGTTGCTTCACAGGCCTCACAGGCCCCTGTAGCGAGCGCATCATCGAGGCGGGCATCGCGCGCGTCGTCGTCGCGAGCGAAGATCCGAACCCCAAGGTCTCGGGGCGCGGACTGGCCAGGCTGCGCGAGGCCGGACTGACGGTCGAAGTGGCGGCAGGCGAGATCGCCTTCCGCGCCCGCCGACAGAACGAGGCCTGGCGAACGTGGATCGCCGCCGGACGCCCGTTCGTCACCTACAAGGTGGCGGCCACGTTGGATGGGCGCGTAACGCTGCCCGGCTCGCGCTGGCTGTCTGGCGAGGCCTCGCGCCGCTTCGTGCACGAGCTGCGAGCGCAGGTCGACGCGGTCGCCGTCGGAATGGGCACCGTCTTGGCCGACTCTCCTCGGCTCGACGCGCGCGACGTCGGCGCGCGGCGCCAACCGCGGCGACTGGCATTCGGCAAAAGGCCGCTACCGAAGGGATCCGAGCTAGAGCTCCGCTCCGGCCCGATCGCCGAGGAGCTCGCGGCGCTCGGGCAGGAAGGCGTGCAGTCGCTGCTGCTCGAAGGCGGGCCGACGCTGGCCACGGCCTTCGTCGAATCCGATCTGGTCGACAAAGTGCTCCTGTTCGTGACTCCGCATCTCGTCGGCGACGGGCCCAAGCTGTTCGGCGAGCTGAGTCACTCACTGCGGCTCTCGCACGTGAGCACCGAGAACATCGGAGAAGACGTGCTAGTCAGCGCTTACGTTCACGAACCCTGAGCTCGAGCCAATCTCGCCCGATCTGAAGACAAATCGAGGGCGCTCGCTCTCGGCGTCGCAGTCCAGAATCGATACGAAGCCGGCACATTCACCGGAGTACTTTCTCGCTACCGTTCCACGTTGGGGGAGGAGGGTGGAGTAGAGCGGCGCCTCTACCCCGCACCGCGGCCGGGTGGCGCCTGCGCTCGATCGGCAAGATGTCGTGTTGGCGAGCGCAGCCCTATTCATCTGAGTTCTCGGCATGGAGCGTGCGAGAGTCGGGCCGCGATACTTGTCTCGCGGCCCGCTCGTCGCGGCGGCTGTCTTGGGGGTTTACCTGTCAGCTCGACGGACGCAGCGTGCGCGGACGCGCTTGCTTCTCGAGTTGCTCGGCTCGAGCAACCAGCTCGGCCGCTTCATCGCGGCGATCCTGGTCGCCTACGAGCGACGCCCAGGCGCTGCAGAACCGGCTCGCCTCAGCGAACTGGCTGTCCTCTTCGAGCAGGTCTACCGCCCGAGCGAAGAGCGGCTCGGCGCCCGTCGCGTCCTTTCTGAGAACACACGCAAGGGCCAAGGCGCCAACTGCTCCGCCCTGCTCGCGCGGGCTCTGCTCGAGGAGAGCGAGTGCCTTGCTCGCGAGCCGCTCGGCCTCGCCCGCGTCGCCGAGCTCGGCGACGCAGATGGCCTGGTCGGTCACGAACAGACCGAGGTCGTCGCTCCTCCCGGCGTGCTCGAGGATGCTCACGCAGTTGTCCAGAAGACCGCGAGCCTCCTCGAAGCGACCGTCGATAACGAGGATCTGGCCGTAGGTGCCTTCTGCTTTGGCCAGCGCGAGGGCGTCCTCGTCCGCCTCGAGCAACGCGATCGCTCGTCGCATGTGATCGAGCGCAGCGGGAGTCTCGCCGGACATCGCGGCGATACGCGCCAGTGTCCAGTAGTTCGAAACCTGAGCACGTCGATCGCAGTCGTCGCCGTGCTCTTCCATCGCCTTCTCGAGTACCGCTCGCGCCTCCTCGAAGCGCCCGGCGTCGGTCAGTGCGTAGCTGAGGTGAATTGCGAAGCGCATGTAAGCGCCGACGTACTCGGCTGCGTGCTCGCGCACGAAGTCGAGTGCCGTCTCGAGCACCCGGATGCTCTCCGTGACATGCCCGGCGGCGCTGTGCGCGCGTGCGAGGGCGAGGTAGACGTCGGGTCGCAGGGCCGGGGTGATGGTCGAGGAAGCGATCGCTTCCTCGAGTAGTGGGATGGCTTCGGCGTGGGAGGACGTTGCACTGAGCGCGATGCCGAGCGCGGCCACGGCTCGCGCCGTGATCAGCGGGTCGCCAAGGCCACGTGCCTCGGAGATGAGGCCACGCAGACTCTCTGCCGTCGCCTCCGGTCGGGTTCCGATGCGCAGCTCAAGCTCGGCATCGGCGATTCGTAGCTCGAGATCGCCGCGCGGTCCAAGCTGCCGGCCGGTCTCGAGGTATTCGGGGGTTACGTCGAGCTTTTTTGCGAGTGCTCGGATCGCTCGTACCGACGGGCGCCGCAGGCCCGCCTCTATGCGTGAGATGTGTGCAGTCGTCAGGCCTGGGCCTGAAATCGACTGCTGCGAGAAGCCTCGCTCTTTTCGGAGCCGCCGCAGTCGCTCGCCGAGCGTCTCTGTCGGCTCTCTCTTCGGGTCGTTCATGATGCCATCTAACCGGCGCGCACTTGAATCGTCAAGTGGATACCGTTCGGTATACCCGCGGGTAATTGGCGCGCTCGGTATTTCTTGGCCTTTTCCCTTATTCCGTGCCGGGCGAGATAGTGAGATATCGGAGGGTAAAACCAATCGAAAACCTGGCTCACACGCTCTCGGAGGCCGCTGTCGGTAGCCGGATGCACCAGGTTGTCGGCACGCGATCATGCGGCGACGGCCGCGAGCACAGGGCGCCCGAAAAGGACGCAAGAGAGACAGGCGCGGCGCGGGCGGATGGTGACGGCGGCGTTCCGGCTCTCCTGACGAGGTCGCTCTACCTTCCCCGACGGGCGCACTGCTAGTAGCCTTGCTTACGTGTTCACAGGCATCGTGAGAGAGCTCGGTCGTGTCGTCTCGCTGGAGGGCGACGAAGCGCAGGCGCGCCTTGTCGTCGCTGCGCCCGGGCTCGCACGCGAGCTCGAGCTCGGCGATTCGACGGCGGTGGACGGTTGCTGTCTGACCGTGGTCGGGCTGGAGGACGAGACGATCGCCTTCGATCTCAGCGCCGAAACGCTTTCGCGCAGCGCGATCGGCTCGCTCGGAACCGGACAAAGTGTGAACCTGGAGCCGGCGATTCGCGTCGGCGAGCCACTCGGCGGGCATTACGTACAAGGTCATGTCGACGCGATCGGCCGTGTTCGCTCGCTGGAGCCCGAAGGCGAGGGCGTGCGTATGTGGCTCGAAACGCCGCAGGAAGTCTTTCGCTACTGCGTCGAGAAAGGCTCGATCACCGTCGCGGGAGTGTCGCTGACCATTGCCGAGCAGAAAGACGATGCGATTGCGGTTGCTCTCATCCCGCACACGCTCGAGGTGACGACTCTCGGCAAGGCGAAGCCCGGCGACGCGGTTAATCTCGAGGCCGACGTGATCGCCAAGTACGTCGAGCGGCTGTTGCCGGGGAGGTCGACAGGATGACGCCGGACCAGGCGGGCAAGAGCCCGCGCATCGCTTTCACGACGATCGAGGAAGCGATCGAAGAGATCCGCAGCGGGCGCTTCGTCGTGGTCGTAGACGCCGCCGAGCGCGAGAACGAGGGCGACCTGACCATCGCGGCCCAGTTCGCCACGCCCGAGGCGATCAACTTCATGGCCACCAACGCGCGCGGCCTGATCTGCCTGGCGCTCTCGCCGGAGCGCTGCGACGCGCTCGGCCTGGAGCAGATGACCGAGCGCAACGAGACGCCGAACCAGACGGCGTTCACCGTTTCGATCGAAGCCCGCGCGGGGATCACGACCGGCATCTCGGCTCAGGATCGCTCGCACACCGTCCAGGTCGCGATCGACCCGTCGAGAGGTGCGGACGACATCGTCAGACCGGGTCATGTCTTCCCGCTCAGGGCTCGTCCCGGCGGCGTGCTCGAGCGCGCCGGTCAGACCGAGGCCGCGGTCGACCTGGCGCGATTGGCGGGACTGATCCCCGCCGGCGTGATCTGCGAGGTGATGAAGGAAGACGGCACGATGGCGCGGGTTCCCGATCTGATCGCGTACTGCTCGCAGCACGGAGTCAAGCTCGTCTCGATCGCCGATCTGATCGAGTACCGCCGCCGCGCCGAGATGCTGGTCGAGCGCGTCACCGCCGTGCGGATGCCGACCGAGTTCGGCGAGTTTCACTGCGTCGCCTACCGCGAGACGCTGAGCGGCAAATACCATCTCGCTCTGGTCATGGGCGAGGTGGACGGGTTCCGAGAACGTGCTGGTGCGCGTCCACTCTGAATGCCTGACCGGGGACACCTTCCATTCGCTGCGCTGTGACTGCGGTGAGCAGCTCGACTATGCCCTCGGTCGCATCGCCGAGGAGGGCGGCGTGCTGCTCTACATGTCCCAGGAGGGGCGCGGTATCGGTCTGCTCAACAAGCTCAAGGCCTACGAGCTGCAGGAGCGTGGATACGACACGGTCGAGGCCAATCTGGAGCTCGGCTTCGGCGCCGACGAGCGGGAATGGGGGATCGGCAACCAGATTCTCGTCGACCTCGGCCTCTCGACCATCCGTCTGCTCACCAACAACCCGCGCAAGCTCTCGATCGCCGGTTACGGGCTGACCATCGTCGAGCAGGTGCCGATCGTGATTTCCCCCAACGTCGAGAACGAGCGCTACCTGGCGACCAAACGAGATAAGCTCGGGCATCGCCTGCACCATCAAGGACTGCACCTCGATAAAGAGCTGGAGGCTGAAAAGTGAGCGAGCAGGGACCGATGCCACCCGACGCGGGCCAGCCGGCCCCCTTCGACCAGAACCCGTGGCCGGGCGAGCCCGGCTACGAGGCGCTCCGGCCTCCTCTCGAGGCCGAGAGCGAACCGCCGCCGGAGCCCGCGCCGGAAGGCGATGTCGCGCCGGTCGTCGCCGAGGTCGAGCCCGACGCCGAGCCCGAGTATCCGAGCGAGCACGCAGAGGGCGAGCTGCTCATCCCGGCCGGCTACCGCACGATCGAGGGCGTTCCCGACCGGTGGCGGTCGCTCGGTGGCGATTGCGGTCGGCCGCTTCAACGGCGAGATCACCAGTGCGCTGCTGCAGAGCGCGTTGAGCGAGCTCGGACGCCTCGGAGTGGAGGGCGACGCGATCACGATCATGCCGGTGCCCGGCGCGTTCGAGTTGCCGCTGGCGGCGATGGCGCTTTCCAAATCGCGGCGCTACAGCTGCGTGGTTGCGCTCGGCTGCGTCATTCGGGGCGAGACGCCTCATTTCGATTACGTTGCGAGCGAAGCAGCCAGCGGCGTCCTGCTGGCCGGAATCGAGACCGGAGTTCCGGTCGCCTTCGGCGTCCTTACGGTAGACACGCTCGAGCAGGCGCAGGCAAGGCTGGGCAAGGGCGCCGAGGCCGTGCGAAGCGCGCTGGAGATGGCCGACGCCTTCGGCCGCCTGCGCGTCGTCGCCGGTGGTTAGCGCTTCTCCACTCGAGTCTTGTTGCGGGCTAGGAAACCGAAAGACTCGGAGCGATCCCCGGTTGTGTCTACGGATCAGGGTGACACCGCACCAAGTAGCTCTTTGGGCCGGGACTCTCAGCTAGACTGCCCCGGCTATGTCCAAGATTTGCTCAGTTTGCGGTAAGGGACCGGCCTTCGGGAACAACCGCAGCCACTCGATGGTGGCCACCAAGCGGCGCTTCGATCCCAATCTGCAAAGAGTGCGGATAATGGTGGGCGGCGTCGCTCGTCGCGCCTACGTCTGCACGCGCTGCTTGCGCTCGGGCAAAGTCGAGAAGGCATAAGCACCTAAGTAGCTCCTTGCGGTGAAGGCGCCGTTCGAGCGTTATTTCGGCCAGTCCGCCGCCGCGGGTTGTGATTCGGCGCTGAACCGGCACGTTCTGGGGCGTGCTGTTGCGCTTTGGGACGGTACTGTCGAACGACCCCGCGGGCGGGTGGCTCGGTGGCGGGCGAGTAGAGAAGTGCTAAAGAGCCGGTTTCAAATGAAGCACTCCACCGTCTGACCGCGCTCAGCGGCGCGCTGCTTCGTCCTCAGTCGCACCCGTATCTCTGTCGATACGGGTGCTCCTGCGTCCTAGCATCACATCCACTGATCGCACCCAGTCGGCGGGTCGTCAATTGAAACCGTCTCTAAGAAGAACCCGTCCCAGCAACCGCTTACCCGGCTACGCGGTCTAAGAGCGGTGGAAGCGATACGGCTTCAGGAGACCGCGTGCGGGCGGCTGCTCGTCTCCTCGCGGGCGATCGCTCAGATAGCCGAGCGCTCGCTGGACGAGTGCTACGGCGTGGTCGGGCTCGGACGCGGCGCTCGCATTCGCCGGGTGTTAGCGCTCAGGCGCCGGCACGGCGTCGAGGTCGTGCAGGGCGAGCAGGGCGGAATAGAGCTGACGCTCGCGGTGGTGATCGCGCACGGTCTCAATCTGGCAGAGGTGGCGGCGACGGTGCGCTCGAGCGTGAGCTACGAAGTCGAGCGCGTGACCGGGCTGAAGGTCGCCAGCGTGGAGGTGCGAATCGACGATGTCCGATCTCGAGATTGACGCGAAGCTGGCGACCGCCGAGCTGGCGCTCGTGCGCCGGCTGGCGCTCGCGGTGCTCGAGGCGCTGGAGCGCGAACGGCAGTGGATCGACGGCCTGAACGTCTATCCGGTGCCCGACGGCGACACAGGGACGAATCTCGTGCTCACCGTTCGCGCGCTGGTCGAGGAGCTGGAAACGATCGAGTCGGTTGGGCAGGCAGCCTTGCGTCGAGATCTCGCCCGCGCTTTGCCGATGCGCGCCCGGGGCACTTCGGGGGTGATCCTTTCGCAGATCGTGCGCGGCGCCCTAGAAGCCGCCCCCGCCTCCGGGCCGATCGGCGGGCGAGAACTGGCGGCGATGTTGGAGCGCTCGCGCGATGCCGCCTGTGCGGCCGTCGCCAAACCGCTGGCGGGAACGATCCTCACCCTGATGCACGATCTCGCCGACGACGCGGGCAAGCGTAGGCGGAGGGGCTGGACGCTCGAGCGGCGTCTGGACGCGCTGGTCGAGTGCGGGGAGGCGGCGCTCGAGCGAACGCGTGAGCAGGGCCCGGCTCTTGGCGAAGCCGGTGTCGTCGATGCCGGGGCGGCCGGCCTGCTCGTCTGCTTGCGCGCCGTCGCTCGCGCGGTCGCGGGCGCGCCTGTCGTGGAGCGGGCGCCGACGCTTCGGCTCGTCTCATCGCCCCCGGGGCGCTAGGTGTATTGCCGGCGACCTGCTCTGCCGATGCAATTTGCGATGCGTCACAGAGGCGTGAAAGCCCTCCCGCCGAATAATCAAGCGATGATCCGGCCGGTCTCCAGACGCGGCAGAAAGCAATGAGCGAGATCCCGCGCATCCTGGTGGTCGAGGACAACGCCGTCTATCGCGAGGCGCTCGAGATGCTGCTCGGTTTTCGCTCGGATGTCGAGATCGCCGGCTCGGTAGCCGACGCGGAGGCGGCACTCGAGTTCTGCGCCGAGGACTGTCCCGACCTGGTACTTCTCGACTACCGCCTTCCCGGCCTGGACGGCGTCGAGGCTACGCAGATTCTGCTCGAGCGCTTCCCTTCGCTGGCGGTCGTCTGCCTGACCGGGCTTGCCACCGAGCGCGAGCGAGAGGCGCTGGTCGAGGCCGGCGCCTACGCCTGCCTGACCAAGGATCAGGAGCTGGGCGAGATAGTCGCCGCCTTGCACGGCGCAGTCGCGAGCGCGCAGAGGCGCTAAGCCGTCTGTGGCTAGAGCTTGAGCTCGTGGGCGGGTCTGTTGCCGCCGGCGGCAAGCTCACGGCGCAGCGGCGCTATCTCGCTCGGACGGTTCGCCGCAAGCGCCGCCAGCAGGCGCTCGTCGCGATCGAGGTAGCGAACCGAGAAGCTGTCGCCGTCATCATCGACCTCGATGCTCTCCCACTCCGAGGCGAAGCCGACGTACTGGAGCCGCAGCCCGAACTGATCCGACCAGAAGAAGGGCACGTCGTCGTGCACGCTCTCCTCGCCGAGGATAGTGCGCGCAACCGACGCCGCCTGGCCGGCGGCGCTCGTCCAGTGCTCCATTCGCAAGCGCCGACCCAGTGACGGTCGCCAGGAGCTGGCCACGTCACCACAGGCGTAGATGTCCTTGATGGGCGGTGCGACCTGAGGCGTCGGTCTCGATCTCCCGCTCCCCCAATAGCTCGCCGGCCGGCTCGGCGCCGACTCCGACCACGGCGACGTCGCAGGCGATCTCGCTCTCGTCGCTGAGCAGGAGGGCGCGCAGCTGCTCCATTCGCGTCGCGGAGGAAGTCGGTCACGCCGGTGCCCAGTCGCAGATCCACGCCGTGGGCGCGATAGCGCTCGGCGAGCAACATGCCGATCTCGGCGCCGAGAACGCGCTCGAGCGGTGCTTGCATGGGCTCGATCACGCTCACATCGAGGCCGAGAGAGACGGCGGTCGAGGCCACCTCGGCGCCGATGAAGCCGGCTCCGACCACGGCGACGCGCTTACTTCGAGCGAACGCCTCGCGCAGCGAGAGCGCATCGGCGAGAGTGCGTAGGTAGTGGACTCCGGGCGGGGTCTCGATCCCGCCCAAGCGCCGGGCGCGCGCGCCCGTGGCGAGCACGAGCGCATCCCAAATCAGCTCGCGGCCGTCCGAGAGAAGCGCCGTACGATGCCTCGGCGAGACTTTCTCGACTCGCCGGCCGAGCAGCAGCTCGATCTTTTGCTCGTGGAAGAACTCCGGTTGCCTGAGGATCAGCTGCTCGGGCGAGCGCTTACCGGCCAACAGCTCCTTGGACAGCGCCGGACGTTCGTAGGGGAGATGCGTCTCCTCGCCGACCAGAGTCAGGCGCCCGTCGAAGCCACGCGCCCGCAGTGTCTCTGCGCTGCGCACCCCGGCGAGGCCGGTTCCTACCACGACTATGTTTTCGGGTCGGCTTGTCATCTCAGCTCAACTGCTTTCCGTTCATCAGGAAGTCTTCGTTTGGGTGGCGGGCGGTGCGGCCGGTGCGACTCTCACGACCGGCGCCGAGGGTGCCGGAGCCGCCGACTGCGTGGACTGAGCCTGCTGAACCACCTGTGCCGGCGCCTGTTGGGCTGCGAACGTCTGCCTGGCCAGCAGCGCTTGCTGTGCCTTCTTTCGAGCGGCGATCTGGTGCTTCCGCGTAACGAGCTGAGCGTGATAGACGGCCCAGCGCTTCTGGACGATCGCTCGGATCTCGGTCGCGTCCCTGCGCAACCTGTTCTCGCGCGCATTCAGGGCGAGGATGCGGGGATCGGTCTTGGCCGTCGGCGCCTGCACCCAGGGCTTGGCGGCGATGACCGCCCAGGCCAGGAAGAAGACCAAGATTGAGAGGGAGATTGCGTAGCTGCGGCCGAGATGGTTAGTCATCCTGCTCGCCTCCTGAGGACGCTCGAGGATTGTCGTTCTCGTGTGGCGGTGCTTGCCTGACTTGACTGACGGGGCTGGTGCGGCGGACGGTGACGGTCGGGGCCGGAGCGACAACTCGTGCGGCCACCACGGGCGCCGGCGCGTAGACGCGCGGAGCCGGTTGCACGGGTAGAGCCTTGACCTTCTTCGGCAACCGTGGCAGCGGCGGCGGCTTCTTCGCAAGCGCCTTGTGCAGGGATACCTCGAGAGCGTTCAGCTGATGCGTGCGCGCCGTGACGACCGCATCGACGTCGTTGCTCGAGGTCTTCTTCGCCTGGACGCCGAGCTCGGTTGTACGAGTCAGGGCGTAGGTGCCGAGCATCGACCCGGCGGCGATCATAAGTGCCAAGACGACTACGTGACTCTTTCTCATCTCTGATCAACCCCCATCTCTTGTTCCGACAGTACTAACCCTACCCCGGTCCGCTGTAGACGAGGGCCAAGCAAAGGCAAGTGTTCGCCCGGAAAGGGTAAAGATTCGGATAAGCGTCCCGGGGGGCGATCCGCGCTCGCGACTGTCTGCACCAGGCATCTCGCCGGCTGACGGTGAGCCGGTCAGTCGTCGCTGTTCTCGGCCTGCTATGTGCTTATCGTGCGGAGGCGGCTGGGGGATGACGGCCGAAGAGAGGGTGCCCGTCTTGGCTGGGAAGCCCGTGCTCGATCTGCATCAGGCGCGCGGGAGTGAGTTGCCCCACCGGATCGCTGCCCGGTTGGGCATATCCGAGCAGCACCAGGTTAGCTCCCAGAATCATCGCCGAGACGAGTGCGATCAGCGCCGCCACGAGCCAGAAGCGCACGGCAAGGGGGCTGAGCCGGCTCTTTCGATTAGCCCACACTCTCTCCGCTTTCGCTGTCGAACACGGCGATCGCGGCCATCGGGCAGTCGCGGGCCGCCTTCAGCACTCGCTCGTCGTCGGTCTCTTGCACCAGCACCGTTGCCGTGCCGGAGTCGTCGAGCACGAAGATCTCGGGCGCATCCTCGACGCAGGAGGCAAATCCGCTGCAGAGGTCTCTATCGATATCGACTCGGTACATCCCTTTCTCCTTCCGTAAGTGGGGCCAGAGTGCGCCACGTCGTCGCTGCGGCGACAGAGGCGATCGCTCCCAGATAGATGGCCATTGCCCAGGCACGGCTACTGTCGGTGCCGGAGAGGAGCCCGTGTGCAGTCCCGCCGATAAAGAGCGCGTAGGTCGCCCAGTGCAATCGGCGCCAGTTCTTGAAGCCGATCCTCCTCTTGAGCGAGAACGAGGCATAGACGACCACCATCAGCTCGGCCGTGAGCACGCCGACCGACACCCAGAGGGGACGATAGGGCGAGAGCCCCGGGATGAACAGCGCCTGTACCGGCATGCGCACGGTCTTGTCGAGCACGAGCGCCGTCGCGTGAATGGCCAGAGCTCCAAGCCCGAGCGCGGCAAGCGTTCGGTGCGTGTCGATCGCCACCACCTGCCTGACCCGGCTGCCGAACGGTCGCGACTTGACGACGAGGCCGGCCAGCACCGACAGCGTCAGCAGAATGTAGGCCGTCAGGCCGCTGGCGCGGGCGAGGATCCAGAAGGTTGGGTCGTGTTTCATCGGGCTGTTCGGTCGATGTTTTCAGATATTGAAGTAGTCGCTTCGGGACAACCTTAGAGGCCGCCGACCAGTCGCGTGTGGCCGTCGGCGCCGACAAGCAGGGCCGGGACGCCGGCCGCTGCGGCCTCCTGCTCGCCGGCGAGGAACAGAGTCTTGGCCAGCACGTCGGCTTCGATCGCCGTCGAGGCGACCACGGTCACCCGCACCAGATCGGTCTCGGCGGGGCGGCCGGTCGCCGGGTCGATCAGATGGTGGCGCTCCTCGGCGCCCCGGCGCCAGTGTCGCCGGTCGCGGCCCGAGGTGGCGATCGCGCCGCGAGTCAGTTCGAGCGTCGGCCCGCCTTCGACACCGATCGGCCAGGGCCTGTCGCCGCGCACGGCCAGGTCGCCGCCCGCGTTCACGACGCACGGTCCGACGACCGCCAGAATCTCGATCGCGCGGTCAACCGCATAGCCCTTGCCGATGCCACCGAGATCGATGTGGAAGCCCGGCTCGATCTCGATCGAGCCCGTCGCGGCGTCGATCGTCACGCGGCCGCCGCAGCGAGCGACCTGCAGGCCGTCGTCCTCGGCGTCGGGCTCGACCTGCTCGAAGGATCGGTCGTAGCCGGCACGGGCCAGCGCGTCGTGGACGGTCGGGTCGAAGCGGCCGGCGGTACGCTCGCGCGCCTCCAGCGCCAGCTCGACCACTCGCTCGAGGTCGGGCGGCGCCAGGATGCGACCGTCGCGGTTGAGTTGGGAGAGCTCCGAATCGGGACGGAAACGCGAGAGCATGGCCTCGAGCCGCTCGAACTCCTCCTCCACCGCGCGGAACGCAGACTGCGCCTGCGCGTCGTCGTCGGCTTCGAGCAGAAGCTCGATCGTCGTTCCCATCGCCCGGAACTCGTGCCTGAAACTCGGCTCGCAAAAGCTGCCCGCCGCGCTTTCGGGCGCGGCGGGATCGCGGACCACTTCGTGCTGGGCCGGGTTATCGGCCATCGCTAGCCGCCCACGTTGCCACCCCGGCCCGTGCTCGCTGCCTGGCCTTGCGTGACGGCCGGCGAGACGCCGGGAACCGCGGGGATAACGGCCGGCTTGGAGCTGGTCGAATGGGTGGCCGGCGTCGCGCCGCTGACTTTCACGATCACCGAGGGGCCGGCCGGGGCCCAGGCCAGCAGGTTTCGCTGCTGAGTTGTCAGGCTTCCCGTCTGGCGTACGAGTGCCGCGCGGTAGGCCGCCCAGCGCTTGTCCAGGGCCTGCTGGGCGGCCAGCGCCCGGTTCTGCGTCTTCTGCTGCCGAGCCTGGAGAGCGACCAGGCGGGGGTCGCTAGCCGCGCTGGAGGAAGCCCATGGGCGGGCCGCCAGCACCGCCCAGAGAACGAAGAAGACGACCAGCGCGACGGCCACCGCCCAGAAACGTCCGATAGCGTTAGTCACCGCCGCCGCCTCCTTCGTCGGAGTGGCCGCCTGGGCCGTGTAAGGAACCGCGGTCGGGGAGCCGGTCACGTTGACGACGACCGGATGAGGTGCGACGAAGGGAACGCGCCCGCCGTTGAGCGACGGAGGACGTTGCGCCAACGCCACGTTGATGGCCGAGTTCTGGGCGCTCAACCTCCGGTTGCCCTGAGCGACCAGGGTGCTTACGTTCTGCGTTGAAGCCGAGGTCGGCCCGAGCGCCGTCGAGAGTGTGGCGGCGTAGGTGCCGAGCGCAACCGCGACGGCCACGACCAGCGCCGCTACCAGCACGTAGATTTTCTCATCCCGACCACCTCCTTGCCTGTTGCTCTTCTACCTCACCTACAGGATGCCCGCGATGACGCAAGATGATGGCCAGGGGCGGGTAATAACATGCCTCGAAACAGGAAAGGTTTCGCCAAGACCGATCGGTCGGCGTAGCGACCCCTCGAGGGTCATCATAAAGTTACGAAGCAAGTTATGAAGATCTTGGTCGTAGAGGACGAGAAGACAATCGCAGAGCCGCTCCTGGCGGGACTCCAGCGCGAGGGCTTCGAGGTCGAGTGGGCGCCTACCGGCGAGCAGGCGCTGGCCGCGGCGGAGCCGGATGTCGTTCTGCTCGACCTGCGCCTGCCCGACATCGACGGCTACACGGTCTGCCGCCGCCTGCGCGAGCGCTCACAGGTGCCGATCATCATCGTCAGCGCCCGCGGCGAGGAGGCCGACCGTGTGATCGGGCTGGAGCTCGGTGCCGACGACTACGTCGTCAAGCCCTTCGGGCTGCGCGAGCTGGTGGCTCGCATTCGCGCCGTCAGTCGCCGCGCCGGGACGCAACCGCCGCTCGACGGGCGCCTCTTGGTGGGCGATCTGATCGTCGATACCCGCGCCCGCCGGGTCCTGCTCGGCCAGCGCGAGCTGAAGCTCACGGCCAAGGAGTTCGACCTGTTGGCGGCGCTCGCCGCCGAGCCTGGGGCGGCGGTGACCAGGCGCAAGCTGTTCGAGGATGTCTGGGAGTCGCACTGGTTCGGATCGACCAAGACGATCGACGTCCACGTCGCGTCGCTCAGGCGCAAGCTCGGCGACCCGGGTTGGATCGAGACGGTGCGCGGCGTCGGCTTCAGGCTGCGGGCGCCCGAGTGACCAGGAGGCTGCTCTTCACCTATCTCGGCCTGGCGCTGCTCGTTCTGGCCGTGCTCGAGATTCCGCTCAGCATCGTCAACAGTCGCAACGAGAGCTCCGATCTGAGGACGAAGGTCGAGCGCGACGCCAGCTTTCTCGCCGCCTTCTCCGAGGATACGCTCGAGAACCATGCCAATCCACGTGCGTTAGGCGTGGCGGCGGAGGACTACAGCAAGCGCACGGGCGGTCGCGTCGTCATCGTCGATCGCAGCGGCGTCGCGATCATCGACACCAATCCGCCGACACGCCGGTCTCCCGCGCACCTTTGCCACGCGCCCCGAGATCGTCAGCGCCCTGAAGGGAAACGTGGCGACCGGAACGCGTTACTCCAAGACGCTGCACAAAAAGCTGCTCTACGTCGCCGTTCCGGCCTCTTCGGGCGCGAAGGTGACGGGTGTCGTCAGGATCACCTATCCGACCTCGTCGGTGGACTCGCGCATCCTTCGCTACCGGCTGATGCTGCTTGCGATCGGCGGCATCGTGCTCGTGGCCGCGACATTGATCGGGCTTCGCTTCGCGAGCTGGGTGCTGGCTCCGCTCGCGCGGCTCGAGGCCAGCGCGGCCGAGGCCGGCGCGGGAGATCTGAGCACGCGCGCCGACGAGGACATGGGCCCGCCGGAGGTGCGCTCGCTCGCAGCCGCTTTCAACCACATGATCGGCGAGCTCGAGCAGCTCGTGCGCTCGCAGGAGGAGTTCGTCGCCGACGCCTCGCATCAGCTGCGGACGCCTCTGACCGCGCTCCGCCTGCGGCTCGAGAACCTGGGCGGTGAGGTGAAGAAGTCGGTCCGGCCCGATCTGGAGCGGGCGCTGGAGGAGGTCGAGCGACTCTCCAGGCTGGTGGACGGTCTGCTTGCGCTGGCTCGCGCCGAGGTGTCGCCGGCCGAGCGCGTAAACCTCGCGAAGCTCACCGGGGGGCGCATTGAAGCCTGGTCGACCCTGGCTGCCGAGCAAGAGGTGAAGCTGGAGGCGAACGTGGCGGGGACGGCGCTGGCAGGCGCCGATCGCCTTGGCCAGGCGCTCGACAACCTGCTCTCGAACGCGCTCGCAGTCTCGCCGCCAGGAGGCACCGTGCTGGTGAGCGGCTCGGGCGGCGAGCTGCACGTGATCGACGAGGGGCCGGGGATGAGCGCCGAGGAGCGCGAGCGCGCCTTCGATCGCTTCTGGCGCGGAAGGAAACCCGGAACCGGCTCGGGGTTGGGGCTGGCCATCGTCAAGCGCCTGGTCGAGATCGACGGAGGCTCGGTCGAGCTGCGCGCCGCGCCGGAAGGCGGTCTCGACGCGGTCATCCATCTGCGGACGGCCTGATTCGTCTTTGCGGCCTGACCGTCCGGACCCCGGTCCTATACTCGGACCACCTGTCTGAGGTAAAGAGAACCAGAGGCCTTCCGGTCATTTTCGCCGGCTCCGGAAAACCGGCGAGCTGGCCCCGTCCGCGCTGCTTCGCCGGGCCCGAGAAGCTTCGCCGAAGCCTGCGCGATCTGCCGGGCGTAGGAGTGACGCTCGAGCGCTCGCTCGCCGGGCTCGGGCTTGCGCAACACAGGCGACCTGCTTCGATACCGGCCCTTCCGTTACGAGCCGGCCGCGCCCGAGCGCTCGATCGCCGAGTTGATGATCGGCGAGGAGGCGACGATCGACGCCGAGGTGCGTCGGGTGGGCTCGCGCCGCTCGGGCCGGCGGCTGACGCTGGTCGAGGCGCTCGTGTCGGACGGGACGGGCGAGGTGGCCTGCGTCTGGTTCAACCAGACCTGGCTGGTGGAGAAGCTCGTGCCGGGAACGCGCCTGCGCATGCGCGGGCAGCTCCGTCGCGGCAACTTCGTGGTCAAGGCCTACGACCTCGGTGAGCCGCGCGCGACGGCCGACAACGCGCCCGTCTACTCCGCCAGTGAGGAGGTCTCGCTCAAACGCCTGCGCGGGCTGGTCGAGCGCGTTCTTCCGCTCGCTCGCGAGTTGCCCGATCCGCTCCCGGCTTCGCTTTGTGCCCGGCTGCGGCTGCCCTTCCGCTCCGATGCGCTGGTTGCCCTACACCGCCCCGAGCGCCAGGGGCAGGGCGAGGTTGGGAGGAGGCGTCTCGCCTTCGACGAGCTGCTGCTCTTTCAGCTCGCGCTGGCCTCGATCGCCCGCGACAGGGACAGCTCCGAGGCGCCCGCGCTCGGCTCACCCGGCGCGCTGACCGAGAAATACCTCGCCGCGCTCCCCTTCAAGCTGACGCGACATCAGAAAGCCGCGATTGCCGAGATCGACCGCGACCTGGTCGGCTCGCGCCCGATGCAGCGCCTGCTCCAGGGCGACGTCGGCTCGGGCAAGACGGTGGTTGCGCTCTACGCACTTCTGCGCGCGGTCGCGGCCGGCTACCAGGGCGCGCTGATGGCGCCCACCGAGACGCTGGCCGAGCAGCACTTCCTCACCGTCGAGGAGATCTGCCGCGGGCTGGGGGTCGAGTGCCTGCTGCTCACGAGCGCGCTACCGGCCAAGGAGCACGCGGCGGCGCGGGCGCGGATCGCCAGCGGTCAGGCGCAGATCGCGATCGGCACGCACGCCCTGATCCAGAAGGAAGTCGAGTTCAAGCAACTTGCCGTCGCGGTGGTCGACGAGCAGCACCGCTTCGGCGTCGAGCAGCGAACGGCGCTGTCCGAAGGCCACTCGCCGCACGTTCTGCACATGAGCGCTACGCCGATTCCGCGCACCCTCGCCCTCACCCTCTACGGCGATCTGGAGGTGAGCGAGATCGCCGCGCCGCCGGCGGCGCGCAAGCCGGTCATCACCAGCTGGGTGTTCGAGGATCGCAGCGCCGAGGCCTACCGGCGTCTGCGCAGGCACTTGGACGCCGGGCGCCAGGCCTATGTCGTCTGCCCGCTGGTGGACGACGCGGCCGGGCAGGCGCGCGCCGCCGAGCAGGAGGCCGAAAGGCTGAGAAAGGATGAGCTCGCCGGCTACCGGATCGGCTGCCTGCACGGGCGCCTGCGCCCGGCCGAGCGGCGCGAGATCATGGCCCGCTTCAAGGCGCGGGAGCTGGACGTGCTCGTCGCCACGACGGTGATCGAAGTGGGAGTGGACGTTCCCAACGCGACGGTGATGATCGTCCAGGAAGCCGACCGCTTCGGGCTGGCGCAGCTGCACCAGTTGCGCGGCCGGGTGGGACGCGGCGCCGAGCAGTCCTACTGCCTGCTCGTCTCGCGACCCAAAGAGGAGCTGAGCGAGCCGGCGCAGCGCAGGCTGGAGGCGCTCGTGCAGACCTCCGACGGCTTCGAGCTGGCCGAGGTGGATCTGGAGATCCGAGGCGAGGGGCAGCTGCTCGGCGCGCAGGCAATCCGGCTTTTCGGACTTTCGCTTCACCAATCTGCGCGCCGACCGCGCCCTGCTCGAACAGGCGCGCACAGCTGCCCGCGAGCTGGCTTCGAGTCTTGCCGGTACGCCGCTGGAGGAAGAGCTGGAGCAGCGCTTTGCCGAGGCGGAGCTAAGCTCGCGCGCCTGACCAGCCCCGTCCGCCTCCGAGGCGGCGGGCTTTAAACGCCTAGCGGAAGCCCCCCCACCGCTACCGGATCTACGCTCATGGGAAGCGCCGGCGACCCCAGCTGGCCGTAGTAGTTCGAGCCCCAGCACTCGACGCTGCCCGAGACCATCGCGCAGGAGACCCCGTCGCCGTCGTTATCCGAGCCGCCGGCGCTCACCTCGGTGACGCCGAATATCGTGGCGATAGCGGTCACCGGGTTGGAGCTGTTGTCCAGAGTGCCGTCGCCCAGCTGGCCGGTGTTGTTGTAGCCCCAGCAGTACGCGTTGTTGTGGGGAAGGCTGATCGGAGGGGTTGGATGTCCCGGAATCGAGACGTGAACGCAGGCATGCTCCGGGCCCACGCTGATCTGCGAGACGTTCGTTAACAGCGTGCCCGACGGGGATGCGCCGGATGCGTAGACCCGTACCGGCTTTATTTGATCTGCCGAGGAGGCTCCGTTGCCCAGCTGCCCGAAGTAGTTGTGGCCCCAGCAATAGGCGTAGCCGCTCGCGTCGACCGCGCAACTGGAGTCCGCGCCCGCGCTCACCGACGCTGCCTGCAGGAAGGTGATTCCGGTGCCGTTCCAGGCCCAGACCTCCATCGGGTAGGGGATGGGGTTGGCGGTTAAGTTGACGCCGATCTGCCCGTAGGAGTTGCTGCCCCAACAGTAGGTGTTACCGCTCATGGCAGAGGTGACGGCGCAACTGTGGTACGCGCCGGCGCTGACCTGCGTGACGTTGGTGAGGTAACTGATCCCGCTTACGCCCTTGACCTGCAGCGCGAGCGAGCTGTTCGACGTCGGGTTGTTGCCTAGCTGACCCTCGGTGTTGCGGCCCCAGCACCAGGCCGTGTTGTCGGACTTGACGGCACAGGTGTGCGACCCGCCGGCGCTCACCTGGGTGACGCCGGCGAGGAAGGTCGAGCTGGTCGTCTTGACCTCGATCGGGGTTGGGCTGGCCGCGGATGAGGAGGCCGGTAGCGTGATGTTGTCGCCGAGCTGGCCGTAGTAGTCGGCGCCCCAGCAGTAGACGTTGGCGCCCACGAGGGCGCAGGTGTGGAAACCGCCGGCGCTGACCTGGGTTGCTCCGGTGAGGAAACCGCTTCCGCCCACGCCTACGACCTTCACCGGGGTCGAGCTGTCGGTGGTTGTGCCGTTGCCGAGCTGGCCGTCGTTGTTGCTACCCCAGCACCAGACCGAGCCGTCGCTGGAGTCGACGGTGCAGACGTGCTCGCCGCCGACGCTCACGTGGGAAGGCGTCGCCCACGATCCGGAGACGGTGAGCGGCGTCTGGCTCGACCCGATCTTGCCCGTCCCGAGCTGATCGGTGCTGTTGTCGCCCCAGCACGTGATCGTGTGGTCGGAGAGCAGGGCGCAGTTGAAGTAGTCGCCCGAGTCGAGGGCGGCGGCGCCGGAGATGCTCCCGGCGGCGACCGGATAGTTGAGATCGCTGTTGCCGGACGGGTTGCCTCGCTGGCCCCAGCCGTTGTTACCCCAGCATTCGACGGAGCCCGAGACCAGCGCGCAGGTGTGCCACCTACCGACGCTGACGGCGGTCGCGCCGGTGAGGTAACCGGTTCCGTTATTGAGGGCGACGACCTGTTCGGGGGCCCTGCTGGAACCCAAACTCGACCCGGTACCGAGATCGTCGTAACTGTTCTCACCCCAGCACCAGACCGTGCCCGGGTAATGGGCACTGCTCGCGCTGATCACCGCGCAGGCATGAATTTGACCCGCGCTCACGCTGCTCACGGTCGCCCCCAAGACGCTGAAATTGGCGACTTGGTAGGGGTTGTACTGGTCGTACGAGCTGATGTTCCCGAGCCCCCAGTAACCGTTGTAGCCCCAGCAGTAGGCGTTGCCGTCCGCGACGGCGCAAGTGAACTCGTCGCCGGCGCTGACCTGGGTGACGTTCGAGAACAGCGAGCCGGAAGTGCCGGACTCGTAGACCGGAACCGGGGTGGCGATTCCGGTCGAGTTCGTCGCGCCGTTGCCCAGCTCGCCCGAGCCGTCGTAGCCCCAGCACTCGAGCGTCCCGCCTGTGAGCAGGGCACAGGTGTGGATGTTCCCGGCGCTCACGTGGGTGACGCCCGTGAGCGGTGTCGTGCCGGACGAGTAGACCTGCACCGGAGTGTCGCTGTCGGCGGCGGGCAGGGTGGCGCCGTTCCCAAGCTGACCGTAGGTGTTGACGCCCCAGCACTTCACGCTGTGATCCGAGAGCACGGCGCAGGCGTGGTCGCCACCCACGCTCACCTGGATAGCGTTCGAGATGCCCGAGACCTGAACCGGTGTTGGACTGGTAGTCGTAGTGCCGTTGCCGAGCTGGCCGTGCTCGTTCTCGCCCCAGCACTCGACATTGCCGTCGGAGAGGACGGCGCAGCTGCTCTCGCCGCCCGAGCTGACGCTGGTGACGATCGCCGAGACGGCGCTGGTCTGAGCCGACGTCGCGGCGGCCGAGCCCTGGGAGTTCGATGCCGTCACTTGCACACGGATCGTCGAGTGATCGTCGGCTGGGCCGAGCGCGTAGGAGTTGGCCGCCGCAGAGGCGATGTCCGTGCAGTTGGCCCCCGAGCCGTCGCAGCGGCGCCACTGGTACGCATACGCGGTCACGGAATTGTTCCAGGAGCCATTAGAGGCAGTAAGCGTATTGCTGTCCTTGGCCGCGCCGGAGATCGTCGGTAGCCCGCTGTTAGTCGGCGGCAGGCCGGCCGCTACGCCAGCCACTACGGCTGTCTGGCTGGAGGTCGCACTTGCGGAGCCGTAGGCGTTCTTCGCCCTCACGGCGGTGCGAATGGTCTTACCGACGTCCGCGGCGGCGAGAAGATAGGTACCCGAGGTCGCGCTTGCAATATTCGCGCAGCTGCCGCCCGAGGAGTTGCATCGCTGCCACTGGTGACTGTAGGAGGTAGGCGAGTTCTTCCAGGAACCTTTCGTGACGGTGAGCGTCTGGCCCTGTCTGGTCGTACCGGAAATCTTGGGTACAGAGGTATTCACCGGCTTCACGCCCTTGATCACCGTGAAGTTGAGAGTCTTTGAGCCTCTACCGGCCGAGATCTTCAAGCGATAGCCGCCGAGCTTAATTGCCTTACCGGCGAAGACCTTCTTGACGGTCGTCGTGTAGGCGCCGTTTTTGTAGCTCTTCTCGGCGCTCTTGACCGTCTGCCACTTCGTCCCCTTCTTGAACGTGAGCGCATAGGAGAAGCTGCCGCTCTTCGTCTTGAACTTACAGACGAGCTTGACCGAGCCCGCCTGGGCGCTCGTGAAGCTTGTTTTCGTCAGACGCGCGGAGAGCTGACCGGCAGAGGCGCCGCCCGAGGCCGCACCGGCGAGCGTGGAAGTGCCGACGAGCACAGCCACACAGATGACGCCGAGACGAAGATTAGCCATCGTTCGCCATGAGAAAGGAGCCTTGCGGGCCAGAGAAGAAGTCAGGCGGGTCACGCTCTACCTCCGATTTTCGGCTGCGATAACGACCAGGTACCACGGGGCGGCAGCTCGGATTATCGTCGACCTCGTGCGGAGATACCAGTGTGTCCCGTTAGCGCTCCGGCGCTTCCTTGAGCCGCTTGGCACGATCCCCTAGGATCGAACGCGCTCGGCTTCAAGATCGTCTAGTCCCGGCCGGGACGATGCAGCCGAGCCGCTCGTGCTAATCGCGCTCGGGGAAGAAGAGCACAAAGAGCGAGCCCGCTCCCGGTGAGCTCTCGACGACGATCTTGCCCCCGGCTTCCTCGACGGCGCCGTAGACGCTGGAAAGGCCGAGTCCCGTGCCGGCGGTTCCCTTGGTGCTGAAGAAGGGCTCGAAGATACGGCCGACAGTCGCCTCGTCCATCCCGATGCCCGTGTCGCGTACCGATAGAACGACGTAGCGTCCCGGCGAGAGAACGATATCCCCCTCTGTGCGCTTCTCCGCCAGCGCGCGGTTCTCGGTGGAGATCAGCAACTTACCGCCGTCCGGCATCGCGTCGCGCGCGTTCGTTGCCAGGTTCACGATCGCCTGCTCGATCTGGCTGCGGTCGATCTCGATCTGGCCCAGCTCCTGCGCAAGCGCCGTCTCGATCTCGATGTTCTCGCCGATCAGCTGCCTCAGCAGCGACTCCAGCTCTCGAACGATCTCGTTCAGGTCGATTGTCTCGGGGTTGGCTCGTTCCCGGCGACTGAAGGCGAGCAGCCCGCGCACCACGTTCGTCGCTCGTTCAGAGGCCCGCATGATTTCCTCGAGATCGGCTCGAATCTCGCGAGTCCACGGGCAGCTTCATCAGGGCGAGCTCGCTGTAGCCGACGATGCCCGTCAGGAGGTTGTTGAAGTTGTGCGCGACGCCGCTCGCCAGCCGGCCGACGGCCTCAAGCCGCTGCGCCCTGGACAGCTGCGCCTGAAGCAGCTCGCGCTCCTGCTCGGCCAGCTTCTGGTTCGTGATATCGCGCAGGATGCCCTCGATCGCGATCACCTTCCCCTGTTCGTCGAGGATGGGAACGTGACTGGCCATCGTCCAGAACGTGTGCCCGTCCCGATGGATCCAGCGAACGGTCTCGGTAGACGGCTGACTGGACTGCAACACTCGCGCGATGAGCTCGGCATCGTCGGGGTGAACCATGCTCCAGAGCAGTTCCGGGGCAGCGTAGATCTCCTCCGGGCTGTAGCCGCCCAATTGTTCGACGGCCGGGCCGACATACTCGAACGCGGTCACGGGATCAAGCGATACGCGGAAGATCACTTCGGGCGAGTTCTCGACCAATCGCCGGAAGCGCTCTTCGCTACTTCGCAGCGCCTCCTCGGCCCGTTTGCGTTCGGTGATGTCCATAAAGAAGGCGGCCATGCGGTTGGGCCCCGTTTGGAAGGCCTGTACTTCGAAGGCGCCGGCTATGCCCCCCTCCTCGTAGACGATCTCGTCTGTGTGGAAGGTGACGCCTTCGGCGGCGGCGCGGCGGTAGGCGCCGGGAATCTCCGTCTCGGTCAGTTGCGGAAAAGCATCCTCGATCGCCAGGCCGATGAACTGCGCGCATTCCGTGCCGAGAATGCGGTCCGCCGCCGGATTGGCGCCGGTAAAGATCAGGCGCCCGTCGTCTTGCAGCTCGTAGAGGTGGGCGCCGAAGGGGGCGCCCTCCAGCACCGCTCTCGCCAGGTGCTCGCTTCGCTCCAGCTCCTCCGCGGCGTGCTGCTGCTCGCTCAGATCGACAAGGGTGGCGACTATTCCGTCGAACTCGCCGGAGTCGTCGAGTAGCGGAGCCGCGTTGACCGAGAGGTAGACGCGCCTGCCGTTCGGCCATTCGATCGCGTGCTGAACGTCGCTAACCGGTTTCAGCTCGGATCGGACACGGGCAAACGCGAGCTCTTGCTCGGGAAAGGGGTCGCCGGCGAAGGTCGTGATGCGCCATTTGGGATCGTTGTAGCCGCGGCCGATGACCTTTTCCACCCCGAGCAGGCTCTCGGCGGCGGCGTTGGCGAAGACGATCTGACCCTCCCGGTTCAATGAGACGATCGCAGCCGGGCTCGTCGCGACGATGCCTTCGAGTAGTGGCCGCTGCTTATGCAGCCTCTCCAGCTCAACCGCATCAGCTGTCTTTCGCTTTGCCATTCGTGCTTCCGGCTCGAAGGCCCGCGCCTGTCACCCGTGCGGGATGATGTTACTCGGCTCTTCTGCGCTTTTCCATGGCGCGAAGGAGCAGCGCAAGCCTGAGTCGTAGGCGAAGATAGAGCCATGCGCATCATCGCCGGCGATCGAAAAGGGGCAAAGATCTTCGCGCCCAAGGGGCGCTCGACCAGGCCCACCGGCGACCGCGTGCGCGAGGCGGCCTTCCGCCTGATCGGCCCGGTGGAGGGCGCAACGGTGCTCGATCTCTTCGCCGGCTCGGGCGCGATGGGGCTCGAGGCACTCTCCCGCGGAGCGGCTAGCGCCGTCTTCGTCGAGTCCGACCCGGGTGCCTGCCGCGTGATCGAGCGCAACCTGGTCAAGCTCGACCTGAGCGGCGCCGAGATCGTCGGCATGGACGCTCGCCGCGCGCTTGCGGCCGACGCGGCCGCGGGCAGGCGATACGATCTGATCCTGGTCGATCCGCCCTACGAGGATTACTCCCAGTTGCAGAAGACACTCGCCATCTATCTTCCCCGCCTGCTCGAGTCGGGCGGCGTCGTCGTGGTCGAGACCGAAAGTCGCCTCGAGCCCGAGCTGCCGCTCGAGCTGAGAACCAGCCGGCGCTACGGCTCGGCACGACTGACCGTCTACGACGGAGCGCGCTGATGAGCGAGCCGCAGCTCATCACGGCTATCTGCCCGGGCAGCTACGACCCGGTCACGAACGGTCATCTGGACATCATCCAGCGCGCCGCGGCGGTGTTCGATCACATCATCGTGGGCGTCATCGTCGAGCCGCACCACAAGCAGCCGACCTTCACGGTCGCCGAGCGGATCGCCTTTCTCGAACAGGCTCTGACCGGTGTCGAGAACGTCACAGTCGAAGCCTTCGACGATCTGGTCGTGGACTTCGCCAAGCGCTGCGGGGCGCGCGCGATGGTCAAGGGGCTGCGCGCCATCTCCGACTTCGAGTGGGAGTTCCAGATGGGCCATCTCAACCGGACGCTCGCGCCCGAGCTCGAGACCGTCTACGTGATGGCCGGGCCCAAGTACAGCTTCGTGTCCTCGAGCGGCGTCAAGGAGATCGCCTCTTTCGGTGGCGACGTCTCGGAGTTCGTGCCGCGGGCGGTCGCCGAACGCTGTCACGAGATCTTCGGCAACGGCGGCGCAGCGAAGGAGGATTGAGGTGGCTCTCACGACCCGCCGCGAAGGTGACATAAGCCAGAAAGCCGATAGCAGGAAGGAGATCGGCGCTTGCGCCGGAAGAAGCTCAGCAATCAGCGCGCTAGTAAACTTCTCGGAGACGGATAACCATGGACATTCTCGTCCTCATTGACAAGCTCGACGATCTCGTTCACAACGCCAAGCAGGTGCCTCTGACCGACCAGGTGCGCATCGACCGCGAGGAGATCTACGACGTCCTCGACCAGATGCGCGCGACGATTCCCGAAGAGCTGAAACGGGCGCGCTGGATCGTCAAGGAGCGCCAGGACATGCTCGCCGAGGCCAACCGCGAGTCGGATCGCATCACCGCCGAGGCGCGTGAGCAGGCGGTCGTCCAGGCCTCGCAGACAGAGATCGTCAAGCTGGCCGAGCACCAGGCGATCGAGATCGTCGAAGAAGCGCGTCGCCAGGCACGTCAGACCAGGCTCGAGATGGAAGACTGGGCCGACTCGATTCTCTCGACGCTCGAGGTCAACCTCGACAAGTTCCTCACCGCGGTCAAGCGAGGACGCGAGCGACTGCACGAGCGCTCGCAGGAGTCGGTCGTCGCCGGCATCGGCCCGATCGACGAACCCGACAGCTATCAGTAGCCGCGGTCGGGGCTGGTCACGGCTTGGTGCCGGATCGGGTCATCTACCGCTCTCGGGGCGAACGCAGCGAGCCGTGCCGAGCCGGCTTCGCGCGCTGCTAACCTGAATAGATGACCACCTACGACCTTAGGCGGCTTCGCCTGCGGTCGGGCGAAGAGCACCGCGAGGCGGTCGAGATCGAGCTCGAGCCGCTTGTCTACGGCGGCCAGGACTACGAGCCGCTACCGCGCACGGTCGCGGCCGAGCTGACCATCGACCGCGCGACCGGCGGCACCGTCTTCGGCCTGCGCTTCGAGAGCCGGATGGTCGGCCCCTGCTATCGCTGCCTGAACGAAGCCCAGTTCCGCGAGAAGATCGTCGCCAGCGAGTACCAGGATGCAGATCCCGGGGCGGAGGAGGAGCTACGCACGCCGTATCTCGAAGGCGATCGGCTCGATCTCTCGGCCTGGGCCCGCGACGCCGCCGCGCTGGCGCTGCCCGAAACCATCCTCTGCCGCCCGGATTGCGCCGGGCTCTGCCCGGAGTGCGGGCGCGACCTGAACCTCGAGCCGCACACGCATGTCGAGGAGACGGTCGACGCACGCTGGGCGGCCCTCGAGCAGCTGCGCGACAAACTCTAGGCCGGCCTCGACAACCCAGCTACGTGGCCTGACCGAGATGAACGGCTCGCCGGCCAAGGGCGAGCGACCTGTAGCGAAGACCACGCTTACTGTCATATCGCTCACTTGAACCGTACGGCGCGCGCGGCTTCGGGTGCGCAATCCTGGTCGTCTCCTAAACTCAGCACTAGATGTCTGAGCGGGACGAGATCACTGCCTTTCTCGGTCTTCCGGCCGGTGCCACCTTCTCCGAGATCGAGCACGCCTACATCGTGCGCTGTAACGCGGCCGGCGAGCGTCTCGTCGCCGGTGACGAAAGCGCGCGAGTTGAGCTCGCTGCCTTGAAAGAGACCTTCGGTCGGCTGGCGGGTCGAACCGACGTGCAGGGAGGAAGCCTGGCTACCGGTGGCGCCGGGGGCTCGACGGTCGCGCTCGGGGAGAAGCACCTACGTGCTCCCGCGTGGTGGGAGTGTTACCTGGGGCTGATCGCGGCGCTCGCCTCGGTTGTTGCGCTCGCGGCCCTGGTCGCCTCCCTGTCGCAGGTCTACCACGAGGGAGGATTCTTGCGTCCGCTTGCTCTGATCGGCTCGGCTGCGCTGCTCTCGATCTTCGCCACGATGCTCTCCGAGGCCGAGCTCCGGCAAGGTCGTCGCATACGCATTCTGCGTAACAGGGGCCTCGAGAGCGAGAGCGCGTCGCCGCCGCTGCGCTTCCACGTCGCGCGGGTAGCGATCTTTCTCAGCCGCGGCGTGCGCTGGTTGATCGTGCCGGCGCTGATCGTCACGGCGTTTCTCAACTTCGCCTCGCTCTCGGGGCGCTGGTCGATCAGGAACTGACCACCAGGACCGAGCTGCTCCTCTTTCTGGACCCGCCGCCGCATGCGGTCGTCAGCAATTGAGCCGAGGCCGGGCGAGGTGCTGAGATTGTCGCTCGCCGTCGTAAAACCGCACTCTTTCGCTCGCCGGCATGTACACTACGCGGCCGGTTATGGCTGTTCCAAAGCGAAAAACATCGAAGACCAGGCGCGATAAGCGCCGCACTCATCAGGGCCTCGATGTGCCGCGCCCGAACATCTGCCCGGTCTGCCACCAGCCCAAGCGCCCTCACCACATGTGCCCGACCTGCAAGCACTATCGTGGCCGCGAAGTCGAGCCGTTGCGGGTCGAAGCGCCCTAACTCTCCGGCGTCGATCCGGCACCGTTATCTTCCGCTTGACATGACCGAGCGGACTCCAAGGAAATGCCCAGGCCGATCCGCATAGCCGTTGACGCAATGGGCGGTGACGACGCCCCGGGAGCGATCATCGCCGGCGCGCTCAAGGTTGCCAGCGACCAGATCGAGCCGATTCTGGTCGGGCGCCTGGGAATCGATCCCAAGGGCCTGGCGCATGTCGTCGCCGATCAAGTGATCGAGATGCACGAGAAGCCCGGCAAGACCGTGCGCGCGAAGCCCCGCAGCTCGCTCGTGGTCGCGCACAGGCTGGTGGCCGAAGGGAAGGCCGACGCGGTCGTCTCGGCCGGAAACACCGGCGCCATGTTGGCGACCGGGCTGGTCGTGTTGCGCCGGCTGCCTGGCGTCAAGCGCCCGGCGATCGGCGCCGTCGTGCCTTCGAGACATGGCCCCTTCGTACTCATCGACGGAGGCGCCAATGTCGATGCGCGGCCGCGCCATCTGCTCCAGTTTGCGCACATGGGCACGATCTTCGCGGAGGAGATACTCGGTTTGAAGCGTCCGAGCGTTCGCCTTCTCTCGATCGGCGAGGAGCCCGAGAAGGGGAACGAGCTTTCGATCAGCGCCCACAAGCTGCTCGCCGCGAGCAGTCTCAACTTCGCCGGCAACGCCGAGAGCAGGCTGCTGCTCGAGCACCCCGCCGACGTCATCGTCTGTGACGGATTCACCGGGAACATCGCGCTGAAGACCGCCGAGGGAACGGCGGAATCTCTGTTCCGCGCTCTCCGTGACACGGCCGAGCAGAGTGCGCTCAGCAAGCTCGGAGCGCTTCTGCTGCGCCCGGCGCTTCGCTCGGTGCGCGAGCAATTCGATCCCGACACCTACGGCGGCGCCTATCTACTCGGCCTGCGTGGGCTGTCCGTGATCGCCCACGGGAACTCCGGCCCCGACGCGATCGCGAACGCCATTCGCGTTGCCGCGCGTGGCGTCGAGCACCGCGTCGTGCAACGCATCGCCGAGCGCATGCCCTCCCGCGTGGTAGCATCGGCCCGCCCTTCGAACTCGACGGAATGAGGTGTCATGGCAGCATCGCGTGAAGAAGTCTTTGGACGCGTCAAGGAAGTCCTTGTCGAGCAGCTTGGTGTCGACGAGAGTGCGATTGTCGAGACAGCTTCCTTCCAGGAGGATCTCGACGCCGATTCGTTGGATCTGGTCGAGCTGATCATGGAGCTCGAGGATTCTTTCGACATCAAGATCTCGGACGAGGACGCACAAAAGATCCAGACCGTCGGGCAGGCTGTCGAGTACGTCACAGCGCACCAGAAGTAGAGCCCATTCGGTAGGGATGTGCGCTTGAGGGGGCCGATCCGTGGATGCCAGGGGCCGCGCGAGTCGCGAGGCGCACTGGAGGTGCGGTGAACGGCCCGGGTGGTCACTGCTGCCGCGGAGCGGCAGCATCGAGCGTACAGGCCTGCCGAAATGGGCTCTAAGAACGAGCCTGAAGGTCACGAGGCTCTCCGTGGGCTGATCGAAGCCCTGCCGGAGGAGCAGCTGGAGCATGTTTTCACCCACACCTCGTGGGCGCCGGATCGTGCCTCTTCGTACGAGCGACTCGAGTTTCTCGGCGACAGCGTGCTCGAGCTGGCCACGGCCCGGGCTCTCTACGATCGCTACCCCGACTTCAGCGAAGGGCGGATGGCCAAGATCCGCTCGCACGTCGTCTCGCGCGCCAGTTGCGCCGAGGTAGCGCGCGAGCTGGGCCTCGGCGAGGAGTTGCTCGAGTACGGGCACGGCGTCTCGCGCGAGGAGCTGAAGCGGCTGTCTGAGAATCGCAACGTGCTCGCGGCGCTGCTCGAGGCGGTGCTGGCGGCCCTTTACCTCGAGAACGGCTTCGAGCCGGTCGAGGCGGCGATAGTCGCGTCCTTCAACAGTCGCATCGAGTACGCGATCTCGGGCCACGTCGATTTCAAGACCGAGTTGCAAGAGGCGCTGGCCAGGCGCGGCGAGCAGGTCGTCTACGTGGTGCTCGAAGCCGCCGGGCCACCGCACGACCGAACGTTCACCTGCGCGGCGCGGGTGAACGGCGAGACCATGGGCACGGGCAGCGGCACGACCAAGAAGGCGGCCGAGCAGGCCGCGGCCGAGCAGGTGCTCGAGCAGCTCGAGCTCGAGTCGGGCGAGTAATAGCTCCGATCTGAGCCCGGCCGAGCGCCGTCCTAGCTGCCCGTCAAAATGGCGCTCGCATGCATGCGCTCGCAGCAATTCGCCGGAGCAGCTTCGCCTTACCGTCGCGCGCCCAGAGCGCGGCCGCGGGAGGCGTCCCCTGCACCTGAAAACGATCAAGATCAAGGGCTTCAAGTCCTTCCCCGACGCGGTCGAGGTGCGGCTCGAGCCGGGCGTGGCGGTCGTAGTCGGGCCGAACGGCTCCGGCAAGTCGAACATCTCCGACGCGATCGTCTGGGCGGCCGGCTCGCTCGCGCCCAGCGAGCTCAGGGCCGAGAAGCCCGACGACGTTCTCTTTGCCGGCGGCGCCGAGCGCGCGGCGGTCGATTCCTGCGAGGTCGAGCTGGTGTTCGACAACACGGCCGGCGACGGGCCGCTCGACTACAGCGAGCTTTCGATCACCAGGCGCCTGCAGCGCGGCGGCGAGGGCCAGTACCTGGTCAACCGAGCGGCGGTGCGCCGCGTCGACCTGGTCGATCTTCTCTCCGATCTCGGTCTCGGCCACGGTATGCACTCGATCATCGGCCAGGGCCGCGTCGACGAGGTGCTGACCTCGCGCCCGGCCGACCGCCGCGCTCTGATCGAGGAAGCCGCCGGACTGGGCAAGTTCAAGCGCCGTCGTCACCGCTCGGAGCTGAAGCTGGCGCGCGTTCAGACGCAGGTCGAGCGGGCGCACGACGTCGAGGCCGAGGTGCGCAAGCACCTGCGCCCGCTGGCGATGCAGGCCAGCGCGGCCGAGCGGGCCGAGAAGCTGCGCGCTCAGATCGCCTCGCTGGAGGCGCGGATCGCCCAGCTCGATCTGGCCTCGGTCGCCGAGCGGCGCGCGGAGACCGAATCGAGCCGCGACGTCGTGCTCGAGGCGCAAGCCCAAGCGCGAGCCGAACTCGAGCGCCTGCTGGCCGAGCGCGAGGTCGCCGAGCAGGAGTTGACCGATATCGCCGGCAGTCGCGAGGCGACCCTGGCCGAGCTCTACCGGCTGCGCGGCGCAGTCGAGCGGGTGGAGATCAGACGCGAGGCGGTCGAGGGATTGGTTGCCGAGCTCGCCGCCCTACTCGCCCGAAGCCGCGCCAGCGGCTCGGCCGAAAGTCGGGCGGAGCTCGCGCTGCTGGCGCGCGATCTTGCCGCGACACGGGACGAGGTGGAGCAGGCCGAAACCGGCGAGCGCGAACGCGAGGGGGCTCTGCAGCTGCACCTGAGCGAGCTGGCGAGGCCTGGAGCAGATCGAGCTGGCGCGGCTCGAGACGGAGTCGCGCGCGCTGCTCGAGAGACGGACGAAGGTGGAAAGAGACCTCTCCGAGACCGCGTCGCTGCCCGAGGCGGCCGGTCGCGAGCTGATCGAACTTGCCACGGCTGTCGAGAGACTCTCGTTGCGGCGAGAGTCGCTCGGCGCCTCGTTGAGTCGTTCGCGGCAGGAGCTGAGTGAGGCCGAGGCACTGGAACGTAGCGGAGCGCCGAGCTATCGGGAGCTCGAGCAGGCCGAGGCCCGCGCGGCCGCTCGCGAGCGTGAGCTGGCGCTGGAGTGCGACGGGCTCTGCGAGCGCGCTCGTCACGCCGCCGAGCGCTTGGCTACGCTCGAGCGCTCGATCCAGGAGCGAGAGGGCATTCCTCCGGCCGCCAGGGCGCTGGCCGAAGCCGGCGAGCTGCTCGCCTTGTCGCTGCTCACCGTCGAGCCCGGTTACGAGCAGGCCGTCGCGGCGGCTCTGACCTGGCGCGCGGCGGCTCTGATCGCGCCCGATCCAAAGCGCGGCCTGGAGTTACTGGAAAAGGCGCGCCGTGAGGGGCTCGGCAATCTCGCTGTAGTGCTCGCCGCCAGCGTCGCTTCGGGCGCAGACGGGCGCGAGACGGATCAAGCACCGCTCACAGGCGCCCGCCCACTGAAAGAGCTCGCCTCGGGCGACAGAAGAGGGCAGAAGCTACTCGAGGGCATCTGGCTCGTCCCGCTCGAGCAACTCACCCAGGCTCGCTCGGGCGTCGTCGTCACGCGCGAGGGGCACGGCTACGACGCTTCGCGGGGCGAGCTCTGGTTTGCCGGGAGCGCGACCGAGACACTGAGGCTCGAGCTCGAATCCCGTCGCCGCGCGCTCGAGAGTGAGGTGGCGCGACTCTTCGGCCAGGCTGCCGCGGCCGAGCAGCGGCTCGATCTCGCCGCGCGCGAGCTGAAGGCGGCGCAGAAAGCGCTTTCCGGGGTTGAGCCGCCGCGGCGGCGCTTGCTTCCCGCGGCCTTACTCGTCCGCTTGATCGATGCCGGCGCACGCCTGGAAAATGGGCTGCAGGCGGCCGAGACCGCCGCAGCGGCCCTGCGCGAACCGCTCCTGAGCAAGGCTGAACAGAGCCGCGGGCAGGTCTCAGAGACTGAGCGAGGATCTACAGTCGCTGGCCGCCGCCGAGGCCGATTTGCGCCGGGCGCTCGATCTGGCTCGCGAACGTCTTTCCGAGGCGCTTCGCCGCTCCAGCGCCGACGTTCCGCCCGAGTTGGGCGAGCCGGCAGCCGAGCGGGTCGGCGAGCGCCGGGACGCTGCTGGCGCGACAGATCGCCGCGGCGGAGGAGACGCTGGCGGAGGCCGTACGGGTCACAGGTGACGCCCGCGAGCGCGAGCGACTGGCCGCGGAGGCCTACGCCAAGGCGCGCGTCGATCGCGCGCACCCGCCGGAGTCCTTCTGCGCGCGCCTGAGCGCCCACGGCGAGCGGCTACTCACGGCTCTGGCCGCGATCCCCGACCGAGTCGAGCATCTGGAAACGCCTCTGCGCCTGCAGGTCGAGGCGGGAGCCGGCCACGCCGGCGAGCTGGGTGCGACGCTGCGCCGTCTCGGCGCGGAGGAGGCAGCCCTGCGCGACCGCTCGAACACCGAGTCGGAGCGCCTGGCGCAGGTGAAAGTCGAGCTGGCGCGCCTCGACTCGGAGAGCGAGGACGCCCAGCGGCGCCTGGGCGGCGGCGAGGTGGAGCCGGCGGAGGGCGACGATCGCGAAGAGCTCGCGCTGAAGCTGGAGCGTGGACACAGGCGCCTGGAGGAGATGGGTCGCGTCAATCCGCTCGCCAAGGAGGAGTACGCCGAGGAGAAGACGCGGCTGGAGGAGCTCGAGACGCAGCGCGCCGACCTCGAGCGCAGCCTGACCGAGCTCGAGAAGCTCTGCGCCGAGCTGACCGAGACCGTCGAACGCCGATTCGCCGAGACCTACGAACTGGTCTCTTCGACCTTCGAAGAGGTCGCCGCGACGCTCTTCCCGGGCGGCGAGGGCCGCTTGCGCATGACCGAGCCGGAACCCGAGTCGGGCGAGGAGCCCGGGATCGAGATCGAGCTGCGCCCTGCCGGCAAGCGTGTGAGCAAGCTCTCGCTCCTCTCCGGCGGCGAGAAGTCGCT
Organism: uncultured Actinomycetes bacterium; assembly: GCA_963805265.1. GTDB lineage: Bacteria > Actinomycetota > Thermoleophilia > Gaiellales > Gaiellaceae > Fen-549. Next base: position 288,645 of record CAWDTJ010000004.1, read on the forward strand.
GGGCGCGATCTGCTTCCTCTTCTCGCTCTTTCTCGCTCACCCGTGCCCGTTCTACCTCCTCGACGAGGTCGAGGCGGCGCTCGACGACGCCAACATCGGTCGTTTCGTCGAGCTGCTTCGCCGCTACGCCGACCGCGCCCAGTTCGTCGTGATCACACACCAGAAGCGAACGATGGAGGCCGCCGACTTGCTCTACGGAGTGACCATGAGCGGTGACGGCATCTCACAGGTCGTCTCGAGGCGAACGCCACGCGAGCCCGAGCTGGCGCTGGCCTCCGCTTAGCTTCCTCGGCCGGGAATTGGGGACTTTCGATCTCGAGGTAGTCGCTCGCGCACTTGTGATTCGTCGCGCGTTCGAGCGCTGCGGAAACGAGGCGACTTGTATGCCCATAGCGAAACCGAGATAATCACCGCTGCCTGGGAAAAAGTGTGTTCGAGAAAGGAGAAGGGCTAATGGAACTGGGGAGACGTAAGATCGGAGAGATCGTCGCGGCTGTTGGCGTCGTGCTCGGATACATTGCGCTCTTTACTACTGCCGTCCAGACGAAGTACACCGGTGGAGTGACCATTAAGTACTCGGACGACGGTACGGTCGAGATCGTCGGGATCGTCATCCTCGGGCTTGCTGTCTGCTGTCTCGTCGCTTCGTTCCTCGGCGCCGCGAATCTCGATTTGGTTGCGGCGGTGGCTGGTGCAGCGGCGTTCGGGTTCCTCCTCTTCCAGCCGGCGGTGTTCGCTTTCAAGAATCTCCATATGCTCGCCGCTGGTGCTTGGCTCGGCGTCTGCGCGGTGCTGATTCCGCTCGGCGCGGGAGCGGCTCACTTCTGGCACAAGCGATCGGACACGAAGGCAGCGGGCCCGAACGCAGGGACTGCCGTGGCCGCGATCGGCCTCGTGCTGATTGTTGTCGGAATCTGGATGAAGTACGCAAAAGGGTCCGATATCACTTATTGGAACCTGTCGGCATCGGGCCACGCGCTCGGTTTGTTGCTGCTTTTGCTTGCGATCGTCAGTGCGATACTCATCGCCGCCGGCGTCAACTCGCGAAAAGCTGAATTGGCCGACCTGGCGCTTATCGTCTCCGGAATCCTCGCCGGGCTCGCGGTTGCCAAGGCCATCGCCAATGCCTTCAACGCCTTCGACCAGATGGGTGCCGGCGCCTGGGTCGAGACGATCGGCGGCCTCGCGCTGCTGCTCGGTCTGATCGCCTCGCGCACGATGAAGCTGCCAGAGTTGAAGAAGTCGGCCTAAGCGGGGCCTTCGCGTTACGAAGAAGTTGTGCTGGTAACAACTCGAGCGGCTCATCCGGGCCGCTCGAGTCTTTCTTGAAAACGTGCGCCTCGTAGAAAACAAGAACCGGGGCCTGACCTCGACTACGCTTGCGCCCGTGGGACTCGTCTCGAACCGGAGCAGTTCATGAGCCGAACCTGGTCAGAGCTGCTCGGAGAGGCGGAAAGCCCGGCCGAGGCCGCGGAAGAACGGCGCGGCTTCTTCTCGCGCCTGCGCGACTCGCTGGGCAAGAGCCGCAAGGCGATGCTGGGGCAGCTAGCTGCCGCCGCCTTCGATCCCGGTGACGAGCAGGCCTGGGAGCGACTCGAGGAGGCGCTGATCGCGGGCGACGTGGGCGTGCGCGCGACCGCCGAGCTGGTGCGACGGCTGGAGGCGCGGGTGGAGGTCATCGATCTGGGCCAGGCGCTGGCGGAGGAGATCGCCGTCCTGATGGACCGGCCGGTCGCCTTCGATCTCTCCGCGCAGCCGAGCGTGATCCTGGTCGTCGGCGTCAACGGCACCGGCAAGACGACGACGATCGGCAAGCTGGCCCGCGTGCTGCACGAGCACGGTCGCAGCGTGCTCGTCGCCGCGGCCGACACCTACCGCGCCGCCGCCGAGGAGCAGCTCCAGATCTGGGCCGAGCGGGCCAGTGCCGACTTCGTCGGCGGTGAGAAGGGAGGCGACCCGGCCGCGGTCGCCTTCGACGCGATCGAGGCCGCCACGGCGCGCGGACGCGACGTGGTGATCGTGGATACCGCCGGACGCCTGCACACGCAGACCAACCTGATGGAGGAGCTGGCCAAGGTTCGCCGCGTCATCGCCGGCAAGCTCGAGGGCGCCCCGCAGGAGACGCTGCTCGTGATCGACGCCACCACCGGCCAGAACGGGTTGCAGCAGGCGCGCCTGTTCGCCGAGGCGGTCGGTGTGACGGGCGTAGCCCTGACCAAGCTCGACGGCTCGGCCAAGGGCGGCGTCGCGGTGGCGATCGCCTACGAGCTGGATCTGCCGGTGAAGCTGATCGGACTGGGCGAGCAGCTCGACGATCTGCGCCCGTTCGATCCGGGGGATTTTGCGCAGGCGCTCGTTCGCGGCTGATCTCGCTTCCTCGGCCGGCGTCATCGCCCGAACGCGATGACCGCTGACGCCGCTGGCGGCACGATCCTCTCCGGGTCTGTCTGAAGGACTGTCCCCTCCGGCGAAGCACACCCAGCGGCGCCCCGAGGAACCGAGAATCGCTGGGGTCGAATCGGCCTTGGCGCATACAGGAACTGGCGCCCTGGGGGCACCCCCAATGAAAACGCTACCGGGGCCGGACGCACGCATCTGTGCCGAAACGGTGTCGAAACTCGAACGGCGCGGCGGCGCGCGTGTAATGAATCGCCGGTTGCGCGGATGTAGGGGATGTAGGTTACGAACCTTCCACGGAGGAGCTCGGATGAAGCACGATCCGAAACGCCCAAGCGATCGCCCCGAAGAATTCCTGGAAGCGCGCGACCCGGTCGAGCGGTCGAGCTCTCATCGGGCGATGGGATCGAGAGCGCGCTGGACGGGATCGGCGCCCAGATCACCGGACAATCGCGGCCGGAGAACCCACGGACGGGCGCGGAGGTTTTCGATGAGCAAGCCCCGTACGGCGCTACTGATCGGTTTCGCGGCGATAGGGATCGGCGCAGCCGTCGCGGGAGGCTCGCAGCTGAGCGCGCACACGGGCCACTTCCAGCCGACCCGCAAAAGAGATTGACCAAGAGGAGATAGCTAAGACGAGTCCGGATAAGAGCGAAGAGATCGGAGATGACAATATGACGGTGGGAACGCGGGCAATGGCCCGGGTGAAGATTCTCAACCCTGCCGGGGCGCGATTTCCGCGATCGTGGCGCTTCGGGTCGCCTCCGATATACCCTTGGCCCGACTGGATACGAATCGTGGCGCGATTTCGCGATCTCCATGGATACGCGAAGAGATACGGATAAGTGGGGAGCCGATTCGTTGGATAACGAGCTTGCGCCCTTCACGGATGGTCTTGCCTATGAGCGCCTTCTGCGCGTGGGTACTGGACTGGCACTACGCTGAGATCGTCGGCGATAGCGAAGGCTGTCGCGCGGGCCACCCAGGTGATCTCCGAGGCACCGAGCTGGAAGGCGGTCACAGACGAGGATCCGCAAGGCGAACCCGTATTGTGGTAGAGAATCGTGAGCGTCACTCAGCCTCTCGCCGCTCTCCATCCTCATTGTTCTCGATGGATGTTGCCGTTACCGGGACGCGGTATTGGCCGGCAACCGCGCTCACGGGTTGAACACCTACTCGTAATCGGTTACTACGGACGGCAGGCGCTCAGTGCGAGGCTACCGACCCGGACTGGAGAGCTACTCGATAGCAGCTGATCGCAAGTGGTGCGACGCTCACTGGGGGAACGAGCTAGAAGCAGAAGTACAGGCACGTACCTCGCGAGCAGGACTTCGTGAGCGAGCCGACCGAGCACCCGCGCGAGATCTTCGAGCAGCTCTTTCGCAACAGCCGCACCGACCTGCTCGCTTACATCCTGCGCCGCTCCCGGAACGCCGAGGACGCGGCGGACGTGCTCGCCGAGACCTACCTGATCGCCTGGCAGAAACTGGAGAGGATTCCGAAAGGCGACCGGGCACGGCTGTGGTTGTTCGGCGTCGCCCGCAACCTGTTGATGAAGGGCGCGAGCCACGGCCATTCCGGAAACGCGCTGGTGGAGCGCCTGGCGGGCGAGCTGCGAAGCGCCGAGCCCGCTCATCCGCCGCGCGAAGACGAACGGCGCGATGCTCTCCGCGCCGTATTGGCGGCGCTGTCGGTGAGGGACAGGGAGATCCTGACGATGACCGCCTGGGAGGGCCTGACGCCGAAGCAGATCGCCGTGGTCATGGGCACTTCGGCGAACGTAGTCCGAGTGCGCTTGCACCGTGCGCGGTCCCGTTTGAAACGGCAACTCGAGCTCGAACGACCGGTCGCGCGTTGCGCCGAGCGCGTCACCGCCGAGCGCGACTGGTAGCGAGCCGGCGCGAATCCGTCATCCGTCGCGGCGAGCGGCATTCGGGGTTGACGCTATCCCGGTGCGCGCAGGCATCTTTTGGCGCCTGGGGGCACCCCCAACAAGAACGCTATCCGGCGCGAGCGCACGCATCTGCGCCGAAACAGCGCCGAGAGTCGAGCCGGCGCTCCGCGGGTAGGGTCATTCAATGACCACCGGCGACCTCAGCGGCGAAGCGCCCGAAAGCCCGAAGCGCAGATTCTCTCGCCCGCGCCTTCGCCGGCGCGATCATCCCTGGATCCGCCGCCGCTGGCTGCGCTGGACGGTGCGCGTGCTCGTGGCTCATTTTCGTCTTCGTCACGCTCTTCTCGCTCGTCTACAACCTGGCCACGAACGGCGACCAGAAGCCGCCGAACCAGCTCTACAGCGGCCCCTTCGTAAAGGTCGACGGGCGTTGGGTCGCCTACCGTGCGCTGGGCTCTCACGGGACTCCGATCATCTTCCTGGGTGGCTTCGGCGAGCCCTCCTGGGTCTGGAAGCCGGTGATGCAGCGGCTCGCGCGCGATCACCGCGTCTATGCGCTCGACCTGCCGCCCTTCGGCTACTCCGAGCGCAAGGGCCCCTACACGCTCAGCGGCTGGACGCTGCTCGTACGCGACTTCGCCGCTCACTTCGGTCTGCGGCGTCCGTTCATCGTCGGGCACTCGCTCGGCGCGGCCGTCGCGGTGAATATCGGGCTGCAGGCGCCGGGGAACACGGCCGGGGTGGTTCTGCTCGACGGCGACGCGCTCCCGGTCGGCGGCCCGCACTGGCTGGCGAACCTGTTCGTCAACCCCTACTACACAACGCTCTTCCGCCTCTTCACCCACTCCGACTGGCTCGTGCACAAGGTGCTCGTCCAGGCTTACGGCCCCGACCGGCCGCCGATCACGGACGCCAGGGTCGACGCCTTCGAGCGGGCGTTTCGCGTAGAGGGAACCGAAAAGGGCTTCCACGATCTCTTCCGCGGCGGCGTGCAGGGGCTGACGCTCGACGACCTCAGAAGACTGAAGGTGCCGCGCATCGTCGTCTGGGGCCAGCACGACACGGTCGATGAGATCAAGGCCGGGCGAACCTCGGCGCAGGCTCTCGGCGTGAAGCTGATCGTGGTTCCACGCGCCGGTCATCTCTCGATGCTGGATGAGCCGGCGGCGGTCGCGAAGGCGATCGGGTCGTTCGCGGCGCGGATCGAGCGGGCGCCGAACGGGAGCACGACCGGCAAGCGCTAGCACTGATCAGCGCTCGCGAAAACCCTCTATCAGCGGCATGGGCGCTCCGCGCGGTGCCTGGCACCGCGCTGGTGGGGCGATTACGGTAGCGAGAAGAGATGCACAAGGATGTGCCGCTTTAGTGTCGGAACAGGCCTGACCAGCGTGCGCAGCCGGGCGGATACCGCTGGGGTCGCGCCAGTACACTGAGCCGCGATGCTCGACTCGCTCTCCGACCGGCTTCAGGGCATCCTCGGCGACCTGCGCAAGCGCGGCAGCCTCGACGAGGAGACGATCTCGCGCGCGATGCGCGAGATCCGCCTCGCCCTGCTCGAGGCCGACGTCAACTTCAACGTCGTGCGTGAGTTCGTCAGTCACGTCAGAGAGCGGGCGCTCGGGCAGGACGTGCTGAAGAGCCTCACTCCCGGCCAGCAGGTGGTGAAGATCGTGCACGAGGAGCTGACGGCGCTGATGGGCGCCGGCGCCTCCGGGCTGGCCTTCGCCGGGCGCGCTCCGACCGTGATCCTGCTCGCCGGCCTGCAGGGCTCGGGCAAGACGACCGCGGCGGCCAAGCTCGCTCTCTACCTGCGCAAGGAGAAGAAGAAGGCCTTTCTCGTCGCCTGCGATCTGCAGCGCCCGGCCGCGATCGACCAGCTCGAGCAACTCGGCGGCCAGATCAACGTCCCCGTCTACACACGCCGCGACACGACCGATCCCGTCGCCGTCGCGCGCGAGGGAATCGAGCAGAGCACGCGCCAGGGTTGCGACGTGGCGATCGTGGACACCGCCGGGCGCCTGCACGTTGACGAGGAGATGATGTCGCAGCTGGCCGCTGTCCGAGACGCCGTCAAGCCGCACAACGTGTTGCTCGTGCTCGACGCGATGACAGGGCAGGAGGCGGTCACGGTCGCCGAGGCTTTCGCCGAGCGGGTCGACTTCGACGGCGTCCTGATGAGCAAGCTCGACGGCGATGCCCGCGGCGGCGCGGCGCTCTCGGTCAAGGCCGTCACCGGCAAGCCGATCAAGTTCGTCTCGGTGGGTGAGAAGCTCGACCAGCTCGAGCTGTTCCATCCCGAGCGGATGGCCTCGCGCATCCTCGGTATGGGCGACGTCCTCTCGCTGATCGAGCGCGCCGAACAGGCCGTCGCCGTCGACGAGCAGGCCGAGATGGAAGAGCGCCTGCTCAAAGGCCGCTTCTCATTCGACGACTTCCTGCGCTCGTACAAGATGATGCGGCGGATGGGCTCGCTCAAGGGCCTGGTCGGCATGATCCCGGGCCTTCCCAGCCAGCTCAAGGACGCCGATCTGGACGAGAGGCAGCTGGCGCGGGTCGAGGCCGTCGTCCTCTCGATGACGCTCGAGGAGCGGCGCCGGCCCGAGATCATCGACGGAAAGCGGCGGATACGCATCTCGCGCGGCAGCGGCACGACGGTGCAACAGGTGAACCAGGTGCTGGAGATGCGCAAGCAGATGGAGCGGATGCTGAAGCAGATGAACGCGAGCGGGAAGATGCGCCTTCCCGTGCCGGGCGGCTCGAGCGGGCCCGTAAGAAGACCGTCCAAGGCGCGCAAAAAGCGCCGCCGCCGTTGATCGGTCGCTATGGTTTGCCCGAGTTCCGTAGCGATCGAGGAAAGACGCGAGGCGAAGGCGCTTCGCCCGGAAAGGATCTAGATGGCAGTGAAGATGAGATTGACGCGGGTTGGGTCGAAGAAGAACCCGATCTACCGCGTGGTGGTCACCGACTCGCGCGCGCCGCGCGACGGCCGATTCATCGAGATCGTCGGCCGCTACAACCCGCGCTCCGAGCCCTCGCTGATCGAGTTCGACGAGGCGAAGGTGAAGGACTGGCTCGGCAAGGGCGTTCAGCCGACCGAGCCCGTCGGTCGCCTGCTCAAGATCAAGGGGCTCCTTGGCTGAGTTTCTGCTCGAGGTCGTACGCCGGTTTGTCGAAGATCCCGGCGCCGTTTCGGTCGAAGAGCTGGAACGCGAAGCCGACACCGTGCTTCGGCTCACCGTCGCGGAGAACGACCGAGGCAAGGTGATCGGGCGCCAGGGCCGGATCATCCGCTCGCTGCGCACGCTCGTGCGCGCCGCCGGTGCGCGCGAGGGAAAGCGATACCTGCTCGAGCTTGCCGAGTAAGGATCCTCAGCTCGTCTCGATCGGGCGCGTCGGCAAGCCGCACGGGCTCAAGGGCGCCTTCTTCGTCGAGCGCCCGAGCGAAGACCTCGATCGCTTCGCCGTCGGCGCGACCGTGCTGGTGAACGGAACCGCCGCCACCGTCGTCGAGTCGAAGCTTTCGGGCGGGCGTCCGGTGATACGGCTCGACCGCGAGGTCGAGCGCGGTGCCGAGCTGCAGATCGAGCATTCGCAGCTGCCATCTCTGCCGAAGGACACCTACTACGCCTTCCAGCTCGTCGGACTGGAGGTCTGCGAAGAGGGAGGGCGAGAGCTGGGACGCGTCAAGGAGGTCGTCTCGGGCGTAGCCAACGACGTGCTGGAGCTCGATTCGGGTCTGGCGCTGCCGATGGTCGAGGACTGCATAGCGCTCGTCGATCTCGAAGATGCACGTATCGTTGTGCACACCGGTTTCGCAGAACCGGACTAACTCCCGAGCGCAGATCCGGTGCAAATCGACATCTTCACACTCCTCCCGTCGGCATTCGAATGGATGCGCGAGCGACGGCCGCTCGCCGCCGTGCTCGATCGGACGCTCGAGTTGCGCGTCTTCAACTACCGCGAGACGACTCCGCTCAGCGCCCGTCAGGTCGACGACGAGCCCTACGGCGGTGGCGCCGGTATGGTGCTGCGGGTGGACGTCGTGACCGCGGCGCTCGACTCCGTCTACGGGGGCATTCCCGAGCGGCGGGTGATTGCGCTCACGCCGCAGGGACGCCAGCTCGACCAGGCATTCGTCGAGGAGCTGGCCGAGGAAGACAGCCTGACCCTACTCTCGGCACGCTTCGAGGGCTTCGACGAGAGGATCCTCGAGCACATCTGCAGCGACCGAGTCTCGATCGGCCCCTACGTGCTCTCGGGCGGCGAGATTCCGGCCATGGCCTTGCTGGATGCGGTCGTGCGCCGACTACCGGGCGCTCTGGGTAGCGACGAGTCCGGACTGATCGAGAGCTTCTCCGCGGAGCTGGACGGCGGGCTAGAGTACCCGCAATACACGCGCCCGGCCGAGTTCCGTGGCTGGAAGGTGCCCGAGGTTCTGCTCTCGGGTAACCACGCCCGCATCGACAGCTGGCGGCGCGAGCAAAGCCGAGTCAGGAGCGCCGGGTGAGAAATCCAATCGATCGCCTCTTCGGACGACTACCAAAACGACTGAGGGTCGTGCTCGACTGGGCGCTGACCATCGTCGGCGCGATCGCGATCGTGCTTGCGATCAAGGCCTGGGTTGTCAATCCCTACCGTATTCCGACCTCCTCGATGGAGCCGACGCTGCACTGCGCGCGGCCGAGCCCGGGTTGCGAGGCGAGGTTCTCCGATCGTGTGCTCGCCGATCGCATCACCTACCACTTCCGCGACCCACGCCGCAACGAGATAGTCGTGTTCAAGACGCCCAAACGGGCGCGCGCCTCCTGTGACGCGCCCGGGAAGCTCCGTCTTCGTCAAGCGCCTGATCGGGCTGCCCGGCGAGACGGTAACCGAGAAGAGCGGGGGGATCATCTACATCGACGGCAAGAAGCTCAACGAGCCGTACATTCAACCGAGCCGGCGCAAGAATGACTCGCGAACCGGCACGTGGAAGGTGCCGAAGGGCGAATACTTCTTCATGGGCGACAACCGCGGCTCTTCGTGCGACTCACGCGACTGGGGCTCGGTCCCACGGGGCAACCTGATCGGCAAGGTCTTCATGACCTACTGGCCGCCGAATCGGGTCTCCTTCCACTAAGAAGCTCTAACAATACGAAGCACTCCACCGCCTGGCCGCGCTCGGCGGCGCGAGGCGGAAACGGCACTCGTTCGCTAGTCAACCCGCTCGGCCTCGTCTTTTCGCTACGATTGCCGCCGGCTACCAGCTTGACCTCTTTTCAGTCATGAACAAGATCATCGAGCAGATCGAGCAGCGTCAGCTGCGCTCAGGATTGCCTCAATTCAAGGCGGGCGACAGCGTACGCGTGCACTTCAAGGTGATCGAAGGTCAGCGCCAGCGGATCCAGGTCTTCGAGGGAATCGTGATCAAGCGTCAGGGCGCCGGCGTCCGCGAGACCTTCACCGTGCGCAAGAGCTCCTTCGGCGTCGGCGTCGAGCGCACCTTCCCGCTCCACTCGCCCAAGATCAACAAGATCGACGTGATCTCGATCGGCGACGTCAATCGGGCCAAGCTCTACTACCTGCGCGCCAAGATCGGCAAGAAGGCGCGTGTCCGCGCCAAGCGCGATCAGGTGGGGAAGCCGGCAGCGGTTAGCGTGGAAAGCCCGGAGCTCGAGATTAAGGAGCCCGAGGAGATGGAGCCGGAAGCGGTCGAACCGGAGACCGTCGAGACCGACGAAGAGCCGGTCGCCGAGGAGCCCGAAGCCGCCGAGCCAGCCGACGAGCCGGTCGCCGAAGCGCCCGAGGCCGCGGAGCCCGAAGCTGCGGAGCCGGTGGACGCCGAGCCCGAGAGCTCCGAGCCGGCCGGCCAAGAGCCGGTCGGCGAGCCGGCCGACGAAGCCAAGTAGCAGCGGCTTCTAGTCCTTTCTGTAACGGGAGAGTGACGATCGCTCGTTGCTCGCGTAGCTGCGCCGAGCCGCGCGCTATTCTCGCGCGGTGGGTCTCGATCCCGGCAAGAAGCTGATCCGGCACGACCGCGAGCTCGGCGTGCGCTTTGTCGCCGGGGCCGACGAGGTGGGGCGGGGGTCGCTGGCCGGGCCGCTCGCCGCCGCGGCGGTTGTTCTCGACCTCAACAAGCTGCGCGGCTCGCGTACCCGTGTCCTGTACGACCTGCGCGACTCGAAGCAGTTGGACCTAGCCGCGCGCGAGCGGCTGCTACTCGCCGTGCTCGCGCTGAGCGAGCTGGTGGTAGTGGATACGATCCCGGCCCGTGAGATCGATCGCTGCGGCTTGCAAGAGAGCAACCTGGAGGCGCTGGAGCGGGCGCTCAGAGCCTGCGTCCCACCCGCCGAGGTCTGTCTGGTCGACGGCGCTTTCTCGCTCGGGCCGGGGGCGCCGCCACACAGCGCGGTCGTGGGCGGCGACGCGAAGAGCGCGGCCATCGCCTGCGCTTCGATCGTGGCCAAGGTAGTGCGCGACCGGATGATGCGGCGACTGGACGCCGTCTACCCCGCCTATGGCTTCGCCGATCACGTCGGCTACATCACCCGGGCTCACGCCGCCGCGGTGAGCCTGCACGGGCCTTGCGCCGTCCACCGCCTTTCCTTCCAGGCCGCCTGCTACCAACAAAGCGCTTGAGGGCGCCGGCGCTTCCGGGCGCCCGGGCCGAGCGCCTGGCCCGCCGACACTACCGCCTGCGCGGTTACCGCATTCTCGGCTCGAACATTCGTCTGGGCGGCGTGGAAGTCGACCTGCTCTGCCGCCGCCGCGGCGTCGCCGTCTTCTGCGAGGTCAAGGAGAAGACGCAGGACTGCTTCGGCGACCCACTCGAGATGGTTGATGAGCGCAAGCAGGCGCGCCTTCGCCGCGCGGCCGAGGCCTGGCTGGCGCAGGCGCCCGAGCCCGACCTGAGCGTGCGCTTCGACGTCGTCGCGGTGCGGCGCGGAAGGCTCGAGCGCGTCGAGAACGCGTTTTAGTCTCCCGCGCCCTGACCGGCGCGCCGTGTTAGCTTGGAGCACGCATGAATCGCTACTACGGCAACATCGGCGACGTCTGGAAGCATCTCGTTCTAGCCGAGCTACTGGCGCTCGAGCCGCCCAAGCGCTACTGGGAGACGCATGCCGGCTCGGCCTCCTATCCTCTGACGCACTCGCCCGACCGGGACTACGGGATCTATCGCTTCATCGAGCGCGCCGCTAGCGTCCCCGCGCTGACCGAGTCGCGCTACGCCGCCGAGTTGCGCCGGCTCGCCGCCGACGGCGAGGCGCCGGCGAACTTCCCGGGCTCCGCCCTGCTGGCGATGCGGCTGCTGGGAGGAGACGCCGAGTACCTACTCTGCGACCTCGACCCCGACAGCGTTGCCAGCCTGAGCACCGCCGCCGCCGAGCTGGGGCTGAGTGGGCAGGATGTGGTGCGCGAGGCAGACGGGATGACCACGGTTGTGGATGAGGCCCGCCGGCTGAAAGACGAATCGGACGACGTCGTCGTCACGATCGATCCGTTCAGGCCGTTCGAGATCGCCGGCGGAATCTCCGCGCTGGAGCTCGCCGCCGGGCTGATCGAGGACGACTTCAAGGTCGTCTACTGGTACGGCTACGACACGCCCGAGCAGCGCACCTACCCGATGGGAGTGCTGCGCGAGTACGCGCGCGAGGCCGGAACCAGCGTCTGGTGCGGCGATCTGATGCTCGTCGCCACCGCCGGCCAGTCCGAGCAGGAGGTCGAGCGGCTGCTGGCCGGCGCGGAAGGGCCTGGAGCCGGCTGCGGCGTCGTCTGTGGCAACTTCGACGGTGCCAGTCTCGAGCGTTGCGCACGCCTCGGTGCGGCTGTTGCCAAGGCCTGGGAAGATGCGCGGCTGCCGAACGGCAGCCCGGGCGCGCTCGAGTTCGTGTCAGTTAGCTCGTAAAGCCGATCGTTGACCGGGCGAGCTTCTTCGCATATCGCCTTTAACGCCTATCCCCGGATATATATCGCCCACTTGAATAAGGGATGGGGATATCTCTTCGCGTCAAGCCGATACCTCCTTGGCTTATTAGCCCGAAGAAGAATCGACGTCACGTTTTTACACTTTTGCAGGGCTTCAGGCCGCTCGCGTCGAATCGATGCGGGCGATGGCGCTCACCCAGGAAGCTCTCTACCGCGAGCTCGACCTCGATCTTTCCTGGTCGGAGCGCGACCTTCCCGAGCGCGAGCGGACGAAGCACGTCCACCGCCTTCATCCCTATCTGGGCAAGTTCATTCCCCAGCTCGTCGAGGCGCTGATCGATCGTTATTTCCGGCCGGGCGAGCACCTGCTCGATCCCTTCGCCGGCTCGGGCACGACGCTGGTGCAGGCGCTCGAGAGCGGGCTGGACGCGACCGGGATCGACATCGCCGCCTTCAACTGCCTGCTGATGCAGGTCAAGACGAGCCGCTACGACCTGTTCGCGCTGGAGCACGAGATCAGGGGCGCCGTCGCCGGGCTCGACACGCAAGCGGCGCGCCGGAGTGGAGGCGCGTGCTCTTCCTACCTGCGCGACTGGTACGCGCCGCAGGCGCTCGCGGAGCTTCTCTCCTTCCGCGAGCAGATAGCCGGCGCCGAGCACGCCGACCTGCTCAGCGTCGTTCTCTCCCGCGCCGCGCGCTCGGCTCGGCGCACGCGCCACTTCGACCTCGAGTTTCCGCGCGCCCCGCAGCTCGAGCCCTACTGGTGTCACAAGCACCGTCGCAGCTGTCGCCCGGTCGAGAACGCCTCGCACTTCCTGCGCCGCTACGCGCTCGACACGCTCGAGCGGATCAAGCAGTTCCAGCGCCTGCGCGGCCGTGATCGCTCGGCGAGCGTCCTGCACGGAGACGCGCGCTCGCTCCGGCTCGAAGGGCTCTTCGACGGCATCATCACCTCACCGCCCTACCCGGGCCTGATCGACTATCACGAGCAGCACCGCTACGCCTACGAGCTGCTCGGCCTCGACGACCTGCGCGAGCAGGAGCTTGGGCCGGCGGCGCGCGGCAGCGGGCGAGGCGCGCTGACGGACTACTCGCAGGGTATCGCCGCGGTGTTCAAGAGCCTGCGCCCGGCGCTCGAGCCCGGAGCGCCGGTGTTGATCGTCGTCAACGACCGCCGCGACCTCTACCCCGAGATTCTCGCCGCTGCGGGGTTGGCGCTCGAGGAGCGTCATCGCCGCCACGTAAACCGCCGCACCGGCCGCCGGGCCGGGGAGTACTACGAAGACGTCCTGGTAGCTCGCTTCGCCTAGCCAGAGCGCGAGCGCGGACAGGCCCGCGAGATCGCGACGAGGTCAGATCCCCCTCCGGCCTCGTCGCCGGTCTCGCGTTGCCCACACGGGCGACCGCTCCGGTCGCCGCCAAACTAATCGTCGTCGGGCGAGCCCGAGTCGACGCGCTCGATCCACTCGGCGAAGAGCGGATCGACGACGCGGTACCTGCGCCCCTCGGGCTCGATCTCGGCCGCCTGGGCGAGGCGAGCGACAACGTTCTGCGCCGTAGATTTACTCAGCTCGAGCCTGCTCAGGACACTTGCGCGGAAGGGCGAGCCGCCGCCGGCGACGATCGAGCGCATCGTCTTCTGATCGTTCAGCGAGAAGCCCTGCCAGTGGGCGTCGAGCTCGGGCTGGAGCTCGGCGAACGCCGCGGAGTGCGCGCGGGCCCAGTCGTCGAGCGTTGCCGTCTCGTCGGGCGCGATCTGCTCCCAGAGGTGGTAGGCGAGCATCATCGCCCGCTGCGGGTGGCCGAGTGCAGCGCCGAGCAGCGGATTGAGCGCCTCGCCCACGTTTCGCTTGCCCTGCTGGAAACGGTCGGCGATGTAGCCGGCGATCGCGGTATCGGGAAGGCGGCCGAGGCGCATCGGAACCGCCGAGTCGTAAAGGGGGCGGCTTCGATCCTCGAACAGCTGCTTCATCAGCCCGGGCTCGGAGCCGGCGAAGACGTATGAGGCAACCTCGCCCTGGTGCTGGATGTGACTGCGGATGAGACCGTCGAGGTCGGGGACCCGGCTGACGTCCTGAAACTCGTCCAGCGCGACGAAAACCCGAAAGCCGCCGCCCTCTTCCAGGCGCAGCGGCAGATCGAGCAAGGCATGAAGCGCGGCGAGCGACTCGGTCTTGGGATTGATCTGGATCTTTGCGCTGATGCCGAAGGCCCCCAGCGAAAGACCCAGGCCGGTGCGCTGCAGAAAGTCCTCGATCTTGGCGCGCAGGGCGCCCTTGAGGTACTTGGCATAGGCTCGCTCGAAGCGGATCGTCACGTCGGCGATCGAGGCCACCCGGTAGAGATCGACCAGTACCGGCACCAGCCCTTCTTGCTGCTCGCCGTCGCGAAGCGCCCGCTTGAGCAGGCTCGTCTTGCCGTACTTGCGCGGCGCGTAGAGCCGAACGTAGTGACCGCCGACGACCTTCCGCAGCAGCTCGCGCGTCTCGTCGTCGCGGTCGATCACGTCCTCGGGTGAGATGGGCCGCGAGTAGACGAAGGGATTGATGTCGGTGATCACAGTATGTGCAAAGCATACTCGATAGTACGAGTGCAAGGTACCGAGATAGAGGAAAAGTACGCAAACAAGGTACGCGTCGGTAGGTCGGAGACATACTAAGTTCGGTTTGGCAGGCGCGCGTGTGTTATCGCGCGCCAAATCGTGACAGACACGTGAGGGTTTTCTTCCTAGCCTGAGCGCGTGCTCGCGCAGATGCTGACCTACGCGCTCGTCGGGCTGGAGCCGCGGCGGGTTGAGGTGGAGGCGCACCTGCAAAAGGGGGTGCCGGCCTTCGCCATCGTCGGGCTGGCCGATCGGGCCTGCCAGGAGGCCAAGGAGCGCGTTCGCAGCGGTATCGTCTCGGCCGAGCTGGCCTGGCCGCTCAGGCGCATCACCGTCAACCTGGCCCCGGCCGACCTGCGCAAGGAGGGCTCCGGCTTCGACCTGACGATCGCGCTGGCCATCCTCGCCGCCTCGCACCAGATTCCGCCGGGCTCGCTCAGGGCGCACGCGGCCGTCGGCGAGCTGGCCCTGGACGGCAGGGTGCGCCCGGTCGGCGGAGCGCTGGTCGTCGCCGAGGGAGCTCGACGGGCCGGGATCGAGTTCGTGCTCTGCGCGGCCGAGTCGGCCGGCGAGGTGGCGCTGGCGGGCGTCGACCCGGTGCCGGTGCGGCATCTGGCCGAGGCGGTCTCCTACCTGCGCGGCGACTGGCTGCCCGATCCTGCGCCGGCTCGCTCTTCCAGCGGCTTTCCGCGACTCGGCTCCTGCCCCGATCTGGCCGAGGTGAAGGGGCAGCGTAGAGGCCGCCGCGCGCTCGAGATCGCCGCCGCCGGGCGACACAATTTGCTCCTGGCGGGCCCTCCGGGAACCGGGAAGACGATGCTCGCGCGCCGACTGCCGGGGATCTTGCCGCCGCTGGCCGAAGACGAGGCGCTCGAGGTGACGCGTATTCACTCGGTCGTCGGACTGCTCCCGCGCGGGCATCCCCTAGTCGCGACGCCACCCTTTCGCGCGCCGCACCACTCTTCCTCGATGCCGGCGATCGTCGGCGGCGGTCGTGGTCCCAGCCCCGGCGAGGCCAGCCTGGCGCATCGAGGCGTTCTGCTGCTCGACGAGTTCCCGGAGTTCCAGCGCCCGGTGCTGGAGGCGCTGCGCCAACCGCTCGAGGACGGCGTCGTAAGCGTTGCCCGCGCCAACGGCCGGGCCGTCTTTCCGGCCCGCTTCCAGCTGCTGGCGACGATGAACCTCTGCCCCTGCGGCGGCAAGGGCGATGCGGCCGGCTGCTCCTGCTCGGCCGTACGGCTGGCGCACTTCCGCGAGAAGCTCTCGCGCGCACTACTCGATCGCTTCGATCTGGTGGTGGCGATGCCGCGCCCGCGGGCCGCCGAGCTGGACGGCAGCGGGATGGAATCCTCGGCGCTCGTGCGCGAGCGGGTGCTGGCGGCGCGACAGCGCCTGGCAGCGAATCCGCTGCGGCTGGGCTCCGAGGCCAGGTCGTTGCTCACCGATGCGGTCGAGCGGATGTCGCTCTCGGGTCGCGGGCGGGCGCGGGTCGCCCGGGTCGCAGGCACGATCGCGGCGCTCGCGGGCGCCGAGGAGATCGAGCGCGCTCACCTGGCCGAGGCGCTCTCCTACCGCATCCCGGCGGAGCTGATTTCGTGAAGCAGGCGCCCGCCCTGTCTGAGCCGCAGCGCTAAGAACTACCCGCCGCTGCTCGCGGCGATCCACGATCCGCCCAAGTGCCTCTACCTACGCGGCCAGGGCTCGATCGAGCTGCTCTCGCGCCCGGCGGTGGCTATCGTCGGTACCCGCTCCTGCTCGCCCTACGGCGCCCAGGTGGCTCGCCGGCTGGGACGCGAGCTGGCCGCCGCGGGAGCGACCGTCGTCAGCGGCCTGGCGCGCGGCGTCGACGCCGAGGCGCACCGAGGCGCGCTCGAGGCGGGCGGCCCGACCGTGGCCGTGCTCGGCTGCGGCATCGACCGCGACTACCCGCGCGCGCATTCGAGCCTGGCAAGCCGAATCGCCGAAGTGGGCCTGCTCATCTCGGAGTACGAGCCCGGAATCGAGCCGGCGCCCTGGCGCTTTCCGGCCCGCAATCGCATCATCGCCGGTCTGGCCGGGGCGACCGTGATCGTCGAGGCGCGGGAGAGAAGCGGCGCCCTGATCACCGCCGACTTCGCCCTCGAAGACGGGCGCGAGGTCTTCGCCGTGCCGGGCGAGATCACCTCGGCGCTCTCGCGCGGCACGAACGAGCTGCTGCGCCTGGGCGCCGCGCCGTTGCTCGAGCCGAGCGACGTGCTCGCGGTGCTCGGTCTGGAGGAGGTGCCGGCCCGCTGCAGTCGACGGCTCTCGGATGGGGCACGGCGGGTACGCGGGCTGCTGGCCGATCGCTCGGCCTCGATCGACGAGCTGGTCGAGCGCTCGGGTCTGGCGGCTGACGTTGTTGCCGCCGCGCTGGTAGAGCTGGAGCTGAGCCGGGGAGGCGGTCTGCGCGGAGGGTGTGTACCGGTCAGAGAGCGTGAGCTCGAAGTGGAAGAAAAGTGAGCTATGACAGTAACGATAGATAAGCTACGAGGCAGCAAGAATATGCGCTATGATTACGCTATGACGAAGCACACATCGCTTTATCTCGAGGAGGAGCTTCTGCGTGATGCGGGGGAGATCCTCGGCACCTCCGGTCCGACTGGAACGGTGAAGGCGGCGCTCGAGGATGTTGTCCGCCGGGCGCGCCTGAAGAGCCTGACGACCTGGGAGATTGGACTGACAGCGGCCGATTTGGAGGAGCTGCGGCGGCCGGATCTCGAGCCTGGGAAGTAGATGATGCTTGCCGACTCATCGGCCTGGATCTGGTCG
Source organism: uncultured Actinomycetes bacterium (assembly GCA_963805265.1). Lineage (GTDB taxonomy): Bacteria > Actinomycetota > Thermoleophilia > Gaiellales > Gaiellaceae > Fen-549. Next base: position 306,233 of record CAWDTJ010000004.1, read on the forward strand.
CGCAGGCAGGCCTACCCGGATCTGCGCCGCTGGTTCGACGAGCGACTAGAGAGCGGCCAGATCGCGACCTGCGATCAGGTTCGGCTCGAGCTGCTCTACGGCACGAGCAGCGCCGCTGAGCACGAGCGGCGCCGTAACGAGCTCGATGCCCTCGATACTTGCCCGATCACTCCACGTGAGTGGCGTCGAGCGATAGAGGTTCAGGGCGAGCTGGCTGGTCTCGGACCGGATCACCAGAAGGCGGTGAAGCCCGCCGACCTTCTGATCGCCGCCGCGGCCGAAGCCGCGGGCGTCGAGCTGCTCCACTACGACAACGATTTTGAATTCGTGGAGCAGATCACAGGGCAGCCGCTTCGCCGGCTTGCGCCGAGGGGCTCGTTGCGGTAGCCGCGAAGAGAGGGAAGGGGGGGTGCGCGGAGGGGATGTATCGAGTTCAGAGAGACTAATGACGAGCCGCGCTGGATCCCGCGAAAGGACGTACGAGCGGTTAGGGCGTCTCTAGCTGTACGGTGTAAGTAGGCGATCGTCGCCGAACAACGGCACGGCGCCGAGGGAAGAGGGGTATCGCGTGGGATCGAGCAGCAAGCGGCGGCAGACGATGGCGAAGCTGACGCGAGAGCGTGCGCTCAAGGAAAAGCGCGCCCGCAAGCAGGAAAAGAGGGAAGGGAAGAAGCTGGCAGCCGCCGCCGAGCAGAGCGCAGAAGAGGCCGGTATCTCGCTCGAGGCGCCCGCGGAGGGCGACGACACGGCGAGCGACGAAGAGCGCCCGCCGGAGTGACGGCCCTTCTCGGGCCGACTACCTAGAACTGACTCCCGCCTCCGACTCTCGGAATCGAATCCGCCAGAACCGGGAAGGACGCGCTCACGGTTGCAGCGGAAGCCTGTGCCGCCGCGAATGCTCCGTTGACGCGCAAGGAGGAAGAGATGAGGATTGCCGTGCTGGGGACCGGAATGGTTGGGAAAGCGATCGCCGGCAAGCTCGTTGCGCTCGGGCATGAGGTGATGATGGGCTCGCGCAGCGCCGGTAACGATCAGGCACGCGAGTGGGTCACCGCGGCCGGGTCGTCCGCCCGTCACGGCACTTTCGCCGAGGCGGCCGCGTTCGGCGAGCTGCTCTTCAACTGCACCGCCGGGTCGGGCTCGCTCGAGGCGCTCCGCTCGGTAGAGGCGGCGGATCTGAAGGGCAAGGTCTTGGTCGACGTCTCCAACCCGCTCGACTTCTCTCGAGGGATGCCGCCGAGTCTCTCTGTCGTCAACACCGACTCGCTCGGCGAGCAGATCCAGCGCGCCTTTCCCGACACCAGGGTGGTGAAGGCGCTGAACACGATCAACTGCCAGCTGATGGTCGACCCGGGCAGGGTGCCGGGCGAGCACGACGTCTTCTTGGCCGGCGACGACGCTGCCGCCAAAGAGGAGGTGCGGCAGCTGCTGGAGAGCTTCGGCTGGGCGGCGGATCGAATCATCGACCTCGGCGACATCACGGCCGCGCGCGCCACCGAGATGTACCTGCCGCTCTGGCTCCGTTTGATGGGCACGCTGCAGAGCGCCGATTTCAACATCAAGATCGTTCGCTGACCTCGGCCCGGCGCGGGCGCGCGAGACGCGAGAACGGATCGAGAAGATCGTCGGTTGACCCGGGAAAGTGCCGGCTTGAACTGATTGACTACCGTTCAATGGCAGCCGCGCCGAGCATCGTCGTCGACACACTACGCGTCCGCCGAGGCGGCGTCGTCGTGCTCGACGAGATCTCGCTCTGCCGTCGCCTCGGGACGGGTCACCGGCCTGCTCGGGCCGAGCGGAAGCGGCAAGACGACGCTGATGCGCGCGATCGTCGGCGTCCAGATCGTGGAGTCGGGGGCGATCACGGTGCTGGGTGAGCCCGCCGGCACGCCGCCCCTGCGCTGGAAGGTCGGCTACATGACTCAGAACCCGGCCGTCTACGGCGATCTGACCGTACGCGAGAACCTGCGCTACTTCGCCCGCATCCTCAAGGCCACACGCGCGAACGTGGAAGAGGTGCTCGAGACGGTGGACATGAGCTCGTTCGGCGACCGGGTCGTCAATCGGCTCTCGGGCGGCCAGCGGGCGCGCGTGTCGCTGGCGACGGCGCTGATCGGGAGCCCCGAGCTGCTCGTTCTCGACGAGCCCACGGTCGGGCTCGACCCGGTGCTTCGACGCGACCTCTGGCGAATGTTCAACGACCTTGCCGCGCAGGGAAAGACGCTGCTCGTCTCGAGCCATGTGATGGACGAGGCCGATCACTGCCACGACCTCCTGCTCCTGCGCGAGGGCAAGCTGGTGGCGACCGGAACCCCGGCGGAGCGTGCGCGCCCAGAGCGGTAAGCGCGATCTCGACGAGGCCTTCCTGACGATCATCAACGAGGAGGTCGTGTGAGCTTCCGCGCCACCTTCGCCACCGCTCGGCGCGTGCTCACCCAGCTTCGTCGCGATCCGCGCACGCTGGCTCTGCTTCTGCTCGTCCCGGTCGGGCTCGTCTTCCTGCTCGAGCAGCTCTTCGCCGACCGGCGCCCGATCTTTCAGCGGATCGGCGGCCCGCTGCTGGGAATGTTTCCGCTGATCGCGATGTTCCTGGTCACCTCGATCACGATGCTGCGCGAGCGGGTCTCGGGCACGCTCGAGCGGCTGATGGCGCTGCCGCTGGCCAAGCTCGACATCCTCGCCGGCTACGCGATCGCCTTCGGGCTCGTCGCCGCCCTGCAGGCGATCCTCGTCTCGACCGTCGCCTTCGGGTTACTCGGGCTCGACACGCAGGGACCCCCCTGGGCGGTGGTGCTGCTGGCGGTCTCGAACGCGATCCTCGGCATGGCGCTCGGCCTCTTCGTCAGCGCGTTCGCCCGCACCGAGTTCCAGGCGATCCAGTTCATGCCCGCCCTCATCCTGCCGCAGATTCTTCTCTGCGGCCTGTTCACGCCACGCGAGCAGATGGCCGGCTGGATGCGCGTCGTCTCGGACGTGCTTCCCTTCACCTACGCCTACGACGCGCTCCACCGGGCGACCGCGCTCGGAGTGTTCGGCGCGCGCTTCGCGCTCGATCTCGCGGTCACGCTCGGCGTAACGGTGCTGGCGCTCGTGCTCGGCGCCTCGACGCTGCGGCGGCGCACCGGGTAGGAACAGGCGCGATGGATTCGGGAGAGCCTTCGTCAGGGCACTTCTTTACTCCGCCCCCCGCCTTTATCCACCCACCCGCGGGGTCGTAAAACGGTAGCGAGAAAATGCGCACGAGGTGTCTCGACTCCGTGTCGAAACAACACGCCGTCGCCGAGATCGGCGAAGCGTTTTTACGCCGAGAAGCAGAGTCGCTACGGTGCGACCGAGGACGACGAATCGTGCTTACCGAGCGCGGCCAGGCGATGGAATGCTTCGTTTCGCTCGGCGTTCTAGGCAGCCTTGACCGCGGCGATCAGCTTCAGGATCGAGTCCTTGGCGTCGCCGAAGAGCATCGAGGTCTCGGGCTCGTAGAAGAGGTGGTTCTCGATCCCCGCGAAGCCCGGGTTCATCGATCGCTTGAGCACCACGACTGCCTTCGACTTGTCGACGTCGAGGATCGGCATGCCGTAGATCGGGCTCGAGGAGTCGGAGCGGGCGGCCGGGTTGACTACGTCGTTGGCGCCGATCACGAGCGAGACGTCGGTCTGCGGGAACTCGGGGTTGATCTCGTCCATCTCCTTGAGCTGCGTGTAAGGCACGTTGGCCTCGGCCAGGAGCACGTTCATGTGCCCCGGCATGCGCCCGGCGACGGGGTGGATCGCATACTCGACGCTGACGCCGCGCGAGGTGAGCAGATCGGCGAGCTGGCGCACGTCGTGCTGCGCCTGGGCGACCGCAAGGCCGTAGCCGGGAACGATGATCACCTTGTGCGCATAGGCCAGCATGACCGCCACGTCTTCGGGGGTGGTCGCGCGAACCGTCAGGCCCTCGGTCGATGCGGCCTCTCCGCCGCCGGTCTGGATCTGGCCGAAGGCGCCGAAGATGACGTTGCTCAGCGAGCGGTTCATCGCGCGGCACATCATCAGCGTCAGCAACGTACCGGAGGAGCCGACGAGCATCCCGCTGACGATCAGGACGTCGAGGTGCAACTCGAAGCCGGCTGCCGCGGCGGATAGGCCGGTGAAGGCGTTGAGCAAGGAGATCACGACCGGCATGTCGGCACCGCCGATCGGCAGCACGAACAGCACGCCGAAGGCGAGCCCGGCGGCGATCTCGATCATAAGTATCCAGAGAAGCTCGTAGTTGTCGCCGATCAGGATGACCGATCCCGCCGCGATCGCGGTGAGGAGAATGAGGATGTTGCCGATCCTCTGACCGCGCCAGACGATCGGGCGATCGCCGACCAGGCCCTGCAGCTTGCCGAAGGCGATCATGCTGCCGGCGAACGAGATGCTCCCGATCAGCGCCGAGACGATGATCGCGACCGACTCGTTCCAGATGATGCGACCCGGATCGCCGGCCTTCTCGTTGAACTCGACCAGTGCGACCAGGGCCACCGCGCCGCCGCCGACACCGTTGAACAGCGCCACCATCTGCGGCATCGCGGTCATCTTGACCCTGCGCGCCCCGACCCAGCCGACCGTGCCTCCGATCAGCCCGCCGACCGCGATGAGCGCGTAGCCGAGGGTGTAGAAGTTCTTCTGCGCCAGCGTCACCGCGATGGCGAGCGCCATGCCGATCGCGCCCAGCTGGTTACCCAGTCGCGCCCGCTTCGGAGACGAGAGGAACTTGAGCGCGAGGATGAACGAGACGATCGTCGGCAGATAGAGGAATGTCGTCAGATTGGCGCTCACTCGACTACTTCCCCTTGAACATCTCGAGCATGCGGTCGGTCACCGCGAAGCCGCCGACCACGTTTGCGCTGGCCAGGATCATCGCGAAGAAGCCGACCACCTGGGCCAGTGTGGAGTGAAAATTCGTGCCGGTGATCAGGATCGCGCCCACGATCACGATCCCGTGGATCGCGTTGGTGCCCGACATCAAGGGCGTGTGTAGGAGCGTCGGCACCTTGGAGATCACCTCGATGCCGAGGAAGATCGCCAGGATCAACACCGTCAGCTCAGACAGGAAAACGGCCGTGTTGCCGCTCACGATTTTGTCTCCTTCCTGGTTACGCAGGCGCCGCTGATGATCTCGTCCTCGAAGTTCAGCTCGAGGGCGCCGTCCTTGACCAGCAGCCCGAGCAGCGAGGCGATGTTGCGCGCATAGAGCTGGCTGGAGTGGAACGCCATCTCGCTCGGCAGGTTGGTCTCTCCGACGATGGTGACGCCGTTCTTCTCGACGGTCTCGCCCGCCACGGTCAGCGCGCAGTTGCCGCCGCTCTCGGCGGCGAGGTCGACGATGATCGAACCGGGGCGCATCGCCTCGGCGGCGTCGGCCGGGATCAGTTTCGGCGCCGGGCGACCGGGCACCATCGCGGTGGTGATCACGACGTCGAAATCGGGGATGCGCTTCTCGAGCTCGGTCTGCTGCTGCTTCTGCTGCTCGGGTGTGAGCTCTTTCGCGTAGCCGCCCTCGGTCGATTCGCCGACGACGCCCAGGTCGAGGAACATGGCGCCGAGGCTCTCGATCTCTTCCTTGACGGCCGGGCGGATGTCGAAGGCCGAGACGACGGCGCCCAGGCGGCGAGCCGTTGCGATCGCCTGCAGCCCGGCGACGCCGGCGCCGATCACGAGCAGCTTGACGGGTGCGATCGTCCCGGCCGCCGTCATCAACATCGGGAAGAGCTTCGGAACGCGGTCGGCGGCGATGATCACGGCCTTGTAGCCGGCGACGGTGGCCTGCGAGGAAAGAGCGTCCATCGATTGAGCGCGCGTGATGCGCGGCACCGACTCCATCGCCAGGCCGACGACTCCCTGCTTGACCAGCGCGTCGACTCCCTTTTGGTCGGTCAGCGGCTGCAGGAAGCCGATCAGAACGGCGTCCTTCTTGAGCAGCTTGATCTCGGCCGCGCTCGGCTTGTCAACTTTGACGACGATGTCGGCGCCGAGAGCCTCCTTGGCGCCGGCGAGCTTGGCGCCGGCCTCCTTGTAGGCCTCGTCGGTGAAGGCGGCCGTGGCTCCAGCGCCCTTCTCGACGACGACCTCCAGCCCCTGTGCGGTCAGCTTCGCGACGATCTCCGGCACGAGCGCAACGCGCGCCTCGCCGGCGGCCGTTTCCTTGGGCACTCCAATCTTCACGGCGCTGACTCTAGCGGAAACATGCGTACTTTCCACGAGTGGCAACCGATCTCAGCTCTGATGCCGGTTTGCGGCAGGGCCAAAATCGCCTGATCGATTTCGACGATAGCGATTTCGATCAGCGGCATGGAGCGGACGTCGAGTCGGTCGAAGCAGAGAGCAGTGCGCGCACTCTGGCGATGACCTCGCTGACGAATTCGCTGCTTGCGCAGGTGCCACCGAGATCGGCGGTGCGAACGCCGGCCTGAATGGAATCGAAGCTGGCCTGGCGAATCGCGCTTCCGGCCGTCTTCATCGTCTCGTCTCCATGGATGAGAAGCGCCGCCGCGGCGAGGATCATGGCCAGCGGATTGGCGCTGTCTTTACCGAGCAGGGAAGGCGCGGTACCGTGCGGCGCCTCGGCCATGATGCGCACGGGAACGTAGTTTTCGTCGAGCGCTGCGACCAGCGATTCGGCGCCCGCGATCGATCCGAACATCGGTAAGACGAGGTCGGAAAGGATGTCGCCGTCGCGGTTGAGCGCCGGAATTACCAGCGCTTTGTTCTCGATGCCGAGAAGGAGTGCGAAGGTCGCGTCGATAAGTTGCGGCTCGTAGGCGACTTCGGGGTGCCTTGCCGCCGCCGCATCGAGCTCTTCCTTGAGCATTCCTTCGTAAACCGGGCTGACGGTGAACTTGGGACCTCCGAACACCGTTGCGCCCATGTTCTCGGCTTCGCGAAACGCGAATTCTGCGACCGCGTGGCAGACACTGCGCTCGATGCGTTCCTTCCGATAGGCGGCCTCGCTGTCGCCTTCGCCCTCGCGCCATTCCTCGGCGCCATAGGCGTCGCCGACCGCCATTCTCACCACCGAGATCGGCGCGTTGATTTTTGTGACCGGGGCCACGCCGGGGATGCGCCGACCGGTGCGAACGATCACCTGAGCGCCGATCTCCTCGCGCAGTATCCGATTTGGAGAACCGACGTCGCCGGGTTTCTCCGGGGTGATCGTCGGTGCTTTCAAGCCCAGGCCGAGCGCGCGTATGGCAGCGGCGGCCTCCGAAACGATCGCATTGCCGGTCGCGCGCCGGTTGGCTGAGCGAAAGATCGAAGCGCTGCAGCTCCAGCTCGAAACCGATTGCCTCCGGCGCGAGTACGCGCAACGTCTGCTCCAGCAGCTCCTGCCCGGTTTCGTCGCCTTCGAGTATCGCTAGGGATCGTTTCTGCACGGCGCCATCGTAGCGGTCTTGGGAGTCGAATCTCTCGTGCGCCGCTTGCAGAGGGTTAGAGTTCCGAGAAAATGTACGGCGCGATTTAGTAACCAGTGCGTATTCGTCGTTGGGTGAGCGTGCGATTCGGTATTGACTGAGAAGGTCGGCTTTCTCTTATAAAATGAAGGGAGAGGTTTTACGATTTACTCGTTTTCGCTACGATAAATGCGTTGTTCAATTGGAGTAGGAGGATTTCGTGGCTCGAAAAACCGTCCTTGTATGTGACAGCTGCAGCAAAGAGATCGACGAAGGTAAGGGAGCTACGCTTCGTTTGACGTACGCCGATGCGCGTCGCGGCGCGAAGCAGGCCGACCTCTGCGAGGTTTGCGCCCAGGATATGCCCGGGCATGCGGTCGCCCGTCGCGGTCGCCGGCCCAAGAGCGCTGTCGCCTAACAAGAGTCTTCTAGCGACTATCGACGAGGGACGGGCAGCCGTCCCTCGTCGTGCGTTCGAAATCGATTCACGCTCCAAGGCGGCGTAAAGCTCGGTGCGGGACAGGCGCGGACTACGATGAACCGGTGTCGCTGAATCTTCTCGTCGGACCGGCCAATGCCGGCAAGGTAGAAAGGTTGCTCGAGCAGTTCTCGGCGGTGCTAGATCGGCAGCCCTTCCTCGTCGTTCCGAACGTCGGTGATATCGCTCGACTGCAGCGAGATCTTCTGCGCCGATCGCCCGCCCTGTTCGGCGGAAAGGTCGGCACATTCGACGATTTGTTCAGGGAGCTCAGCGACCTGGAAAGCTCGCGTGCCTCTCTTGGCGATGCGCAGCGCCGGCTGCTCCTGCGCTCGCTGCTCGATCGCGTGCAGCTCGATTCGTTCTCACGTTCGGCTCGCTTCGGCGGCTTTGTAGATGCGCTGGTAGAGGAAATCGCCGAGCTGGAAGCGGCCCTCGTCGAGCCCGAACTGGTGGAAGGGGAGCTGGGATCGCTCTACGCCCTCTATCTCGCCGAGTTGGAGCGCCTGGGCGTTGCCGACCGCGAGCTGGAGCGCTGGCTGGTTGTCGAGCGAGTGGCGACGGAGCCCTCTTCGTGGGCTCCGGAGCGGCCGCTTTTCGTGCACGGCTTCGAGGATCTGACCGGCGCCCAGTGGCGTCTGCTCGACTTGCTCGCGGCGCGCGCGGAGGTAACCGTGGCGCTTCCCTACGAGCCGGGGCGGGCCGCCTTCGCCGCGCTCGCACGTACGCAAGAGGAGTTGGCGCGCCGCGCCGCCGGGCGGATAAGCGAGCTTCCGGCTCGCTCGGGCGAGTACGCGCAGCCGGCGCTGGCCTTCGTCGAGCGCCGACTGTTCGAGCCGACCGACGCCGGCGCGCCGCCGATCGATGGCGCCGTGCGCTTTCTCGAGGCCTCGGGCGCGCGCGCGACCTTCGAGCTGGTGGCCGAGGAGGCCACGGCGCTGTTGCGGGCGGGAGTGGAGGCCGAGGAGATCGCGGTCATCTGCCCCTCGCTCGAGCGCCGGCGGGCCTCACTCGAGACCGCCTTCACGACTTTCGGGCTGCCTTACGCGCTCGAAGGCCAGGTCAAGTTGGCTCAGCTCCCCTTTGGGCACGCGCTCCGTGGACTGCTTCGCTTCGCCTGGCTCGGAGGCACGCGTGCGGACCTCTTCTCCTTCGTCCGGTCGCCCTACTCGGCGGTGACGCGTTCGAGCGCCGACTATCTCGAAGGGCGGCTGCGCGGTCGCGCGATACACAGTCACGAGCGGATCGATTCGGAGCTGATCTCGCTTCGAAACGGACGGCTGCCTGATCTTGATCTACTCGACGCCGCCGAGTCGCCGCTCGCAGCCGTGAGCGAGCTGAGCACGTTGATGCTGCAGCGAGCCTACGGCCTGGAGAGCCCTGCCGCGTCGGAGCGAGCGCGCCTCGATCTGCGTGCCCACAGAAGTGTTCGGGCACTCCTCGAGGAGCTGGAAAGCTGGCAGGAGCTGAGCGGGCAACCGCTCGGACGAGACGATCTGGTGGCGGCGCTGGAACGAGCTTCGGTCTCGATCGGCTCGGCGGACGAGCCGGGTCGCGTTGTCGTCAGTGATCTTCTGCACACCCGGGCGCGCCGGTTCGAGGTCGTCTTCCTGGTCGGGCTGGAGGAGGGCAGCCTGCCACGGCGCTCCGCGAAGCACGGGCTACTCGCCGACAAGGCGCGCGAGAGGCTCGAGCAGAAGATGGTCACGCCGCCGCCGGCCGAGCAGCTCGAGCACGATCGCTTTCTCTTCTACAACGCCTGCACGCGCGCCTACGAGAGGCTCTATCTGGTGCGAGAATCGGCCAGCGGCGAGGGCTCGCCACGCCAGGCCAGCCCCTTCTGGGAAGAGCTGTGCGACCTGTTTCCCGCCGACGAGGTGGAACGTTGGACGAAGCGCCGCTCGCTCTCGAGGCTGGTCTGGGAGGATCCCGCCGCAGCGCCGAACGAGCGCGAGCAACTCCGCTCGCTGGCCGCGCTGGCCTCCTTGCAGCCCGCAAAGGCGCAGCGGCTCGCGCGGGCGAACGGCTGGGAGCGCCGGCTCGAGCGCGCGCTACGGGCCTTCAAACGGCCGACCGCGCTCGTCAACCCCGTCGTGCTCGACGAGTTGCGAGCGCGAAACACTTTCTCGGTCACCGAGCTGGAAGCCTTCGGTACCTGTTCGCAGATGTGGTTCGTCGAACGCGTCGTCTCGCCGAAGGAGATCGACGGCGAGGTCGATGCGAAGCTGCGCGGCTCGACCGCCCATCAGACTCTTTACCGCTTCTACTCGGGCTTGCCGAAACGCTTCGGCGGCGATCGCGTGGAGGAGAGCAGGCTCGACGAGCAGCTCGACTTCCTGCGCGAGTGTCTGACCGACTCGATTTCCGGCCAGGTGCGGTTGGAGCTCGACGAGCTGGAGCTGAGGGAGCTGGAGGCGGGGCTCTGGCGTGACCTCGAGCGGTTCGTCAGGGGCGAGGTGAAAGCGAACTCGAGGCTGGTGCCGAAGCGCTTCGAAGTCGCTTTCGGCAGCGAGCGTTCGGCGGCGGAGCTCAAGCGCGGCCTCGATCTGGGCACTCTGAGCGTCTCCGGGAAGATCGACCGCATCGACCTCGACCCGTTCGCCGCCCGCGGTCTGGTGCAGGACTACAAGTCGGGCCGAACGGCGCAGTCGGCGGTCGAGATCGAGCAGGAGAGAAAGCTTCAGCTTCCTCTCTATCTGCTTGTGCTCAGAGATCTGATCGGGGTCGAGCCGCTCGGCGCCGTCTACCGGGCGCTCGCGGGCGAACGGCCCACGCGCGGGCTTCTGCGCGCCTCGGAGCGCGAGGACGGCGTGCCCGGCTTTGTTTCCAACGACTACCTCGAGGAGGACGAGTTCTGGGCCCTGGTCGACTGGGCGGCGGAGACCGCGCGCTCTTTCGCCGCTCGCATTCGCTCGGGTGATGTGCGTCACGATCCCTATGGGCTGAACGCGCGTCCGCAGGAGACGAACGGGAAGCAAACCGAGTGGGGGCGCTGCCCGAGCTGGTGCCGGCTCGCTCCGCTTTGCCGCGTGGCGAGACGATGAGCGCGCGCACTCCCAACTCCGAGCAGCAGCGCGCGATCGAGGCCTCCGGGCTGGTCTTCGTCTCGGCCGGCGCCGGCACGGGCAAGACGATGGTGCTGGTCGAACGGTTCTGTCGCGCGGTGATCGAGCGTGGCCTCCCGGTCGACTCGCTGCTCGTCATCACCTACACCGACCGCGCCGCCGGTGAGCTGCGCAGCCGCATCCGCGCGGCGCTGCACGAGAAGGGACGTTCTGATCTCGCCCGCGAGCTCGACGGCGCCTGGGTCTCGACCATCCACGGCTTCTGCAGCCGGCTGCTACGCCAGAATGCGGTCGCCGCCGGGGTCGATCCGCATTTCCGCGTGCTCGACGCCGAGCAGGCGCTGGTGCTGGAGCGCGAGGCATTCACCGCCGCGCTCGAGGAGTTCTGCGCGCAGGGCGACTCGGAGAGAATGGCGCTCGTCGTCTCGTACGGGCGCCGCGGGCTGCAGCGGATGATCATCTCGGCGCACGAGACGCTGCGCTCGGCCGGGCGCCGGCTGGAGCTCGAGCTTGCGGCGGCGTCGCCGCGCAGCGAGCCCGAGGCTGCCCTGAGGAGGGAGGCCGAGCAACTTGCGGGCGATGCCGAGGCGTCCGAGCAGACGCGGCTCACGGCCCGCGAGCTGCTCGATCTGCTCGAGGCAAGTCCAAGCGACGACGACCTCTTAGGTCTCGATCAGTTCAAGGTCCGGCGCTGCAAGCGGACGGAGAGCTACGAGCAGGCGCGAGCGGCGCTCGAGCAATCGGCCTGGGACGAGCTGGCGCTGCGCGACCGCGATCTGTTACAGGAGCTGCTCGTGGCCTTCGACCGCGCCTACCGAGCGGCCAAGGACGCCGCCTCGGCGCTCGACTTCGAGGACCTGCAGCTCTACGCCCGCGATCTCCTGAAAAACGACGCGCAGGTGCTCGAGCGCGAGCGCCTGCACTTCCGCTCGCTGATGGTCGACGAGTTCCAGGACACCAACCGGCTGCAGTGCGAGATCGTCGATCTGCTCGCGGGCGAGGTCGGGGCGGCCTCCTCGGCCGGCGCCGCAGGGGTCGAGGAGCTGTTCTTCGTCGGCGACGAGTTCCAGTCGATCTACCGCTTCCGCCACGCCGACGTCGACGTCTTCCGTGAGCGCCGCTCGCAGTCCGGCGTCGTGCTCGATCTGACGCTCAACTACCGCTCGCGCCCGGAGATCCTGGGCGTCGTCAACCATCTGTTCGAGCAGGATTTCGGCGGCGATTTCCGACCGCTCGCCACAGAGAGGGAGTTTCCCGCGCCGGACGGCCCGGCCGTCGAGCTGCTGGTGACCGACAAGGCAGGTTACAAAGCGGCGATCGACTGGCGCGCCGCCGAGGCGCGCCACCTCGCCGCACGGGTGAACGAGCTGGTACAAAGCGGCGCGGCCGCTCCCGGCTGAGATCGTCTATCTCTTCGCGGCGGGAACCGACTCCGAGATCTACGAGCGTGAGTTGCGGGCGCTCGACCTTCCCACTTACCGCGCGACGGGCCGCGGTTACTACGGCCAGCAGCAGGTGCTCGACCTGCTCGCCTACCTGCGCCTGCTGCACAATCGCTACGACGACGCGGCCCTCTGCGCCGTGCTCGCCTCGCCGTTTGTCGGAGTCTCGAACGACGCCCTCTTCCTGCTCCGGCGCGCCGCGCCCAGGCGTCCTCTTTATTGCGGGCTCGAGCGCGGTCTGCCGCCGGACCTCGAAGCCGGCGACGAGCGCCTCTTCCGCGCCTTCCGTCAGCGCTACGAGCGTCTGGCCGCCGTCTCCGAGGTGCTATCGCTCGAGCAGCTCTGCGAGCAGATCGTCCGCGAGCACGACTACGACCTGGCGCTCTTGGCGCAGTGGGATGGGCGACAGCGCTATTCCAACGTGCGCAAGCTGGCGCGGATGGCGCGCTCCTTCGAGGAGCTACGCGGGCCCGACATCGAGGGCTTCGTCCGCTTCGTCAGCGAGCTCGGCGCCGCCGGCGCCGCGGCCCAGGAGGCGCCGGCCGAAGAGGAGGGTTCCGACGCGGTGCGGTTGCTCACCATCCACGCCGCCAAGGGGTTGGAGTTCAAGGTCGTCGTCGTTGCCGATACCGGCCGCGCGAAGCCCCGTTCCTCATACGATGAGATCCTCTGCCTGCCGGACGGGCGGCTGGGCTTCCGCGTCGCCGATCCGAGCGGCGGCAGGCGCCGTCCCGCGCTCGGCTACGAGCAGGTGCGTGAGACCGACGTCGCGCAAGAGGAAGCCGAGAGGCGTCGCCTCTACTACGTGGCGATGACGCGGGCGCAGGAGCGCTTGCTCGTTTCCGGGGCGGTCGATCTGGAGGGCCCCGACGGTGAAACGCAGATTGAGTGGATTCTCAAACGGCTCGGCCCAGACGCGCTCGAAGGGGCGGAGGAACCGAAGGAAATCAGCTGTGGCGAGTCGAGCATCGTCGTCAGCCTCGATCGCTTTGCGCCTCCGGCCGAGCAGCCCGAGCCCGCGGTCGAGCAGGAGATCGACGCAGCAGGGCAGCTCCTGCTCTTCGAGCACGGCCGGACGGCGGAGCCCGAGCCCGATGCCAAGCTGGAGCCGCTCGCAGCGCTTGCTCCAGCGCCCCTCTACCAGCCCCGGCGGCTCTCCTACAGCGGACTGAGCCAGTTCGAGAAATGCTCCTACCGTTTCTTCGCCGAGCGCGTCTGCGGCATGAAGCCGCTACCGCGTTCCGGCGCGATCGACGGCGGGGGCCTGGCCGCGACCGAACTTGGCAGCGCCGTGCACGAGCTGCTCGAGCAGCTCGACCTGCGCGCTCCGCAGTCGCCCGCTCCCGAAGAGATCGCGGGAACGGTGCGCTCGCACTATCCCGCCGCGAGCGACAAAGACCTGGAGCGAATCGGGAGCTTCGTGGCCAACTACTGCGATTCGGAGCTGGCCCGCCGCGTGGCGCAGCTGTCCGAGCCGCAAAGCGAGCTCAGCTTCGTATTCGAGCAGGGCGAGGTGCTGCTGAACGGCTTCCTCGACGTCGCGGCCTTCGATAACGGGAAGGCCTTCGTACTCGACTACAAGACCAATCGCATCGATCGCGATCTGGAGGAGATCGTGGCCGACGATTACCGGATCCAGCGGCTCGTCTACGCGCTTGCCTGCCTGCGCGCCGGTTACGAGGAGGTGGAGGTCGCCTACGCCTTCCTCGAGCGGCCCGACGCGGTCGTCAGCGCCACCTATCGCGCCGCCGACGCGAGCCGAGCTGGAGCGCGAGCTCGATCTGGTGATCGAGCGGGTTGCCGCCGACGACTTCTCTCCGACCCCGAGCGCATACATCTGCTCGGACTGCCCGGCGAACGGCGTCGTCTGCGCCGGCATGGATCTGCCCGGCGCGCCGCCTCCGCTCCTCCTCGCGCCCAGCGAGAGTTGAGGCCGTGGCGCCGCGCGACTACACGCACGAGGCCCGGCGTCGCGTGGCGCCCGCGAACAAGCGGATCGGCCCGATCATCGAAGCGGCTTTCGGTCGAGCACCCGGACGCGGCGATCGCGCTCCGATTCGACAGCGATGTCGAGCTGCTCGTCGCCGTGATGCTCTCGGCCCAGACCACCGACGTGAACGTGAACGCCGTTACTACGCGTCTCTTTCGCAAGTACCGGCGTCCCGAGGACTACCTCGCCGTCCCGATCGAGGAGCTGGAGCAAGACATCTATGCGACCGGTTTCTTTCGCCAGAAGGCGCGCTCGATCCGCGGCGCGATGCGGGCGCTCAGCGACGAGCACGAAAGCCGCGTGCCGCGCAGCGTCGAGGAGCTCGTCCGTCTGCCGGGCGTGGGCCGAAAGACGGCGAATGTCGTGGCGGCCGAGCTGGGCGAGGCGCAGGGCATCGTCGTCGACACCCACGTTCGTCGCCTGGCGCAGAGGCTCGCCCTCAGTCGTCAGCAGGACCCGGTCAAGATCGAGCGCGATCTGATCGAGCTCGTCCCGCGCGAACACTGGCGTCTCTTCCCGCACCTGTTGATCTGGCACGGGCGGCGGGTATGCGACGCCAGGCGCCCGGCCTGCGAGCGCTGCGTGGTGGCGGACTTGTGCCCGTCCAGACGGGTCTGAGCGTTCCGCGCGGCGCTCCACCGTTTGGCGACGCTAAACAGTGTGGGCCAACAGCGTCTGCAAATTGGCACGAAGCCGACTCATTTCGCGCCCAATTTCTCGCTACCGTGTTCCGACCCCGCGGGTGGGTGGTTAAAGGCGGGGGGCGGCGAACCGTGGTGCCGTCAAGCGCCCGTTTTGAATGTCCGTCCCCCGTACTACGGAAGGCTTACTAAGCGCCATTGGCCGGCGACAGAGCCACCAGCAGCCCGCCGTCGTCGTCATAGGCCGGAAAGAGATCGCAGACGATCGCTTTTTCGTGTCCGCTCCGCGCCCGCATGGTCATCGACTCCCCGAGCCGCCGCACGCCCCACTCGAGCGCCAGCGCCACGGGATCCTGGTCGCCCGCGGCCTTGAGCCCGAGTCCCTCGCGCACGTCGCGCCCGAGCAGGTCGCTCCTCCTCGAAGCCGGTCAGCTCGAACACGCCCCGTCCGACCGCGATCACGCGCGCTTCCTGGTCGCAGGTCACCAGACCGGTGTTCGGGCCCGGGTAGTAGTCCTCCATCAACTCGAACAGGAAGCCGAAGCCGCAGCTGTGGCAGGCGACCGCTTCGTCGGAGAAGCCCTCGACGCCGTCGACGTCGACCGAGCGCTGCTTGCAGTTGGGGCAGATGTAGATCGGCATGAACGGATCGTATCCGCGCCGGGGTCGGGGAGAGATCACGTTGATCCGAGGGTTGCCGGCGCTTGTTCCAATCTCGGCTCAGGTGCGCGTCACAGGCGTGCGGCTTTTCCGGTTAGGCTCGCAGTGGGGAGGAGGTTGGGGTTGCCTGCACTCGAGCGGGCGCTCGGCCGAGCGAGGAGCCGAAGATGTCGCCCGTCGCGGGCTATCTTGACTTGCTCGGTCGGCAAGGTACTATGTAGCGCATAGTAGACCAAGGAACCCTCTCGCAGCTTCGCCGGGGCGTGATCGAGTACTGCGTCCTGGCGCTGCTTCGCGACGGCGAGCGCTACGGCTTCGAGCTGGTGCGCACGCTGAGCGAGGTTCCGGGCATGGTCACCAGCGAAGGCACGCTCTACCCGCTTCTGAGCCGGCTCCGCCGCGCCGGCGTCGTAGAAACGAGCTGGCGCGAGTCCCCCTCCGGCCCGCCGCGGCGCTACTACCAGCTCACTTCCTCCGGCCGTGCCGTGCTGGAGGCCTTCAGCGGCGAGTGGGCGAGCTTCCGCGACGCCGTCGATCACTTCCTCAAGGAGAAAGCCGCATGAACGCCGCCCCGCTACACCCGCTTGCCCGCGACTACTTGAAGCGCCTGAAGAAGGCCGCCGCGAATCTGCCGCGTGCCCGGCGTAACGAGCTGCTCGAAGAGATCGAGTCGCACCTGATCGAATCTCTTCCCGCCGGAGCCAGTGAGGCCGAGGCGCTGAACGTGCTCGAGCGCCTGGGCGAGCCGGCGGAGATCGTCGCCGAGGCCGGGGCGGGGCAGGAGCCGGCGGCTCGGGCGGGGTTGAACGAATGGCTGGCGATCCCGTTTCTTCTCGTCGGCGGCTTCATCTTCTGGATTTCGGTTGGTTCGTCGGCGTGGTGCTGCTCTGGAGCTCGAGAATCTGGACGCTGCGCGACAAGTTGATCGGGACGCTTGTGCTGCCGGGCGGGTTGGCTACTTTCGCATTCCTCTTCTTCGGCGGCGCGGCCATCCAGACCTGTAGTGGTAGCTCGGGCACGAGGAGAAACCCGGCGACCGGGAAACTCGAGCGCTTCAGCGAATCGAACTGCCATAGCTACTCGACTCTGCACGTGACGCTCGCGATCATTGCGGCGATCCTTCTCGTCGTGCTTCCCATCGTCACTTCGATCTACCTGAGCCGGCGCGCGACCCGAGCGGAAATCGCGGCGTGAACGACTCCTCACTCCATCCGTTTGCCGCGACGAACTGAAGCGCCTGAGGAAAGCCGCGTGGCGGCGAATCGGCTCTCAACGACGTTCTGACGAAGCCGGCAGTCCAGGCGTCAGAGCCAGCGCTTGCGCCGGAAGTAGACGACCTGGAAGATCGTCGTCACGATGATCAAGCCCCACGACCACGCGTAGCCGAAGCCCCAGTGCAGCTCGGGGATCACTCGGAAGTTCTGACCGTAGAGGCCGACGATGAAGGTCGGCAGGAGCAGCATCGAGGCGATCGCGGTCAGTTTCTTCATCACCTCGTTCTGGTCGATGGAGACTTTGGCCTGGCTGTAGTCGCGCACCCCGGCGACCAGGTCGCGAGCCAGCTCTAGCCCCTCGCTCGCGCGCAGGAGCTTGTCGTAGGCGTCCTCGAAGTGCAGCTGGATCTCGCGCGGGAACTCGCGCTTGCCGCCGAGATCGATCCGTCCGTCGAGAACGCGACGGATCGCGTCGCGCGTCGGCGTCAGCGTGCGCCGAACGTGAAGCAGGTCGTGGCGAAGCTCCGATATGCGCCTGCGGGTGATCTCGGCGCTCAAGGTTTCGACCCCCTCCTCGAGCTCGTCGATCTCGTCCTCGAGCGTGTCGACAGCGACAGATAGCGCTCGGCGACCTCGTCCACCAGCGCGTAGACGATCATTCCGGCTCGTGTCTGCCCGGACTCGTAGGTGTCGCGAATAGCCGCCGGGTCGAACGGAGTGCCGTCGGGTGGCGTCTTGCGCACGGTGAGCACGACGTCGCTCGTCGCGATCAGGTCGACCTCTTGGTAGTAGAGCCGGTCTTCGTCGGGCACCGCGACCGCGACCAGGAAGATGCCGAAGACGTAGTCGCCATGTCCCTCCAGCGTCGGCCGCGGCTCGTCTTCGTGCGTGGCGGGGGCGATCAGGCGACTGAGTGCGCGATCGTGCAGCGCGTCCGGGAGCACCTTCTCGAGCTCCTCTTGGCTCGGGTCGAGCAGATCGATCCAGCGGGCGTTTTGAGCTCGGCTCAAAACGAAGCACTCCACTGTCTGGCCGCGTTCAGCGGCGCGCTGCGTTGTCCTCGGCCTCGCCCGTAGCTTCGGCTACGAACGAGGCGCTGCGTCCTAGCAGCGCATCCACCGATCGCGCCCAGCCAGCGGGTCATCATTCTGAGCCGAACTCCGACCATGGATCGAGGCTAGCGCCGGCATCGGCCGTCAGTGGCGTGGCGAAACTCTCGAAGGCGGCGCCGTTTCCTCCGACCCCGTACGGAGAAAGTGCCGCAAGACGATGACGCTGAGACACTGGCTTCTACTCGGACCGGCGGCCGTCCGAGTCGGTTCGCTTGCGGTCGTGCTGGGGGCGCGGACGTGGTCGCACGCTCGTTCCGCGTCATTTGAACGGGAGGAACCGCTCATCTCGGCCACCCCGCCGCGCGGCGCGGTGAGTTTGTCGGGTCGCTCGGCGCGCGCACCGGCGCCAGCCCTGGTATCGGTTGTAGGATCCGAAGCGAGTTCCTCGGACGATTCCGTCTCCTCTCTGAGCCAGGCGCTGTGCACGCCGATTAACAGGAGGTTTGAGATGCTCGCATCGACAAGTGGTTGGTGGCTTGGGTCGATCCTTTTCTTCATCATCTGGATAGCGATCGCGTTCTGGCCGGCGCGGGTGGCCGGGCGCAAGGGGCACAGCTTCTTCCTCTTCTTCATCTTCAGCCTGTTCTTCTTCCCCGCGGCTCTGATCGTGGCTTACCTGGTCGGCGATCGACGGAGGGCCTGAGATACCGGGAGGAAATCTCGCGATTTCCTCCCGCAGAACCAATCAGACGCTCTCCGTCAGCCCGTCGCCAGCACCGGATCCGTATAGAGCGAGGTGTAGAACCCGCGCCGCGCGAGCAGCTCGTCGTGCTTGCCCTGTTCGACCACGCGGCCGTGCTCGAGCACCACGATCAGGTCGGCATTACGGATAGTCGAGAGCCGGTGCGCGATCACAAACGCCGTGCGATCGGCCAGGAGCACGTGCAGCGCCCGCTCGATCGTGCGCTCGGTGGAGATGTCCACCGAGGAGGTCGCCTCGTCGAGGATCAGGATGCGCGGATCGGCAACCAGCGCCCGGGCGAAGGCGACGAGTTGGCGCTGCCCGACCGAAAGCCGTGCGCCCCGTTCCCCGAGCTGCGTCTCGAAGCCGTCTTCGAGCCCCTCGATGAAGTCGAGCGCCCCGACCGCGCGGGCGGCGGCCTCGATCTGCTTGTCGGTCGCGTCCGGCCGGGCGAAGGCGATGTTCTCGCGCACCGTGCCGGCGAACAGGAACCCCTCCTGCGGAACGATCCCGAGCTGCGAGCGGAGCGAGCGCTGCTTGAGGTCGCGCAGATCGGAACCGTCGATCGTGATCCGTCCCTCGCTCGGGTCGTAGAAGCGGGCGAGCAGCTTGGCGATCGTCGACTTGCCGGCGCCGGTGTGGCCGACCAGCGCGACGGTCGTGCCCGCCGGGACGTCCAGCTCGAGGTCGTGAAGCACCTCGGGCAAATCGGGCCGGTATTGGAAGCGGACGTGGTTGAAGTGGACATGACCGGTTGTCCGCGCGAGCTCCTTTGCGTCCGGCTTGTCGAGCACCTCGGGCTCGGCGTCGAGCACGTCCATGATCTTGTCCAGCGCCGCCGTCGCCGCGATGAAGGTGTTGAAGAGCTGCGAGAGCTGCTGAATCGGGTCGAAGAAGTTCGACAGGTAGTAGATGAAGGCAACCAGCGTGCCGATCGTCACCTGTCCGTGGAAGACGAGCCAGCCGCCGTAGCCGAGCACGATCGCGCTGCCGGCGCCCGAGAGCACGTCGACGAAGGGGAAGTAGAGCGCGTTCCAGACGACTGTGCGGTAGTTGGCCTCGCGGTAGCTCTCGTTGAGCGCGGCGAAATTGCGTTCTCGCTCGCGCTCGCGCGTGTAGGCCTGGACGACGCGCATACCGCCGATGTCCTCGGCCAGCGTGCCGGTGACGTTGCCGATCCGCTCTCTGACGGCGCGGTAGGCGCGGGTCGAGTAGAAGCGGAAGACCGCAGTGGCGCCGAGCATCAGCGGCAGCACGGTCAGAGTCGCCAGCGCCAGCCGCCAATCGAGCAAGAACAGGATCACGGCCGAGCCGAACAGCATCAGCGTGCTCTGGATCAGCGTCGAGACGCCATCTGTGACGAGCTGGTCGAGCGCCTCGATGTCGTTGGTCATGCGGCTGACGATCACGCCGGTGCGGTTGCGCTCGTAGAAGCCGAGCGAAAGTCGCTGCAGGTGCCGGAACAGCTTGCTGACGAAGGTCGGCGAGGATGCGCTCGCCCACCCAACCGGTGTAGTAGGTCTCGGCATAGCTGGTGCCCCAGTTGGCCAGGCCGACGGCGAGAAAGGCGATCACGATCGCGACCAGCACCTGCATGTCTCCGGCGCTGATGCCGCGATCGATCGCCAGCTTGGCCAGGTAGGGGGGCGCAAGCCCGGTCGCTGCGGCCGCGAGCAGCGAGAGCACGGCGAGAGTCGCGCGGCCCTTGTAGGGAGAGACGAGTCGCGCCAGCGTGCGCAGGCGCCTGGCCGTCTGACGCCACGACCAGTCCTGCACCTTCTCGTTACCGACCCGCGTCAGATGCTGGTGGGGCTGCCAGACCCTCACTTCGGCGCCCCGCCGTTTCCGTCGCCGGCGTGCTCCTCGAGCCGCCCGGCCATCTCCTGCTCCACCAGCCCGTGCTCGTAGATCTCGCGGTAGATCTCGGATGAGCCGAGCAGCTGCTCGTGGCTGCCGCGGGCGGCGATCTGTCCCTGCTCGAGCACGACGATCTCGTCGGCCAGGGCGATCGTCGAGAGCCGGTGGGCGATCACGATCGTGGTGCGTCCGCGCACCGCCTGCTCCAGCCCCGAGCGGATCTGCGCCTCGGTGGTGGCGTCGACCGAAGCGGTGGCGTCGTCGAGGATCAGGATGCGCGGATCGGTCAGCAGCGCTCGCGCGATCGCCAGGCGCTGGCGCTGCCCGCCCGAGAGCGTGACGCCGCGCTCGCCCAGCTCGCTGTCGTAGCCGTCGGGCAGCTCGTCGATGAACTCGTGCGCCTGGGCCAGTCGCGCCGCCTGCTCGACGTCCTCGAGGCTCGCGTCTGGACGACCAAAGGCGATGTTCTCGCGCACGCTGGCCGAGAACAGGAAGGGATCCTGAGCGATCACGCCCACTTGCGGCCTGAGCGCCGAGAGCTCGAGATCGCGCACGTCGACGCCGTCGACCAGTACGCGCCCCGAGCTGACGTCGTAGAAGCGCGGCACCAGCGAGGCGAGGGTCGTCTTGCCCGAGCCGGTCTGCCCGATCAGCGCCACGGTCTTCCCCGGCTCCAGCACCAGGTCGATCTCCTCCAGCACCGTTCTCCCGGTCGCATACGAAAAGCCGACCTGCTCGAAGCGGATCTCGCCCGGCCCGGCCGGCAGCTTGCGCGCGCCGGGGTGCTCGGCGATCTCCTCGGGCTCGTCCACGATCTCGAAGATGCGCTCGCCGGCCGCCGTCGCCCGCTGCGCCTGGCCGATCCAGGTGCCGATCTGCCGCAGCGGGAACATCAGCATGTTGAGCAGGAAGGCGAACGAGACGAACCACTGCAGCTCGAGCTGCCCGTGGATCACCATCCAGCCGCCGTAGAGCAGCACGCCGGCCTGTGCCAGAAGCGGGATGAAGCCGAGCAGCGGGATGTAGAAGGACTGCTGGCGGTTGGCCAGGATGCTGCGGGCGAACAGGCGCTCGTTCCGCTCGGCGAAGCGCTCGGCCTCGGCGTCTTCCTGGGCGAAGGCCTTGACCACGTGCACGCCGGTGATGTTCTCCTCGGCGGAGGTGGCGACGTCGGCCATCTTCTGTTGTACGTCGCGCAGCACGGGGTGGGAGATGCGGCTGTAGCGGTAGGCGACGACGATGATCAGCGGCGTCACGGCGATCGTCACCAGCGCCAGTTGCCAGTTGAGGTAGAGCATCACCGCCGTCACGCCGACGACGGTGATGATGTGCTGGGCGAAGAAGATCAGCCCGTAGCCGAGGAAGAAGCGAACCAGCGTCAGGTCGACCGTCGAGCGCGAGAGCAGCTGCCCGGTCTGGTGCCGGTCGAAGAAGGAGAAGGAGAGCCGGACGAGCTTCGAGTAGATGCGCATGCGCATGTCGTACTCGACCCCGAGCGCCTGCTTACCGGCGATGAAGCGGCGCGCAGACATGAACAGCGCCCGCGCGATCCCGGTCGCCACGATCAGCGTGATCAGCTTCCAGAGCTGTTGCTCGTGCCCCTTTTCGATCGCTCCGATCGCCGCGCCCGAGAGCAGGATGATCGCGATCTGCGCCGCCTGCGCCGCGGCCGCCAGCACGATCGAGATCACCAGCCCGAGCCGGTACGGCCCGAGGAAGCCGATCAGGCGGACGAAAGTGCGCCAGTTCGTGCGCCGCGTGGGAGTCTGTTCGAGTGCGATGTCCATTGCTTATATCGACAACCGTCGATGATCGATTTGTATCGATATTTCAGGTTAGCGTCAAGTAGATGATTCCCAGGGTCGGAGGGGAATCCACCCGGGCAGCGGAAGTCCTTCGACCCGACTAGTGAGGCGCGATTCCTACCAGCTCGAGCCGGAGTAGTTCGAGCGCCTGCTCCAGCCGTGCCCGGTTCGCCGCGTCGTTCAGCCAGCCCGAAGCGCCAGAGGGATGCGGCAGTGGAATTGCCACCGCGCCCTCCAGCTCAATCCGCTCTCCAACACAGGCCAGCGAGTTCAGCCCGAGCAGCCGCTTGATCGCCACACCGCCGACCGGCACGAGCAGCTTCGGCTGAAGCAGCCGCATTTCCCACTCCTGCCAGAAGGCGCAGAGCCTTCGTTCCTCCGGTGTGCTGGTTCGGTCGCCGCGGCCCGAGGAAGGTTTGCCGGGATAGCAGCGGGTGACGGCGGCGAGATAAAAGGTGTCGTAAAAGCGCTCCTCGTCCATTTCCAGCCAGCGACGGAGCGCCTTTCCGGCGCGCCCGCGCCAGGGACGGCCCTCTTCGCCCTCGACGATGCCCGGCGCCAGCCCGAAGAGGTAGGCGCGCTGTCCCTCGTGCCCCTCGAACACCGGCTTCGACTCGAGCGGATGACCGGCCTCGGTGCAGGCTCGGCAGGCGCGGTTGGCGCGCTGCAGCGACGTGAGCGATCGATAGTGATCAGCTCGTCTCAAAACGAAGCACTCCATCGCCTGGCCTTAGAACTCGGAACAAAATGAACGCCCGTCGACTGGCTGCGATCGGTGGATCCGACGCCAGGACGCTTAGAGTAATCCCATGCCCTTCCCGCTGGAAGCCGTTCCCAACTTCTCCGAGGGCCGCGACGAGGCGGTCGTGCAGGCCATCGCCGAGGCGCTCGGCACTCGCGCCGCCCTGCTGGATGTCCACTTCGACGCCGATCACAACCGCTCGGTGTTCACCCTGGCCGGCGGCGAGGGCGAGCTGATCGAAGCGCTCGTGGAGGGCGTGAGAGTGGCGCGCGAGCTGATCGACCTAAGTCGGCACGAGGGTGTTCATCCCTGCGTCGGGGTCGCCGACGTGTTGCCGATCGTGGCCGTTCGCCCCGAGGACCTGGAGCGGGCGAGAGCCTGTGCGCTCGAGCTTGCCCGGCGAATCGGTATCGAGCTTGGGCTGCCGGTCTTTCTATACGGGGAACTCGCCCGCGGTCGTCGGCTGCCCGAGCTTCGCCGCGGCGGTCCGGCGGAGCTGGCGCGAAGGTTGGCAAGCGGCGAGCTCAGACCCGATTTCGGGCCGGAGGCGCTCGATCCGCGCGTCGGCGCGGCGCTCGTCGCTGCTCGCTCGCCGCTGGTCGCCTTCAACGTCAATCTGCGCGGCGGCCTCGAGGCGGCCAAGAGAGATCGCGACCTTGCTGCGCGAAGACGGCGGTGGCTTCGAGGGCCTGCGCGCGCTCGGGCTGGAGTTGCGCAGCGCCGGATTGGCGCAGCTGAGCATGAACATCGAGGACTGGCAGAAGAGCGGGCTGGCCGAGATCTTCACGCGCATCGAGCAGGAGGCGGCCCGGCGCGGGCTGGAGGTCGCCGGTTCGGAGCTGGTCGGCCTGATTCCGCTCGGCGCCGCCGCCGAAGCCGAGCAGGCCGGGCTCCTCTTCGCGCCGTCGCAGATCCTCGAGCTTAGGCTCGGAAGCAAGCTCGGCGAGGAACTCGACGACAGGCTCGGATAGCAGCGGCGGTTTTCTCGAACCGGAACAGATTCGGCACATTCCGTCAGCGTCGTTCCTCGCTAACGTTCCCAACCCCACGAGGTGCCAGGCACCTCGGCGGACGTCCGTACCCCGAGACACGCCTTTACCTCCACCAACGCCCGACGCCCGAGAGAGCGCTACGCTACGCCTCGATGGCTTCCAAGAAACAACGTCGCCGGCGCGAAAAGGAGTTCCGGCACGAGTACGAATACGTCTACATCGACGAGGAGGGCAACGAGGTCGCGGTCGAGCAGCCTCCCTCCTCGCGCAAGGGGAAGGAGAGCCGTCCCGCGGCCTCTCCGAACGGGCGCCGTCCCGCTTCTCAGGTGCGGCAGGTACAGCCCCCCACCTTGCGCTATCTGCGCAAGCAGGCGATCATTTTCTTCGCGGTCATTTTCGTGGCGTTCACGATTCTCGGTCGGGCGCAGGCGATCTACGTGACGCTCGTGATGTCGCTGGCCTACACGGCGCTCATGGTTCCGCTGATGTGGATGACGCAGCGGATGATCTACCGCTCGTACCTGAGGCGAACGGGCCAGCTTCCGCCTCCGCGCGAGCCAAGTCGAAGTAAGAATCGACTCTCGACTCCCGCGATAGTCAGAATGGCGATGTGAGCATCGCCGTTGACCGCTACGAGCTGGGCCCGCTGCAGACGAACTGCTATATCGTCCGGCCCGAGCGCGGCGCCGCCGAGGCCGTCGTCGTCGACCCGGGCGGCGACATCACGCAGCTGCGCCTGGAGTTGGCGCGGATGGGCGCAACGGTGGCCGCAATCCTGCTCACGCACGGGCACTGGGATCACGTGCTCGGCGTCGTCGACCTCGTCGAGGCGTCGGCCGCCCCGGTCTATCTGGGCGAGGCCGAGCTGCCCGAGCTCGAGTCCGGGCAATCCGAGCTGATGGGCTTTCCGCCGCTTCGCTCCTTCGATCCCGATCACTTGCTCTCGGGCGGCGAGACGCTCGAGCTGGCCGGGCTGGAGATCGAGGTCGTAGCGACGCCGGGGCACCGACCCGGGCACGTGGCGTTCGCCGTAGGCGGGTGCCTGTTTTCGGGCGACGTCCTCTTCCGCGACTCGGTTGGGCGCGCCGATCTCCCCGGCGGCGACTGGCCGACGCTGATGGCCACGCTCGAGATGCTGGTCGAGCGCTTCCCGCCCGAGACGGTCGTCTACTCCGGCCACGGGCCCGAGACGACGCTCGGCGCCGAGCTGCGCTCCAACCCCTTCCTGACGGAGTTGCGGTCACAATGAGCTTCGAGGCGCCCAAGGGCACCCACGACGTGCTGCCGCGGGAGTGGCCGGCCTGGCAGCGGGTGCTCGACGAGGCCGACCGGCTCTGCCGCGCCTACGGCTACCGGCGCATCGTCACCCCGACCTTCGAGGAGACCGAGCTCTTTGCGCGCTCGTCGGGCGAGGCCTCCGACGTCGTCTCGAAGGAGATGTACACGTTCGAGGATCGCGGCGGCCGCTCGCTCACGCTTCGCCCGGAAGCCACGGCTCAGGTTTGCCGCGCCTACGTCGAGCACGGCTTGCAGCGCGAGCCGCAGCCGGTCAAGACCTGGATGGTGGCGCCGATGTTCCGCTACGCCAAGCCGCAGAAGGGGCGCTACCGCGAGTTCTGGCAGCTGAACGTCGAGGCGATCGGTTGTGAGGATCCGGCGATCGACGCCGAGTTGATCGCGCTCCAGGCCGCCTGGCTGAGCGCGCTCGGCATCGAGACGACGCTTCTGCTCAACTCGATCGGCGACCGCGCCTGCCGCCCGGCCTACCTCGAGCAACTCGAGAAGTGGCTCGACGAGCACTCCTCCGAGCTCGATTCCGAGGCGCGTCACAAGCGCGAGACCAGCCCCCTGCGCGTCTTCGACAGCAAGAACCCCGAGCTGTCCGCGCTGCTCGAAGGCGCCCCGACGATCGGCGACGCGCTCTGCGCGGAGTGCCGCGAGCACTTCGCCGCGGTCAAGCGCTATCTCGACGCTTGCGGCGTCGCCTACGAGCTTGCGCCCCGGCTGGTGCGAGGGCTCGACTACTACACCCGCACCACCTTCGAGTTCGTCGCGCCCGGGCTGGGCGCCCAGGACACCGTCTCGGCCGGGGGCCGTTACGACTATCTGATCGAGACGATCGGCGGCCCGCCGACGCCCGCGGTCGGCTTCGCCAGCGGAATCGAGCGGATCGTGCTCAGCGCCGAGCAAGACGAGACGCCTTCCGGGCCCGAGATCGACGTCTTCTTCGCCTCTGAGCCGGGCGCACCGCGCGAGCGCGTGCTGGCGCTGATGACCAGTTTGCGGGCGCGGGGTCGAAGCTGCGAGACCGACTACGCGGGGCGCTCGCTCAAGGGTCAGCTGACTCACGCCCAGCGCCTGGGCGCAGACTTGACCGTGATCGCGGCCGCCGCGGAGGCTACGCTTCGCCGCCCGGGCAAGCCGGACGAGGCCGTTTCCTACGAGAAGCTGGAGGAAGAGCTGGCGTGAAGTGGCGCGACCTGATGTGCGGCGAGGTTCGCCGCGAGCAGATCGGAAAGAAGCTGACCCTCTCGGGCTGGGTCGACACTAGTCGCGACCACGGCGGCCTCGTATTCATCGACCTGCGCGACCGGGCCGGCGTCTGCCAGCTGGTGATCAATCCCGAGCGCTCGCCCGATGCCTTCGCCCTGACGCACGAGATCCGAAACGAGTTCGTTCTGCGCGTCGAGGGCGAGGTAGTGGCGCGCGACCCCGAGGCGGTCAATCCCAAGCTCCCGACCGGCGAGATCGAGTTGCAGATCGAGAAGCTGGAGATCATCTCGCGCTGCCCGCCGCTTCCCTTCCAGCTCGACGAGGAGAACGTCGACGAGACGCTGCGCCTGCGCAATCGCTGGCTCGACCTGCGCCGCGAGCGCCTGCAAAAGAACATCGCCCTGCGCGCGCGGATGATCGGCGTGATGCGCCGGGTGATGGAAGCGGCCGGCTTCCTCGACATCCAGACGCCCATTCTCGGCAAGCCGACCCCCGAGGGCGCGCGCGACTTCCTCGTGCCGGCGCGCCTGCAGCCCGGGCGCTTCTACGCGCTGCCGCAGTCGCCGCAGCTCTACAAGCAGATCCTGATGGTCGCCGGCTTCGATCGCTACTACCAGATCGCCGTCTGCTTCCGCGACGAGGATCTGCGCGCCGATCGCCTGCAGGAGCTGACTCAGCTCGACGTCGAGGTCGCATTCCCCGACCTCGACGAGCTCTTCGCGCTGATGGAGCAAATGATCCAGGCGGTATGGCGTGAGTGCCTGAATGTCGAGCTCGAGGCGCCCTTCCTGCGCATGAGCTGGGACGAGGCGCTGGCTCGCTACGGCTCGGACAAGCCCGACCTCCGCTTCGGGCTCGAGATCGAGGAGGCGACCGAGATCACGCGCGGCTCCGAGTTCGGCGTCTTCGCCAAGGCACCCTGCGTTCGCTTTCTGCGCCTGCCGCAGGAGTACTCGCGCGGCGATCTGGCCAAACTGGAGGAGTTCGCCAAGGAGTGGGGAGCCGGCGGGCTCGCCTACGTCGTCTACGGCGAGGACGGAGAGCCGCGCTCGCCGATCGCCAAGTTCCTCTCGGAGGCCGGAGCTCGAGCTGTTCCGCAGCGATCCCGGCAGCACCGTCCTGTTCGGCGCCGGCGAGCCCGCCGTCGTCGCCCGTGTGCTCGGCCAGCTGCGGCTCAAGCTGGGCGCCGAGCTCGGCCTGGTTGACGAAGACGCCTGGCGCTTCCTCTGGGTGACCGACTTTCCGCTGCTGGAGTGGGACGCCGAGCTCGAGCGCTGGGACGCCGTTCACCATCCCTTCACCCGTCCCGCGCCCGGCCACGAGGCGCTGCTCGAGAGCGATCCCGGCGCCGCGCGGGCGCTCGCCTACGACCTGGTTGGGAATGGAGTCGAGCTGGGCGGCGGCTCGTTCAGGATCCACGAGCCGGAGCTACAGCAGAAGCTGTTCGAGCTCCTCCGCATCGCGCCCGAGGAGCAACGCGGCAAGTTCGGGTTCCTGCTCGACGCCCTCGCGACGGGCGCGCCGCCGCACGGAGGAATCGCCTTCGGTATCGAGCGCATGCTGATGGTGCTGGGGCACGAGTCGAATCTCCGCGATACGCAGGCATTTCCCAAGAACCAGGCCGGCGCCGACCCGATGACCGGCGCCCCCTCCGAAGCCGATCCCAAGAACCTGCGCGAGCTGCGCATCAAGCCGATAGCGCCTCCCCGCTAATCCCGTTACGGAAATCAACCGATGGAGCAGGCATACTTCAGTCACACCCGAATTTCTGACTAGTACTCACGTTTGAGCGAGGGGAGCGAGCAATGTCCACGCAAGATCCAGGAAGAGCGCAACCGGCGCCGCTGACGTCCCTTCCGCGCATCGAGGACGTTCCGTTCACCGATCACGGATATGACCCCGACCAGGTTCGAACTGCGTTCGATGCCTTCCAGCGCCACGTAGCTCAGCTTCAGGCGCAGCTACGCGTGCTGCAGGCGGCAGGTCGTTCGAGCATGGAGCCCAGCGGTCATGCCGTTCGCATGGATGCGCTGCACCTGATCCGTTCCGCAGCCGAGTTCGCCGATGCGCTCGAGCGCGACGCCCAGACCGCCTCCACCACGCAGCTCTCGCGCACGGAAGAGGAGATCAGGACACGTCAGCAGGAGCTGTCTGCCCGCGCAGTCGAGGTCGAGCGCTTCCGTCAGGAGTCCGAGCGCCAGCGCCAGGAGATCCTCGGCGTCGCTCGCAACGAGTCGCGCGAGCTGCTCGCCAATGCCCAGCGCGAGGCCTCGCAGGAGCTGCGCGAAGCGGAATCGCGCGGGAACAAGCTGCTCGAGCAGGCGCGGCACCAGGCGACCGAGCTCACCAACGCGGCACGCGCCGAGGTCGAAGGAACGCTGGAGTGGGCACGGGCCCAGGCCGCTTCGATCATGACGCGCGCCCAGCAGGGTGCCGAGCAGCTACTCGGCGCCGCCGGTCTCGGCGAGGACAAGGTTGGCCGAGTGGCGGACTCGCTCGTTCAGGCGGCCGATCGCGAGGCGCAGAGCGCTCGCTCGCCGGGCGGCGTGATGCGACAGGCGACCTCGATGCTGCAGGCCGGTGCAGCGGCCGCCGCGGCTACGCCGGACGAGCCCGAGCCGGAAGTCGAGCAGCCGACGGCTAGCGAGCCCATGGTCACCACGCCCGAGCCCGAGGAGCCCGAGGTCGAGGAGGAGCCCGAGGTCGAGCAGCCGAAACCCTGGCAGCCCAGAGCCGCCGCGCCCGAGGTCGATCAGGCCGAGCCCGAGGCGACCATGACTGAGCTGGAGGACGAGGAGGAGCCCGAGGTCGAGGAGGAAGGCGAGCCGAGCGATAGCGAGGACGAAGGCTGGACCTTCGGTTCCACCGACTCCGACGAAGACGGAGCCTCGGAAGAGGAAGACGAGACGGATCAGGAAGGCCCGGGCGAGGACGGACCTCGGCGCTACCTCTGATTTCCACGCGCTCCGCTGCACGTCGGGCCTTGCCTGGCGCGTGATCGACATGGACAATGAGCTGGTCCGACTCGGCGCTGAATCGGCCGAGCTGCGTCATCCTCTCGTCGGAGATCGCTGAAGAATGCTGGGGAAGATCCACCTCAAACCGAGCTTCCTGCTCGAAGTCGCCTTCTTGATCGGGGTCTGGCTGACCGCCTGGCTGGTCTTCGATCCGCCGGTGGCCGTCCTCGTCTTCATCATCTTCGCCGCCTACGGGCTCGTGTTTCTCTACGAGATCTGGCGCGACGGCCTCAGCCGGCGCGAGCGAGCCGACGCTCGGCGGATGCGCCGCAAGGAGAGCGAGATCTACAGGGGCAGCAACGAGCCGCGCTACAGTCCACGCCCGTCCTTCACCGTCGAAAAACTGAGCAAGGCCGAGCCGGTAGCCGCCGGCCACTCGATCTCGGAGCGCTTGACTGCCAGGCTGCATCCACACGAGTCGGAGGAAGAGGCGCGTAGCCCGGAGCCGGAGCTTACGGCTCCGGTAAATCCGCCCGCGCCCGTTACTTCCGCCGTCGGAACCTCCGTCGAAAGGCCCGCCGAGCCAATCGAGAAGAAGACGGGAATGCCGGAGGCGCGGCCGGAGTCTTCGACGCGAGAGGCGGCCGCGCCTCCAGCGGTGGCCGAAGGCTCTGCCGGCTCTGTCTCCGACGCGGCGAGCGCGCCGCGGAGCGAACCGGCGCCCACTCTATCGCAGCGGGCCGAGCCCGAAAGGCCTCACTCGCTGATGGCGGAGATCGCCGCCGGCCCCGATGCCCGCAAGGCGACCGGACCAGTCGGCGGCTGGAACGTCTGGCAGTTGGAGCGGCTTCTTGCCGCTCAGGTCAAGCCCGACCCGGAGCGGGACTACGAGCGCTCGATGATGCTCGTCTACCTGCGCGAGTTCGCCGATTCGGATGGCCAGCTTCCACCGGAGTTCGACGATCTCGTGCGCGAATCGTTCGCCGATCTCCTGCGCGGTCCCGCGAGCAAGTGACGGTTGCCGCGCATACGCCCGGCGCCGCCGACAGTCGGCTCGACTTCCACTCGTCTGAACTGGATCGCGCTCCCGGCCGAGGCCGCTCTTGAGGCTCTTCGCGCAGCGAATCGGCGTGCTTGCCGGCGTGGCGCTGATAGCCGCGTTGGGAGCGCTGGCGCTCGTGCATCAGCTCGACTCGAGCCCGCCTCGCACGACGGGAAAGGTGAAGGCCGTACCCGCTCCGGGCACGAGCTGGAATGACGTTCGCGCCGGCATCCTCTCGCTCACCGACAAGGGGAAGACGACCGCGTGTGGTGTCACGATCGGTGTCACGACCTTCGGCGTGGCACACCCGAGCCTTCCCTGTGGAACGAGGATTTTCATTGCCTACGGCGACACGCAGGTTCTGACTCAGGTAATCGCCCGCGGCCCGTACGTCCCCGGTCGAGGGCTCGATTTAACTCCCGCGCTTGCCGTCAAGCTCAACATCGGTAGTACCACCGACATCCGCTGGCGCTTCGCCCAGTAGAGCCGGCTAAGAGCGCGTTTCAAATGAAGCACTCCACCGCCTGGCCACGCTCAGCGGCGCGCTGCTTCGTCCTCAGCCGCACCCGTATCTCTGTCGATACGGGTGCTCCCTGCGTCCTCGCTTCGCTCTCACTGATCGCAGCCAGTCGGCGGGTCGTCAATTGAAACGAGCTCTAAAACCCGCGTTCTGAGATCGGCGCTCGGTCTCACCGATGACTTCCCGCGCGGGATTACGTGGGCGAGCTAAAGTGAGGTGGTTCGACCCTGTTCGGAGCTTCGCGCGACAACGTAGAACCAACACCAAGTAAACGGGAGCCCGCGTCCAAGCGGAGGCGCCGCCTCTTACGAGGTCGCCGAGGTGAGGCAGGGCACCCACCTGTATGTACAGGTTCACTTGGGCGCGAAGGTGCGGCAGGGTGGTTCTTTCCGGCGGGAGTCCCTCGGGACTCCCGCCGGCTTACTGAGGCGTACGAGTCTCCGCGCCTTTGGCGCGTGTGCTCGTCTGCTCCTTAGGAGCGGGGCGGGCTGGCCGTGAGTTGTGGTCAGTGTTCGTGGTGTGGGGGCTTGGGGACGGCGGTTTGTGAGCCGCGCCCGCACAGGTCGGTCGCGGCGGCGAACCTGGATTCACAGTCCTTCGGATGATCACGCGATCGCTGAGCCAACCCACCGCTCGGCTAGCCTGACTGCGTGAAAACAGTTTTCGGCGATGCGACGATTGGCGGCGAGTGGGCTTCGGTGCGGCTGCGGCTACAGGGCGAGACGATCGTCGAAGCCGACGCCGACGGGCTCGACGAGGCCCTCGTAGGGCTGAACCTGCTCGAGGCGGCGGCCGTCGGCGGGGAACCGCTCGCGGTCGAGGCGCTCGCGGCGGCGATCGGGCCGGTTTTTAGCGCGACGCCCGATCCCGAGCGGATCGCGGTCGCGATGTCGGGCGGGGTGGATAGCGCCGTCGCCTTGCTGGAAGCGGGACCGAAGGCGATCGGGGTCACGCTCAGGCTCTGGATCGATCCGGACGGCCCGGACAGCGAGGCGGCCTGCTGCTCGCCGGATTCGGTGCGGCTGGCGCGTGCCACCTGTCATCGGTTGGGTCTACCGCACGTCACGCTCGATCTGCGTGAGCAGTTCTCGCGGGCCGTGGTCGAGCCGTTCATCCGCAGCTACGCGGCGGGCCTGACGCCCAATCCCTGCGTTCGCTGCAACGGCTTCTTCCGCTTCGACCGGCTGCTTGCCTTTTCTCGTCGCGCCGGCGCCGCGAGGCTGGCGACCGGCCACTACGCGCGGCTCGTCGAACGGGGAGGGAAGCTGCTCGTCGCACGCGCTCGTGACCGCGAGAAGGATCAGTCCTACATGCTCGCCGCGCTCGATCCGAGGCTGCTCGATCGGCTCTGGTTTCCACTCGCCGACCTGGTGAAGAGCGAGACGCGTGAGCGGGCGGCGAGCGCCGGCCTCGGGGTCGCAAACAGGCCCGAGAGTCAGGAGGCCTGCTTCCTGGCCGGCGCCGATTACCGCGACTTCCTCGCTCGCCGCGGCGTGGTCTCGGCTCGCGGCGAAGTGGTCGGAGATCGTGGCGAGCCGCTCGGCCACCACGACGGGTACTGGCGCTTCACCGCGGGGCAGCGGCGCGGTCTGGGCATCGCGTCGAGCGCCGGGCCCTTGTACGTGCTGCGAACGCAGGCAAAAAAGAACCTGGTCGTGGTCGGCTCAGAACGGGCGCTTGCGCGTAGCAGCGTGAGCGCACGCGGGAAGCTCTACCTACCGCTCGAGCGCGCCGAGGCGAAGCTCCGCTACCGCTCGCCTGCGCTACCGGCCGAGGTCGAGCCCACGGCCGCCGGCTTCCGGCTCCACCTGCTCGAGCCGGCCTACGCCGTCGCGCCCGGTCAGGCCGCGGTGCTTTACGACGACGAGGTCGTGGCGGGGTTCGGCCTGGTCACCTCCGCCCGATAAGCCTGCAGCCGGTCTGCGCACCCGGTTTCCCTGGAACGTGCCGCTCCGCGTCGATAGCCTTTAAGATCCACACTGTCTCGATGCTTCTTCTCTCATCCACAGCCGGTAGCGTCGCTTACGCGGCACTCGCGTTCTTTCTGATCGTCATCGGGCTGACGCTCGGCTACGCGTTCCTTCGCCTGGCGGGGGTTTTCGACCGCGTTTCCTCTCTGGTCAAGGGCGTCGAGCAGGAGTTGGTGCCGGTGATCAACAAAGCGGGCGGCTCGATCGATCGCGTCAACGACCAGCTCGACAAGCTCGATATCGTGACCGACAGTGCCGTCGATGCCGTCGGGAGCGTGGACACCGTCATGCGCGCCGTCGCCGGCGCCGTCAAGCTGCCGGCCAGGAAGATCGCTGCTTTCGCGGCCGCCGTCGCGCACGGTTTCGCGACCTACAAGGTCGAGCATGATTTCGCGGCGGCCATGGCGGCGGCGCGTTTTGCGGCCGAGGAGCGCGAGGACCGCTTCGCCGAGGAGTTCGACTCCCGGGCCGAAGAGGAGAAGAACCCGAGCGAGGAGTAGGGCTCTTGGACGAGATAGTGCTCAAACTGCCTCGCGAAGCTCGCTGGCACAAAGTCCCTTGTCTGGTTCTGGCCGGCCTAGCCGCGCGGCTCGAGCTGACCATCGAGAACCTCGAGGACTGGCAGCTCGCGCTGGCCGAGCTACTCGGACGTCTGCGCCCCGACGGCCCGATCCAGCTCGTCTTCCGCGCCTCGTCCGATCAACTTGAAATGCGCTTCGGGCCGCCCGACGACCACCTTCTGGCGGAGCTCGAGCGCCAAGAGGACGGTGTCGGGCTGCGCCGAGTGCTCTCGACTCTCACCGATACCGTGGAGATCGAGAGGAGTAACGACGAGCGCTGGCTCGTCCTGCGCAAGGCGATCGTTCATCCGGACGGCTCACGCTGAGGGTGGGCTGAGTGATCGGCGTTCGCGCAGAGCGTCCCAAGGGGCGATCGTTCGCTTCTAACCGGGAAGCCGTCCTGTCAAGCTCGATCGAGGCCGCTCTTGAGCCCTGACGACAAAGAGCTTCTTCGCCGCTATCACGAACAGGGCGATCGGGCTGCGCGCGAGCAGCTGATCGAGCGCTACATGTCGCTGGTGCGCTCGCTTGCGCGTCGCTACGCGTCGCGCGGCGAGCAGCTCGACGACCTCGTCCAGATCGGCGCGATCGGCCTGATCAAGGCGATCGACCGTTTTGACATCGATCGTGGCGTCGAGCTGACCACCTACGCGACGCCGAACATCATCGGCGAGATCAAGCGCCACTTCCGCGACCACGGCTGGGCTGTGCGGGTTCCCCGCGGCCTGCAGGAGCTGAGCATCCAGCTGATGCGAGTCGTCGACCAGCTGACGAGCGAGCTCGGCCGCTCGCCGACAATCCCCGAGTTGGCCGAGGCGACCGGGGCGAGCGAGGAAGAGGTGCTCGAGGCTCTCGAGACCGGTCGCGCCTACAGCCCGCTGTCCCTCTCGGTTGGCTCGGGTGGCGACGACGACGAGCTCGACCCGCTCGAGTCGATCGGCAGCGAAGAGCACGAGTACGAGATCTCGGAAGACAGAGCGGTGCTCGAGCCGGGACTGCGGGTGCTCGACGAGCGCGAGCGGATGATCCTGAACCTGCGCTTCTACGAGGGCCTGACCCAGTCGCAGATCGCGCAGAAGATCGGCATCTCGCAGATGCACGTCTCGAGGTTGATCAGACGCGCGCTCGAGAAGGCGCGGGCCGAGATAGCGCCCGAGGGCGACAACCTAGACCACTGACCTGAGCCCGCTCTTTGAGGCCGGAGAGCGGGGACTTGGTCGCGAGAGGCGAAACGCCTTGCGCGCTCGCCCGATCGGCACGGCCGATTTCTCGGATTTTCTCTCTGCGGCTCGCATCACCCGATAGGGGTATGCAGTTTTGGCTCGAATTAATGAGTATCCGATAGTACCCCCTGTCAACACGCTCGTTTCTTTGAGAGCCCGCCCGTGGAGGTAGGAAAGTGGCCCGCCTGTCGCCGGTTGTACGGATCGTCCCCCTGAGTCGCCGAAGCACGGTTTGTCTCGTAGCAGGCGCCGTCTTCTGTGCCCTGATCCTCGGCTGTACGTCTTCGCTCGCAGGCGCCGCCGCGAGCAAAGCCTCCTCTGCAACGATCTCGGCTCGCCTGGCCAAGAAGAGCTTCACGAAGGCAGAGGCGAATAAGGTCAAGCTCGTCTACAAGTTTTCGGCTACGAGCAAGAGCTTCGGCTATCTGCTCAGCTTCAAGAAGGGCTCCAAGTGGCAGACGGTCAAGAGCGTCAAGAAGGCAGGCAGCTTCAAGGGCTCTTACTCGATGACGGTCAAGAAGCTCTTCGCCGGCAAGGCGATCAAGGCCGGTAGCCACCGGCTCAAGCTATCCGCCGATGGCGGAAGTAAGACCCTCAGCTTCAAGGTTGTTACCGCCGCCAGCCCTGTCAGCACGACTGGAAACAAGCCCGCCAGCACCGTTCTGCCGATCATCTTGGGCGCCACGACGCAGGGCCAGACGCTCTATGCCTCAAGCGGTTCCTGGAGCAAATCGCCGACGTCCTACTCCTATCAATGGCGTCGCTGCACCAGCTCCGGTGCAAGTTGCCTGAACATCTCAGGCGCAACAATTAGCTCTTACACTCTCGGCTACTGCAGATGCCGGCTCGACTATTCGGGTGGTGGTCACAGCTAACAACGCTTCTGGCTCGACAAGCGCCACCTCGAGTCAGACGGCCGTGGTGGTCGGTCTACCGCCCGCGAACACCACTTTGCCAACCATCGCCGGTACGACCACGCAGGGTCAGACGCTGACCGCCTCAACCGGCTCCTGGAACAACTCGCCGACCTCCCACACCTACCAGTGGCGTCGCTGTGATTACTCCGATGCAAGTTGCGTGAACATCTCGGGCGCAACATCAAGCGCTTACACCCTCGTTTCCGCAGATCTCGACTTGCAGATCCGCGTCGTCGTCACGGCGACGAGCTCCTATGGCTCGGCGAGCGCAACCTCGGCAAGGACGGCTTGGGTCGACGGGCTACCACCGGCGAACCTCACTCTTCCGACCATCTCCGGTACACCCGCCCAGGGCCAGACACTCACTTCCTCAACGGGCTCCTGGAGTAACTCACCGTACGACTATTACTACGAGTGGTACCGCTGCGACTCCTCAGGTGCTAACTGCGTCTATATCTCGAGTGCATACGGGAGCTCCTATTGGCCGATTTCCTTGGATGTAGGTAAGACCATCCGTGTAGTTGTCGAAGCCGATAATGACTACGGCTACGCCACCGCCACCTCGAGTCAAACGGGTGTCGTTGGCGTGCCGCCCGCTAACACTTTGCTGCCAACCGTCTCCGGCTCGGTTATTCAGGGCCAGACGCTCACTGCCTCAAACGGATCGTGGAGCAACTCGCCGACTTCCTGGGCGTACCAATGGCGCAGGTGTGACTCCTATGGAGCGAATTGCAGCGATATCACTAGCGCAACCTCTAGCTCCTACGCTCTCGTTTCTGGAGACGTTGGCAAGACCGTCCGCGTCGCCGTCACGGCGACAAGCTCCTACGGCTCGACGAGCGCAACCTCGGAGCGAACGGGGCTCGTAAGCGCAACCGCCGGTACTTCGGCGCCCGTTAACAACACACTGCCGACGATCTCCGGCACTGCCATTCAGAACCGGACGCTTACTGCCTCAGACGGAACGTGGAACAACTCGCCAACGTCCTACACGTACCGATGGCAACGTTGCACCCCGAGCTGCGCCGATATCTCGGGCGCGACCTCCAGCTCCTACGTTCTCGTTTCTGGAGACGTTGGCTCGACCGTTCGCGTCGTCGTCACGGCGACAAACTCCTATGGCTCGCCGAGCGCGAATTCGGCGCAGACCGCTGTGGTGGCAGCTCCCTCGACGACGCCCGTTAGCGCTGGCTCCCATCACACCTGTGCCCTTACCTCCACTGGCGCGGTCAAGTGCTGGGGCGGCAACTACTACGGAGAACTTGGTAACAACACGACGATCGACAGTTCAACTCCGGTCGCAGTCAGTGGGATCGATGGGGTCACGGTAAAAGCCACCGCTGTCAGTGCCGGCGGCTACTCAACCGACTCAGGCGGTGGCTACTACAGCTGCGCACTTCTCTCGAACGGCGCGGTCAAGTGCTGGGGCTACAACGAATGGGGCGAACTCGGGGACGGTACGACGACCGACAGCTCGATTCCGGTCGCAGTCAGCGGGATCGACGGGGTCACGGTCAAAGCCACCGCCATCAGTACCGGCGGTTTTCACAGCTGTGCACTTCTCTCCAGCGGCGCGGTCAAGTGCTGGGGCGCCAACTCCTCCGGTCAGCTCGGCAACAATACGAGGACTAACAGCTCAACTCCGGTCGCAGTCAGCGGGATCGATGGGATCACGGCAAAAGCCACCGCCATCAGTGCCGGCGGCTACCACAGCTGCGCCGTTCTCGACACCGGCGCGGTTAAGTGCTGGGGCTACAACGACGACGGAGAACTCGGCAACAATACGAGGACTAACAGCTCAACTCCGGTCGCAGTCAGCGGGATAAATGGCGTCACGGCAAAAGCCACCGTCGTCAGCGCCGGCCAGTACCACAGCTGCGCCGTTCTCGACACCGGCGCGGTCAAGTGCTGGGGCGCCAACTACTCCGGTCAGCTCGGCGATAGCACGACGAACGACAGCTCAACTCCGGTCGCAGTCAGCGGGATCGATGGGGTCACGGCAAGAGCCGCCACCGTCAGTGCCGGCGGTAACCACAGCTGCGCCGTTCTCGTCACCGGCGCGGGCAAGTGCTGGGGCGCCAACTACTCCGGCCAGCTCGGCAACAACACGACGATCGGAAGCTCGATTCCGGTCGCAGTCAGCGGGATCGATGGGGTCACGGCAAGAGCCACCGCTATCGATGCCGGCGAGAACCACAGCTGCACCGTTCTCGACACCGGCGCGGTCAAGTGCTGGGGCGCCAACTACTCCGGCCAGCTCGGCGACGGCTCAACGGATGACAGCTCGACACCGGTCAGCGTGACCGGCCTTCCGTAGCGCCGTCCGCCGGGAGCCAAGGTTATTAGGGTAATCGGCGCGACCGCCTGGGCGGTCGCGCCGGCGTCTTGTTGCGGTGAGCACCGGGCGCAAGATCCGGCGCGCGGCGATTCCACGCATACAATCTCCGCGTGCGCACGTCAGCTGAGCTTCGCGAGGGGTTTCTCTCCTTCTTCCAGGGCAAGGAGCACCTGCTCCAGCCTTCGAGCTCGCTCGTGCCTGCCACCTATGACCCGTCGGTGTTACTGACGACCGCCGGCATGCAACCGCTCAAGCCCTTCTTCCTCGGTCTGGAGCAGCCTCCGGCCGAGCGTCTGGCCTCGGTGCAGAAGTGCTTCCGCACCACCGACATCGAAGAGGTCGGCAGCACCGCTCGACATCTCACCTTCTTCGAGATGCTCGGCAACTTCTCGTTCGGCGACTACTTCAAGGATGGGGCGATCGAGCTGGCCTGGGAGTTCGTGACAGTTCAGATGAAGCTCGACCCGGCCAAGCTCTGGGCGACCGTCTATCGCGGCAACCCCGAGCTCTCGCTCGACGCCGACGAGGTCGCCATCGTCGCCTGGGAGCGGGTTGGTATTTCCTCCGAGCGGATCGTTCGCCTGGGCGAGGACAACTTCTGGAAGGCCGGGCCGACGGGCCCCTGCGGCCCCTGCTCGGAGATCTACTTCGATTGCGGGCCTGAGCGGGGTTGCGGCAAGCCGGACTGCGCACCGGGCTGCTCCTGCGACCGCTTCCTCGAGTTCTGGAATCTCGTCTTCATGGAGCTGGAGCAGCACGCCGACGGGAGCGTGACGAATCTGCCGCGCCACAACATCGACACCGGGCTCGGCTTGGAGCGCGGCGCCGTCGTTCTACAAGACGTCGCCTCGGTCTACGAGATCGACAGCTTCCAGGAGATCTTGGACTGGGTCGCCGAGGCTTCGGGCACGCGCTACGGCGAGTCGGATGCGGCGACCAAGTCCCAGCGCGTGCTCGCCGATCACGGGCGGGCGATGGCCTTTCTCGCCGCCGAAGGGGTCAAGCCGGGCAACCTGGGTCGCAGCTACGTCCTGCGCCGGGTCATCCGCCGTGCCGTTCAGCACGGCTCCAGGATCGGGTTGGAGGCGCCCTTCCTGGCGCGCCTCGCCGAGGTCGTGATCGAGCAGATGGGCGGCGTCTATCCGGAGCTGAAAGAGCACGCGAAGGAGCTCAAGGCTGTCCTGACGGCGGAAGAAGAGCGCTTCTCTCAGACTCTCGCCCGCGGAATGCGCCTGTTCGAGGATCTGGCCAAGGGAAAGCAGGTGCCGGGCGAGGACGCCTTCAAGCTCCACGACACCTACGGCTTCCCGCTGGAATTGACGCGCGAGCTGGCGCAGGAGCGCGGCATGACGGTCGACGAGGACGGCTTTACCAAGCGGATGGAAGAGCAGAAGGAACGCTCGCGCGCCGGCGCCCGCGGCGAGGACAAGCGCGCGGCGAAATTCTCGAACCAGGCCGGCTTCAAGACCGAGTTCGTCGGCTACGAGAAGACCGAGGTCTTGACTCAGGTCGGCGCGCTCGAGGAGGTGGCAGAGGGGCTCTTCCTGGCCAAGTTGCGCGAGTCGCCCTTCTATCCCGAGGGCGGCGGGCAGGTCGGCGACCAGGGCTTCATCGAGAGCGAGGAGAGCGGAGCGCGCGCCGAGCTCGAGCAGACCTTCCGCTTCGAGGACGATCAGACGCTGCTCTTCCGCGGCGAGGGCTTCAAAGCCGGCGAGCGGGTGCGCGCGGTAGTGCTCTGGCCGTCGCGCTTCCCGACCATGGCCAATCACACGGCGACGCACCTACTCCACAAGGCGCTCCAGCAGGTGCTCGGTGAGCATGCGCGCCAGGCAGGCTCGGCAGTGCGGCCCGACAAGCTGCGCTTCGACTTCTCGCACGACAAGGCTCTGACAGCGGCGGAGCGCGAAGAGGTCGAGCGCCTCGTCAACGAGGACATCTTCGCCAATCACCCCGTGCACACGTTCGTGACGCCGATCGAGGAGGCCCGCTCGCTGGGGGCGATGGCGCTCTTCGGCGAGAAGTACGGCGACATGGTTCGCGTCGTCGAGGTCGAGGACGTCTCGCGCGAGCTGTGCGGCGGTACGCACGTGCGTACCAGTGCCGAGATCGGCACCTTCGCCATCGTCTCGGAGGGCTCGATCGGCTCGGGCCTGCGCCGGATCGAGGCCGTCACCTCGGGAGCGGCGGTCGGGCTGCTGCGCGAGCGCGCGGCCGAGGCCGACAAGCTCGAGGCCGAGCTCGGGCGGCTGCGCAAGGAGGCGGGGAAGAAGGCGACAGTCGTCGGCAGTGGGCCCGAGATCGTGATCGACCACGAGGAGGAACGCGACGGCGTCAAGGTCGTCGCCGCCGAGGTGAAGGGCGTAGACGCCGAGGGGTTGCTCGCCGTATCCGATCAGCTCAAAAACAAGCACGCGCCCGCCGCCGTGGTCGTCGGCGCGGTCGAAGACGGACGCGTGCACCTGGTCTGCAACTTCGACAAGACGCTCGAGGACCGGGGCCTCGACGCCGTGCAGGTTGTGCGTGCCGCTGCGGCACTCGTCGGCGGCGGCGGCGGCGGACGCGCAGGGATGGCCCGAGCGGGTGGCAAAGACCCCGAGAAGCTGTCCGAAGCGCTTCAGGCCGGGGTCGAGGCGATTCTGAGCAAGCTCGGATAGTCGTCCGTACCCGGCTCGAGAGAACGTCACGGCTAGAATCGCCGCGGTGAAGGTGCTTGCGCTCGATTACGGATCGGCCCGGACGGGAGTCGCCGTCTCGGATCCGAACGGTGTCATCGCCCGTCCGCTGACGGTTGTCGAGCGCGTCGGGACGAAGCGGGGCGCCGAGCGCTTGCTCGCTCTGATCGCCGAGGAGCAGCCTGAGCAGATCGTCGTCGGCCTGCCGCTCACCCTGCGCGGCGAGCACGGTGAGCAGGCACGCGAGACCGAGGCCTTCGCCAAACGGCTACGGGATAAGGTGGCCGTGCCGGTCGAGCTGTTCGATGAGCGCATGACCACCGTCCTGGCCGCGCGAACTCCGTCCGAGACGCCCGAAGACGCGCGCGCCGCCGCACACCTACTGGAGAGCTTTCTGAGATGGTCGAGCGACCGCGAAAACTGAGCCTGCCGCCCGGCTACAAGCCGCCGCGCCCGCGCCTGACACGCTGGCAGATCTACCGCCGGCGCCTGATCGCTCTGCTCATTCTGGCTGGGCTGATCGGGCTGCTCTACGCCGTCGTTCGACCCGCGCTCGAGCATGGCTCGAACAAGGCCGCGACGACCACGACCACGCTCGTCAAGCCGTTCAAGATCGTCTTCCCCGAGGGCTTCACGCGCCGCGAGATGGCGGCGCGCATCACCGCAGTCGATCAGATAGCGCTCAAGGAGCGCGGTATCGATCCTGCGCTCTCGGAGGAAAAGTACAAGAAGCTGACGCGGAGCTCGTCCTTGCCCGGACGCTACGCCGGCGACGGTAAGGCGCGGCCACTGGAGGGGTTCCTCTTCCCGGCCACCTATGAGTTCCTCCGCGCGACCCCGACCGAGCGGCTCGTGAGTGACCAGCTGATTGCCTTTCGCACCGCCTGGAAGAAGCTCGACCTACGCTACGCGCATTCCAAGAACCTCACCCGCTACGACGTGCTGATCATCGCCTCGATGATCGAGAAAGAGGCGTTTTCGCCCGACGAACGGGCGAAAGTGGCGGGGGTGATCTATAACCGTCTGCACGATCACATGAAACTCGGAATCGATGCGACACTTCGCTACGGGC
Source organism: uncultured Actinomycetes bacterium (assembly GCA_963805265.1). Taxonomy (GTDB): domain Bacteria; phylum Actinomycetota; class Thermoleophilia; order Gaiellales; family Gaiellaceae; genus Fen-549. Next base: position 348,091 of record CAWDTJ010000004.1, read on the forward strand.
TGAATCTGCAGCCGACTCAACCGCTGTCTCCGCATCTGAACAGCAAAAGCCCCTATAACACCGGCCGCCGCTTCGGTTTGCCGCCGACGCCGATCGCCAACCCCGGCTTGGCCTCGATGCAGGCCGCCGCCCATCCCGACCGGCGCCACCACTACCTCTACTACCTGCGCAAGCCGCACACGAGGCAGCACTACTTCACCTCGAGCTACGCCGACTTCGTCGCCCACGAGAAGACCTGGGGGTACATCAAGTGATCGCCGGCAGCACTCGCCTGGTCGGTCTGATCGGCGATCCCGTCGCGCACTCGCTCTCGCCGCGGATGCAGAACGCCGCCTTCGAGGCCCGCGGGCTCGACTGGGCCTACGTGCCGCTGCACGTGCAGCCGGCGGCGCTGGCGGACGCCTTACGCGGGCTGGCCGCGCTCGGCTTCGTCGGGGCCAACGTGACGATTCCGCACAAGCTGGCCGCCTGCGAGCTGTGCGAAGAGCTGTCGCCGATCGCGGCGCGCGGCGGCTCGGTCAACACCGTCGTCGTGCGCGAGGACGGCACTCTCTTCGGCACCTCGACCGACGGCTTCGCGGTCACCAGCGCGGTCGAGCCGGAAGGCGCGAAGGTGCTGATGCTCGGCGCCGGCGGCGCGGCCCAGGCGCTGGCGGCGGCGCTCGTCGACGCCGGAATCGCCTCGCTTGCGATCTCCAGCGCCGAGCGAACAGAGGAGCTGGCCGCCTTCGTGCGGGCGCTCGCGCCCGAGCTCGAGGTGCGCGAGCTCGCCTGGCCGCCAAGCGGGGAAGAGGTCGGAATCATCATCAACGCCACGCCGATCAAGGACGAGCTCCCGGTACCGCCGCGCGCCGGTCAACAGGTCGTCGATCTCGCTTACAAACCCGATCGAGCAGCGACGGCGCTGATCGCGGCGGCGCGCGCAGCCGGCTGCAAGACGGTGGTGGACGGACTCGAGGTGCTGCTGCGCCAGGGCGCCGCGTCCTTCGAGCAGTGGACGGGAATCGAGGCCCCGATCGACGTCATGCGGGCCGCGCTGCGCTCGGAGTAGAGCGGCGCCATCCTAGCGAGATCGGCGTCGAGCCAATAGATTGGTGATATGACACTTTCGCTCGTCACCGCCGGGGAGTCGCACGGGCCGGCGCTCGTGGCGATTTTGAGCGGCTTGCCGGCCGGGCTGGAGCTCGACCGGAGCGCGATCGAGAACGATCTGAGTCGGCGCCAGCAGGGTTACGGTCGCTCGCCGCGCCAGCAGATCGAGCAGGATGAGATCGAAGTGCTGGCGGGACTGCGTCAGGGAATGACGCTCGGCACGCCGCTCGCGCTCGTCGTCGGTAACCGCGACCACGCGCACTGGACCTGGGGCATGAATCCCTGGGCGCCGGAGGGCAAGCCGGAGGGGAAGGGCGCCAAGCCGGTCACCCTGCCTCGGCCCGGCCACGCCGATCTCGCCGGGCTGCTCAAGCACGACTTCGACGATATTCGCAACGTGCTCGAGCGGGCCAGCGCCCGGCACACGGCCGTTTTCGTCGCGGCGGGCTCCGTCGCCAAGCAGCTCCTGCGCACGATCGGAATCGAGGTTTCGGGCGAGGTGCTCCAGATCGGCAGCGCGACGACCGAGGCCGCGATGCAAGCGGCGATCGACAGGGCGAGACGCGAGCAGGACACGCTGGGAGGCATCGTCGAGGTGCGCGCCACGGGCGTACCGCCGGGACTCGGGTCCTACGCCGACAAGCCCGACCGTCTCGACGGCCGGCTGGCCCAGGCGCTGATGGGGATTCAGGCGGTCAAGGGAGTGGAGATAGGCGAGGGCTTCGCACTGGCGCGGTTGCCCGGCTCCGAGGCGCACGACGAGATCTTCCGCGACGAGCGCGGTTACTACCGCGAGACGAACCGAGCCGGCGGCCTGGAGGGCGGCGTCACGAACGGCGAGGACGTTGTCGTGCGCGCTGCGATGAAACCGATCCCGACTCTGATGAAGCCCCTCCGCTCGGTGGACGTGTCAACGGGCGAGCCCGCCGCGGCGCTGGTCGAGCGCTCCGACACGACCGCCGTCGAGGCGCTGGCGGTTGTAGCCGAGACCTCGATCGCCTTCGAGCTGGCCAAGGCCGCCGAGGAGAAATTCGGCGGCGATGCGCTCACCGATTTCGTGAGCGCCTACAAGGCATACGTCGAGCGGATCGACTGGTCGCCGAGGTAGGGATGCCCGCTCCTGTAGACGGCTTGAGCGTTCGGCGCGGAATTGGCACGAAGTCGGTACCTGCGCGTGCGTTTGTTTGCGCTGCCGGACGGTACTTTTCGACCACCCCGCGGGCGGGTGGCTCGGTGGCGGGCGGAGAAAGTTGGTGCCCGTGAACGTCCGTCCGACCCACGCTCTCGATCGCCACATCGCCCTCGCCGGCTTCATGGGCGCGGGCAAGACGATGCTCGGCTCCGATCTGGCGCTGGCGCTGGCACGGAACTTCGTCGACGTTGATGCCGAGATCGAGCGCGAGACGGGGACGTCGATCGCGGAGATCTTCACCGCTCGCGGCGAGAGTGAGTTCCGATTGCTGGAAGAGCGGCGCATCCGCGAGGCGCTCGCGACCTGCGAGCCGGCGGTGATCGCGCTCGGAGGCGGAGCGCTGGGCGCCGAGGCGACTCGAACGGCGCTTCGAGAACGCGCCTTCACGATCCTGGTGGATATCGATCTGGACACGGCCTGGCGCCGCGTCGCAGGCTCGGGCAAACGCCCGCTGGCGCGCGACGAGGAGAGCTTTCGCAAGCTCTACGCCGAGCGCCTGCCGGTCTACCGCGACTGCGCCGACGCAATCGCGTCCGATCTGGAGAGCGCGATCCTGGCCGCGGGCGGGGTGGAGGTCGCGCCCGGGGCGCTGGCTCGCTTGGGCGAGCTGGCGCCGGGAGAGGGCAACGTATCGCTGGTCACGGACGAGAACGTCGATCGCCTCTACGGCGCCGCCGCCAAAGCGTCGCTGGGCGCACGGCTGCGTTCGTCGCACATCCTTCCGCCCGGCGAGGAGGCCAAGACCTTTGCCAGCTACCAGCACCTGCTCGAGGAGCTGCCGCTGGAGCGCGGCGATCTTCTCGTTGCCCTCGGCGGCGGCTGCAGCACCGACACGGGCGGCTTTGCCGCCGCCACCTACATGCGCGGGATCGACTGGCTGAGCGCGCCGACCACGCTGGTCGGGCAGGTCGACGCCGGCATCGGCGGGAAGACGGCGATCAACATCGCGAGCGGCAAGAACCTGGTCGGCGCCTTCCACTGGCCGGTGCGCACGCTCATCGATCCCGACCTGCTCGCCACGCTGCCCGAGCAGGAGCGGCGCGAGGGCATGGCCGAGCTGGTCAAGACCGGCCTCTTGGCCGGAAAGAAGCTCTGGGAGCTGCCCGACGCCGAGATGGTGCGCGGCTCGGCCTGCCACAAGCTCGAGATCTGCCTGCGCGACCCGCGCGAGCGGGACATCCGCGCCACGCTCAACCTCGGTCACACCTTCGCGCACGCGCTCGAGACGGCCGGCGCCTACGGCAGCCCGAGCCACGGCGAGGCGGTCGCGCTCGGGCTGGTGGCCGCGCTCCGGCTCTCGATCGAGCGCGGGCTCGATCCCGTCTGGCTGGAAGAGGTCGAGCAGCTGCTGGCGCCGAAGCCCGTTCCGGTCGATCGCGACCTGGCCTGGGCCGCGCTCTACCGCGACAAGAAGGTCGCCGGCGGAAAGCCCAAGTTCGTGCTGCTCGAGGCGCCGGGCAAGCCGGTCTGGGGCGTCGAGCTCGGCGAGGACGAGGCGCGGCGGGCGCTCGATACGTTGATCGACGATTAGTAACGTCCACGCTCACCGAGTCGACTTTGCTTGGCACCGAATCGGCACATTCGTATCGATCTTCTCTGATTACGCTCTGCCGGATGTACCTAAAGTGCTACACTACGACGCACAATGCCCGGAAAGGTCGGAGTGCGCGAGTTGCGGCAGAACCTGAGCCGCTATCTCGATCGGGTCAAGGGCGGCGAGGAGTTGGTGGTCACTGAGCACGGGCGCGAAGTGGCGCGGCTACTTCCGTTTTCTTCCGCGGGCTACGCGGAGTTGAGCGCGAAAGCCGGCGCCACGACACCGACCGGGCGGCTCGAGCAGGTAGCGGCACGCCTGCGCACGCCGGGCGCCCCCGCCGGCACGACCGACGCCTTCCTGGCCGAGAGTCGTGGCGAGCAGGGACGCTGACGTGGCGACCGTCTACCTGGATACCAGCGCGCTCGGCCGCGTCCTACTCGGCGAGCCCGACGCTCCGGCAGTTCTGCGCGAGCTCGCCCGCTTCGATCAACACGTCGCGAGCCGCCTGCTCCGGGTTGAACTGCGCCGGCTTGCCCTGCGCTACGACCTGCTCGAGGCGGCGGGCGAGCTCCTCGCCGCGGTCGCGCTCGTTCCGCTCGAGCAAACGCTTCTCGACGCGGCCGAGACGATACTTCCAGCGCAGGTCGCGACGCTCGATGCCGTTCACCTGGTCACGGCCCTGCGACTTGCCGAAGCCGGCTTTCTGGACACCGTCATGACCTACGACGCGCGCCTCGCCGAGGGTGCCGCGCAAAACGGTCTCAACGTCCTCACACCGGTTTGAGGCGACTACTCACCTAAACTCCCCACATGCGCATTCTCGTCCTGCACGGAGTCAACCTGGATACGCTCGGTCGCCGCGATCCCGTCCACTACGGCGTGATCACGCTGCCCGAGCTGGAAGGCAGGATCAGGGAGTGGGCCGAAGAGCTCGGGCTGGAGGTCGATTGCCGCCAGACCAACTTCGAGGGCCAGTTCGTCGAATGGCTGCACGAGGCGCTCGACAGCGCCGACGGCGTGATCGTCAACCCGGGCGCCTGGACGCATTACTCATACGCGATCCGCGACGCGCTCGAGCTGCTGGAGGTACCGGTGGTCGAGGTGCACCTGTCCGATGTCGACGCGCGTGAGGAGTGGCGGCGCATCTCGGTCGTGCGCGACGTGGCGGCCAAGACGGTCATGGGCAAGGGGCCGGACGGTTACCGAGAGGCACTCGTATTCTTCAGTCAGCAATGACTCGCCTCGCGCGCCTGCAGGCCGCGCTGGAGCGGCCGCTTCTCGTCACGAACGAGGCCAATCTGCGCTACCTGACAGGCTTTCGCAGCTCGAACGCGGCGCTGCTGGTGGAGACGAAACGAGTGCGGCTCTGCACCGATTCTCGCTATACGGCGGCGGCGAAGCTGGTGCCCGGAGTCGAGGTTGTGGACATCGGGCGCGACCTCTTCGCCGGGTTGAGTCGAGCTGCTCGCAGAGGAGACGTCCTTCGAGGCCGAGGTCGTGTCGGTCGCGGCCTTCGAGAAGCTGCGCGCGAGCGGAGCCCCGCTGGTCGCGGCGGACGGGCTCGTAGAGAAGTTTCGCGCCGTAAAGGACGAGGGCGAGCTGGCCGCGATCCGCCGCGCCGCAGAGGTAACGAACGAGGCCTTCCGGCGCCTCGCCTCCGAGCCCTTCGCCGGGCGCCGCGAGGTCGATCTGGCCTGGCGCATGCGCGAGCTCTTCCACCAGCTGGGCGCCGAGGAGGAGGCCTTCCCGACCATCGTCGCCTCGGGCCCGAACGGCGCCTTCCCTCACGCCGAGGCGACGTGAGCGCGTCGTGCAGGAAGGCGACCTCGTAGCTCGTCGACGCGGGCGCCGTGCTTGACGGCTACTGCGCCGATTGCACGCGCACCTTCGCCTGCGGCGAACCGGACGACAGCTCCGCCGCGCCTACGAGGTCTGTCTGGCAGCGCAGGAGGCCGGAGTCGCCGCGGTACGAGCCGGCGCGCCGGCGCGCGAGGTGGATGCCACCGCTCGCGACATCATCGAGGCGAGCGAGTTCGCCGGGCTCATTCGGGCACGGGCTCGGGCACGGTGTCGGCGTCGAGGTGCACGAGGCGCCCTCGCTCCGGGCCGAGGCGGGTGAGACGCGGCTGGAGGCGGGCAACGTGGTCACGGTCGAGCCGGGCATCTATATCGAGGGTCTCGGCGGCGTGCGGATCGAGGATCTGCTCGTGGTCACGGATGGCCGCGCCGAGGTGCTGACGTCCTTCCCCAAGCAGCTGACGGTCGTCGGCTGATCGTCTGCCGCCTCGCGGCGAGCTCAAGAACGCTGCATCGTGTCGCTCGGCACCGAGTCAGCCCGCACACCACCGCCGCGGTGCCTGGCACCGCGTTTTTGGGGGAATACGGTAGCCGCGTAAAACACGCGGCTGTGTGTCGATTCCGCGTCCATTCAGGCTCGCAATCGAAACGAGACTCCCCAAGCGGCTGACGGTCGTTGGGTAGACTGGCCGACCGATGGCCGACATCGTCAGCACCAACCAGTTCAAGAACGGCATGCACGTCGGGCTCGACGGCGTCGTCTGGCGCATTGTCGAGTTCCAGCACGTCAAGCCCGGCAAGGGCGGCGCCTTCGTGCGCACCAAGCTCAAGAACCTCGACTCGGGCGCCGTCGTCGACCGCACCTTCCGCGCCGGCGAGAAGATGGCCCGCATCTACACCGAGACCAAGAACGTCCAGTACCTCTACGACTCGGGCGACGAGGTCGTTTTCATGGACGAGGAGAACTACGAGCAGATCCACCTGACGCACGCGATCGTCGAGGATGTGCTCGAGTTCCTGCTTCCCTCGGCCTCGGTGCAGATGCTGCTGGTGGACGGAAAGCCGGCCGGAGTTCAGCTTCCCGCCTCGGTCGAGCTGACCGTCACCGACACCGAGCCGGGCGTGCGCGGCGACACCGTCTCCAACGTCACCAAGCCGGCCACGCTCGAGACCGGCGCGGTCGTTCAGGTTCCGCTCTTCGTCAACCCCGGCGAGCGGATCAAGGTCGATCCGCGCGAGCGCCGCTACATCTCCCGCGCCTAGACCGCCAAAGTCCGCCCTCCTGCGGAGGGCTTGTCGACTTCCGGCGGCAGTGTCGTCAGGTGAACTCCGGAAGAATCTTCCTCTCGAGAAAGCGGAGTCGACTCTCGAGCTTTTCCGCGAGCTCCCGTGTGGCCTCGAGTGACTCCATTCCACCAGCTTTTTCGACGGGGATCAGCCCTTCTACCGACTCCTCAGCGATCACGGCGTCAACCCATCGCTGCATCTCATCGATATAGCCCTCGAGTGCCGCTACTGGAGTTGGCGCTCTGTCGAGCACTAGGTAAGCCGGTGGCAGGTCACCGACGACGACCCACAGCCACTCGTCTATATCGTCACGTGTCGGATCGATCCGGAAAAGAAGTACAGCCACGACCTCGCCGACCGCGAGGTCGCCGATATAGCTCTCGACGATGTGGCCACACCAGTCGAACGATTCGAGGAACGCCCGTCCGCGAACGATCATCTCCTCGAGCAACTTCTGCTCCTCGGCGTCTTCGGTCGAGAATTCGTCCGCGGGCGTCACCCTAGTGAAATCGATCTCCGGTCTCATTGAGATTCTTACTCGACACTATCCGCGATTCCGGGAACGCGTGCTGAACGCAAAGAACTGGCAACCGAGGGCGAGCAATCGACTAGGCTCTCGGTCTCAGGATGCCTGCGCTGGTAGACACCTCTATTCGCCTGCTCGGCCAGGAGCCGTTGGCCGGGCGCGTTCCCTCGGGCGACCTGTACAAGCTCGCCGAGCTGCTCGACAGCGCCGGCTTCGCCTATCTGGACGTTTCCGGCGGCGGCTGCTTCGAGGCCGCGGTCAGGCGCGGCGTGGAAAGTCCCTGGGAGCGCATCCGCGCGATCAAGATGCGCACCAAGACGCCGCTGGCGCTGGCGCTGCGCGGACGTTTCCTCGTCGGTACCCATCCCGTCGAGGACGATGTCATCCGGAGCTTCATCGCCTGCGCAGCGGCGAACGGTATCGATGTCTTCCGTCTCGACGATCCCCTGAACGACGTCGACAACCTGCGCGCGGCGGCCGAAGCTGTGCTCGCAGCGGGCAAGGAGCTGGAGGGCGGCCTCGTCTACAGCCCCGGTCGCGCCGGCGACACAGAGCTTCTGGTCGAGCAGGCGCGCAAGCTGCCCGCGCTCGGCGCCGCCCGCGTCGTCCTGCACGATCCCACGGGCTCGCTGCCGCCGAATCGCGCGCATGAGCTGGTCGAGAAGCTGAAGGCCGAGAGCGGGCTTCCCGTCGCCGTCTACTGTCAGGGCGCCGGCGGCAACGCGCTCGCCTCCTCGATCGAGGCCGCCCGGGCCGGGGCCGAGCTGATCGCCTGCTCGATCTACCCGATCGCGCTGACGCTGCACCGTGCCCCGGGCGAGGTGCTGGCGCAGACACTCTCCGGGCTCGGCTTCGACTGCAAGGTCGATGTCGAAGTGCTCTGGCAGGCGTCCGATCTCGTCGATGAGCACATCGGCGACGAGGTGATCGCGCCGCTCGCGCCCAGGATCGCCGCCCGCGCCGCCGAGTACGGGTTCCCGTCCGGAATCGTGGCCGCACTCGACGCTCACCTGCAGAACTACTCCGCGGCCGACCTGCTCGACGACGTACTCGACGAGCTCAACCGTGTTCGCCAGGAGCTCGGCTCGCCGCCGCTCGCCTCGCCGACCGTGCAGATTCTCGGTTGGCAGGCGTTGCTCCACGTTCTCTCGGCCAATCGCTACCAGACCGTGGTCGACGAGCTGCCGCCGCTGGTACGCGGCGAGTACGGCCGCACCCCCGGCGAGATCGATCCGACCGTGAAGCGGGCGATCGAGCTGTGCTCGCCGGAGCCGGCCGAGCGTGCAGCGGCGCCGACGCTCGAGGAGTTGCGCGAGCGCTTCACGGGGCTGGCGGCAAGCGACGAAGAGCTGCTGCTGCTTCGCTTCTTCGATCAGGAGGCCGAGCCGCTTCTGCGAGCGATACGCAGCCGCACCGCGCCCGACATCGAGTTCTTCGGCGGCGCCGTCGAGCGCGACCGCGCCGAGCGGATCCGCGACATCGTCCATGTCGTTCAGGAAACCGGCGTCTCGGAGGTGACGATCGAGGACGAGGACATGCGCGTCACCGTTCGCTCAGGCGCCGACCCGGCGGCGCCCTCATCGGCTCCGCTCGCCTCGGCCGAGTTCGGGCAGACGCCTGAGATGCGTCCGACCGAGGGCATGATCGCCGTCCCCTCGCCGATGGTCGGAACCTTCTACCGCTCGCCGAATCCCGGCACGGCTCCGTACGTACAGCTCGGCGAGACGATCGAGGTCGGTCAGACGCTGTGCATCCTCGAGGCGATGAAGCTGATGAACGAGGTCAAGGCCGAGCAGGGCGGAATCGTGCGCCGCATCTGCAAAGAGGATGGCGATCCGGTGCAGTTCGGCGACCTTCTGCTGGAGCTCGAGCCGATCGGCGGCAAGCCGCTCGACAACTATTAATCCGTCGTTCGGGGTAAAGTTCCCGCGCAGCCTTAACCTGCGCTCAACCGTCTTCTCTCAGAGGCTGATCAACGAATGTTCTCGCGTGTACTGGTAGCCAACCGCGGTGAGATTGCCGTCCGCATCATCCGTGCTCTACACGAGCTCGGAGTCGAGGCCGTTGCCGTCTACTCGACCGCGGATGCAGATTCGCTCCACGTTCGTCTTGCCGACGAGGCCGTTTGCATCGGTCCGCCGCCCGCCAACGAGAGCTACCTGAGCATCTCCAACGTGATCGGCGCCGCCGAGACGACCGGCTGTCAGGCGGTCCACCCCGGATACGGCTTCCTCTCCGAGAACCCGGCCTTCGTCGAGGCCTGCGAAGAGACGGGGTTTGTCTTCATCGGCCCGAGCGCCGACCTGATGCGGCGGATGGGCGACAAGGCCGAGGCCAAGCGGGAGCTGATCGCGGCAAACGTCCCGCTCGTGCCCGGGAACGGCGCGGCGACCTCGTTCGCCGCTGTTCAGGCCGGCGCGAAGGAGCTTGGCTACCCGCTTCTGCTCAAGGCGGCGGCAGGCGGCGGCGGTAAGGGAATGCGCTTCGTCAACGACCACGCCGAGCTCGAGAGTGCGTATGCGACCGCCTCCGGTGAGGCCGAGGCCGCCTTCGGCGACGGCGCGCTCTATGTCGAGAAGGCGATCGTGCCGGCGCGTCACATCGAGATGCAGGTGCTTTGCGACTCCTTCGGCAGCGTGCTCACGCTCGGCGAGCGAGAGTGCTCGATCCAGCGCCGTCACCAGAAGCTGATCGAGGAGTCGCCCTCGCCGGCCATGACCGCGGAGCTGCGCGCCGAGATGGAGCAGGCGGTGGAGCGCGCCTGCGGAGTCATCGGTTACACCAACGCCGGCACCTTCGAGTTCCTGCTCTCCTCCGACGGAGGCTTCTACTTCATGGAGCTGAACGCCCGCCTGCAGGTCGAGCACCCGGTCACCGAGATGGTCACCGGTATCGACATCGTGCGCGAGCAGATCCGTATCGCCGCCGGCGAGCCGCTCGCGCTCACCGGGCGCGCGCCACGCCGCGGCCACGCGATCGAGATGCGCCTCAACGCCGAGGATCCGTCGCGGGACTTCGTTCCCACGCCCGGCCGGCTGGAGCGCTTCCGGGCGCCGTCGGGCCCCGGCGTGCGAATCGACACCTTCGCCGAGGAGGGAATGGAGATCCAACCCTATTACGACTCGCTTCTGGCCAAGTTGGTCGTTCACGACAGCGATCGTCCGGCCGCGATCGAGCGCGCGCTACGTGCGCTCAGTGAGCTGGAGATCGAGGGCGTGACCAGCACCATCGCCGTGATTCGCGACATTGTCGACTCCGAGGAGTTCCGGCTCGGCGACTACTCGACGAACTTCATCACCGAGGTGGCCGTCCGCTTCCCCGCTCTGCTCCAGGGATGAAAGAGGCACTCGTCTTCGAGGAGGGAGCGGGGCGGATCATCGTTCCGTCTCAGACTCTCGCCGCGATCGTCTCCACCGCGGTGGAGCAAGCCGGCGCGCGCGTGCGCCGGCACCCGCGCCGCAGCATCTCGCTCGATCTGAGCGGAGACGGCGGTCAGGTGCTGGTTGGCATCGTCGCTCCCGCGGGCGCGGTCTTGCCGGAGCTCGCGACGCAGGTGCAAAGCTCGGTTCACGACACACTCACGTCGATGTGCGAGCTTGGCCGCCTGGCCGTGGACGTGACGGTCGAGGAAATCGCCTGATGGCCGGCCGCAGAGCGGCCCGCAGGACGGCTCTCTTTCTCCTCTACCAGTGGGATTTGACCGGTAAGCCGCTCGCCTCCCTCTACGAAGGCGAGATCGACCCGTTCGCGCTCGAGACCGCGCTTGCCGTCTCGGAGCGCGCAGGCGAGCTCGACCGGCGCCTGAACGAGGTGCTCGAGGACTGGACCGCCGATCGGCTCGGCGCGCTGGAGCGAAACATCCTCCGCATCGCCGTTTACGAGCTCGAGGGGGATTCGATTCCCGACGAGGTCGCCATCAACGAGGCGGTCGAGCTGGCAAAGCGCTATACAACCGACGAAGCGGCGCGCCTGGTCAACGGCGCGCTCGGCAAGATCGCGAGAGAGGGAGGAAGCGAGTGAGCTCAGAGGAAGCGCTGGCCCGGGCCGAGAAGCTGCTCGAGAAAGTGGAGGAGACGCGCCGTCAGCTCGAGCAGACAGACGATTCGGCGCAGGCGATAGAGATCCTGAGCCAGCTCTCCGAGCTGGCCAAGGAGGTGGAAGCCGAGCTTGCGCGCGCGCGCCGCGAGGCGGAAGCCGAGGCCGATGAGAGCGCCTGACGAGCTGCGCTCGCTGATCGAGGATTACCTGCGCTCGCTCGACCTGTCGAGCGATCTCGGCGATCTTCGCGACCCGATCCGCTACGCGCTCGAGGGCGGTGGCAAGCGAATCCGCCCCGTGCTTTGCCTGGCGACCGCCGAGGCGATCGGCTGCGAGCCGGAGCGGGCGCTTCCGGCCGCTGCGGCGCTGGAATTGGTGCATTCCTTCTCGCTCGTTCACGACGATCTGCCTGCGCTCGACGACGACGCCGAGCGACGCGGGCGCCCGAGCACGCACATTCAATGGGGCGAGGGCGTCGCCATCCTGGCCGGCGACGCGCTCTTGGCTGAGGCCGTACGTCTGGCGCTCAGCTACCCGAGCCCGGCCGTCGCCCGCGAGCTGGTCGCCGCGACGCAGGGAATGATCGGCGGCCAGTACCTCGATATCAGCGGTAGCGGCGAGCTGGAGCAGCTGCACCGGCTCAAGACCGGGCGCCTCTTCGTCGCCGCGATCGCGCTGGCGCTGGAAGTCGCTGAGCTGCCCGCGCCCGAGCAGGCACCCTGGCGCGCCTTCGCCGAGGAGCTCGGCCTGCTCTTCCAGCTCGTCGACGACCTGCTCGATCGCGACGGCTACGTGCTCGTGCACGGCGTCGAGGAGACGCGGCGCCTGGCTGACGAGGCAGCCGCCCGCGCGCAGGCGAAGCTCACCGCGATCGACTCCGACACCTCGGTGCTGGAGGAGATCGTCGCGAGCCTGGCCTCGCGCACGAGCTAGATCGCTGCCGCGGCGACCCGAATTCGGGACACTTCCGTTGCAGATGGGCAGCGCCTTTCTCGATACCGTTACCGCCAGCCCGGTGCCAGGCACCGAGTCGGGTACGCGCGCCCGCGCACTAAAGGAAACGGGCGTCTCGGAGATCTGTAGGTACAGGTGAAAGAGAACGCAGAAGCTCTCGAACAGCTCTACCGCGACCAGTACCGGAACTACCGGGACATCATGGCGGGCGTGGTCGGAAGCCACGATCTCGCCCGCGAGGTCGTGCAGGAGGCTTTCGCCAGGGCGCTACGCCAGCAGCGAAAGTTCCGCGGCGACGGAAGCCTGGAGGCGTGGGTGTGGAAAATCGCGCTCAACGTCGCGCTCAAGAGCGCCGCGAGCTGGCTCGGGAGTGGGCGCTCGACGAGAGTACGAGGCGGCCTCGCAGCGAAACGGCTCCCGACCGGGATGTCCGCGCCGCCGTGCGCGCGCTACCGCCGCGCCGCCGGCTCGTCGTCTTCCTGCGCTACTTCGCCGATCTCTCCTACGCGGAGATCGCCGAGATCGTCGGAGTCGCGGAGGGAACGGTCGCCGCAACGCTTGCCCAGGCGAAGGAAGAGCTGCTCGGTCTGCTCGACGCCGAGGAGGTGGAACGATGAGTGAAGAGGTGCGCCGGGACGAGATCCTGAGCGCCGGGCCCGATGACGGCGATTGGACGGACGTGCTTCGGCGAGCGAAGCGGGCTCGCCGTCGCCAAGGGATCTACGGCGTCGTTCTTCTGACCGCGCTCGTTGCGGTCGGCGTCGCCTCCGCGTATGCGCTCGGGCACCCGATCGTCGATTTCAATACGGCGGAGAAAGGACCGACGAACGTCGTCAACGACTTCGGTGCGTTGGAGGTGAGTGCCCCAGAGAACATGACACCGGGTCTACTCCCCGATCAAGCGCGGAAGATTCCCGGTCTGTACCTAGACGGCAAGCCATACGCGTTCTACATCGCGCCGACCAAGTCCGGCGGCTTCTGCTCGACGGTAGGGGAGTGTGTCGGCATAAACGATCGTCCCGAGATAAAGGATCGCATCCTTGTGGGTCTCGAAACGGACAAGAGCTCTGAGCGGCTCAGCGGCGTGTTCATCGAAAAGAACGCCAACCGGCTCGTGCTCTCCTATGCCGACGGCACGAGCGAGGATGTCCCGTTCGTCTGGGTCACCGAGCCGATCGAGGCGGGCTTCTTCGTGCTCGACATCCCAGAGGCGCACCAAACGAGTGCGAACCGTCCAACTGCCCTAGCGCTCTACGACTCTGGTGGCGAGCTGCTTGCGAACGAATCGCTCGGGGATCCGCGAGCACTGCAGGAAATGCTCAAGCAGGAAATGGTCAACCGTAGCCTTCCCGGCTATCCGCACCTGAGCGTCCCGGCCGAGGCGATCTGGTCGGCGCGCAGGCAGCTCTTCGACCTCCGCGCGGACGACGGCGCCCGCATCGGACTCTGGGTCGCGCCGAAGCGTGGCGGCGGAACCTGCGTGTGGGGCAGCGCAGGGAGCGGATGCAATGTTGCTTGGAATTCGGCTCGATCCGGTGAGCACTCTCTGAATATCGGCCGCTTCGCGGGAGGAAAGCACGTAGTTCTGGGCGGAAAAGTCGAATCCGAATGTCGCCTGGGTAGAGGCCCGTTTCCAGGATGGCGATGTGAGCAAGATCGAGCCCAGAGAGGGTTATCTCCTCTGGCCGATACCATCGCCTCACTATTCGCTTGGGCACCGCCTAGAGCAGCTCGTCGCCTTCGACGTCGCCGGCCACGTGATCGCCAGGCAGAGCGTGAGCACGACCGAGCGCGGCTGGTACCCGTGCGAGAAACCGAAGGACTACGGCTACGGCGTTCAGATGTGCCCGTAGCTTGGACCAAACAGTCGCGGAAGATCGCCACCCTGGTCGGCCGCATCGGGAGGAGCCGGGTGAAGGAGCCGCGATCGCTGTCTCCGGTTTATACGTGCGGATTGCGCCGAAACGATCGTTGTTGGCACAGAACCGGCACATTCGTGAGCCGCTTGGCTTGATACCGTTCCCCGCCCCGTGGGAGGGTGGGGGGTGGTGGGTGGTAGCGAGGCGCCCGAACCCCGAGAAGCGCCCACGGTGCCAAGACCATGAGCAAACGCCCTGAGAAGAAACGCCTCGACATCCTCCTCGTCGAGCGCGGACTGGCCGAGACGCGGGCACAGGCCCAGGCGCTGGTCATGGCCGGTCGAGTGCGCGGCTACTCGAAGGCCGGGCAACAGGTGGCCGAGGACGCCGAGATCGAGCTCGTCGCCAAGGCGCCGTTCGTCTCGCGTGGCGGCGAGAAGCTCGCGCACGCGCTCGACCTGCTCGGCGTCGATCCGGCCGGGAAGGACTGCCTCGATATCGGCGCTTCCACGGGCGGATTCACCGATTGCCTGCTCCAACGTGGCGCGCGCAGGGTGATCGCGCTCGACGTCGGCTACGGGCAGCTGGCCCAGAAACTGCGCGACGACTCGCGCGTGATCGTGCTCGAGCGCACGAACGCGCGCGAGCTGACGCGAGCTTCCCTTCGCGCCGGAGCTGGTGGCCTGCGATGTCTCCTTCATCAGCCTCAGGCTGGTGCTGCCACCGGCGCTGCGACTGGCCGCCTCGGGCTGGCAGGCCCTCGCGCTGGTCAAGCCGCAGTTCGAGGCGGGCAAGGAGGAGGTGGGGAAGGGAGGCGTGATCCGCGACCCCGAGATCCGCCGCCGCGTGGTGCGCGAGATCGCCGAAGCCTCGCTCGACTGGCATGCACGAGTGGCCGGCGTCGTAGACTCCGGGTTACCCGGCCCGAAGGGGAATCGCGAGATCTTCATCCACCTCGTCAACGAAGCCAGTCCGACGCTCCCAGCCGAACTCGAGGAGTGGATCGCCGATGCCAGCAAGTGAACCGGTCCGCACGGCGGCTGTGGTCACTCACGGCCGCGTGGAGACGATCGGCGACGGGCTCGAGCGCCTGCACGCGGTCGCCGAGCACAACGGTGTGACGCTGCTCTTCCCCAAGGAGGAGCGCGAAAAGCACAGCCTGCCGCCCGGCGACGACGACATCACGAAAGCCGACCTCGCCGTCGTTCTGGGTGGCGACGGCACGATGCTGCGCGCGCTCGACCGCTTCATCGACAGCGGCATCCCGGTCTTCGGTGTCAACTACGGGCGGGTCGGCTTCCTCACGTCGGTCTCCGCTGCCGAGCTCGAAAACGGCGTCGAGCGGGCCTTTACCGGCGACTACCGCTTGCTCGAGCTGCCGACACTCGAGGTCGAGGCGGACGGTCAGCGCCGCGCCGCGATCAACGACATCGTCCTCATCTCCTCGACGCACGGACGCGTCGTCGAGCTCAACTGGCAGGTCGGCGGCGAGGACTACGGCAACGTCGCCTGCGACGGCATGGTCTGCTCGACCGCGATCGGTTCGACCGCCTACAACCTCTCGAACGGCGGCCCGGTGGTGGTCTGGGGCATCGACGTGATGTCGATCACCTTCGTCGCTCCGCACACGCTCGCCGCGCGCCCGCTGGTGGTGCCGCGCGGTCAGTCGCTCGAGGTCGGCAACATCACGGCCGACATTCCGCTCTCGGTGCTCGTGGACGGCCATCCCCTGGCCGAGCTCGGCTTCGGCGGGCGCGCCGAGGTCACTTTCGGTGAGAAGCGCGGGCTGCTGGCGCTGCTGCCGGAGATCACCTTCGTGCGGCGCTTCCGCGAGATCTTTCCTTCCTGATACCCAGACACAACTTCGAGCGGCAAGTCGTGCTTCCGATTTGGCACAGAATCGGCACCTCGAAGCGCGTCTTCTCTCGTGTCGGGCCGGTAATTTGAATCGACCCCGCGGGCGGGTGGCTCGGTGGCGGGCGAATAAGGAAGTGCCAGGTGGGCGAACACCGGCGTCCGCGGTCCTGTTCCGTCTGTAGCCTCTTCTGCGATGGCCAGCGACACCATTTCCCATGCTGCGTAGGCTCAGGATCGAGAACCTCGTTCTGATTCGCGAGGCCGAGCTCGAGTTCGCGCCCGGCTTGAACGCGGTCACGGGCGAGACCGGCGCCGGCAAGACGATCTTCGCCCAGGCGATCGGGCTTCTGCTCGGGCAGAAGGGCGAGGCCTCAGCGGTCGGCGCCGCCGCCGAGGAGGCCTACGTCGAGGCGGAGCTGGAGCTGCCCGAAGGGTTTTTCGACGAGGAGGAGTTCGCCGCTCTGGCCGAGCTGCAGCCCGCCGGCGAGGAAGGACTGGTGCTGGCGCGGAGGGTGTTCGCCGACGGCCGCACGCGCGCCTACGCCTGGGGACGGGCGATCGCGCGCGAGGATGCGGCCGCGGCCGCCGAGCGCCTGATCGCCATGTCGGGCCAGTTCGAGCAACGCCGATTGAGCCGACCCTCCTACCAGCTCGATCTGCTGGATGCTTTCGTCGGCGAGGAGCAGGCGCGGAGGAGGAGCGAAGCGCGCGCAGCCTGGCGAGAGCTGCTCGGGTCAAGGCGCCGCTACGCCGAGCTGACGCGCGACGCGAGCGCCGTTCAGGCGCGAATAGAAGAGCTGCGGGCGCTCGTCGAAGCTACCGACGAGCTCGACGCCGGGCAGCGAGGAGCGGCTGCGCAGCGAGCGCGAGCGCATCAGTCACGTCGCCGAGCTGGCGCAGGGAGCGCAGGAAGCCCTCGAGGCGCTGGCGCCGGAGGAGGGCGACGGAGCGGCCGGCCTCGTTGCCGCCGCCGAGAGCGCCCTGGCTCCGCTCGAGCGCCTGGCGCCGGAGCTGGCGGCCTGCGCCGAGGAGCTGCGCGGCGCCGAGCTCGAGTTGCGCGAGACAGCCAGCTCGCTTTCCAGTTTTCTCGCCTCGCTCGAGGTCGAGCCCGACCGGCTGGAGCAGCTGGAGGCCGAGCTCGACCGGATCGCCCAGGCCAAGAGGCGCTTCCGCTGTCTCGATTTCGCCGAGCTGATCGAGCGCGCCGACGCGGCGCGAACCGAGTTGGCTCAGCTCGACGAGGGGATCGATCCGCTAACGGCGGCCGAAGCGGAGATGAACGCCGCCGAGGAGCGCGTGCAAGCCTTGGCCGGCGAGTTGCGAACGGCACGGCAAGCGGCCGCCGAGCCCTTCGCCGCAAGCGGTGGCAAGCGAGCTGGCGCAGATCGGCCTCGGGGAGGGCGAGTTCCGCGTCGAGCTGGCCGAACGCGAGCCCGGCCCGAGCGGCGCCGACGAGACCGTCTTCCTGATCCGGCCCAACCGCGGCCTTCCCTTCGCGCCGGTGGCCGAGACCGCCTCGGGCGGCGAGCTGTCGCGGATCGCGCTGGCGCTGGCGGCGGTGGCCGGGGGAGAGACGCTCGTCTTCGACGAGATCGACGCCGGCATCGGCGGTCGCACGGCCAACACCGTCGCCGACACGCTCGAGCGCCTCGGTTCGCGGGCCCAGGTGATCACGATCACGCATCTACCTCAGATCGCCAGCAGGGCCGCACGCCACTTCCGCGTCGAGAAGATCTCGGGCGATCCGACGCATACGCGCATCGACGCGCTCGGGCCAGACGAGCGCAAGGTCGAGATCGAGCGGATGCTCGGCGGCGAGGAGTTCCTGGCTGCCGTTGCTTCTCTGGACGCTTCCTAAGCCTGTCCGGTAGCGGCGACCCGCATTCCCCTTGCTCTCAAACTGGTACAGAATCGCCACGCTCACGTGACATCTAACGTGGCGGTTAATCGCTACCGTCTCACGACCCCGCGGGTGGGTGGTCTTGGCGGGGGGCGGCGTTACGCGTCGCTCGCAAGCTCGATTCGGCGCCGTCCTACCGCCGCCCTACCATCCTTGAGTCATGGCGCTGAAGGGGATGGAGACTCGTAGATGATCCCCGCCGTGCTAGCTTTGCAGGTAGTGGAGAGGCAAGAGATGATGTTCCCCGAGCGGGCGATCGAATCGCCCAGGGGCACGTCTCTCCAGAAAAGCAGCGCGGCAACGAGCTTCGGAATCAGCGCCGCCAACCACGAGCGAAGAAGGAGCGGACAGTGAGCGCGCGCGCGACCAAGTACATCTTCGTCACCGGAGGCGTCGTCTCGGCGCTGGGCAAGGGCATCGTCGCGGCTTCGCTCGGCCGCCTGCTCAAGGCGCGTGGACTCTCCGTCCAGGTGCAGAAGTTCGACCCCTACCTGAACGTCGATCCGGGCACGATGAGCCCCTTCCAGCACGGCGAGGTGTTCGTGACCGAGGACGGAATGGAGACCGACCTCGACATCGGTCACTACGAGCGCTTCATCGACACCAATTTCACCGGCGCCTCTTCGAACACCCAGGGGGCGATCTGGGAGACCGTGCTGCGCAAGGAGCGAAAGGGCGAGTTCCTGGGCGCGACCGTGCAGGTGATCCCGCACATCACCAACGAGATCAAGCACCGCATCCGCCGCATCGCCGAGACGACGCCCGCCGACGTCGTGATCAGCGAGATCGGCGGCACCGTGGGCGACATCGAGGGACAGCCGTTCCTGGAGGCGATCCGCCAGTTCCGGCGCGAGGTCGGGCAGGAGAACGTCCTCTACATCCACGTCACGCTGGTGCCCTTCATCGAGGCGGCCGGCGAGCTCAAGACCAAGCCCACGCAGCACTCCGTCAACGAGCTGAGGCGCATCGGTATCCATCCCGACATCGTCGTCGCCCGCTCGCACGAGCCCATCTCGCAGGAGATTCGCGACAAGATCGCGCTCTTTGCCGACGTCGACGGCGAAGCCGTGATCTCGAATCCCGACGTCCCCGACGTCTATCTCGTTCCGACCGTGCTCAAGCGCGAGGGCTTCGACCGGCTGGTCTGCGAAAAGCTGAGACTGCCCGCCGGCGCCACCGATCTGGGCGAGTGGAACGATCTGGTTGCGCGCATCGGCAAGCTCGAGGGTGAGGTGGAGATCGCGCTGGTGGGCAAGTACGTGAAGCTCCAGGACGCCTACCTGTCGGTGCTGGAGGCGCTCAAGCACGGTGGCATCCACCACGGCTGCCACGTGCGGGTGCGCTGGGTCGATTCGGATGGGATGTCGCTGGAGGAGGCGCGCCAGGAGCTGGAGCAGGTGGACGGAGTGCTCGTTCCCGGCGGCTTCGGCTCGCGCGGCTGGGAGGGAAAGATCCTCGCCTGTCGAGTTGCCCGAGAGCAGAAGATCCCCTACCTCGGCATCTGCCTGGGCATGCACGTGGCGGTGTCGGAGTTCGCCCGCCACGTGGCCGGGCTGGACGGTGCCAACTCCACCGAGATGGATCCCGAGACGCCCTACCCGGTGATCGATCTCCTGCCCGAGCAGAAAGAGGTGCGCGACCTCGGCGGCACGATGCGGCTGGGCGCGAGCGCGGTCGAGCTGGTCGAGGGAACCGGCGTACGGGCCGCCTACGACGAGCCGGTCGTGCACGAACGGCACAGGCACCGTTACGAGGTGAACAACATCTACCGCAAGCGCCTGGTCGAGGCCGGGCTGGTCGTCTCGGGCACCTACCAGGACGGGCGCCTGGTCGAGATCGTCGAGCTTCCCGACCATCCCTGGTTCGTGGCCAGCCAGTTCCACCCCGAGTTCAAGTCGCGGCCGACGCGCCCGGCACCGCTCTTCCGCGACTTCGTCGGAGCGGCGCTCGAGCGGGCGATCGAGCGAGGAGCGGTCGAGGCCTCGGACGCAGTGGTAAGCGAAGCCCGTAAGGGCGCGTAGGACGACCGGAGTCGGTTGACGAAGCGGCACAAAGCCGGCACATATCGCTGCGCCTTTCCCGGGTACCGTATCCGCCTCGCAACCGCGGTGCCAGGCACGGCGGCGGGCGCCCCTGCCCCGAGGTTCGACGCGAGCACGGCGGGCAATCGAGGCGACGTTCTAGAATCGGTCGATGCCTCAGCGTGTGATCACGCTCTTCTCCGAGCTGGCTCGGATTCCGAGCCCGTCGGGCAAGGAGCGAGCGGTCGCCAACTATGTGCTCGCCTATCTGCGCGGGCTGGGGCTCGATCCGCATGAGGACGGCGCCGCTCCGCTGATTCCGGGCGAGGCCGGCAACATCGTCTGCCGTTTACCCGGCGCCGCGCCCGGCGGAGTGCCGATCATGCTCTGCTCGCACCTCGACACGGTGCCGCCGCAGGGCCCGATCGAGCCCGTCGTCTCGGACGGCGTCGTGCGCAACTCCTCCGGGACGATCCTCGGCGCCGACAACAAGGCGGCGGTCGCGGCGATGCTCGAGGCGGCGCGGCGCATCGTCAAGGAGCACCGCCCGCACTCAGGGATCGAGCTCGTCTTCACGGTGATGGAGGAGGTCGGGCTGCAGGGCGCCAAGCTCCTCGATCTCGGCTCGCTCGAAGCCAAGCTGGGCTACGTCTACGACCAGGCGGCGCCGATCGGCGAGGTCATCATCGGCGCGCCCTTCCACCGCGAGCTGCACGCGACCTTCATCGGTCACGCCGCTCACTCGGGCATCGCGCCCGAGGAGGGACGCAGCGCGATCGTCGCCTGCGCCCGAGCGATCGCCGACTTTCGCCTCGGTCGGATCGACGAGGAGACGACGGCCAACGTCGGCGTCATCCGCGGCGGTCAGGCAAGAAACATCGTCCCCGGCTTGTGCGAGCTCGAGGCCGAGATCCGCTCGCACAACGAGGCGACCCAGCTCGAGCTGATCAGGGAGATGCTCGAGACGATCACCTTCGCCGCGGAGCAGAGCGAATGCCGGGCCGAGACCAAGCTGGTCGAGATCTACCGCGGCTACCGCTTCAAGCCCACCGATCTGCCCGTGCTACTGGCTCGAAAAGCGCTCGAGAGCTGCGGCTTCGAGCCCAAGCTGGCGCTCACCGGTGGCGGCGCCGACGCCAACATCTTCAATGCCGGCGGACTTCCCTGCGTCAACCTCTCCAACGGCATGGCTCACATCCACTCGCCCGAGGAAGAGATCGCCGTGGACGACCTCGCGCGCATGGTCGACGTCACCCTGGCGCTGGTCGATGCGGCGAACCGCTAGCCGTCGCTGCTCTTGGCGACGGGCTTCTTGCCCGTTGTGGTCGGGCTGATCTTGACGACGACCCAGGTGACACCGGCCGCAAGCGCGATTATGCAAACCATGTAGATGATCAATCCGATTATTCCGAGTGCCGTGTACATCGACTCGTAGAATAGCCACATGGCTCGGGCTTGCGTAATCGTGCTCGACGCGGTGGGAGCAGGCCCGCTTCCTGACGCGTCGCGCTACGGCGACGAGGACGCGAATACGCTCGGCCACGTCGCCGAGGTCGTCGGCGGCCTCGACCTGCCGATGCTCGAGGCGCTCGGCCTGGGAAACGTCGCTCCGCTGGCGGGCTGCCCGCCACAGCCCGGGGCGCCGGCAATCGCCGGCCGGCTGGCGCCGCGTTCGGCGGGCAAGGACACGATCAGCGGGCACTGGGAGATGATGGGTGTCGTTACGCCGCAGCCCGTGCCGACCTATCCGTACGGCTTCCCTTTCGAGGTGATCGACCCCTTCATGCACCGCACCGGTCGCGGCGTGCTCGGCAACAAGGTCGCCTCCGGCGTCGACATCATTCAGGAGCTGGGCGAGGAGCACGTGGAGACCGGCAAGTGGATCGTCTACACCTCTTCCGATTCCGTCTTTCAGCTCGCGGCGCACGAAGACGTCATCCCTCTGGACGAGCTCTACGAGGCCTGCACGGTCGCGCGCGAGCTGCTCGACGGCAAGCACAAGGCCGGGCGGGTGATCGCGCGCCCCTTCAAGGGCGCAAGCGGAGCCTTCGAGCGCACAGCCAACCGCCGCGACTTCGCGCTACAGCCGCGGCGTCCCAACTACCTCACGCTGGCGCACGAAGCGGGTGCCAAGATCTGCGCCGTGGGCAAGATCGGCGCTGTCTTCGCCGGCTGCGACATCGACGAGTCGATTCCGACCAAGTCCAACGCCGAGGGAATCGCCCAGACCGAGCGCTTGCTCGAAGAGCTCTCCGAGGGCCTCGTCTTCACCAACCTGATCGAGACCGACCAGCTCTGGGGTCATCGCAACGATCCGGTCAACTTCCACCGCTCCCTGCAGGACTTCGATCGCCGGCTGCCCGAGCTACTCACCTGTCTGCGCGAGGGCGACCTGCTCGTGCTCACCTCCGATCACGGTTGCGATCCGACCACCCCCGGCAACGAGCACACGCGTGAGTACGAGCTTCTGCTCGCCTACGTCGAGGGTACGAACGCGGCCGGCCGTATCTACGAGGGCGAACCGGCCGACATCGGCGCGACGGTCAACGCCTGGCTGGGCGGCCGCGCACCCGGGCGCGGTCTTCCCGGCAAGCCGTTCGTAACACCCGCTTGACCTGCGAAGGACAGCGCGAACGTTTCGATCGCCCGGGCGTCGTGACACGACTAGGCTTGATTCGTGCCAGAGCTGCCTGAGGTCGAGACGATTCGGTGCAAGCTCGAGCCGTTGCTCGTGGGCAGGAAGATCGTCCGCGCCGAGATCGCCGATCCGCGCCTGACCCGGCCGCGCCCCGCCGACGAGCTGGCAGGCGAGCTCGAGGGGGAACGGATCGCGGCGCTCGATCGTCGCGGCAAGTACCTGCTCTTTCGCCTGCAGAGCGGAGTCACGCTGATCGTCCATCTGCGCATGACCGGCTCGCTCAGGCACCGGGCGGCGCAAGGCGACCTGATTCCCTACGAGCGGGCGCGGCTCGAGCTCGACGACGGCTCGGAGCTCGCCTACCGCGACGTCCGCCGCTTCGGCACCTGGCAGCTACTCGGGGCGCGCGAGCTCGAGGAGTATTTGCAGATGCGAGTCGGCCCCGAGCCGCTGGCGCCGGAGTTCACGCCGGAGCTTCTACGCGGGCGCCTCGCCGGGCGCCGAACCGCGCTCAAGGCGGCCCTGCTCGATCAGCGCACGCTGGCCGGGCTCGGGAACATCTACGTCGACGAGGCGCTCTGGTCGGCGCGCCTGCATCCCGCTGCAGCGGCCGGATCGCTGACGCGGCAGGCGGTCGTGCGCCTGCACGGAGCCATTCGCGAGACGCTCGCGCTGGGCATCGCCCGTCAGGGATCGACTCTGCGCGACTACGCCCTCCCGGACGGAGAGTCCGGCTCGATGCAGCGCGAGTTTCGCGTCTACGGGCGCGAGGGCGAGCCCTGCGAGCGCTGCGGAACCGTGATCGCGAAGACTCGGATCGCCGGACGTGGCACCTGGTTCTGCCCGCGCTGCCAGCGGCGCCGTGTTTAACGGGGAACGCCGCGAGTTCGCGAGTCGAAGCAATTCTTGCCCGAACGAACCGCGGTGTCAGACGCCGCTCAGAGAAGGCAGCTTGCTCGTCAAGGGACGTTCGTGCCGAGAGTCGCGCCGAACGCTCCACAGAGCTAGGCTCAGCTCGTTAGCGCACCGGGCGGAGCACTACACTGGCCGAGTGGGACAAGCGCTGAAGACAGAAGCCGTCGTCCTGCGCTCGTTCAGGCTGGGCGAGGCCGATCGGGTGCTCCATCTCTACAGCCTCGAGCGCGGTCGTATCGGCGCCGTGGCGAAGGGGATCCGGAAGACCAAGTCGCGCTTCGGCGCCCGGCTCGGAGCCGCTCTCGCACGTGGAGATCATGGTGCATGAGGGCAGGGGCGAGCTGGGCACGATCACCGGGGTCGAGCTGCTTCACTCGCACCGGGCCGTCCGCGAGGAGTCCTACCGGCTGGGAGTCGGGATGATCGGCGCCGAGGCGATGCTGCGACTGTTCGGAGAGCAGGAGTCGAACCCGCGCGCCTTCGAGGCGCTGACCCGCTTCCTCGACCTGCTCGACGAGCTATCCAGCCGCGCGCCTGCCAGGGCGGCGCTCGATCCGTTGGCACTCTCCTTCCAGCTCAAGCTGATCTGGCTGGCCGGCTATCTGCCTCACCTGGGCAGCTGCGCCGAGTGCGGCGGCGGGCCGCCCTTCGCCGGCTATTCGGCTCGCGCCGGCGGCATTGTCTGCCAGAACTGCGCCGCTGGATCGTTGCCGCTCTCGGCGGGCGGCTTCGCCGGATTGGAGGGATTGCTGCATCGTCCGCTCGCCGAGGCGGAGGCGATCGGGCTGAGCGAGCGGGCCGCGCGCGATTGTCTAACGGTCGTCACCGCCACCTACGAGGAGCACGGCGGCTTCCGCTTGAGGACGCTTTCGGCGTGAAGAGAGAACTTCCGGGAGGCTTCGAGCTGGACGACGATCCGACGAGGATCGACGTTTCCGAAGTGCACCGTTTTCTCTCGACCGAGAGCTACTGGGCGAAGGGGCGTCCGTTCGAGATCCAAGAACGGCTCGTGCGCGAGGCGAGCCGAGTCGTGGGTCTATACCGCGAAGGTCGTCAGATCGGATTCACTCGCGCCGCCTCCGACGGCCTCGTCTTCGCCTACCTGGCGGACGTCTACGTCCTTAGCGAGTTCCGCCGGCAGGGACTTGGCACCGAGCTGGTTCGGTTCAGCGTCGAGGAAGGGTCGCTCGCGCATCTGCGCTGGCTGCTCCATACGCCGGACATGCACGGCCTCTACAGGAAGGCCGGTTTCAGCGAGCCGTCGGCCAGGGTGATGGAGCGCTTCCGATCGGAGACCTAGAGCGCCGGGCGGGCTCTACTCGTCCTTAGGCGTGTTCCACGGCGCCGCCAGCTGCTCGACGACGTAGGCGCCGACCTGCGAGATCGGCGACGCGGATCTGCGCAGAGCGAGTCGCGGTCGCGGACGGTGACCGTGTCGTCCTCGAGCGTTTGGTCGTCGATCGTGGCCGCCCAGGGGGTTCCGATCTCGTCCTGGCGCCGGTAGCGGCGACCGATCGCGCCCGAGTCGTCGTATTCGGTCAGGAAGCGCAGGCGCAGCTCCTCGTAGAGCGAGCGGGCCTTCGCGACCATCTCCGGGTTCTTGCCGATCAAGGGGAGAACGGCGATCTTGACCGGCGCGATCTGCGGGTGTAGGCGCAGCACGGTGCGATCGCGGCCTGCCACGACCTCCTCGTCGTAGGCGTCCACCAGGAAGGCCAGTAGCGAGCGATCGGCGCCGGCGGAGGGCTCGATCACGTGCGGGACGTAGCGCTCGCCGTCCTGGCCGACGTACTCGAGCTTCGTGCCCGAGAACTCGCTGTGGCGGCTCAGATCGTAGTCGCCGCGGTTGGCGATCCCCTCCAGCTCCGACCAGCCGATCGGGAACAGGTACTCGACATCGGCGGTGCCGCTCGAGTAGTGGGAGAGCTCGTCGGCGGAGTGCTCGCGCAGGCGCAGGTGGCTCGCGCGCAGGCCGTAGCGCAGGTACCAGTTCTTGCGCTCGGCCAGCCAGTACTCGTACCACTGCGTGGACTCCGCCGGCGGCACGAAGAACTCCAGCTCCATCTGCTCGAACTCGCGCGTGCGGAAGAGGAAGTTGCCGGGCGTGATCTCGTTGCGGAACGACTTGCCGATCTGGGCGATGCCGAAGGGCGGCTTGCGCCGAGCGAGCTGGAGCACGTTCTTGAAGTTGATGAAGATGCCCTGCGCCGTCTCGGGCCGCAGGTAGACCTTGGAGCCCGACTCCTGCACCGGCCCGATCGTCGTCTCGAACATCAGGTTGAACTGGCGCGGCTCGGTCAGGTCGCAGTCGGAGGCTCTCGCCCGGGTGCTTGGAGGGCTTCTTGCCGCACTGGCAGTTCTCGAGGTCGTCGGCGCGGAAGCGCTTCTTGCAGCTGCGGCAGTCCACGAGCGGGTCGGAGAAGCTCTGAAGGTGCCCCGAGGCCTCCCAGACGCGCGGGTGGAGGATGACCGTCGAGTCGAGCGCCACGATGTCGTCGCGCTCCTGCGTCATCGCCTCCAGCCAGCGCGCCTTGACGTTGTTCTTGGCCAGCACGCCGTAGTGGCCGTAGTCGTAGGCCGAGCCGAGCCCGCCGTAGATCTCCGAGGAGGGGAAGACGAAGCCGCGCCGGCGGCAGAGAGAGACGATCTTGTCCATCGTGACCACGTCGTTCATTCCGCTTTCCTCGCTCGTCGGTTCCTCGTTTGCAGCCCGGGGCTGACAGGTTATAGGGTCGAACGGTGCTCGTCCGCCGTCTGCCCGAGATCGGAGCGGGTACCGGTTCTCCTCACTCCGGCCATCAGGTTCGTGAAGGAGCGTTCACCAGAACCCCCCGCTTTCGAGCACATATCGCCTTGCTGGTGTTTCTCCCCCGTCGTAGACTGAGACCAGTAGGCGATTCGCGAGCGCAGATCGTCTCCTTGCTGGGGAATGCGCCCGAAGCGAGCCTGGAGAGCGATCCATGTTGCGTTTCGGAAGGCCAAACGTCGAGAAGTTGGAGGGAAAGAGCGACGTCGTCCGCCTGACGCGCGTGCTGGGCTCGGCGTCGCGAGCCTGAGTTGCGGATCGAGGCGCTGCATGCTCTGGTCAGGCTCGAGCAACTCGACCCGGTCATCGGTGCGCTTGGCGATCGAGCGCCCGAAATACGAGCCGAGTCGGCCCGTGCTCTCGGCGAGATCGGTGACATGCGCGCCGAGTTTCCGCTGATAGTGGCGCTCCGCGACCGCGATTGGCATGTGCGCAGGGCCGCGGCCGAGGCGCTCGGTCGGCTCGGCGACAGCGAGGCGGAGGAGCCGCTGATAGCCGAGATCGAGGAGGACACGAACAGTAACGTTCGGGCGGCGGTCGCCGAGGCGCTCGGGCGCCTGGGGGACATTCGCGCCGAGGACCCGCTCGTTCGGGAGCTTGGCGACAGCGATCGCCTGGTGCGGGCGAAAGCGGCCGAAGCCCTTGGCCAGATCGGCGATCGGCGGGCGGTCGAGCCTCTCCTCGCCGCGCTGTCCGACAACGATGCCTACGTGCGTGAGTCGTCGGCGCGAGCAGTCGGCTGTTTGCGCGACGCGCGAGCGGTCGAGCCGCTTGTGACGCTACTTGCCGACTCCGATTCGAACGTGCGGGTGCAGGCCGCCGAGTCGCTCGGCAGGGTTGGCGACGCTCGCGCGACCGGGCCGCTCGTCGAGGCACTCCGCGATCGCTGTTACGACGTTTGCCGGATGGCCGCCCGCGCTCTGGCGCGGCTCGGCTGGCGACCGGGATGCAACGAGTACGGCGCGCGCTACTACCTTGCCTTGCACATGATCGATCGAGCGGTGGAGATGCGCTCTTGCGTGGTCAAGCCGCTCATCAATGTGCTGATACAGGACGACTCGAACTCGATGCGCGCAGCGGCCGCGCATGCGCTGGGCGAGATCGGCGACGGTCGCGCGGTCGGGCCTCTGATCGCCTGCCTCAACAACACCCGCGTACCCGAAGCGGTGCGCGTGACCTCCGCCGAGGCTCTCGGGATGATCGGCGACAGGACTGCGCTGAAATCGCTCCGAACGGCTCTTCTCGATCACGATCTCGAGGTGCGCAACAGCGCCGGACAGGCGCTAGATCAGATCAACCTGCGCGCGGCCTCAGCGGGTGCGCGCGGCGGGTGAGCTCGCGCTAGGCTGCCTGCGTGCAGATAGGAGACGAGGCAGCGAAGAACGGACCGCGCGCAAGCGAGCGCGTCCCTCCGCGGATCAACCCGCTCCGCTGGGTTCTGTGGTGGGTGTTGCTCTTCCTCTCGCTGATCGTTTTTTACGGCCTCTTTGCGCCCTTCTGGTTCGGACTGAGGCTGGCAGCTTGGCTGGCCGAGTTCAGGGCGCGAAGGCAGAAGGTCAGGCTCGCGGGCCAGGAGTAACCAGAAATCAGTGCAGGCAGACCTGCGGAGCAGCCAGGATCGCCAGTACGACGCTCCCCGCACCGATCGCGAACAGCACACCGTAGCCGAGTATGCCCGCACGGCCGTAGAGCGCGTGAGTACGGCCGAAGCGCGAGAGCGCGAGCATCGCGAGGGCACCGCCGATGAGGCCGCCGATATGCCCTCCGATCGAAATGTTGTTGGCTCCGAACGTGAACGCCAGGTTGATGATGATCACCGTGTACAACCAGCTGCCGAAGATGGAGATGTGCTGAAGCTCGAGCACGACCGCCGCGCCGAAGAGGCCGAAGATGGCTCCCGAAGCACCGGCCGTGAGCGAGCAGGGCGAGAGGATGATCGCGCCGGCCGCTCCGGCCAGGCCCGATACGAGGTAGAGGAGCAGGAAGCGGCCGCGTCCCAGACGCTCCTCGAGCGGAGCGCCGACGAACCAGAGAACGAGCATGTTCATGCCCAGGTGGATCGGGCCGTAATGCATGAAGGCCGAGGTCAGAAGACGCCAGTAGTCGCCGTTGGCGACGCTCGGCCCGTAGAGCACACCGTGCTCGTAGATCGTTCCGCGATTCGAGTCGATTCCTCCACCGGTCGCCACCGTGGCCAGGTAGACGATGATGTTGAGCGCGATCAGCGCCCGCGTGATCACGGCGCCTGAGCCTTCGTAGTGCGCTCGCCGTACCGTTGTGGTGACCTTCTCGACGCCCTGCGGCTTGCCCGAGTGGTCGGGGCAGCGGATTCCGACCGCTGCGAAAGTCGCGCAGTCGGTACAGATCGGGCGCTCGCAGACCGAGCAGGAAAGCCCTGTCTCGCGATCGGGATGTCGGTAGCACGTCGCCATTTCTGACTTCTCGGTAGCCTACTCGTCATGCGAATTCATGTCTCGTTTACTCCGTTTGAGCCCGTCGACGCGCCGCTGGCGGTGGTCATTGACGTCCTCAGGGCCACGTCGACCATCACCCAGGCGCTGGCCTCGGGCTACGAGCGCGTTCTCTGTTGCACCGACATCGAAGACGCTCAGGCGCTTGCCGCCGAGAACGCCCCCGCGGTGCTCGGAGGCGAGCGCAAGTGCGCACCCATTCCGGGCTTCGATTTCGGCAACTCGCCGCGCGAGTACGTGGGCGCGCCGGCCGCTCCGACCCTGGTGCTCTCGACCACCAACGGCACGCGCCTGCTCGTCACCGCCGCCGAGCACGCCGAGCGCGTGCTGGTGGCCTCGCTGCTCAACCTGGAGGCGCTGATCGAGGCCGTGCGCGCCAGCGGAGCCGACGAGCTGGACATCCTCTGTGCGGGATCGCGCGGCGAGCTCTGTCTCGACGACGCCTACGTCGCCGGGCGCATCTCCGAGCAGCTCGACGGCGATCACACCGACTCGGCGATGGCGGCGATCAGGCTGGCGCGGTCGTTTGCCAGCGCGGAAGACGGGCTGCGGGTGAGTCAGAGCGCCCGTAACATCGTCGCCGCCGGTCTCGAGGAGGACATCGCGTTCTGCGCCCGCGAGAGCACCCTGTCGGTCGTGCCGCGTCTCAAGGGCGCGGTGGGTGCGGGCGTCGAGGTTTCCCTCTCTTAGCTTGTCGATGATCGCTTTCGCGCGAGTCTCGGGGGGGCGAGGCGCTGTTGACGGCGCTCAACTGAACAGCGCGCGGATTAGACGGCGAACGGCGAGCCGACCGCCGGCGAGCGCGATCCGGGAATCCCCGATGAAGACAAGCCGCACGTGACCGGCGCGGCGAGTGAAAACGAGCCGGGGCGGACAGAACCGAACCGGTAGTCCGTCCGAGAGCAGAGGAGGATTAACGTCTTGCGAGTTGCTGTCTTCAGCGCGAAGTCCTATGTCCGTGAGTTCCTCGACCCCGCGAACGTCGAGCTCCGACACGAGCTCGTTTACTTCGAGCCCACTCTCGATTGCGCCACCGCACCGCTGGCTGCGGGGTTTCCGGCCGTCTGCGTCTTCGTGCACGACCGGCTCGATCGAGCGGTGCTCGAGCGCCTCGCCGAAGGCGGCACGCATCTCGTCGCGCTTCGCTCGGCCGGTTTCAACAACGTCGATCTAGCGGCTGCGGCTGAGCTCGGGATCACGATAACGCGCGTTCCCGCCTATTCGCCGTACGCGATCGCCGAGCACACCATCGGTCTCATCCTGGCGCTGAACCGCGGCATCCATCGCGCCTTTGCGCGCGTGCGCGACCGAAATTTCGCGCTCGGCGGGCTGCTCGGCTTCGATCTGCGCGGTCGAACGGTCGGGATAGTCGGCACAGGGGCGATCGGCTCGGCGCTGGCCCGCATCCTCGCCGGCTTCGGCTGCAACCTGCTCGCCTACGACGTACACGAGAACCCTGACTGCCTCGAGCTCGGCGTGAAGTACGTGGAGCTGAACGAGCTGCTCGCCGCCTCCGACGTCATCAGTCTCCACTGCCCGCTCACAGCGGAGACCTTCCACCTGATCGACGCCGCGGCGCTCGAGCGGGTTAAGCCCGGCGTGATGCTGATCAACACGAGCCGCGGCGCTCTGATCGACACCCAGGCGGTTATCGATGCGCTCAAGGACGGTCGGGTCGGCTACCTGGGGCTCGACGTCTACGAAGAGGAAGCCGGGCTCTTCTCCGAGGATCTCTCCGACGAGATCGTCCAGGACGACGTCTTCATGCGTCTACTCACCTTCCCGAACGTGATCGTCACCGCTCACCAGGCCTACTTCACATCGGATGCGCTGCGCAACATCGCCGAGGTGACGCTCGCCAGTATCAGCGCCTTCGAGCGCGGCGAGAAGTCGGGTAATGAGGTCGGCCTGGAGCGGATCGGACGCTGAGCTGATCGAGCACCTGCGGTGGGCTCGAGCGGGCGGCGGATGGACACTCTCTGCGGGGGGCGTGGCAGGCTCGCGCGGGAGAACGAGAAAGAGCCCGGATGGCCGAGGCTACCCGGGCTCTTTCGATCGTGCGTCTGCCTGTCGGCTAGAGCCAGCCGATCGCGGCCTTGGCCGTGTCGAACCACTCCTGCGGGACGGTCTTCAGCTCGGCGGTCGCCTCGTGCAACGAGACGCCGACGATGTCGTCGCCGCGCAACGCGGCCATCTGGCCGAACGAGCCCTCGTGCACTAGATCGGCGGCCTTGAGGCCGTAGCGGGTCGCCAGCACGCGGTCGCGCGAGGTGGGGGTGCCGCCGCGCTGCGTGTGCCCGAGCACGACCGAGCGGGTCTCGTAGCCGGTGCGCTTCTCGATCTCCTTCGAGAGCGCGTCACCGACGCCGCCCAGAATCACGTGGCCGAACTGGTCGGTGGCGGGCGCGTCCTTGGCCACCATCTCCGACTTGCCGCCGGCGAAGGTCAGCTCGTAGCCCTCCGACACCGCGACGACGGCGAACTGCTTGCCCGAGTCCCAGCGCTTCTTCAGGTGCTCGCAGACCTCTTCCACGGTCGTCTTCTGCTCGGGGATGAGGATCGCGTCGGCGCCGCCGGCGATGCCGGAGTGGACGGTCATCCAGCCGGCGTGTCGACCCATGATCTCGACCACCAGCACGCGCTTGTGCGACTCGGCGGTGGAGTGCAGGCGGTCGATCGCCTCGGTGGCGATCGAGACGGCCGTGTCGAAGCCGAAGGTGTAGTCGGTGCCCGAGAGGTCGTTGTCGATCGTCTTGGGAACGCCCACGACCGGGAACTGGAACTCGTCGTAGAGCTTGGCTGCTACGCCGAGAGTGTCCTCGCCGCCGATCGCGATCAGCGCGTCGAGCCCGGCGTCAGCGAAGTTCTTGCGCAGCTTCTCCACGCCGCCCTCGACGTTGTAGGGGTTGGTGCGCGAGGTGCCGATGATCGTGCCGCCGCGGTGCAGGATGCCCGAGACATCCGCCGGCCCGAGCGGCTTGAAGTTCGGCTCGAGCATGCCGCGCCAGCCCTCCAGCGCCCCAACCAGCTCGTAGCCGCGCGGGAACGACTTGCGAGCCACCGCGCGAATCACCGCGTTCAGGCCCGGGCAGTCGCCGCCGCCGGTAAGTATTGCGATCTTCTTTGACACCTCATCCTCCTCTGCTGTTTCTTTTAAGCGATCAAATCCTCGCCGAACGCTAGCGAACGACGGAGTGTGCGAGGTGGTGTAAAGGAGCTACGCGTCCTATGGGGGCCGATTCGACGAACGATTAATCCGGCCCGCCAACAGCAGGCAATGCTCGTATTCTTTTCGAGACCGTGAGGCGGGAATCCAACATCCCCGAAGCCGGCCGGCGGTTCGACGCCCTGGATGGTGTTCGTGCCTTCGCGGTTCTGTTCGTGTTCGGCTTTCATGTCGCCATGCCGCGCTTTCGCGGCGGGTTTCTCGGAGTCGACATCTTCTTCGCGCTTTCGGGCTACCTGATCACGATGCTGCTTCTGCGCGAGTTTCGCGCCACTGGCAGAGTGTGGCTCGGGGGCTTTTACATGCGGCGTCTTCTGCGTCTGATGCCCGCCGTCGTCGCGCTCGTCTTGGTGGCCGTTCCGGTGGCGAAGCTTGCAAACATCGGTAGCCCTCTCCACGACGGTTTGGCGACGCTCACCTATCTGATGGACGTCTTCGGGGTTCGTAGTCTCGACCACGGCGGCGTGCTCGCTCACACCTGGTCGCTCGCAGTGGAAGAGCAGTTCTATCTGGTTTGGCCTGCGCTGCTCCTCGTCGGGCTGAGGCGGCGCATCCGACTGGAGCTGCTCGTCGCCGGGATCACCGCGCTGGGGTTCGCGATCGCGCTCGTGCTGACCGATCGACTCGGTATGCCGGCGACCTACCGCACGCCGTTTCCCCACATTCCGGTACTCGGCGCGGGCGTTCTGCTCGCCGTGGCGCTGGACAATGCCGATCACCACTACGTGCGCCGAATCACGGGCGCGCTTCGCCGCAGTGCGGTGGGTTGGCTTGCCGCGTTGGTTCTACTCGTGGCTCTCTTCACTATCCAAGGCGACCGGCTGTGGCTCTACTGGGGCGGCTTTCTGTTGTTCGGCGTGATAGCGACCATCCTGATTGGGCACCTCGTACTAGCTCCCGGAAGCTCCGCGGCGCGAGCCTTCTCGGTTTTTCCAGCTGTGTGGCTCGGCCGGCGTTCCTACGCCTTCTACCTCTGGCACTACCCGGTGCTCTCCGTCCTCGGGCTTAGCCTGGCATCGTCATGGGCGCTCGCCTTAGTCGGTATGCCGCTTACCCTGCTCCTGACTGCGACATCCTGGACGTTCGTCGAACAGCCGTTTCTTCGCCGCAAGGCGAGGTTCGAGCCCGAAGCCAGGCTCGGGCCACGCTTGTCTGGGGTTTGAGCTAGAGCCGCCGCCGAAAGCCGTCAGCCTCCTGGCGGGAGGTGGACTCTAGGCGGCGGTCTGCTAGTTCGCGATCGTGATCGATTCGCTGCGTGAGCCGTGATTAGCGTACGTATCGGAAGCCTTGACCGTGAGAACATACGTGCCGTTCAGAAGAGTGCGAGTGTCGAGGCCCGACGGCGTCAGGTTGTAGGAGTAGAGGCCGACTTGCCTGACCCGCCTGAGGTTCTTGTCTCCGTATTTGTTCTGGTGCGTTCCAGCCGCGTAGATCTTCCAGAAATCCTGGTTGCCCGGATCGGTTCGCCGAAAGTCGGCGACCGTCTGACTACGGATGACGACCCTGCCGTCGGTCGAGTGCAGCTCCCACGTCACAGTCGCCGGTGTGACGCCGAGGCCCGGCCAGTCGTGGAGGATGGGAAGTGCTGGCATGTCGTGCGCGTTGGTCGTTACGTAGATGACGCCTTTGAGCTGGGAGGAGTCGACCAGACGACCCTGGTCGTCGCTGAAATGCACGCCGTCCACGACCGGAGCGGTCTTGTCGTGATAGGGCTCGAGGTGCCCCGGTGCGAGCGGGTTACGGATCGTTTTTCCGTCCACCTCGATCAGGTGTACGTGCCCGTGGGGGGCCTGGATGTGACCAATGACCGTCTTGTAGGCGACGACGCACTGCTTCGCCTTAATCGAGGGCGAGATGTGGTAGTACTGAAACCGCCTGTCGTTGTTGGTATAGACCTTCACGTTGCCTTGGTGGGCTATCGCCAATCCGGAGACGACCGAGTAGACGGGCGTGCCGTCGGCGGCCACGATGTCGACGCCACTATGAAAGTTGAACGGGCCAGGTGCGCCAGGAGCGAATACTGCGCCCTCTCCGTCCGGCGTGCGCGGATCGCCGAAGTAGCCCCTGATCGGATGCTGGCGATTGAACGGTTTGATCGGGTAGTGGTAACTGAGCGAATTGGTCGACCGAGCGTTACAACGCGAGCGCCGGGCGCGTTTGAGATTGTCCCGCTATCTTCTGAGTCTCGTTCGCGCGAGACGCGGCCGTTGCCGTTGGGGTGAGGTAGATCGCGATCGAGCCTGACGTTCCGCGGGTTGAAAGCATCAAGGTGGCCGGCAGAATCAGGCAAAGAGCGACTGCCAGGGCTATGTGAGATGTTCGGCTAGTGGACATAGCCGAACCGTCCGGCCGAGCGCTAACCAGCCCCTCACCGCCGCCTCACGGCTCGCTAACGGCTGCGGTCGCGGCCTGAACATTTGTGCCGCGGTTGTGCCAAGCTAGGCGCCGAAGGCATGAATATTCGCGCCAGCGACCGCAAGGATTCGTCCGTGATCGGTGCTTCCACCCGGGTATCCGAAAGAAGGCGGCGGTGATCGAGTTTCGCGTTCTCGGGCCGCTCGAGATCCTCGACGAGGGCGAGCCGGTCGCAATCGGCGGCCGTAAACAGCGGATGGTCTTGGCGATGCTCCTACTCGAAGCGGGGCGGGTCGTTTCGAGCGAGAGGCTGATCGATGCCATCTGGGGCGAAGAACCGCCGCGAACCGCAACGACATCGCTCCAGAACTCGATCTCGCGGCTACGCAAGCAGCTGGGCCTCGACACTCTCGTTACCAGGCCGCCCGGCTACCAGCTGAATGTCACGCCCGAGCAGCTCGATCTGGCTCGCTGCCGTCGCCGGCTCGACGAGGCCCGCGGCGCGGAGCCGGTGCGTCGCGGCGAGCTTCTCCGCTCGGCGCTCGAGCTCTGGCGCGGGACCGCGCTGGACGAGTTCGCGCACGAGCCGTTCGCACAGGCTGAGGTGGCGAGTCTAGAAGAGCTTCGATTGACGGTGGTCGAGCAGCGGATAGAGGCGGACATGGCCGTCGGTCGCCACTCGGAGGTCGTGGGCGAGCTCGAAGCGCTCGTGGCCGAGCACCCGCTGCGTGAGCAATTCCGCAGTCAGCTGATGTTGTCGCTCTATCACGCCGGCCGCCAGGCCGATGCCCTGCGCCATTACCAGGAGGGCCGCCAGACACTGGTCGACGAGCTCGGGCTCGAGCCCAGCCCGGCGCTCAAGAGCCTGCACGGGGCGA
Organism: uncultured Actinomycetes bacterium; assembly: GCA_963805265.1. Taxonomy (GTDB): domain Bacteria; phylum Actinomycetota; class Thermoleophilia; order Gaiellales; family Gaiellaceae; genus Fen-549. The sequence continues at coordinate 383,440 of CAWDTJ010000004.1, forward strand.
TCCTGCGTCAGGAGCTACCGCTCGATCCGAGCGAGTCGGCGGGGCCCGGCGAAGACCACTTCAGCGACGTTGCTGGCGGCGCTCGAGCGCGGTCGCGTCGTGCCCGTACTCGGTGCGGATTGCTCTCAGCTAGCGCGGGATCTTGCCGATCGCTTCGGGCTGAAGAGCGACGACGATCTGACGCGTATCTCGCAGTACGTCGAGGTCACGAAAGGCTCGGGCCCACTTTACGACGAGCTGCACTCGTTGCTTGCGGCGACGTGCTCACCCGGCCCCGTGCACCGGTTCTTAGCCGGGCTTCCCCGTCTTGCTCGCGAGCGCGGCGGCGACCAACCGCTGCTGGTAACGGCGGGCTACGATCTCGCGCTCGAGCAGGCGCTGCTCGACGCCGGAGAGACATTCGACGTCGTCACCTACATCGCCACGGGCCACTATCGAGGGCGCTTCTGTCACCTGACGCCGGACGGGGTCACGACTCCGATCGAGAGCCCCAACACCTACGTGGCGGAGCTGGCGCTCGATCAAAGGCCGGTCGTCCTGAAGTTGTACGGATGTGTCGATCCCAATCCGGGCCGGCAGTGGGAGAGCTTCGTGGTCAGTGAGGACGACTACATCGGCTACCTCCAGCTGCGCGATCTCTCCGCCGCGGTTCCTGTGGCGCTGGCCGCCAGATTGCGCCGCAGCCACTTCCTCTTCCTGGGCTACGAGATGAGCAACTGGCACCTTCGCATCGTGCTGAACCGGCTCTGGGAGAACAACGCGTTGCGCTATCGCTCCTGGGCTGTGCTCGGCCGCCCAGCCGCCCTCGAGCGCGAGCTCTGGCGCCGCCGCGACGTGGAGGTGCTCGAATCTCCGCCCGAGGAGTACGTCGCGCGGCTTGCGCAGCGAGCGGGCATCGAGCTCGAGAAGGGCCGCAAATGACTGGTAGCGCCCGTTTCGAGGCTGGTCCCTATCGCGGCCTGCGACCGTTCAGTGACTCCGATCTCGATGCGGTTCTGTTCTTCGGGCGCGAGCGCGAGCAGGCCGTGCTCGTCGCGAACCTGCTCGTGGCGCGGCTCACGGTGCTCTACGGCCCGAGCGGCGTCGGCAAGAGCTCGCTCGTCCGCGCCGGCGTCGTGCACGAGCTGCGCGACCAGATCGAGAAGGAGGGCGGGAACGGTCGCGTCGTCGTGTACGAGCGCTGGGCCGGCGACCCGCGCACCGGTCTCGTCGCGGCGATCGAGGAGGCCTGCGGCCCGCTCGGCCCGGCCGCCGGCCTGGCGGATGCGGCCGCGGCCGCGACCAGGCGCATCGGCGCGCCGCTCTACCTCGTTCTCGACCAGTTCGAGGAGTACTTCCTCTATCACGGCGCAGGCCCGCTCGCCGTCGAGCTGCCCGAGCTGGTCGGCCGTCCGGGTCTCGAGGTCAACGTTCTGATCTCCATTCGCGACGACGCACTCTCGCAACTCGACGTCTTCAAGGCGGCCATCCCGGATCTGTTCGCGAACGTGCTTCGTCTCGATCGCCTCGACCGGGCGGGGGCGCGAACGGCGATCGTGGCTCCGCTCGAGCTGTTCGGCGAGATGACCGGCAGGCGCGTCGAGATCGAGCCCGAGCTGGTCGAGGAGGTGCTCGATCAAGTCGCCGTCGGCGGACATCAAGGCCTGGAGCTGGAGGGTGTAGGGGCTAGGCAGGGCCCGGGCGGGGGTGATCGCATCGAGACGCCGTACCTTCAGCTCGTGCTCGAGCGCCTCTGGCGAGAGGAGACGGAGAAAGGCTCGACTACTCTCCGGCTCTCGACTCTGCGGCGCCTCGGCGGCGCCGAGGCGATCGTCCGCGACCACCTCGAAGGCGCACTCGCAAGCCTGAACGACCGGCAACTCGATGCCGCGGCTGCGGTCCTCAACCAACTGGTGACTCCGTCTGGTAAGAAGATCGCGCACCGGCCGGAAGATCTCGCGGAGTACGCGCACCTCTCGGCGCGGCGAGCTCGAGCCGGTGCTCGGTACGCTCGCGAACCAGCGCATCCTGCGCCCGATCGAGGCGAGCGGCTCGGAGCCCGAGCGCTGCGAGATCTTCCACGACGTGTTGGCCGGGCCGGTCGTTGCCTGGCGCTCGAGCTGGGCGGTCGAGCGCGAGCGACGCGCGGCGGCGAGACAACGCCACCGGCTCTTGCTCCTGAGCGGCGGAGCGCTTGTGGCTCTCGCCATCGTGATCGGGATTGCCGTTTTCGCTCTCGTCCAGCGCAGTCACGCACACGCCGACGCGCGTCGGGCGCAGGCGCGCGAGCTCGCGGCCGATGCCCTTGTCGAGTTGCCGGTCGACGGTCAGAAGGCGCTTGATCTTGCGCTGCGCGCGGCTCGAAAGGTTCCCGAGCGAGCAGACTCAGGAAGTATTGCGGCAGACCCTCGTCGGCTCATACGAACGGGCGGCGGTTGAGCTGGGTGCCGCCGCGAGCACAACGGCCTTCAACCGCGCGGGAGGCCGCCTGCTCGTCACCTCCGAGAACGGTCGGGTTCGTTTGCTCGACCGGCAGGGGCGCGTGTTATGGACACGCAACGCCGGCGGCTCACCCGTGGGGGCGTTCTTCGCGCCCGACGGCAAGTCGGTCGCCGCCGCCGCTGGTAGGGCGGTAAAGATCTGGAGTGTCGACGGCGGCCGCCTGATCGAAGAGGCTCGCTTCGCCGATGAGGTCGGGAGTCTCGGCTTTGTACCGACTCCGAGGAACTCGTTCGGCGCTTTGCTAGTGGGTCAACGAACCGGAGTGAAAATCGTACCGCCTCCCGATGGGAAGCTCGCTTCGCCTCTGAACGTGAGCGAGGCTCGAATGCTGGCGACTCCGGGCAAGCCGATCTCTCTGCAGGTGAGCTCCGACGGAAGCCTGCTCGCCGCGATCATCGTCGACGCGGCCAGCGAGGCGCATGTAGACATCTTCGACCTGCGTACAGGGACTCTGCTTCACACTCTTCCGAGCCTCGAGCCGGTGGCGATCGCCTTCAGTCCGGACGGCAGCATGCTCGCGACCGGAAGCAGGTTCCACATCGCCCAACTCTGGGATTCGCGGAGCGGCAAGCTGATGTACAGGCTTCCGCACAAGGGCAGCGTTCCGGCACTTTCTTTCAGTTCGGACGGCAGCAAGCTCGCGACCGGCAGCGAGGATGGGGCGGCGCGCGTCTGGGACACCGGAACAGGCACACGCCTGCTCATCCTGGCCGGTTCGATGGGGCCGATCGACAGCGTCGCCTTCTCCTCGAGCGGCCGCTTCGTGATCGCGGGCTCGCGCGATAACACGGCGCGGGTCTACAAGGTCGATAACGGGAAAGAGCTGGCGGTGTTCAGAGGTCATCAAGACGCCGTGACCTCAGTGGCGATGAGCCGAGACGAGAATCTGGTAGTGACCGGCAGCGACGATGGCACGGCGAGGATCTGGGATCCGGGCGTAGCTGATCAGCTTCGCCCGGTCGATCGCGCCGAAGGCCCCGTTCGCCAGGTCGACTTCAGCCCGGACGGAAAGACGATGTTGATCGTTCGCGACCGTGGTATCCGTCTGCGCGAGCGAAGCGGTGCGCTCATCGGCACTCTGAGCTCGGGAAAGTCGACAATCGCCGCCGCCGCCTTCAGCCCGGACTCGCGACTTCTCGCCGTCGAATCCTCGGACGGGCTCGTGCGCGTGCTCCGGGGCGGCTCGGTCGTGCAGCAGCTTCGCGCCAAGGTTGGCCGCGGCATCGCCTGGGCTGGTGACGAGTGCCTCCTCACGGTCGGCCGGCAGGGCGTCGATGCGTGGACGATTCCCGGCGGTCGGTATCTACGGACGCTGCAGGTTGGCAGGACCGGTCATCGCCGTCGCTGCCAGCAGTGACGGGAGCACCGCCGCGATCGTCAGTCGCGGCAGTGTCCACCTCTTTGAGCCAAAGACGGGCGTATCGCTCGGTCACCTCGCCACCCGCGCCAGCGCCGTCGGCTTCAGCCCCGACGGCAAGCGGCTGGTCACGATCTTCCGCGCTCGCGCCTTCCTCTGGGAAACCGCCGGCGGTCGTCTGCTCCATATTCTTGCCGGGCACAAGGGAGCGATCATGCGCTTCGCTTTCAGTCCCCGCGGCGATCTGCTCGTGACCGGCAGCCTCGACCACGATGCGCGGGTTTGGTCGGTGGCGGACGGCCGACTGCTGACCGTCCTACGCGGGCACTTCTCGCCGATCTACGGCGTGAGCACGAGCCCGGACGGACAGTGGGTCGCGACGGCGGGACGGATCACGGTCGGTCTCTGGCCGAGCGCGAGCGGCCAGCTTCTCTCCTACCTGAGGGGGCCGAAGGCGACTCTCACCGGCGTCTCCTTCGGCGCCGACGGACGCTCGATTCTCGCCGGCAGCCTGGACGGCAACGCGTATCTCTATCGCTGCGAGGTCTGCGGGAACCTCGCCTCGCTCGAAGCGCTTGCTCAGAAACGGCTATCGGCCGCTCCGGCCAACTAACGCGCCTAGTTCGCGACCGTGACGCGAAGCTCTCGAGCCTGATCGCGACAGGAGAAAACCGCTGCCTCTCGGCGCGCTGGGGCGGGGCTGGTAACACCCGGTGACGAGGCCGCCGCAGCCGACATGCGCGGCCGCGGTTTACCAAACGCCGTCCCCGAGGCTCTCGAGCCTGATCGCGCCAGGAGAAAGCCGCTGCCGTCTCGGCGCGCTGGGGCGGGGCTGGCAAAGGAGGCGAAGGATGCCGAGCGCGGGGCAGTACTAACGTACGCACAAGCGAGGTATCCGCAGCATCCTGCAGTCCAGCGTCGTTCCAGCGCGTTGAGAATGCCGAAGGGGGGAATCGAACCCCCACGACCCGAAGGCCACTGGATTTTGAGTCCAGCGCGTCTACCAATTCCGCCACTTCGGCATTGGAACTTCCTCAGGGCCATGATAGTTGGCCTCCGCCGGGGATTCCCTCGTGCTGATCCACGCCGGCCGACCGGTCGCGCCGCTGTGCTCGCGCCGTGTAGGGGGCGAAGCGGCAAGGCGTAGTCCCGCGTTCACGCTCGCGGTCGCCGCAAGGGAGCGGCGCCGAAAACGGCTCTAGATCAAGCTGTCCGGCGAAACTCCCGCTGCGCTCTCCGGGCGCAAGGCCGCGTAGGGCGGTCCGAGCATGATGCCGACGCGAGCGTTCTCGCTCGTCGCGCCGACCGCCAGCTCCAGAGCGTGCCCGACTCCGTGCGAGGGAATGAAGCCGAGCTGACGCGCCGAGACGGCGTCGCGGCAGCCGGCGACGACAACAGTGGCGGCCCGGTCGAGCGCGGCGCGACAGGAATCCCAGTCGGCGAAGGGAAGCAGCGGATGGCAGCCCTGGCCCTGCCGGTAAAGGGCGATCGCGCGCTCGTCGGTGCTCGCCTCACGAGCGGCTCGAGAGAGGATCGCCGGGTCGCGTCCGTAGCGCGCAGCCGAGAAGAAGGCGCGATAGGGCTGCTGGCACGGATGCTCGAAGTGACGCTCGAACCCGTGCACGAGCACGATCACGCCACCCTCGCGAAGCGGGGGGCGGTCGCGCCAGCGCCTGTAGGCGTAACCGAGCCCGAAGGCGGTCGCAGCCAGCGGGTTCGGTCGTTCGCGCGGCAGCATCAGCGTCGTGTCGGGAACGGGGATGCAGAGCACCTCGAACTCGCCCTCGATCTCGGTTGTGCGCGTCGCCAGAGTGGCCAGCAGAGCTTCGGCGTGGGCGACGGAAGGTGGGCCCGCGAAGACGGCTGTCGCCGCGATCTCGACCGGTGTCGCAACCAGTATTCGCCAGCGAAGAGCGCGCGGCACCAGTGCGAGCGCCCGGCGCAGATTCGAGTGCGCGATGCGTCCGATCGCTCGCGCGTCATAGGGATAACCGCCGGCCAGACCGCCAAGCCTGGGTGGAGCAAGCGCCAGAGAGACGCCGATCGAGGGAACTTCACGCTCGAGGGCGCGCTCGTAAGTCAGTGCCAACCGCCAGCCGTTCGATCCGCCGGTTTCGAGCAGGGAAGGCGAATCCTGCGCTGCTTGCAGCGCTCCGGCCGCCCCGGCCGCAAGCAGCAGGTTGGGCCCGCCGTTCAGAACGCTCTCGGCGGCGCTCAAGGTGACGACTAGATCGGTCTCAACGAGCGCGCGGTCGGCCAACAGGGGTATTCCGTCCGCATCTCCCAGCGTCGCCAGGTCGGGAGCCTCGAGATCGTGGACGGCGACCAGGCCGCGAAAACGGCGAGTGAACTCCGGTGTCACGAGCGCCGCCAGCTCCTGGCGCCCGGGTTTGCGTGCCAGTCCGGCGGTAACCAGAATCGTCTGGTGTCGGCTCGGAATGCCGACCTCCTCCAACTCGTCGGAAACGGCGACCAGCGCCTCGAGGCGCGGATCGCGCAGGCTGCTCGGCACGGGAAGCGCGAGCGGCTCGACCACGATCGTCGCTCGCTCTTTACCCCGAGCAATGTCGGCCAGCGCGTCCCCGGCGAGGGGGAAGTTGAGCGCGTCGCGCACGGCCGCCGTGACGTCGACGATGCGCTCCTTGGGCGGTGGGGGTGGTGGAAGAGCGGTGCCGTTCTCGGGCAGATCGAGGGCGATCGGACGCGAGCCGGCAAGGAGTGCGATTTTCAGCATCAAGGCAAACCCTAGGCCGCAGACGCCGAGTGGGGAGAAAGAGACGCCATTTCGCTCCGATTCCGGCGCAGAAGAGGGCGAGTTTTGCCGTTAGGCTGGAACTGGGGATGGGAGGCGGGGAACCCGCCTCAACAGGGCCGAGATTCGCGCCCTGAAACTTTCAGCGCGCGCGTCAAGACGATTGCATCCCATAGGCTCGCCACTCCCGCGGGTGTACCTGAGCCGTCCTCCCGCACTCGCCGGAACTTCTAGACTCGAGAGCGATGTCGCCGAAGGATCTGAGCGGAGCCGAGCTGGATTTGAGCGACGCGCCCGCGCGCGCGAGCGAGCTGTTCCTGGTTGACGGCAACAACCTCGCCTATCGCGCCTACTACGCCCTGCCCGAGGACATCGCGACCAGCGAGGGCTTTCATACAAACGCGCTCTACGGCTTCACCAGCATGCTGCTCAAGCTGCTCGGCGACTACAAGCCGCGCGGGGTCGCCGTGGCCTGGGACACGCGCCCGGTGCACCGCGAGAAGATTCTCGAGGCCTACAAGGGGCAGCGCAAGCCGACGCCCGACCTGCTGCGCGAGCAGTTCCCGCACTTCCGCCCGCTGGTCGAGGCCTTCGGCTACAGCAACGTCGAGTACGAGGGCTGGGAGGCCGACGACGTGATCGCCACCCTGGCCACGCGGGCCGAGCAGGCCGGAGTTCCAACCTGCATCGTCTCGACCGATCGCGACGCCTTCCAGCTCGTCTCCGACACGGTCTGTCTGATGATGACGCCGCGCGGCGTCTCCGACGTGCAGGTCTACACGCCCGAGCGGGTCACCGCCCGTTACGGCATCACGCCCGAGCAGATTCCCGACTTCATCGGGCTCAAGGGCGACACCTCCGACAACATCCCGGGCGTTCCGGGCATCGGCGAGAAGACCGCCGGCGAGCTGATCGTCCGCTACGGCTCGCTCGAGGAGGTGCTGGCGCACGCCTCCGAGCAGACCCCGGCCCGGCGCAAGAAGCTGGAGGAGTTCGCCCAGCAGGCGCGCGACTCGAAGCTGCTGGCGACCGTCCGCCGCGACCTCGAGATCGAGTTCGACGCCGCCGCGCTGGTCTCGGCGCCGCCCGATCGCTCGCGGCTCAAGGAGGTGTTCCGGCGCTACGAGTTTCGCTCGATGCTCGGTCGGCTGGAGACGCTCGACGAGGCGCTGCCGGCAAGCGAGGAGGAGCGCGCGGCGACCGACTCGGTGCGCTGGCGCGCGGGCGAGCTTCCCGACCAGGCCGCGGGCGCCCTGGCGGTGGCCGACGGCCGCTATGCCTTCGCCGGCGGGGGAGAGGTGCTGGTGGGTGAGTGGAAAGACGAGCTCACGCGCCGATTCGAGCCGGGCTCGATCGTCGCCCACGACTTCAAGGCGCTGCCGGCGAAACTGGTCGAAAGCGCCGGCCCGGCCGCCGACGACACGATGATCGCCGCCTACCTGCTCGACCCGGGCCGCAGCGGCTACGAGCTCGACGAGCTGGCGCGCGAGCAGGGAATCGAGCTGGAGCCCGCGCCGGACGCCGAGGAGGAGACGGCCGCGCTCGTCCGCCGCGCCGAAGCGACCCGCCGCCTGGCGCCGATACTCCTCGAGCGCCTGCGCGCGCTCGAGCTGGAGAGTCTCTATCGCGACGTCGAGCTGCCGCTGACGGTTGTGCTGGCGAAGATGGAGGAGACCGGCGTCAAGATCGACGCCTACCGCATGGGCGAGATCACGGCGCGCCTGAATGAGCGCACCAGCGAGCTCGAGGCGCGCGCCTGGGAGCTGGCCGACGAGAGCTTCGCACTCGGCTCGCCGCAGCAGCTCGGGCGCATCCTGTTCGAGAAGCTGGGCCTGACGCCCGGGCGCAAGGGCAAGACCGGCTATTCGACCGACACCCGCGTGCTGCGCTCGATCAGGAGCGAGCACGAGATCGTCCCCGTGATCGAGGAATGGCGCGAGCTGACCAAGCTCGTCAACACCTACCTGGGGCCGCTGCCGCTGCTCATCTCCGAGACCGACGAGCGCCTGCACACGACCTTCAACCAGACGGTCGCTCCGACCGGGCGGCTCTCCACCTCCAATCCGAACCTGCAGGCGATCCCCGTGCGTACCGAGCTCGGACGCGAGATTCGCTCGGCCTTCGTGGCCGAGGAGGGCTGCCTGCTTCTCTCGGCCGACTACTCGCAGGCCGAGCTGCGCATCCTCGCCCACGCAAGCGGCGAGGGGAAGTTGATCGAGGCCTTCCGTCGCGGCGAGGACATCCACACCCGCACGGCCGCCGAGGTGCTCGGCAAAGATCCCGACTCGCTCACGAAAGACGAACGAAACCGGGCCAAGGCGGTCAACTTCGGGATCATCTACGGCATCTCGGCCTTCGGCCTCTCCGAGCAACTCGGCATCTCGCGCGAGGAAGCCGGCGCCTACATCGACACCTATCTGGCGCGCTTCCCGCGCGTGCAGGAGTTCATCAGTCGCACGATCGCCGAGGCGACGAACAAGGGCTACGTGACGACGCTGCTCGGGCGCCGCCGCCCGATTCCCGAGCTCCGCTCCTCCAACCGTCAGATGCGCTCGCTCGGTGAGCGGCTGGCGGTCAACACGATCATGCAGGGAACCGCCGCCGACGTGATCAAGGTGGCGATGATCGCCATCCAGCGGCGCCTGAGCGAAAAGGGCCTCGAGGCCAGACTGGTGTTGCAGATCCACGACGAGCTGCTGCTCGAGCTGCCCGAGCGCGAGCTGGAGCGCTGCCGCGAGCTCGTTCTGCACGAGATGCAGGCCGCCTATCCCTTCGATCCGCCGCTGCTAGCCGACGCGGGGGCCGGAGCGAACTGGGCCGAGGCTAAGTAGGCGCGCTAGCCCGCGCACGATCGCCCTCCCGTGCCAGGCACCGCGGGTGCCCGGCGAACCGTGAGTGCTAGGGAATACCCTGCTCAGGGCGCTTTCCGAACGAATGCGCGCGATAGTGTGACGATCGAAAGGGCCAGTCCCGAGGAGACGGTAGTCGAGTCAATAGACCCGCAAACGCGGCCTATCGCGGCTGATCGAGACGTCTTCTCGGCGGACCTGTCCCGGTGCCTGGCACCGGGACAGGTCCGGGGTGGACACGCCGCGCTCCGCGCTCCGCATAGTCGTCGATTTCCAGCGGGCTTCTGATCGAGTCGCCCGGGCGCGCAGCGGAGCGCTTTCGCGAGCCCGGTAGTTGGCTTCGCTAGTGGGATCAGACCTGCGCCGCGCAGCTATACTCGGCCGGCACATGGCCAACGAAACGCTCGACAAGATCAAGGCCGAGCCCGGCGTCTGGGTCGAAGGCCCGGATGGAAAGCTCATCCCCGACTACGAGTCCACCTTCCCGACGATCAAGGAAGGCGAGGTCGTCCACGGCACGATCGTCCGGGTCGACAAGGACGAGGTGCTGGTCGACATCGGCTACAAGTCCGAGGGCGTCATCCCGGCCTCCGAGCTCTCGATCCGGCGCTCGATCGATCCCTCCACCGAGGTCACGCTCGGCGACGAGATCGACGCTCTCGTCCTGACCAAGGAGGACGCCGACGGACGCTTGATTCTGTCCAAGAAGCGCGCCCGCTTCGAGCTGGCCTGGAAGTCGATCGAGGACAAGGCGCAGACGGGCGAGCCGATCGTCGGTCGCGTGATCGAGGTCGTCAAGGGCGGCCTGATCATCGATCTCGGCGTGCGCGGCTTCCTGCCCGCCTCGCTGGTCGACATCCGCCGCGTCCAGGATCTGGACGAGTTCATGGGAACCGAGCTGCGCTGCAAGGTGATCGAGCTCAACCGCTCGCGCAACAACGTCGTTCTCTCGCGCCGCGCCGTACTGGAAGACGAGCGCAAGGAGATGCGCCAGGCGATCCTCGACCGGCTCAACCCCGGCGACGTGATCGAGGGCCAGATCTCCAATATCGTCGATTTCGGCGCCTTCGCCGACCTCGACGGGATGGACGGGCTGATCCACATCTCAGAGCTTTCCTGGAGCCACGTCAACCACCCCTCCGAGATCCTCGAGGTGGGGCAGACGGTCAAGGTCAAGGTGCTCGACATCGACCGCGATCGTCAGCGCATATCGCTTGGTCTCAAGCAGACCCAGTCGGATCCCTGGCAGCAGGTGATCGACGCCTACGGCGCCGAAGACGAGGTCGAAGGGCGGGTGACCAAGGTCGTCACCTTCGGCGCCTTCGTCGAGATCGTTCCCGGCGTCGAGGGTCTCGTGCACATCTCCGAGCTGGCCCAGCACCACGTCGAAAACCCGCGCGAGGTCGTCTCGCAGGGCGACCTGGTACGCGTCGTCGTGCTCGAGATCGACGGCGAGCGCAGAAGGCTTTCCCTTTCCATGAAGCGCGTCGAAGGCGGCCCGGTCGTGATCGAGGCGGCGCCGCGAGTCGCCGAGCCCGCCGGCGAGGAAGCGCTCGAATCCGAAGCCGAGCTGAGCGCCGAGCCTCGTCCGGCAGAGGAAGCGCTCGAGTCCGAAGCCGAGCTCGAGCCCGCCGGAGAGGAAGCGCTCGAGTCTGAAGCGGAGCCCGAGCCGATGGGCGAGGAAGAGGCCGAGGCCGAGCCCGCAAGCGAGGACGACACCGAAGCGGAGACCGCGCCCACGCCCGAGGCGGTAGTCGAAGAGAGCGCCGAGGCCGTCGCAAGCGAGCAGTCGGCCGAAGGCGGGCCAGAGGACACCGAGTCGGAGCTCGCCGAGGCCGGCGAGACGGCTGCGGACGAGTCCAGCGAGTAGTGCCCGGTCGGCCGCTTGCGGTCGCGCTGACGGGGGGCGTCGGCGCCGGTAAGAGCGAAGCGCTGCGCATGTTCAAGGAGCTTGGCGCCGCGACGCTCTCCAGCGACGAGATCGTGCACGAGCTCTTGCGCAGCGACGAAGAGGTGCGCGCCCGACTGGAAGACCGCTTCGGCCCCGGCGTGCTGACCGGCGAGGGTCAGGTCGATCGCGGCGTGCTCGGCGGACGCGTCTTCAAGCACCCCGAGGATCTCTACTACCTGGAGTCGGTTCTACACCCCCGTGTGATCCGCGCGCAGAGGCTTTTCCGCGAGCAGTTGGCCGAGTCGCCCGATGCGCCGCCGATCTGCGTGATCGAGGTGCCTCTGCTCTACGAGGTGCGCGGCGAAGGTCGTTTCGACCGGGTGATCGTCATCACCGCTTCGGTCGCGTTGCGCCACGAGCGCGCCGGTGCTCGCCTCGACGAGCGCGAAGAGCGGCTTATCTCGGACGCCGAGAAGGTACGTCGCGCCGATTTCGTCTTCCGAAACGACGGCTCGCTCGAGCAGCTCGAGGCGTTCGTCGGCGATGTCTGGCAGCAGCTTCTCGCCCAGGTCAAAACTTGAAGTACCTGGCGGGAATCGCCCTGGCGGCGGTCGCCGTCGTTTGCGGGCTTGCCTACGTGCACTTCGCTCAGCCGGCTTGGTGGGCGCGCACGTGGCATCCGCTTCGCTACCAGCAGATCGTGCTCGGACACGCCGCGAACTACGATCTCGATCCGGCCCTGCTCGCCGCAGTCATCTACCAGGAGAGTCGCTTTCGCGCCGATGCTCGCTCGTCTTCGGGCGCGATCGGCCTGATGCAGCTGATGCCGGCTACGGCGCAGGGGATCGCCGATCACACCGGCGGGTCTCGGTTCCGGCTCTCGGATCTCGACGACCCGGAGATCAACGTTCGCTACGGCGCCTGGTACCTGAGGCATCTGCTCGACAAGTACCGAAACGAACGGCTCGCGCTCGCCGCCTACAACGCCGGCCAGCAAAACGTCGATCGCTGGCTGGCGGCGGGGGAGGGCATCGCCTTCCCCGAGACGCGCGCCTACGTCAACCGCGTCGAGAGTCTGAAGAGGCTCTACCGGCGCATTTACCCGCAGTTGGCCGAGAAGTAGCCGCGGCTCCCTGACGGGCCCGCGGGCATTCGAGCCCTGTAGGCTGTCGAGTCGGAATTCCGGCGTGAACACTCGCCGACTTAGTCCGGACGGGATGATGTTTGTCGTTCGAGCTGGGTAGTGCAATTAACCGTGTCGCGCGGTGATCACGATTGCGCCCGATGTAGCGACCGGTCGAACGTGGCCGCCTGGCGGAGAGCACGATCGATCGAGGAGGTAGCACGATGACGGACGGAACCAGAGAGTTCTTCGACAAGCTCGGTCATCACGGTCACGAGCGATCACTCGAAAAGGCGACGGGTACGCTGCTCTTCGATCTCAAAGACGATGGGCACAGGGATCGCTGGCTTGTCTCACTCGACAAGGGCGATATCAAGGTGTCGCACAAGTCCGGCATCGCCGACGCGATCATCCGCTCGAGCAGGGACACGTTCGAGGAGTTGGCCGGCGGCAGGCTGAACGCGATGGCGGCGCTTCTGCGTGGCGCCATGACCGTCGAAGGCGACCCCGAGCTATTGGTTCTCTTCCAGCGGCTCTTTCCCGGGCCCAAGCGCAAGAAAAACCAGCCTACGCGACGGCGAACCAAGGGGAAATCATGAGCGAAGAACTTGTCAAGATCCTCGACGGCAACACGTTCGTCGTCAGCGACACGCGTGGTGACATCGAAGCATCGCCTGCCGACCCGACCGGGCTCTTCTCGTTCGACACGCGTTTTCTGTCGCATTGGGTGCTGACCGTCAACGGTGTGCGCCTCACCCCGCTCTCGGTCGACGACCTTCAGTACTTCGAGACGCGATTCTTCCTTGTTCCGGGAACCGGGACTGTGTACGTCGACTCCAAGCTGTCGGTCATTCGCCGCCGCGCGGTCGTGAACGGTTTTCACGAAGAGCTGGCAATCCTCAATCACGACGTGAAGCCGGTCGATCTCGAGATCCGAGTCGAAGCCGCCTGCGACTTCGCCGATCTGTTCGAGGTCAAGGACAGACTCGAGAAGAAGGGTGAGTACTTCACCCGGATCGAGAAGAACAAGCTCGTGCTCGGATACAAGCGGGAGACCTTCCGACGGGAGACCGAGATCGCTGCCTCGGTGCGAGCGAAGGTGGACGAGAAGGGACTGAGCTTCAAGGCGCGGATCGAGCCTCACGGCGAATGGAAGATCGATCTCGACGTCGTAACGGAGTCGTTCTACTCCGGTACCGAGCAGGAGCACAAACGGACGGCGGTAGGTTACGGGCGCACCGGCCGCGGAATGGAGGCCAATCTCGAGCGCTGGCTGGCAGCCGCCCCGCGCCTGGTCTGCGCTTGGGACCCACTCGTACGCACCTACCAGCGCAGTCTGGTCGACCTGGCGGCGCTGCGTTTCTCGCCCGCGATCGCGAGCGGGCGAAGTCTGCCCGCCGCCGGCCTGCCCTGGTTCATGACCATGTTCGGGCGCGACAGCATCTTCACCAGCCTGCAGGCGCTGCCGTTCACTCCCGAGCTGGCCGCCACGACGCTGCAGGTTCTCGGCGCCTGGCAGGGCACGCGGCTGGACGACTTCCGCGACGAGGATCCCGGACGGATCCTGCACGAGATGCGCTACGGCGAGATGTCGGCCTTCGAGGAGAGGCCGCACACCCCCTACTACGGTTGCGTGGACGCGACGCCGCTCTACGTCGTTCTGCTCGACGAGTACGAGCGCTGGACGGGCGACCGCAAGCTCGTACGCGAGCTCGAGTACGAGGCTCGGGCCGCGCTGAACTGGATCGACGAGTACGCCGACCTGCAGGGCAACGGCTATATCTCCTACAAGCGCCGCAACGAGAAGACCGGGCTCGAGAACCAGTGCTGGAAGGACTCCTGGGACTCGATCTCCTACTCGGACGGTCACCTTCCCGGCTTTCCGCGGGCGACCTGTGAGCTGCAGGGCTACGCCTACGACGCGAAGGTGCGGGGCGCGCGTCTCGCCCGGACGATCTGGAAGGACGAAGCGTACGCCGTGGAGCTGGAGCGGCAGGCGGCCGACCTCAAGCGCCGCTTCAACCGCGACTTCTGGTTGGAGGAGAAGGGCTATTTCGCGCTCGCGATCGACACCGACGGAGAGATGGTCGACGCGCTCGCCTCCAATAACGGCCACCTGCTCTGGAGTGGCATCGTCGACAAATCGAAGGCCAAGTCGGTTGCCGCGCACCTGATGGGCCCGCGGCTCTTCTCGGGCTGGGGCATCAGGACGCTCGCCGAGGGCGAGCAGCGCTACAACCCGATCGGCTACCACGTCGGCACGGTCTGGCCCTTCGACAGCTCCTTCGTCGCCGCGGGGCTGCGCAGGTACGGCTTCAAGGAGGAGGCGGCGCGGATCGCCGCAGGCATCCTCGACGCGGCCGAGTTCTTCGACGGGCGTCTGCCCGAGGCGTTCGGCGGCTACGAGCGAAAGCTGACCAAGTACCCCGTGCAGTACCCGACCGCCTGCAGCCCGCAGGCCTGGTCAACCGGTGCGCCGCTGCTCTTGATCTCGACCATGCTCGGGCTCCAGCCCTCGGGCGAGTACCTTGTCGTCGATCCGGCGCTGCCGGAGGGCATCGGGCAGCTCGAGTTGCTCGACATACCGGGGCGCTGGGGCCGCGTCGACGCCTTTGGCCGGGGTCGGGTCAAGATCGAGAAGACGCAGCGCCTGCGCCAGCAGCTGGGAGAGAAGAAGGCTTAGCGATCACGATTCCGGCCTCCGGGGCGGCTTTGACGGGGAGATATCCGCGCCGTCGCCGCCGAGCTCTCGATCTCGGCGATCTCAGGGCCGGTTCGCAACTCGGCGCGTCCGGTGCGGCGAAAGCCAGGAGAAGAACGCGAGCTCGATTTTCGGGTCGGGCCGCTCGAGCAACGTGGTTGTTCGAGCGGCAACGTTCCTCTAGCGTAGGGAAATGATCGCCGCCGCTCGCTCTCGCTGGCTGATCGTTTCGCTGCTGATCGCCGCCGCCGCGGTGCTCGGTGGCGTGGTGATCTCTGCTGAAGGCGGCTGGAAGGTCGTGGTCGGGCTGGTGGCGATCGTCGTGATCGCAGAGATATTGCTCGCGCTTGCGCTCGGAAAGTCGTTTCGCCGTGTCTTCGCCGTCATCAGGAGCGCCACGACGGCGCTCGTCCTGGTCGCGGCGGTCTCTCGTCTGGGCATCGCCGCGGATCGCGGCGCTTCGCCCAGCTGGCTGCTTGCGGTGGCTGCCGCTGTGGCCGTAGCGGCAGTGGCCGTTGTCGAGGCTTGGGCGTGGCGCGAGCCGCGAGACGACCTGCGCCTGGCCGTGGCGTGCCTGAGCCAGGCGCTGTTCGTCGCGGCGAGCGCGATCGCCGTGATCGCCAATCTCGAGATGCCGAACTGAGGGCACCGCTGTTCGCTCCCGCTGTCGAAGCGCTGAAGAAGCTGCAGCGGCACGCCTATCCGCGGCCTGCAAGGGATCGAGTTTTCGCTCTTCTTCTGCCTCTATCGCCGCGCCCGGCCGCGCCGGATCAAGCCCGGTAAGAGCTCTTAGCAATACGTCGATCCAAGCTGCTCGGACTGTCCGCTCGGGACGGATACGCTTGTTCGTGATGGACGAGCTGAGGATGACCGACATCTACAAGCCGACCGGCGACCAGCCGCGCGCGATCGAGGAGATCGCGGCGGGCGTCGTCGCGGGCGAGCGCTTCCAGACGCTGCTCGGCGCCACCGGCACCGGCAAGACGGCGACCATGGCCTGGACGATGGAGAAGCTGCAGCGGCCGGCGCTCGTGATCGCGCACAACAAGACGCTCGCCGCCCAGCTCTGCAACGAGTTTCAGGAGCTGTTTCCCTCGAACGCGGTCGAGTACTTCGTCTCCTACTACGACTACTACCAGCCCGAGGCCTATATGCCGGCGGCCGATCTCTACATCGAGAAAGACTCCTCGCGTAACGAGGACATCGAGCGCTTGCGCCTCTCGGCCACGACCTCGCTGCTCTCCCGGCGCGACGTGGTGGTGGTGGCCTCGGTCTCCTGCATCTACGGCATCGGCTCGCCGGAGGAGTGGCGCGATCGGGTGCTGGTGCTCGAGCGCGGCGGCTCGTTCGACCGCGACGAGGCGCTGCGGCGGCTGGTGGCCAGCCAGTACGTGCGCAACGACAGCGTGCTGGCGCGCGGACGCTTCCGCGTGCGCGGCGACGTGCTCGAGGTGCAGCCGGCCTCTTCCGAGACGGCCTACCGCGTCTCGTTTTTCGGCGACGAGGTCGAGCAGATCACCCACTTCGACCCGCTCACGGGCGAGATCTACGCCAAGCTCGACAATCTGGCCGTCTGGCCGGCCTCGGAGTACGTCACCTCGACGCCGTCGATCGAGGGCGCCGTCGATCTGATCAAGCGCGAGATGGAGACGCAGGTGAAGACGTTCGAACAGGAGAACCGCCTGCTCGAGGCGCACCGCATCCGCCAGAGGACCGAGTACGACATGGAGATGATGAAGGAGCTCGGCTTCTGCAACGGGATCGAGAACTACTCGCGCGTGCTCGAGGGGCGCCCGGCCGGGACGCACCCCTTCACGCTGCTCGACTACTTCCCCTCCGACTTCATCTGCTTCATCGACGAGTCGCACCAGACCGTGCCCCAGATCGACGGCATGTACCAGGGCGACCGCTCGCGCAAGCAGACGCTGATCGACTACGGCTTTCGCCTGCCCTCGGCGCTCGACAACCGGCCGCTGCGCTTCGACGAGTTCCTGGAGAAGGTGCCGCAGATGGTCTTCGTCTCGGCCACGCCCGGCCCCTACGAGCTGCGCCACTCCACCCGCATCGCCGAGCAGCTGATCCGTCCCACTCACATCGTCGATCCCGAGGTCGAGATCCGCTCCAGCCACAACCAGATCGACGACCTGATGAACGAGATCCGCCGCCGCGCCGACGCGAACGAGCGGACGCTGGTCACGACGCTGACCAAGAAGATGGCAGAAGACCTGACCGACTACCTGCTCGAGTCGGGCATTCGCGCCCGCTACCTGCACTCCGAGATCAAGACCCTGGAGCGGATCCAGATCATTCGCGAGCTGAGATTGGGCGAGTACGACGCCCTGGTCGGCGTCAACCTGCTGCGCGAGGGTCTCGACCTGCCCGAGGTGTCGCTGGTCGCCATCCTCGACGCCGACAAGGAGGGCTTCCTGCGCGGCAAGACGGCGCTGATCCAGACGATCGGTCGCGCCGCCCGCAACATCCACTCGCGCGTCATCCTCTACGGCGACAAGATGACCGAGGCGATCAAGGGCGCGGTCGAGGAGACCGATCGCCGCCGCGCCGTCCAGGTCGCCCACAACGAAACGCACGGAATCGAGCCGGTGCAGATCGTCAAGGGCGTGTCCGACATCGCCGAGTTCCTCTCGCTCGAGCAGGCGCACGTGCCCGGCAAGCGCCGCCGCGGCGTCGCCAAGGTCGAGGGCCTGAGTCGCGACGAGCTGGAGAAGCTGGCGATCGAGCTGGAGGAGGAGATGTTCGCCGCCGCCGAGGAGCTGCGCTTCGAGTACGCCGCCAAGCTACGCGACGAGATCAAGGACCTGCGCCGCGAGTTGCAGGCGCTGGCCGCGAGCAAGCGCTAGCGAGCGATCCTTCCTCGACAGGCGGGATTCTCGGGGTTCGGACGCCTTGCCCACCCGCCACCCCCCACCCTCCCACGGGGCGGGGAACGGTATCGAGAAAAAACGCCTGGAAATGTGTCAGAAACGCGCCAGATCGCGCCTAAACGTTATGGACGACATGTCGCTCCGCCTCGCGAAAGAGCGACCCTCCGATGCGAGACGGTCGTCTCGACCAGCTCGTATCGTCGATCAGCTCGCCCAGCGCCGGTAAAGCTCACGCAGCGCCGTGACCTGCTCGGCGCCGGGCCCGTGACCGTCGAGGCCGGGCGTCTCGAGTAGCGCCGGCAGCTGCGCGAACGCCGGGTGCGAGAGGAAGACGCCCAGTTTCTCGCCGATCGTGCCCTGACCGATGTTCTCGTGCCGGTCGCGGTTCGAGCCGAGCGGCGCCTTGGCGTCGTTGACATGAAGCGCGCGCAATCTGTCGAGCCCCAGCTGGCTGTCGATCTCCGCGACCAGGCGGTCGAGCTCGCCGCGATCGGTGACGTCCCAGCCCGAGACGTAGAGGTGGCAGGAGTCGAGGCAGATGCCGAGGCTGGGGTGGCGGCCGAGGCGCTCGTAGAGCGCGGCCAGCTCCTCGACCGAGCGCCCGATCGTGCCGCCGGCGCCGGCGGAGTTCTCCATCAAGAGCCAGGTCCGGTCGTTGGCGTGCTCGAGGATCTCCTCCATCGCGCCGGCCACCCGCTCGAGCGCCCCCTCGAAGCCGCTGCCGTGATGCGAGCCGATGTGGAAGATCACGCCGTCGGACTCGATCGCGCAGGCCACGTCCATCGTGATGCACATCGTCTCGATCGACTTGCGGTACAGCTCGTCGTTCTCGCCGGCGAGGTTGACCAGATAGAGAGCGTGCACGAACACCGGCGCCTCGAGCCGCGAGCGCTCGGACTTGAAGCGCTCGATCGTCTCGGGCTTGTGGTTGGTGGGGCGCCAGGTACGCGGGCTCTGAACGAAGATCTGCGCCGCGTCCGCGCCGATCTCCTCCATTCGCTCCAGCGCCTTGTCGAGGCCGCCGGAGGCCGATACATGAGCGCCGATCAACACGTGACTACGATACCCGCATGTCCGTTCGCGTACGCCTCGCGCCCAGCCAGACCGAGTCGAGAGCTGCCGCCAGGTGAGCGCTCAGGATTCGACCGCGCCGGAGCGAAGCGATTTCATCCGCGAGATCGTGGCCGCCGACCTGCGGGAGGGCAGGCATTCGGGCGTGGTAACCCGCTTCCCGCCCGAGCCGAACGGCTACCTGCACATCGGGCACGCGAAGTCGATCGCGCTCAACTTCGGCATCGCGCGCGAGTTCGGCGGGCGCTGCCACCTGCGCTTCGACGACACGAACCCGATCAAGGAGGAGCAGGAGTACATCGACTCGATCCAGGAAGACATCCGCTGGCTGGGCTTCGACTGGGGCGAGCATCTCTACTTCGCGTCCGACTACTTCGATCAGCTCTACGAATGGGCGGTTGACCTGATCCGGGCCGGCAAGGCCTACGTCGACGACCTCTCGGCCGACGAGATTCGCGAGCACCGCGGCACCTTCACCGAGCCGGGTAAGGACAGCCCCTGGCGCGAGCGGCCGGCTCGAGGAGAGCCTCGATCTGTTCGAGCGCATGCGCAGCGGCGAGTTTCCCGACGGGACGCGGGTGTTGCGCGCGAAGATCGACATGGCCTCGCCCAACATCAACCTGCGCGACCCGGTTCTGTACCGAGTACTGCACGCCGAGCATCCGCGCACGGGCGACAAATGGTGCATCTACCCGATGTACGACTTCGCGCACGGCCAGTCCGATGCGATCGAGGGCATCACCCACTCGGTCTGCACGCTCGAGTTCGAGGATCACCGGCCGCTCTACGACTGGTTGATCGAGAACCTTCCCGTGCCGTCGCGACCGCATCAGTATCGAGTTCGCGCGGCTCAACCTCACCTACACCGTCCTCTCCAAGCGCGTTCTCGTGCGCCTGGTCAACGAGGGGCTCGTGCGCGGCTGGGACGATCCGCGCATGCCGACGATCTCGGGCCTGCGCCGGCGCGGATTCCCCGCCGAGGGCGTTCGTGACTTCGTGGCCATGATCGGAGTGGGGAAGGCCGACGGTGTCGTGGAGGTCGAGATGCTCGAGCACGCGGTGCGCGACGTCCTCAATCGAACCGCGGCTCGCCGCTTCGCCGTCCTGCGACCGCTCAAGCTGGTGATCGAGAACTACCCCGAAGGCCAGGTCGAGCAGATGGACGCGGTCAACAACCCGGAGGACGCCTCCGCCGGCAGCCGCGAGCTGCCCTTCACGCGCGAGCTGTGGATCGAGCGCGAGGACTTCATGGAGGATCCGCCCAAGAAGTTCTTCCGGCTGGCCCCGGGCCGCGAGGTGCGACTGCGCTACGCCTACTTCGTGACCTGCACCGAGGTCATCAAGGACGCAAACGGCGAGATCGTCGAGCTGCGCTGCACGTACGACCCGGCCACGCGCGGCGGAGATTCGCCCGACGGCCGCAAGCCCAAGGCGACGCTGCACTGGCTCTCGGCCGAGCACGCCGTTCCTGCGGAAGTGCGCCTATACGATCACCTCTTCTCCCGCCCCGACCCCGGCGCGGATAGCGACGACCTCTTTGCCGACCTGAGCCCCGACTCCGAGCAGGTTCTCGCAGGCTGCCTGGTGGAGCCGGCACTCGCCGAGGTGCCGATGGGCGAGACCGTGCAGTTCGAGCGCCTGGGCTACTTCTGCCCGGACTCTGATTCGGCGCCCGGCAAGCCCGTGTTCAACCGAACGCTGACACTCAGGGATACGTGGGCCAGGGTTCAAGCGCAGGGCAAGCGGGACGTATGACAATCAAAGTCCGATTCGCTCCTTCACCGACCGGCTTCCTCCACATCGGCGGCGTTCGCACCGCGCTTTTCAACTGGCTTTTCGCCCGTCACGCCGGTGGCGAGTTCCACCTGCGGATCGAGAACACCGACACCGGCCGCGAGGTCGCCGAGGCGACCGATCAGATCAAGGAGTCGCTCAGCTGGCTCGGGCTCGATTGGGACGGGGAGGTCACCTTCCAGCTCGATCGGCAGGAGCGCTGCCGCGAGGAGGCCCAGCGCCTGCTCGCGGAGGGCAAGGCCTACGAGGACGAGGGCGCGCTGCGCATCCGCATGCCCGACGAGGGAGTCACCGGCTGGGACGACGCGGTGCGCGGACGGGTCGAGGTCGCGAACGAGGAGCTGGACGATCTGATCATCCTGCGCTCGGACGGGCGCCCGACCTACAACTTCGCCTCGCCGCTGGACGACTGGCTCGACGGCATCACGCACGTCATCCGCGGCGACGACCACGTCTCCAACACCCCCAAGCAGATCCGCGTGCTGGAGGCGCTCGGCGCCGACATCCCCGTCTACGCCCACGTCGGAAACGTGCTCGGGCTCGACGGCAAGAAGCTCTCGAAACGGCACGGCGCGGTCGGCGTCGACGAGTTCCGGCGCGAGGGCTACCTGCCCGAGGCGCTGGTCAACTACCTGGCGCTGCTCGGCTGGAGCTACGACGACCACACGACGATCATGTCGCGCGAGGAGCTGGTCGAGCGCTTCGCGATCGAGCGCGTCGCGGGCAGCCCGGCGACCTTCGACTACGAGAAGCTGGAGTGGATGAACGGCGTCTATCTACGGGAGCTCGACGAGGATGCCTACGCCGCCGCCCTTACCACCTACCTCGCCGAGCAGGGGCTCGATTGGGATCCCGTGCTCGTGCGTCGAACGGTTCCGCTCGTCCGGGTCAAGCTCGTCAGGCTCGACCGATACCCGGAATATGCAGGCTTTTTCTTCCGCGACGTGGCGCCCGACGCGAAGCTGCTCGAGCGGAAAGTGCTCGAGGCGGCCGAAAAGGCGCTCAGCGGGCTGGAGCCGTTCGAGACCGAGGCGATCGAGCGGGCGCTACGCTCGCTGGCCGAGTCGCTCGAGCTCAAGCCGGGCAAGGCGTTCCAGCCGATCCGCGCCGCGATCACCGGCACGAACGTCTCGCCCAGCCTGTTCGAGTCGATCGAGCTGCTCGGCCGCGAGAAGACGCTCGAGCGCCTGCGCTCAGCCGCCGCGCTCGCCGGGGATTGAGCGGGGCGCGGGGCGGGAAGGGCGAGAGCCGATGCGCGCGATGATCCTCGAAGCCCAGCGACAACCGCTGAAGCTGGTCGACATCCCCGAGCCCGTTCCCGGGGACGGGCAGATCCTGATCAAGGTCAACGCCTGCGGCGTCTGCCGCACCGACCTGCACATCGTCGACGGCGACCTGAAGGAGCCGAAGCTGCCGCTCGTCCTCGGGCACCAGATCGCGGGCACGGTCGCCGCGCTCGGGCCGGGCGTAGAGGGCTTCGACGTGGGCGACCGCGTCGGCGTGCCCTGGCTGGGCTGGACGGACGGAGACTGCCGCTACTGCCGCAGCGGCCGCGAGAACCTCTGCGACAACGCCCGCTTCACCGGCTACGACAGCGACGGTGGCTTCGCCGAGTTCGCCGTGGCCGACCATCGCTACTGCTTCCCGATCCCCGAGGGCTTCGACGACCTGCAGGCGGCGCCGCTTCTCTGCGCCGGGCTGATCGGCTATCGCTCGCTGCGCATGACCGGCGAGGCCGAGCGCCTCGGCCTGTACGGCTTCGGCGCCTCGGCGCACATCGTCTGCCAGCTGGCCAAGTTTCTCGGCCGGCGCGTCTTCGCCTTCAGCAAGCCCGGCGACGAGGAGGGCCAGGCCTTCGCCCGCGAGCTCGGCGCCGACTGGGCCGGCGGCTCCGACGAGCGCCCGCCCGGAGCAGCTCGACGCCGCGATCGTCTTCGCGCCGGTCGGCCCGCTGATGATCGAGGCGCTCAAGGCGTCGGCCAAGGGCGCCCGCATAGTCAGCGCCGGCATCCACATGTCCGACATTCCCTCCTTCCCCTACGCCGAGCTGTGGGGCGAGCGCTCGCTGATGTCGGTCGCGAACCTCACCCGCGAGGACGGGCGCGAGTTCCTCGAGCTGGCGCCGCAGGTGCCCTGTTCACACCGAGGTAACCGAATACCCGCTCGAACGGGCGGGCGAAGCGCTCGACGACATCCGCAGCGGCAAGCTCGTGGGCGCGGCGGTGCTGCGAATCGCCTGATCACCGAAGGTCGCTCTCTGGAAACGAGGTCTTGCCACTACCGACACAATTTCACCTGTCTGACACCGTTCCGGGGTCAGACACCGATTGTTGTCAAGCGGCTTTTGAGACGAAAGGCGAACTTTCTCATGAGCGCGGTTTCGCCTTTATGGCTCGCACGGTTAGAACGCATTCAGGCGCCCGCAGCTAGAGTCCGTCCTATGAGCGAAGAACAGATTCGAGATCCCGACTCCTTCGAAGAGCGACTGGCCCGCTTCCTCTACGAGCGCTTCGAGGAGGCGCGCGCCGTCAGGGTGGGGGAGAAGCAGATCTCCGAACAGGCACAGATCGTCGAGCGCTACGCCGATCTCTTCACGCGCGCCCAGCTCGCGTCCCTGGCCGAGGCCGAGCGCGCGGCGGAGTCGAGCGGCGCCTCGGCAGATGAGCGCGAGCGCCTCTACCGCCTGCGCAAGACCTGTGAGGGGGGCATCGTCGCCGCCGAGCTGGCCGCCCGCGAGGACGCGCTCGAGAACGAGATCCTCGCCGCGCGCGTCAGCTGGAAGGGCGAGGAGATGCCGCTCAGAACGGCTCAGGCGCGCCTGGCAGTGCTCGATTCCTACGGCGAGCGCGACGCGCTGGGCGAGCTTCAAGCCGAGGCGTCCGCGAGCTTCAACGGCGAGAGCCTGGCGCTGATCACGGCGGCCGAGACGCTCGAGGCTGAACTGTCGGGTCAGCCCGACCCGATCAGGCGCAGCGAGGAAGAGAAGGGCATCTCGTTGCGCGAGCTCGAAGGGGCGTTGGCGAAGACCTCGGCCCAGCTCGACGAGCGCTGGGGCGAGCTGCGCGAGCGCTGGTTCAACCGTCTGCTGGGAAGCGGACGCGACGACGTGCCGCGCCAGCACCAGATGGCCTACATGCGCCGACTCTCGCCGCTGGCCGGCACCTACACGCGCGAGCGCGCCACCGAGGTCTGTCTCGACACGCTCTCGCAGCTCGGCTTCGACCTGAAGGCGATGCCCAACATCCGCCTCGATCTCGACGACCGCCCGCAGAAGTCGCCGCGCGCCTGCGTGATCGCCTCGGATCCGCCGAAGCTCGTCCATCTGATCACGCGCGCCCAGGGTGGCCTGCACGACTACGAGGCCTTTCTGCACGAGGCCGGGCATGCGCTCCACTACGGCGGCTGCGACCCGGCGCTTCCCTACGCCTTCCGCGCGCTCTCGCGCGACCATGCGCTGACCGAGATCTACTCCTACATCTCGGCCAAGATCGTGAACGAACCAGGCTGGCACGAGCACCACTTCGCGCTTCCGGCAGAGACGGCGAACGAGAACGCCGAAGCAGGCCTCTTCATCGAGGTCCTGCTGTTCCGTCGCTACGTGGCCAAGCTCCAGTTCGAGCTCGAGTTCTGGCAGCGCTTCGCGCAGGACGGCGGCTCGGAGAAGGGTTATGCCGAGCGCCAGCTGGCGGCCACGGGCGTTCGCTACCGGCCCGATTGGTACCTCTCCGACATGGACTCGGGCTTTTACTCGGCCGACTACCTGCGGGCCTGGGTTCGATCGGCGCAGCTTCGCGCCACGCTGCTGAGAGAAGTCGGTGAAGACTGGTGGCGGAGCGTAAGGACGGGCGAGTTCCTGCGTGCGCTGTTCGAAGAAGGCACGCGCCCGTCGAGCGAGGAGATCGCGGCCAGGCTCGGCTTCGAGCCGCTCGATTGCGCGCCGCTTCTCGCCGAGCTCGGCGCCTGATCGCGAGCACGGTCGACGCTGCCTTTTCGGGCGATGACAGGTTGGCGTTACCGCTCTACGATTCGAGCGATTCCCTCCACCTCCATGCGGCAAGTAACTCCAAATCGGCAAGCGCGTGCGCTTCGCTTCGCGCTCCTCGTCTCGGGCTTTCTGGCGATAGTCGTGCTCTCGGTCGCCGCGGTGGCCGCTGCCGGGCGATCCCATTCGTCGCCGTCGGCGACAACGCCGGTTTCTCCCGCTACGAGCCCGACCAAGCGGGCGCCGAAGGTGAAGGCCTGCCCGAGCTCGACCCGCTACAACCCGAAGACGGGTAGCTGCGAGCGTTATCGCTTCTAGCGATATTCCTTAGCTCTGACGAGGCGTCAGGAGCTGCGTACCTGTTCCGGCGCGGGAAGAGCGCTCAGCCAGCGGCGGGCGTCGTCGATCGTCGAGAAAATCCGGAACTCGATCTGTAGCTCGGAATCCGCCTCTGCGTAGTGCTGCTGCATCCGCGCGAGGCCGAAATCGACCGCTCTCCCCATCACCATCGCGCAGTGTGTGGCGCCAAAGCGCGCGGCCGCTCGGCTGAGAAGGTTGACCACGGCGAGAACGTTCCGGGGCGTCATCTGGCTCCAATCGGCCTGGCGATGGTCGATCAGTACTCGGCTCCCCGCCCGGAATCGCGGATCCGAGGTCAGCGATTGGATACAGCTGTCCATCGCCTCGACTGTGGCCGTGCCCGCGCCCTTCACATACGCGTCTTCCGGCTCGCTGTCCCAAATGATCTCGTGCTCCACAAGAAAAACTGTACTCCTCGGTTACCCCGCTCCGCAGCGGCGATTTGGCGATGCGCCGTGCTCCCGGCCGCGCTCTCGGCGCGCTGGGGCGGCGCTGGCAAAGGAGGCGAAGGATGCCGAGCGCGGGGCAGTACTCAGCGTACGCACAAGCGAGGCATCCGGAGCATCCTGCAGTCCAGCGTCGTTCCAGCGTGTCGAGAGAGGCGCATACGGGATTCGAACCCGTGCCGCCGCCGTGAGAGGGCGGTGTCCTAGGCCACTAGACGAATGCGCCAAGCGAAGCGTCAGTGTAGCGGCCGATCTGTGATCACGTCTTCGATGTTCGGCGCCTCTCGCTGTCTCGGGGCGCCGCTTGGGCGGCCGGTCGCGCCCGGCCGGAGGAACCGCCGGCCGAGGAAGCGAGAGCTATCAAGCGCTCAGCGAAGGTGTCGATAGACAGGTAGAGAGTGGTGGAAGATGATCGCCGATCCCGATTGGGGTAGACGATCCTCTATCACCGCGCTACTGTTCGATTTCCCTCCCGAATTGAGCGTCGCATGGAAGATTTCTCAGCGCCCCCTGTCAAGACGATCGTCTTAGTGGACGACGAAGACTTGGTGCGCCGGCTCGTGTCGCGCCTACTCCGCAAGGAGGGCTTTCACGTCATCGAGGCGGGGACGGCGGAGGAGGGACTGGCGATCGTGGAAAGCGACGAGACGGTCGATCTCCTCCTCACCGACGTCACGCTCCCCGGTATGAACGGCGTCGAGCTCGGTCGGCGCGCGCTCGAAACGCGAAGCGATCTGAAGCTGATCTGCATGTCCGGCTCGGGAGAAGAGGAGATGGTCAGCGACCTTCTCGCGCGTGCGGTCGGCGCGGCCGCGTTTGTCAACAAGCCGTTCTCTACTGCCGAGCTGGTCAAGACGATAAACAGTCTGCTCGAGCCGATCGAACAGTCCCCGCGCTTGGCGAGCCGTTAGCGGCGGAGTCTAAGCGGCGCTTCCGGACGTCGACTCGCGAACCACGAGCTCTACCGGCAGCATCAGCTTGGGAGGAGTTGACTTGGGATCGTCGATCAGCGCCATCAGCTGCTCGCCGGCGGCGCGTCCAAGCCCGACCTTGTCCTGACGGATGGTGCTGATCGCGGGGCTGAAGGCGGCGGCAAAGGGCGCGTCGTCGAAGCCGATGACGGCGATGTCTTCGGGCACCTTCAAGCCCGCAACCTTCGCCGCTCCGATCGCGCCGACGGCCATCATGTCGTTGGCACAGAACACCGCATCGGGCCGATCCGCCAGCGCGAGCAGTCTCTCCATCGCCGTGAAGCCCGACGGCTCGTAGAAGTCGCCACTCTGGATGTAGTCGGAGTTTTGCGGCAGGCGGAGCTTCGCGATCTCATCACGGTAACCCGTCAGCCGATCACGACCGGGGCGGATATAGGTCATGCCGGTGATGGTGGCGATCTTGCGGCGTCCAAGCTCGCGCAGGTGGCGGACTGCCAGCCTGGCGCCCTCGACGTTGTCGGAGATCACGTAGCCGGTTACCGGGCCTGTCAGGTCGAGCTCGACGCCGACGCAGGGCACCTCCGAGCGGGCGAGTTTCTGTATCTCTGGGAAGCTGCGACCGACGCCCATCAGGATGATTCCGTCGATGTGGTGACGGCGGCAACGCGCGAGGTAGTCGTGGCTGCGAATACTGCCGGAGGGGGTGCCGCCGGTGAAGAAGAGCATGTCGTAGCCGCCCTCGGTGGCCGCTTCCCCGAGGCCGTCGAGGACCTCGCTGAAGACGGGGTGCCTGAGATCGGCGCGACCCGAGGTGTCGAGGATGATCCCGATCACCTGCGAGAGCGTATCGGTGACAGCGGTCGCCACGATATCGCTCGTAACCTCGAGCTCGCGCACCAGCTTGAGGACGCGCTCGCGGGTCTCCTGGTCGATCCCGGTATCTCCGCCGAGGATGCGGGTTACGGTTATCGCCGAGACACCGGACTGTTTTGCTAGCTCATGAATCGTGGGCATTAAGCGCCTTTCGAAAGATCGCCGACGATCTGGTTATCGAGCACTACGTGCCTCGACTTTAGCGAGGGGCGCCGCTGATCGAAGATCGACTGCGACGTCGAGCTGCGGGGCAGGGACTCGAACCCCGATCACCTGATCCAGAGCCAGGCGTCCTACCATTAGACGACCCCGCAAAGAGAAGCGCCTGCGATTGTAGCGGTCGGATCGTCGAAACCGTCGGGTCGTAGCCGGTTGTTCCTGTAGGCGTTGGAGCTTCTGGGCGGCGCGTAAACCCGGCGGAATCGGCGTTGATCGTCGTTCCAGGCGATTCGGTCAACCGCAGGCATCGGCATCGTCGAGTGGAATAATCTCCGACATGAACGAACATCCGGTAACACTCCACGTAATGGACGACCTGCGGCGCTCGCGCCTCACGGTCTTCTTCCGCTACCTCCTCTACATCCCGCACGGCATCTGGCTAGAGCTGTGGGGGATCGCCGTGTTTCTGTCGTCTGGGTTTTGAACTGGTTCGTCGCGCTCGTAATCGGACGACCTGCGGCGCCGTTCCAGCGCTTTAACGCCGCCTACCTCCGCTACTCGGCGACGGTGTTACGCGTTCGTCATGCTGGTTGCCAATCCGTTCCCGGGCTTTACGGGCGAGCCTGGAAGCTATCCCGTCGAACTCGTGGTTCCGACCGTGCCCGAGAAGCAGAACCGCCTGAAGACCTTCTTCAGGATGTTCCTCGCCTTTCCGACGCTGATCGTGTTGTACGTCGTCTTGATCCCCGCAATGCTGATCTGCTATCCGTTGCTTTCCTTCGCGTGGTGGGCAGCGATGATCACCGGGCGGATGCCGCGCGGCTTCCGTGATCTCGGCGCCAACGCCATCCGCTATGCCGCTCAGGTTGGGCGCGTACGTTCTCCTCGTCAACCGGAACCTACCCGTGCTCCAGCCCATATGTGGGCATGGCGCTCGGGGCGCCGGTCGCGGTTGAGACGCCGGTCGCAATGGACGCACCGGCTGCGAAAGCACCGGTCGCGGACGCACCCGCTGCACCCGAGGCGCCCGAGGGGCCGCCCAAAACGTGACGAAGAGTTCTCGTCGATTGCTGGGGCTCCTGATTTTCGGAGCCCTGGCAAGCGTATGGTTTTACGCCGCCTACAGGCTCTGGCAGACCTCGGTTCCCGACGATCTGAGGTTGCCGAAGGTGGACATGAACGCGCTCGTCGGCGCCGGCGAGCTGCACCGTGCCCAGCACTTCAGTCTCATCCTCGACCTCTTCGGCCTGGCCGGCGTGTTCTTGCCGCTCGTGGTGCTCGCTCTCTACGCGAAGTGGGGCCATCGCTTCATGGGCGAGTCGGCGGCGGGGCCGATCGGTACGGGGATGTTGCTGGCGATGCTCGGGATCGCGATCCTCTGGATGGCCATGCTGCCGAGCACGCTCGGACAACTCTGGTGGCTCCGCCGCTACGGGATCGTGAAGACCGGCTACGCCGAGGTAGTCATCGGCACCTGGTTGGCGCTCGGCGCCGAGTTCCTCGGCATCTGCCTGATCATCCTGATCGTGATGGGTTTCGCGCGACTACTGGGTGACCGTTGGTGGTTGGCCGGGGCTCCCGTATTCGTTGGCATCGCACTGCTCGTGACATTCGTTCAGCCCTACATCGCCGGTCTGGAACCGGTTCGAGGCCACGCTACGCTCGTGCAGGCCGAAAAGCGGCTGGCGCAGAAGGAGGGCGTCGGGAATATTCCGCTCAAGGAGGAGAATGTAAGCGCAGTCACGACGGCCCCGAACGCCGAGGCCATGGGGCTTGGCCCGAGCCGTCGGATCGGGCTCTGGGACACGATCCTCGACGGGCGCTTCTCGGAGCCGCAGCTCGAGGTGGTGGTCGCGCATGAGCTGGCCCATCACAAGCACAACGACCTTTGGAAGGGGATCGGTTGGTACGCGCTCTTCGCCTTTCCCATCGCCTACCTGATCGCCCGGATCACGCGGCGCCGGGGTGGGATGGCGGCGCCGCTGGCTGTGCCGCTCTTCCTGTTCCTGTGGGTCGCGCTGGCGACAGTCACGCTGCCGATCGACAATGCCTTCTCGCGCCGGCTCGAGGCAGAAGCGGACTGGACGGCGTTGCAGGCAACTAACGATCCGCAGGCGGCCAAGGCGCTGTTCGTGAACTTCGTGCGCACCACTAACGAAGACCCGAGCCCGCCCTTCTGGGATCCGCTCCTCTTCGGCAACCATCCGACCGAGGAGCAGCGGATCGGCATGGTCGAAGCCTGGCAGGCTCGTAGCGGCGGCTGATCAGGCGGAGCTCGAGCTTGGATCGGCGGCGACGCGCGCGTGCTCTTCGGCCGCGAGCAGGCGCTCGGCCTCGAGCGCGGCCATGCAGCCCGAGCCGGCCGCGGTGACCGCCTGGCGGAAAGTGGGATCCTGCACATCGCCGGCGGCGAAGACGCCGTGCACGTTGGTCGCCGTCGAATCGGGCTTCGTGATCAGGTAGCCGGCCTCGTCGTGCTCGAGCGCGTCGATGAAGAGGCTCGTGTTCGGGTCGTGCCCGATGGCGACGAAGACCCCGCCGGCCCCGATCTCCCGGGTCTCGCCGGTCTTCGTGCTGCGCAGGCGCACGCCGGTGACCTTCCCCGACTCGGCTCCCAGCACCTCATCCACGACGGCGCTCGTGACCAGCTCGATCTTCTCGTTCGCGCGCGCGCGCTCGATCATGATCGGCTCGGCGCGGAACTCGTCGCGCCGGTGCACGATCGTCACCTTGCTCGCGAAGCGGGTCAGGAAGAGCGCGTCCTCCATGGCCGAATCGCCGCCGCCCACGACCACGATCTCCTCGCTGCGGAAGAACGCCGCGTCGCAGACAGCGCAGTACGAGACGCCCTTACCCTGGAGGATGATCTCGGAGGGAAGGCCGAGCTCGCGCGCCGTAGCGCCTGTCGCGATGATTAGCACGTCGGCGAGGTAGGTCTGATCACCGGTCTCGACCGCGAACGGCCGCTGCGAGAGGTCGACGCGCACGGCGTCATCGGTGACGAACTCCGTCCCGAAGCGCTCGGCCTGAGCACGCAGGTCGCTCATCATCTGGGGCCCCATCACTCCCTCGCTGTAGCCGGGGAAGTTCTCGACCTCGCTGGTGTTCATCAGCTGCCCACCCCAGGCGACGCCCTCGATCACGAGCGGATCGAGCATGGCGCGGGCGCTGTAGAGCGCAGCCGTGTAGCCGGCCGGGCCGCCGCCGATGACGATTACGTTCCGCACGCCGTTGTCGTTCACGCTTTCTCCTCCCACGCCTGTGTGCCCTACAGACTATTCAACGTAATAGCGTACGGCGCTGTTCCTAGAGCGGGGAGACCGGATCGAGCAGCGGCGGCGAGTACTCCTCGATCGTCTCGGCGTCGAGAGGCCCTTCGATCGCCATGTGCTCGGTTGACTGCTCGAGCTTGCCTTCGAAGCGGTCGATCTTTCTCTCGGCGTCGGAGAACTTCGACTGGGCCCGGCCGAGGTGCGTCCCGACCAGGTCGAAGTCTTCCTTGAAGCGACCGAAGTCCTTCTGCAGCCCCGTGATCTGCGCCATCACTTCCTCGGCGTGTTTCTCTACCTGCAAGCCTCTCAGTCCGAACACGATCACCTGCAGATAGGCGCTGAAGGTGGTCGGTGAGACGGGGAAGACGCGCTTTTCGAGCGCGTAGGAGTAGAGAGCGCCGGTCTTGCCGCAAACCAGCTCGTAGTAGACCGACTCGGACGGGACGTACATGAAGGCGAAGTCATAGGTGCCCTCGGCCGGGCGGATGTACTTGCTCGCGATCGCGTCGATGTGCGTCTTGAGATCGCGCCCGAACGCCTTCTCGTGCGTCTGGCGCTCGCTGTCGTCGGTCGCCTCGACGACGCGATGGAAGTTGTCGAGCGGGAACTTGGCGTCAACCGGCACCAGCCGCTCGACGCGGATGACGGCATCGACCCGCTCGCCTCCCTTGAAGCCGTACTGAAGCTGGTAGTGCGAGGGCGGAAGCTTGTCGCGGAGCAGGTTCTCGAGCAGCAGCTCGCCAAAGCCGCCGCGCGCCTTGGGTGGCTTGAGCGCCTGCTCGAGCCGGGCCAGATCCTTCACCCGCTCGTTCATCTGCACGGTCGCCTCACCCAGCTTGCCCAGCCGCTCGTGAATCTTGTTCGTCGTCTCCGAGGCGCTCTGGAGCCGCCCGTCCACCTTCGTATCGAGGTCGCCGAGACGACGGTCGAGCGTTTCGACAAGCGCTTGCAGGCGCCGGTCGAGATCGTGCTCGCGCTCGCCGCTTTGACCCTTCTTCCAGGTGAGAACGGCAACCAGCGCCGCCGCCGCGGCGACGACGAGAACGATCAGGGCGATGATCAGATAGAGCTGCACGGGAACCGCTCAGAGTAGTCCCCAGGCCGGACGGAGAAGCCCGTGGTATGGGCCGGAAAACGGCCCGGTACAACCGAATCGCCTTCTCGGCGCGCCGAGCGGCGCCCGCAAAGGAGGCAAAGGATGCCCAAGGCGGCGAGCTGCTCGCGAACTCCACCTAGCGCCTTCTCGGCGCGCTGGGGCGGCGCTGGCAAAGGAGGCGAAGGATGCCGAGCGCGGGGCAGTACTGCCGTACGCCCAAGCGACGGTATCCGAAGCATCCTGCAGTCCAGCGTCGTTCCAGCGCGTCGAGAATGCCGGGGGAGGGACTTGAACCCTCACGTCCTAAGACACCCGATTTTAAGTCGGGCGCGTCTACCGTTCCGCCACCCCGGCGCAGCTACGAGCATAGCCCGTAACCGATCGCGCGACGCCTAACGCGAGCTCTCGGCGGCGAGCAGCGCGGCGCCGTCCAGGATGTCCAGCTCGCTGGCCTCGATCGCCTCGAGCCCGAAGGTGTCGAGCAGCTCGCTGCAGACGATCGCGCCGGCGACGATCACGGGTGCGCGATCGGGCTCCAGCGCGGGCACCTGCCGGCGCTCGGAGAGGGGGAGAGCGGCCAGCCGGGCGAGCTGCTCGCGAACGGCCTGGCGAGAGATCGAGTAGCCGTGGACGAGCTCGCGGTCGTAGGCGGGCAGGTTCTGGTCGAGCGCGGCGATGGTGGTGATCGTGCCGGCATTGCCGATCGCGGCCGTCGGCTGCATTCAGCACGCCGGCCGGGATGCGATCGATCAGCAGCTCGCGCACGGCCGTGGCGCAGCGCTCGAGCTCGGCCGGGCTGGGCGGGTCGGAGTGCAGGTAGCGCTCGGTCAGGCGCACCGCGCCGATGTCGAGGCTGACGTGGAAGCTCGAGCCGGCGGCGTCTCCGAGCACCAGCTCGGTCGAGCCGCCGCCGATGTCGACGACGAGCATCGAGCGCATCAGCGAGCGTCCGATCGTCGCACCCCGAAAGGCCAGAAGCGCCTCCTCGTTTCCGGTCAGCAGCCGAACCCTGAAGCCGAATCGGCGCTCGATCTCGCTCAGGAACTCGCCGCCGTTCGAGGCGTCACGAACGGCGCTGGTGGCGACCACGAGCGCCGGAGCCGCGCCGAGCCGCTCGACTATCTCCTGATAGTCGGAGAGCGTCTCGTAGACGCGTTCGATGCCGGCGCCGGAGAGGAGGCCGCTCTCGTCGACACCCTCGCCCAGGCGCGTGATCACGGTTCGGCGCTCTCGCTCCGCGAGCGACGCGCCCGAGACTTCGGCCACGATCAGTCGGGTTGTGTTTGTCCCGATATCGATGGCCGCAACTGGCACCGCAGATCACTTGCTCGGGACAAAGGCGCGGATGCGAGCCGTGACGCGCGCTGGCCTCGGCGAACGCCTCCTTGATCAGGCGCACCCGCGCTTGCGCCGTGCGGAGCCGCTCGAGACTGGCCTCCAGCCGCTCGAACGCCTTCTGAGTCGCCTCGAGCTTTTCATTCGTGCGCTCGCCGGCGCGGGCGATTCGCTGCAGCTCGACCTCGACCGCGCGCTTCAGACTTTTCAAGGAGTTCTTGAGCGCGAGTCCGCGCACGACGGCGAACACGACACCGGCAAGGGAGGCGACGATCGAGACGCCGAGCGCGATCCAGAAGACGAGCACGTGGTCGATGCTAGCAATCTGCTTGGCGGGCGCTTGGCGGCCTGGCGCAGATTCGGCACGAAATCGGCGCGCACTCGGGTGTTTTGTGACTCGCCGGGCGGGTACCGTTTTACGACCCCGCGGGTGGGTGGACAAGGGCGGGGGGCAGAGAGAGGCGCCCCGCACACGCCCGGTTGACAATCATCCTCTTCGCCCGGAACGCGAATCTCGAGGGATACGCCCGAAACCGCTATCTGGCGCTATCATTAGTTAAGCGACGCGGGGTGGAGCAGTCAGGTAGCTCGCCGGGCTCATAACCCGGAGGTCGCAGGTTCAAATCCTGCCCCCGCTACTCGAAGCCGGGAAATCTCACGATTTCCCGGCTTTCTTTTTGGGCGTGCCTCCGGCTTCGGGGCTCCGACGTCCCTTCGACGCTATCGCCGCCCGAGCCCGCGCGGTGCGTACCGCCGCCGCGAGCGTGGCGACGTCGTAGGCGCCTTGATGGCGGCGCTCGTTGATGAAGAAAGTGGGCGTGCCCGAGACACCGCTCAGATCGGCGCTGTCGACGTCCTCGGCAACGTGGGCGGCGCCGGCGTGCCGGCGTAGGTCGCCTTCGAAGCGCGCCACGTCGAGCCCGAGCGACTCGGCGTAGGCGACCAAATCGTGCGCGGAAAATGGTCCCTTGTGGGCAAGTAGCAGGTTGTGCATCTCCCAGAACTTTCCCTGCGCAGCGGCGGCCTCCGCGGCCTCGGAAGCGACCTGGGCCCAGGGGTGGACGTCGCTCAGAGGCAGGTGCCGCCAGACGTAGCGCAGGTCGCCGAAGTCGGCCAGAAGCTCGCGCACGATCGGCTCGGCCCGGCCGCAGTAGGGACACTGGAAGTCGCCATACTCGACGAGCGTGACGAGCGCCTTCTCGGGCCCGCGAATGTGGTCGTGCTCGGGGTCGACCGGCGCAGCCAGATCGGTGATCAACTCGCCCGTTCCCAGAAGTGCTCGGGCGCGCATTCTTCTCGGCAGGAGTGCCGTCACGCGGAAGACGACCCAGGTCACGAGCGCCGAGCAGACCGCTGCGCTGAGGATGCCGAGCTTGGCCTGATCGAGCTCCGTTCCGGTGAAGGCGAGGCTGGCGATCAGCAGCGCGACCGTGAAGCCGATACCGGCGAGAGTGCCGCCGCCCGCGACCGCGACCCAACCGACCGGTGGACGAAGCCGGCCGCGGCTCAGTCGCGTGGCCAGCCAGGTGCTGCCGAACACGCCGATCGGCTTCCCCGCGACGTAACCGATCAGGATCCCGAGTGTGATCGGGGACGAGAAGGCGCTCGAGAGGAAGTGGCTGTTGATCGCCAGGCCTGCGTTCGCGAGCGCAAACAGCGGCACGAACAGGTAGCTCGTCCAGGGATGGAAGAGGTGCTGGAGCCGCTCGTTGGGGGAGATCGCCGACTCGAGCCCGGCACGCGCCGTGCGGGCCAGCTCTGGAGTCGGTTGTTCGCGAAAGCGACGGAAGAGGTAGCTGGCGCGCTCGAGATCGACGCGAGCGACCGGGTAGGCGTAGGTGAGCAAGCCCATCGCCAGTCCGACCACGACCGGGTCGATGCCCGACTTGAACATCGCGACCCAGGCCGACACTCCGAGCGCGAGATAGAAGACGCCTTGCCGGGCGCCCGCCCGCGCCGCGACGAGCCCCGCCGCGAACAGAGCGAGCGCGATCAAGAACGGCGTGAGCTCGAACTTGCTCCGATAGACCGTCGCGATCACGACCAGCGCTACGAGGTCGTCGACGACGGCGACCGTGAGCATGAAGGCGCGCAGACGGATCGGGAAGCGTGGTCCCACCAGGGCCAGCAGTCCCAGCGCGAACGCCGTGTCGGTCGACATGGCGATTCCCCAGCCGTGCGTGGAGCTGTGGCCCGCGTTTATCGCGAGGAAGATCGCCACCGGCACGACCATCCCCGCGATGCCCGCAGCAAGCGGAAGCGCGATTCGGAAGCGCTCGCGCAGCTCGCCCATGTCGAACTCGCGCCGCGCTTCGAGCCCGACGACGAAGAAGAAGAACGTCATCAGGCCGGTGTTGATCCAGTGGCGCAGATCCTGCGCGATGCTCCAGTCGCCGAGGTTGATCGAGAGGTTGGTCTGCCAGACAGAGTCGTAGGAAGCGGCGTGCGCATTGACCCAGATGAGTGCCGCCACGGTCGCGGCCAGAAGAACCACGGCGCTTCCCGTCTGGGTTCGAAGGAAGTTGCGAAGCGGCGTCTCGAGGTTCCGCGCCCAGGCCGTTCGCTCGGAGTACGCTCGCCCCGGCTGCGTTCGAAACGTCACATTTTTCGCCCTGCGAATCCAATCGGCTCAGCTCGCTTCCGTCTCTCCGCCAGAACTTTCCCATACCCGGGCAGCCGCCGATCGAACAGCCACGGGTCAACTGGCGCGCGCAGCATTGATCGCTCGCTCTTGCCTGCGCTCACCTTCGCAGCAAGAATGAGATCGGCGTCTTTGCGATTCGACTTCGGAGGTTGGCTGATGAGAAGGTTTGCCTTGCGACTGTGGCCCGGCTGGCTCGCACTCGGGCTGACGCTGTCTCTGGCACCGGCGGCGCTGGCTCAGCCGACGACCGACATGCCTGAGAACGCCTCGCTCGCGCTCGGTTCTCGCACTGGTCTGATCCAATCGGCGCGGTCGAATCGCCGGCCGGCTACGAGCGGAACGAAGATTCGCCTTGCCGTCAGGCAGGGATTCATCGCCGTCAACGCGGCTAACAAGAAGCTCTTCGCGTGTAAGTGGGGGAGCTGCACCAAGGCCGGCAAGGCGCTTCGTAAGACCGCCGGGCATTGGCTCCTCGTGTTACGACCGATGAAGGGCGATACGAAGACCGTGGCCAAGGGTCTGGCCGCGGCGAGAACGTCGCTCGGCTACTGGGGCAAGACGGGTCAGGATGCCGTCAAGGCCGATGCGGCCGCCAAGGCGAAGAAGCAGACCGAGTTCGACGCCTGGTACAAGCGCTACTCCGCCGACTACAAACTGGGCGTTTATCACCAGAACCGCGCAGTCAAAATCCTCTCGCCGGGCTAGAGAGCGGCTCTTTACCGGGCCGGCAAGCGCGGATCCAACGGGTGACCTCTTATCAGCGGTGAGCCGCGCCGACGTGCGCTGACGGAGCCGCGGCGAAAAACGCCCGTCCCGGCTAGCCTTCGAGGACGCGCATGGCGGTCGAAGAGAACCCGAATCTCGATCTCGAGGGCGGCTTTCCGCCGCTGGTGCAGCGACCTGACGCCGGGCGCGTATTTGTCGGCAAGCGCCGCGTGCGCCTCTCCGACGCCGACCCGAGCGGACGCCTGCGCCTGGATGCCGTGGCTCGCTATCTGCAGGACGTCGCCACTGACGATGTGTTCGAGACGGGATGGGGCTCTCCCGATCACTTCTGGCTCGTCCGCCGAACCCTGATTCGACAGGTGCGGCCGATCTCGATCGAGGAACTGGTCGAGCTGACGACCTGGTCGAGCGGCACGGCGTCGTCGTCGGCCTCGCGTCGAACGACCGCCGCAGGCGAGCGCGGCGGAGTGATCGAGGCCGAGAGCATCTGGGTGCATCTCAGCCGCGAGCTGCGGCCGAAGCGTTTCGGTGGCAACTTCTTCGAGGTCTACGGCCCTTCCGCGAACGGGCGTCGCATCTCGCCGCGGCTCGAGCTTGGCGAGCTGCCCGCAGACGCCGAGCGCAGCAGGTGGTCGCTGAGGAGCTCGGATCTCGATCTGCTCGGCCACCTGAACAACGCCTCCTATTGGGAGGCGGTGGAGCAGGCGGCCGCCCGGAACGGCTTCGATCTGGCGGCGCCGCTGGAGGTCGTGCTCGAGTTCCACCGGCCGATCGATCTCGACGACGAGGTCGAGCTTCTCCACCGGCCGGAGGCGGATGGCTTCAGGCTCGCGCTCACCGCTGAGGGCTCGACTCGGGCGCTCGCCGAGCTTCGCTTTCTGCGTTCGTCGAACCGCGCTCGCGGCTGATTGGTTTTCCGCAAGGGAAAACTACGGGAAGGTGGCGCTGTCGCCCGGCGATCGTTCGACCGGCCGATCGGAGTCGTCGCGATCTGGACGGAAGTTGCGAGTTTGGCGTTTTCGGGCAATACCCTGACCCGGCTCATACTTACCTCGCGCGTGAGCGCGAGCGCGAGTACAGCCGGATGAAGTAGCTGTCCTCGGGGGAGGACGGAGCACCGGCCGGGAGACCGGCCGGTGCTTTTCACATCCCGGCCCGCGCCGGCAGGCGCTTGCAAATCGCAGGCGAGTGCGAGAGCATCAGCCATCCAACGGCTCCGAGGAGGAACCATGCCCGCTTCGCTCTCACTGCGCTCGATCGTATTGATCACCGCGGTATTCATCGCCGCGGTGTTCGTCTTCGCCGGTGTCTACACGACCACGCAGCACAATCCGACACCGCATCAGGTGAGCGCGGGCATCGTTGCTCCCGACCTGATGGTGAAGATCATCGACCTGGGTCTCAAGACCAAGGCGCCCGGTTACTTTGCGCTCAAGCAGTATCCGAGCGAAGAGAGCCTGGCAAACGCGATCAAGAATCGCGAAGCCTACGGCGGATACGTCTACCGAAAGAACTCGGGCTTGCTACTCACGGCGAGCGCGGCGGGCAAGGCCACAGACACGGCGCTCACCAGTCTCGGAGAAGAGGTATCGAAGACGCTTCGGCAACCCCTGGTGATCAAGGACATCGCGCCTCTCGACTCGCACGACTCGCAGGGGCTTTCCAGCTACACCTACCAATACGGGGTGCTGGTTCCGAGTTTCTTCTTCGGCATGCTCATCTTCATGTTCGGCTACGGGCTCTCGCTGGGCTGGCGGCTCGGATTGATCGGAGGCTACGCGCTCAGTGCCGGGATAGTCGGCGCGCTGACCGTCGGTCAGATCGTCGGCGCGCTACCCGGCCACTTCTTCGCTCTCGCCGCTCTCGGCGCGCTCTATGCCGCGATGGCTGCGCTCGTCACCTACGGGCTCTGTCGCTTGCTCAGCTACCTCGGCCTGGGCCTGGCCGCGTTGCTCCTGATCCTGGTTGGGAACAGCACCTCCGGCGGCTCGATCAACCAGGAGTTCCTACCCGACTTCTTCCGCAGTATCGGCCAGGCGCTACCCAACGGTCCGTTCATCCGCTCGGTGCGTAACACCGTTTATTTCGACGGCGCCAACACCCATCGCGCGATATTCGTGATTGCGCTCTGGGCGCTCGGGGGCTTGTTGCTGGTGCTCGTCGCCGAGAAGTATCCCCTTCTGCCGCCTCGGCCGAAGCGACCTGCGGCCGCGCCCGAGCCCGCGGCCTAGCCCCTTTTCTCGAGCAGGGACGCCGCCCCGGTAGGCGGAGCGGCGTCCCTCGCGAGCGCACTCCGTCATTCCGCAGCAACGGCTTAAAGGGTTGCCTACGCTGGATCTCCGATAGCGCAGGTATTCATCCAGAAGAACCTTGACTAGGCGCTCGCCTGTTGCGACTTTGGCTGTGGATCGCTATTCGGGTCAACTCAGGGACTCTTCGGTTGTCGCATCGCCCGCAGCGTCCTCGATCGCCTCGATCCCGAACAACGCCGACAGCCCCTCGAGCCAGGCCGCCGCTTGATCCTGGTCGGCAAGGATGCGCGATCGGGCCATGGGTTGGTGCAGCACGACACCGGCGAAGTGCCGGAGGGCCTCCTCGGTCGCTTTGTTGTTCCCCTTACGCTTCTGTGCGCGTGCCAGCTCGGCGTCGAGTAGATCGAGCACGTGCTTGCGCAGCGCGGCGAGCCCGGGGGCGACCTCGCGCACCCTGGCCGCGGCAGAGAACCGCTGGGTCGCGTCCGAGACGATGGCTTGGGCGTCGCCCATGGTCGCGAGGTCATCGACTGCCGTGTGGATCCGGATCGTCTCGAGGTCGACGACGCTCACACCTCCGAGGCTCGCAACGTCAGGGTTGATATTGCGCGGAAGCCCGAGGTCGATGACGAGCGACGAGGCGGGAACGGCTCGTTCGCTCGTCGTGAGGCGCAGCCTGCGCCCGCCGGCGGGCAGCTTCGCCCGACCTTCGAGCAGCGTCGCTGCATCGAGGACGTAGTGGCGGGCGGTCGTGCACGAGACGATCACGTCCGCGAGGGCGGCCTCGCGAGCGAAGTCTGCGCGGGGAACGAGGGTGAGGTCATGACGTTCCGCAAAGCGGACGCCACCGTTGGACACGGAGTACGCGCGCACGTCGCGGACGCCACGCGCGCGCACGGCCGCCAGCGCCGCTGCGGCGTACCTACCCGTGCCCACGAGGAGCACGCGGGTCTCGCGCCAATCGCGGATCCTGCTGCTGGCCATGTCGAGCGCAACCCCGACGATCGAGCGGCTCTCCGCGTCGATGCCTGAGGAGTTCTTCACCAGGCGCGACGCTTCGAGGGCGCGCTGGAAGAGCGTTTCCAGCTCTGAACTTGCCGCGCCTTCGCGCTGGGCGTGCTCGAGGGCGCGCCGCACTTGTCCCGCGATCTCGTCCTCGCCCACCACGACCGACTCGAGTCCGGACGCGACGGCGAGCAGGTGCCGGACAGCGACGGTCTCGTGCTTGAAGGCCAGGGAATCCCGAAGTTCACGGGGCGCCATGCCGGCGGCCTCGGCGATCGTCTCGACTACAGCGGCGACGGGGGAAAGGCAAGACCCGTCCGCGTCGGGCTCGAGGTCGAGATAGGCCTCGAACCTGTTGCAGGTGGCCACGATGACCGCGCCGCGTACACCCCGATGGGCGCCGACCAGGCGCAGAGGAGTAATCTCGACCGCAGCCGACAACCGCTCGAGTATCGCGAACTCCGCGGTCTTGTGGCTCGCAGAGAGGCAGTAGAGCACGGGCGAGAGTCTAGCGTGGGTCACGTCGGTGGAGGGGGAACGTCTTGGTCGTCGCTTCTGGCATGCTGGCGCTGTGATGCGGTCCCGGCCTCGAGTCGTAATCGTCGGCGGCGGAGTCAGCGGTTTGGCGACGGCGTACGAAATACATCGTCGCGTCGGTGCGGAGGTGCAGCTCACGCTCGTCGAAGCCGGGTCGCGGCTCGGTGGCAAGGTTGTTGCCGAACAGTTCGGCGGGCACCTGGTCGATACGGGGCCGGACGCGATTCTGATGCGAGTCCCGGCGCTGGCCGCCTTGCTCGACGAGCTCGGGCTGAGCGACCAGATCGTGCCTCAGGCCGCGCTCGGGGCGTATATCTGGTCACGCGGCAAACTGCGCCGGATTCCGGCCGGCACCCTGTTCGGAGTCCCCGATCGTCTGGTCCCGCTCGTGCGGTCGCGCCTGCTTTCTCCGGCAGGCTTGGCCCGAGCGGCCCTCGATCTGGTGCTACCGCGCCGCCGTATCCCCCGGCAGGATCTGTCCATCGCCGAGCTCGTCGTCCCCAGATTGGGCCGGCAGGTGTTCGATCGCCTGGTCGACCCGCTGCTCGGCGGGGTGCATGCCGGCCGGGCGGCCGAGCTCAGCGCGCGCAGCACCGTGCCCGAGATCGACGCTCTGGCGCGAAAAAGCAGGAGCCTTTACCTGGGTTTACGACGGCTGCGTCGCCGTGCTCCAGCGGCATCGGGTGGAGTGGTCCTGGGCAGTTTGTCCGGCGGACTGGGTCGCCTGGTCGCGGCGCTGGAGGCGCGCCTTGGCGCGACCGATCTGCGCTTGAACAGCACAGCCCGTCGCGTCGTTCGCGACGGCGGCGGCTATCGGGTCGAGCTGGCCGACGGGACTCGTATCGGGGCCGACGCGGTGATCCTGGCCACGCAGGCGTTCGTCAGCGCCCGCTTGCTCGCCGACCTGGTTCCGGACGTGACGACTCTGCTGGAGCAGATTCCCTACGTCGACGTCGCCACCGTCTGGCTGGCCTACCCGCGCCCGGCAGTAAGCCGACCGCTCGATGGCACCGGCTTTCTCGTCCCCCCGCAGGAGCGCAAGCTACTGGTGGGCTGCACCTGGTCGAGCGTCAAGTGGCCGGACCTGGCCGACGACGATCTCGTCCTGATTCGTGGCATGGTCGGGCGCCGCGGCGACCGCCGCTGGCTCGACATGGACGACGAAGCCCTGGTGCGCGCCGTGCACGCCGAGTTGGTCGAGATGATGGGAGTGGCCGCGAACCCCGTCGATCAGCGCATCGATCGTTGGCCGCAGGCTATGCCGCAGTACCTGGTCGGACACCGCGAGCGGCTGGATGCGCTGGATGCCGCACTGGGAGAGCTGCCCGGCCTGTACGTGACGGGCGCCGCCTATCGCGGCATCGGCCTGGCCAGCTGCGTGGCCGACGCCGGGCGCGTCGGGGCGATCGCAGCTCAGCAGATCACGCCCGGCATCGCTCGGAAAGCCCCTCGACTCGCGCCCGACAATCGCCCGCCAAGCGAGGTGATTTCGTGACCGAGGCTGCCGCCGCGGCGCCCCGCGCCCGACCCGACTTCGCGCT
This sequence comes from uncultured Actinomycetes bacterium, assembly GCA_963805265.1. Lineage (GTDB taxonomy): Bacteria > Actinomycetota > Thermoleophilia > Gaiellales > Gaiellaceae > Fen-549. The sequence continues at coordinate 425,501 of CAWDTJ010000004.1, forward strand.
CCGACCGATGCTGGTCTTCTGGGAGGTCACACGCGCCTGCCAACTGGCCTGCAAGCACTGCCGAGCGAGTGCCACCTCGGGCGCGCTTCCCGGTGAGCTCAGCGGCGCGGAGGGCCGTGCCCTGATCGACCAGGTCGCCGGCTTCGGGCGCCCCTACCCGATCCTCGTGCTCACCGGCGGTGACTGCCTGCTGCGCCCCGACCTGTTCGAGCTGGTCGGGCACGCGAGAGAGCTCGGCTTGCCCGTGGCGCTGTCGCCGTCGGTCACGCCGTCACTGACTCCAGAGATGATCGAGCGGATGGTTGCAAGCGGCGTCACGGCCGTCTCGATCAGCCTGGACGGCGCGCTGGCCGCCACGCACGACTGGCTACGCGGCGTCCCGGGCCACTTCGAGCGCACCATCGAGGCGATCGGCGCGCTCTCCGCGGCCGGGCTGACCGTCCAGGTCAACACCACGGTGATGCGCGCCAACCTCGAACAGCTCGCCGACGTCGCGGAGCTGATCTCGAGCGCGGGGGCGCACGATCTGGGAGGTCTTCTTCCTGGTTCAGGTCGGGCGCGGGGTCGCCAGCGAGGCGATCAGCCCGGCCGAGCACGAGGACGTCTGCCATTTCCTCTATGACGCCTCGCAGTACAGGCTCATCGTCCGCACGGTCGAGGCCCCGTTCTTCCGGCGCGTCGTGGCCTGTCGCCGGGCGGGGCAGCCTGCTCCGTCCAGCGAGCTGTACTCGGCGATGTCCGGCAAGCTCGAATCCCTGATGGGACCGGCGACGGCGCGGCCCAGGGCGCAGACGGCATCCACCCGCGACGGCAAGGGGATCCTCTTCGTCGCCCACGACGGCGAGGTCAACCCGGCGGGGTTCCTGCCCCTGCCGTTGGGGAACGTGCGGGACGAGACGATTGCGGCGATCTACCGCGACGACCCTTGCTGCGCCGGATCCGAGCCGCCGACTTTGCCGGTCGCTGCGGCGTCTGCGAGTACGCCGACCTGTGCGGTGGCTCGCGGGCTCGCGCCTTCGCCGCCAGCGGCGATCCGCTGGGCGAGGACCCGGCCTGCCCCTACGTTCCCGCGGCTTGGTCCGAGTCGGCGGCTGGTGGCAGGATTAGCCGCTGACACCACGGTCGCGGTCGAGCGGCGGCAGCACCGGCTTTTTCAGCTACGTCTCCCGAAAACGAGGGTGCGATCACGCCCGGAAGGGATCGAGATCGCTGGGTCATAATGTGCGCCATGCTCCTCGGCCCGTCCCATCCCTTGCATGCGGACGCTACGGCGCGAGCGAGGCTGATCGGCGCTCTCACGGGCGCCCAGCCCGAGATCACCCCGGTCTGGTTCATGCGCCAAGCAGGCCGTTCGCTGCCGGAGTACCGGGCGCTCCGCGTCGGTAACGAGATGCTCGACGCCTGCCTGTCGCCCGCCCTGGCAAGCGAGATCACTCTTCAACCGGTGCGGCGCCACGGCGTGGACGCCGGCATTTTCTTCAGCGACATCGTCGTACCGCTCCGGCTCGTCGGGGTGGACGTCCGGATTGAAGCGGGCAAGGGCCCGGTCTTCGGCCAACCGCTCGACAGTGGACGCGAGGTCGCCGCACTAACGCGCATCGATCCGCGCGATGTGATCGCCGCGGGAGAGCCGGTGTGGGAGGCAGTCGGGCTCGCGACCTCGATGCTGCGTTCCCTGAGCGCCGAGCGAGGCGAGCCGCTGCCGCTGATCGGATTCGCCGGCGCACCGTTCACGCTGGCGGCCTACATGGTGGAGGGGCGCCCGTCGAAGGACCAGTGGGCCGCGCGCGCTCTCATGCACCGCGATCCGTCGGCCTGGTCGGCGCTGCTGGAGTGGACGGCCGACCTGACCGGGCTATTCCTCCGCTGCCAAGTGGAATACGGCGCCAGTGCCGGCCAACTCTTCGATACCTGGGCCGGCGCGTTGTCGCCCGGCGATTACGTTCGCTACGCCGCTCCCGCCTCGACCCGGGCACTCGCCCATGTCCGCGACCTCAGCTACCGTCCCGGCCTCGAGGCAGACGCAAGCGAACGGCCGGTGCCGATCATTCATTTCGGGCTCGGTACGGGCGAGCTCCTCAGCGCCATGCGCGACATCGGGGTCGATGCGCTCGGCATCGACTACCGCATTCCCCTCGACGAGGCCAATCGGCGCCTCGGTGGCGCCGTCGCCCTGCAGGGCAATCTCGATCCGAGCATACTCGCCGCACCCGAGGATGTCCTCGCCCGGGCCGTGATCGACGTCCTGGAGCGCGGCGCCGGCGCAGCGGGGCACGTGTTCAACCTCGGCCACGGTGTCCCCGCCGCCGTCGATCCGGATGTTCTCACCCGTGTCGTGACGCTGGTGCACGAATGGCGTCGTCCCGTCGGTGCACCCGATGCGTAGCCGTGATGACTGTCCTCGCCGGCCCCGCCCGGGTGGGGAATGCGGCGGGTTGGGGGAAGAATGGAGGGGATGAGCGAAACTCCGGCAGGGTACGCCCTCTTCTCCGTTCTCGGCAGGCCGTCGCCGCCTGCGCTCACTCCTGCCGCCGTCCCACCCGACGCGGCGCGCGATCTCGCCGCTTTAGTGGAATCTCTCGCGGCGCGGGGAGTGATCATTCGGGGCTTCTACGACGTCTCGGGTATGCGCGCGGACGCCGACGTGATGGTCTGGTTGCACGGCGCGGTTCCCGAGGACTTGCAGGCCGCGCTCCGCGAGCTACGCCGCAGCGAGCTCCTGGCGCCGCTTTCGCTCGTGTGGAGCGCGATGGGCGTTCACCGCGAAGCGGAGTTCAACAAGAGCCACGTGCCGGGCTTCCTGCGCGGCGAGCGGCCGCGCCGCTGGCTTTGTCTCTACCCCTTCGTGCGAAGTTACGAGTGGTACCTGCTGCCGTCGGAGGAGCGCGCCCGGATGCTCAAAGAGCACGGGATGAAGGGGTCGGCTTTCGGCGGCGTTGTCGCCAACACGGTGTCCGCCTTCGCCCTTGGCGATTATGAGTGGCTCCTCCCGATGGAGAGCGACGATCTCGACGACCTCGTCGATCTGATGCGTGACCTTCGCGACACCGATGCCCGCCTTCACGTTCGCGAGGAGATTCCCTTCTACACCGGGCGCCGCGTCACTCCCGATGAGTTGACGGAAGTTCTCTCCTGATGACGGCGCGTGATCTGCCCCAGACGAATCGCGCCCCGCGCAAGCCCGATCCGGCCGGCGAGGTCTACCTTGCCCCCGGCGCGCTCGTCCCCGGAGCCACCCCCGGCGCCCAACAGGGCCCGGCGTACGTCGAGACCCCGACCGCCTACGACGCTGTCCTGCTCCTTGCCTTCGGAGGTCCGGAGGGCCCCGACGACGTCCTCCCGTTTCTGCACAACGTCACGCGCGGGCGCGGGATCCCCGACGAACGTCTGGAGGAGGTCGCCGGTCACTACCGCCACTTCGGTGGAGTCAGCCCGATCAACTCGCAAAGTCGCAAGCTGCGGGCCGCCCTCGAGCTCGAGCTCAGCCTGCGGGGTCTTGGCCTCCCGGTGTACTGGGGCAACCGCAACTCGGCGCCCTTCATCGACGACGCCCTGCGCGAGGCCTGCGCGGCGGGCCATCGCCGCCTGCTCGCGATCGCGACGAGCGCCTTCAGTTCGTACTCGAGTTGCCGCCAGTACCGCGAGGACCTCGCCGATGCGGTCCAGGATGCCGGGCTGGGATCCGAGATCCAGATCGACAAGGTCCGGCCCTTCTTCGATCATCCGGGGTTTCTCGAACCAATCATCGAGGGCATCCGCGGCGCCACTGCGCAGGTGCGAGAGATGGTGCCCGGCCTCGACCTCTCGCGAGAGCTCGAAGTACTGTTTTGCGCCCATTCGATCGCACTCGCCGACGCCGGACGGTCGGGGCCGCCGGAGGGCGAGTGGGGGGAGGGTGGCTTCTATGTGGCCCAGCACCGCGCTGCGGCAGAAGCCGTCATGCGGCGGCTTGGTCACGGCTCCGTACCGTGGCGGCTCGTGTACCAGTCGCGAAGCGGGGCGTCGAGTGTGTCCTGGCTCGAGCCCGATGTCAACGACGCCCTCGCTCTCCTTCCCGCCGCCGGGCGCCGGGCGGTGCTGCTCGTCCCTCTCGGCTTCGTGAGCGACCACATCGAGGTGCTCTGGGACCTCGACGTCGAGGCCCTCGCGACCGCTCGCGGCCTGGGTCTCGCCGCGCTTCGCACGCCCACCCCCGGCGTTCACCCGCTCTTCGTCGCCGGCCTCGCCGACCTCGTGGAGGAGCGACTTCGCGGCACGCCTGCGATCGAGCGTCCCCATTTGACCGATCTCGGGCCTTGGCACGACGTGTGCCGCCCCGGCTGTTGTGAGAGCGTTCGCTCCGGTTGTCGCCCCGCGCTGGCGGGCTTGATTCCATGAGGCGGGTCCTCCACCTCGGGACGCGGGCGAGCGCCCTCGCGATGGCACAGTCCCGCGCTGTGGCGGCCGACATCACCGGCCGCACGGGTATCGAGGTCGAACTGGTCACGGTCACGACCGGCGGCGACGTGTCGTCGGCCTCTCTTGCGTCCATTGGGGGTACCGGCGTCTTCGCCGGTGCGCTGCGCGACGCCCTTCTGGCAGGAGAATGCGACGTCGTGGTTCACTCGCTCAAAGACCTGCCCACCGCGCCCCACCCCGGCCTGACCATCGCGGCGGTGCCGAAGCGGGAGGATCCGCGCGACGCGCTGTGCGCGCGCGGCGGGCTCCCGCTCGCCGAGCTCGCTCCGGGGGCACGGGTGGGGACGGGCTCCCCTCGACGCCGCGCCCAGGTCCTCGCTGCGCGTCCCAACTTGGCCGTCGCCGACATCCGGGGCAACGTCGATACCCGGCTCGACAAGGTTCGCGGAGGGGACTTCGACGCCGTTATCCTCGCGACCGCCGGCCTCCACCGCCTCGGCCTCGCGCGCGCGGCGACGCAGTTGTTCGACCTCGCCACCTGGCCGACCGCCGCGGGCCAAGGGGCGCTCGCGCTCGAGGCGCGATCCGACGACGCCGACGCGGACGTGCGCGAGATCCTCGCGGCGGTCGACGATGAGTCGTCTCGCGTGACCGCCGGCGCCGAACGCGCGGTTCTCGCCGGCCTCGAGGCGGGATGCGCCGCGCCCGTCGGGCTGACGGCTTCACTGGCGCTCGACTCGCTCACGATCCGTGCCTGCATCTACGACCCGGGCGGGATACGCGTCATCATGCGTGAGGTGAGCCGCCCGCTCGGAGAGACTAAGCGTGAGGAGGAGTCGATGCGTCTCGCGGCCGACCTAGTTCGGACGCTGTTCGACGATGGCGCCGCAGAGTTAGCGCCCGGATGGGTGGGAACTTGACCATGCCGCCGCCGCGCCCCGCAGCCCAAAATCTCGCCGGCTGGCGCGTCCTCGTGCCGCGATCGGGGCCCTGGGCGGAGCGGGTGGCAACGATGCTGGAGGATCGCGGGGCAAACGCCGTGATCGTCCCGCTGATCGCGTACGAGCCGCCGGTCGATCGGGCTCCCCTCGCTCGGGCGCTCGACCGGCTTGCCCGGGGGGCCTACGACTGGGTCGTTGTCACGAGCGCCGCGACCGCCGACGTGCTGGCCGCGGAGATGCTGGATTCAGAGCGCGCTCGCATCCCGGCGGCCACGCGGTTCGCCGCGGTGGGCCAGGCGACCGCACAGTCGCTGCGGGAGAGGGGCTTCGACGTCGCCTTCACCCCGCAGGGCGAGGCGTCCGCACACAATCTCGTCGAGAGCTGGCATACCGATGTTGGCGCCCTGGCCCCCGCGCGAGTGCTCGTCCTCCAATCCAACCTCGCTCTTGCCACTGTCGGCGAACGCCTGGAGGAGCTCGGACACGCGGTCGACGTCGTCGTCGCCTACAGCACGGTGGAACGGCCCGTGGATCCGATCATCGCGCAGGACGTGCGGGCCGGTGGCATCGACGCCGTGCTCGTGACCTCCGGCAGCGTCGCCCGCGCGATCGCGCGGCAGCTGGGACCTGCTTCCCTCGAGCATCGTCGTCGCATCGATTGGTTCACGAACGAGCGCGGAAGCCCGCGACGCGGGGCTTCGTGTCGATCTGACGGCGCCGACCCACGAAATGGAGGCTTTGATCCGTGCCCTGGAGGCCTACGCGCCCCGGCGAACCCGTGAAAGCAAGGTGACGACCCAATGAGCGAATCCTTCCCCTCTATCCGTATGCGTCGGCTGCGACAGAATCCGGCCTTCCGTCGCCTGTTCTCGGAGACGCATCTGCTCCCCGCGCAGCTCGTCCTGCCGATGTTCGTGCGCGAAGGCCTTAGCGAGCCGTCGCCCATCGCCTCGATGCCCGGCGTAGTGCAGCACTCGATCGACAGCCTGCGTTCCGCTGCGAGCGAGGCCGCCCGGCTCGGCCTCGGCGGGATCATGCTCTTCGGCATCCCGGAGTCCCGCGACGCGACGGGATCGGGTGCGACGGATCCCGCCGGCATTCTCAACGTCGCCACGAGAGCCGTCGCGCCCGAAGTGGGGGACGCCCTCGTAGTGCAGACCGACGTCTGCCTCGACGAATTCATCGACCACGGCCACTGCGGCGTGCTCGCGCCGGATGGCTCGGTGGATAACGACGCGACGCTCGTCCGCTACGGGGAAATCGCCGTGGCTCAGGCTGACGCCGGGTCGCGGCTCCTTGGGCTCTCGGGGATGATGGACGGCCAGGTCGGCGGCGGTTCGGACCGCCCTCGACTTGGCCGGGCATACCGAGACCGCTGTGCTCGCCTATTCGGCGAAGTACGCCTCGGCGTTCTACGGTCCATTCCGAGACGCCGTCGAGTCGACGCTTCAGGGCGACAGGCGCGCCTACCAGCTCGATCCGGCGAATCGACGCGAAGGCCTGCGAGAGGCGGCGCTCGATATTGCCGAAGGCGCAGACGTCGTGATGGTCAAACCCGCCGGGGGTTATCTCGACGTGGTCGCGGAGCTGGCCGCCACGAGCCCGGTACCCGTGTGGGCGTACCAGGTCTCGGGCGAATACTCGATGCTCGAGGCGGCCGCCGCCAGGGGATGGATCGACCGTCGTCGGGCCATCTCGGAGTCCGTCCTCGGTATCCGACGCGCGGGCGCCGATGCCGTCATGACGTACTGGGCCGGCCGAGTTGGCCGCGTGGATCCTCGACGGGCGGCATCGAGTGAGCGGTAAGCCTCCGCGCAGCTCGAACGAGACGGAGTTCGCCCGAGCGCGCTCGGCGATGCCCGGCGGCGTGAGCTCGCCGGTCCGCGCCTTCGGCTCTGTCGGCGGCACGCCACGCTTCATGTCCGCCGCGTCAGGTGCGTACGTGATTGATGTGGAGGGCCACCGGTACGTCGATCTCGTCGCCGGGTGGGGTGCCGCCCTGCTTGGCCACGCTCACCCCGAGGTCGTTGCCGCCGTCCAGGAATCCGCGGCGCGTGGCCTCTCGTACGGGGCGAGCACGCCCGGCGAGACCGACTTGGCCGAGCTCATCGCCTCGCGCGTCGCTCCCGTGGAGATGGTCCGCCTCGTCTCGACCGGCACCGAGGCGACGATGACCGCGATCCGGCTGGCCCGCGGCGCGACTGGCCGGGACCTGCTCGTGAAGTTCGCGGGTCACTACCACGGCCACTCCGACGGGCTCTTGGCCCAGGCCGGATCCGGCCTCGCCACCCTTGGGCTTCCGGCCTCGGCGGGGGTTCCCGCGGCGGTCGCCGCACAGACCCTCGTGCTCCCCTACAACGACCTCGAGGCACTGCGCGCGACATTCGCGGAGCACGGCGAGGGGATCGCGGCGGTGATCACCGAGGCTGCGGCGGCCAATATGGGCGTCGTCGCCCCCGACCCGCAATTCAACGCCGCCGTCGCGGACCTTGCTCACGAGCACGGCGCCCTGCTGATCCTCGACGAGGTCTTGACCGGGTTTCGGGTTGGACCCGCGGGCTACTGGGGGCTCGAGAACGCCCCCGGCGCGGGACCGGCCTATCGGCCTGACCTGTTCACGTTCGGCAAAGTCATCGGCGGCGGACTCCCGGTGGGGGCGGTGGGCGGGTCGACGGAGATCATGGACACACCTCGCTCCGAGCGGCCCCGTCTACCAAGCGGGCACCCTGTCGGGCAATCCCGTGGCCGTTGCGGCGGGCCTGGCCACCCTGCGCCTGATCGGCGCGGAAACCTACGCTCACCTGAACGGTGTGGCGAGGGTCATCGGCGACGCAGCTTCGGAGGCCCTCGCGGAGGCCGGCGTGCCCCACCACGTGCAGCGGGCGGGCAACCTCTTCAGCATCCTGTTCGGCGAGGCTGTCGCCGATGGTGCGCGCGACTACGCCTCGGTGCAGAGGCAGGATGCCTTTCGCTACGGCCCGTTCTTCCACGCGATGCTCGACGCGGGTGTTTCCCTGCCCCCGTCGGCATTCGAGGCTTGGTTCGTGACCGCCGCGCACGACGACGCGGCCGCGGAATGGGTTTTAGACGCCCTCCCCGCGGCGGCGCGAGCGGCTGCGGCCGCGCGCCCTCCATCGACCTCGTGAGCGCCTAGATCGAACGCTGATACACGCGTATCGAGCGCATGGCGAAGAGCAGGCAGACGACCAGGAGACCCGCCAGCAGCCCCAGCCTGATCCCCACCAGCTGCCAGTTTGTGCCGGGATTGACCGCCGCGCGCGAGGCTTCGACGGCCCAGTTGAGCGGGTTGAAGCGGGAGGCGACCTGCATCCAGTGCGGCATCAGGCTCCGCTGCATGAAGGCCGTCGAGAGAAAGGTGAGCGGGAGCATGAAGACGTTGAGGGTGGCGATCAGCGTCTCCTCGCGGCGGAAGATCAGCGCCATTCCGTTCGAGGCGGCGTTGAGCGCTCCCCCGAGCAGGATCGCCGCCGCGAACATGACCAGCAAGCCGAGCACGCCGTTCGAGAAGTGGGCCCCGAGAGCGTAGGCCATCACCACGATGATCGCCGCCTGGATGACGATCGAGACCGAGGTCTGCAAGACGTGGCCGATGAAGAACGCGCTGCGTCTGAGCGGCGATACGAGCAGGCGGTCGACGACGCCGCGATTGAGATCGTCGATCGTCGCCATCCCGCCCCAACCACCCGAGAAGAAGGCCGTCATGATCACGACGCCGGGCGCCAGGAACTGGATATACGAGGGGTACTGGAAGCCCGGGATGTTGGTGACGCTCTTGAACAGTGGGCCGAAGAGCAGAAGCCAGATCACCGGTTGAATCAGCGTGACGACGATCCACCAGGGCTGGCGCATCAGCCGGCGCAGGTCGCGGTCGGTCATCGTGGCGCTGTGCCCGACGAGCTCTCTCATCTCTTCTCTTCTTTCGTCGGACGCTGCTTACGGGCGCCTTCCTCGTCGGCGCGCGCGAACTCCCGGCCGGTATAGCGCATGTAGACGTCGTCGAGCGAAGGGCGCGAGATCGAGACCGAGTCGACCGCAAGGCCGTTCGCCTCGAGCGCCTGCAAGACCAGCGGAACGGCTCTCGCGCCGTGCTCGACACGGGCTCGCAGGCACTTGACATCGTGATCGAGCTGACGGATCCCCGGGACCGGCTCGAGCGCGGCTCTGATCGCGCCGTTCGCGGCGTCCTCGCGCAGCTCGACGTGAACGGTGTCGCCTTCCAGCTCGGCCTTCAGCCCCTCGGGCGAGCCGGTTGCCACCACCTTGCCGCGATCGAGGATCGCCAGCCTGGCGGCGAGTTGGTCGGCCTCCTCGAGGTAGTGGGTCGTGAGCAGAATCGTCAGCCCTTCCTCGTGGGCCAGGCGCTCGATCTCCTGCCACATCTCCGTCCTCACCTCGGGATCGAGACCGGTCGTCGGCTCGTCGAGGAAGAGGACCTGCGGCCGGTGCACGAGCGCGGTGGCGATGTCGAGCCGGCGCTGCATCCCGCCCGAGTAGTTGCGCGCGACCCGTCCGGCCGACTCCGCGAGCCCGAACTGCTCGAGCAGCTCGTTGATTCGCTGCTTGAGCTCGCGTCCGCGGATCGAGCGGATCAGTCCCTGCAGGCGCAGGTTCTCGCGCCCGGTCAGGTTGACGTCGACGCCGGAGTTCTGGCCGACGACGCCGATTGCCTCGCGTACCGCTTTGGCTTCTTTGACGACGTCGTGACCGGTGACGCGGACACAGCCCGAGCTGGGCAGCGCCAGGGTCGTGGCGATCTTGACGGCGGTCGTCTTACCGGCGCCGTTTGGCCCCAGCAGTCCGAAGATCGAACCTGCCGGAACGACCAGGTCGATTCCGTCGAGCGCGCGCAGATCGCCCTTGTAGAGCTTGACCAGGCTCTCGATCTCGATCGCGTTGCCGCTTTGTTCCTGTTCGCTCATGACCAGTCCGACAATCTAGCGGTTCGGTTTTTCTCCTTGAGGGCAGCAATCCAAGTCTCTTCGCGCGGCCTCGAGCCGGTTGCGCCGGCCGGGGGTCATGCCAGGTGCTTGACGAACACGAGCCGGTCCTCGCCGGGACCGGCGAAGTCTTTCAGCACGCGCTCCAACTCGAAGCCGAGCGCCTCGTGGAAGGCGATCGAGCTCGTGTTGATCGGCGCCGTGATCAGGCGCACGACCGAGCGGCCGTGCGCTCGCGCGGCCTCGAAGAAGGTCTCGTAGAGCCCGCGACCGATTCCCTGGCGGCGCAGCTCGGGCGCGACTCCGGCCATGTGGATGTAGGCCTCGTCGGAGTTGGTCTCGGAGAGGAAGCCGCAGAGAAAGCCCGCCAAGGCGCAGTCGGGCGTGTTGGCGATGAAGCTCGAGCCCTCGAAGTGGACGAAGAATACGCCGGGCAGGTGCTGCGTCATCTCGCGCCCGTCCCACCACTCGTTGACGAGCGGATAGACGCGGGCGTAGTCGGAGGGGCGCGCGTGGCGGATCTCGATCTTGGTCATGAGTGGAGCGTAACCGCTGGCGGGCGCTCTTGGCGAGATGCGCGCGGAGATGGGCGTGCGCTAGAGCCTGCTCAGCCACTCGCTCAGAGCCGACAGCTCCTTCGTCCCGAACTCGAGCACGGCGAGGAGCGTCTTCGAGTCGGCGCCCGTGGCGGCGAGATCGACCACGAGTCGCTCACGGCTCTTGTCGTAGTGGCAGGCGACGCGGTCGAGGGTCTTCAGGGCGAGGCGCTGACCGGTCGCGTCGATGCCGTGCCCGGGGAACGGCCTGCGCTCGGCACAGGCGGCGTAGAGGCGCGGTTTCGAGCCGTAGGAGAATGCCCCGCGAGCCGTCTCGGCTCCCAGCAGTAAGGCTGTCGCAAGCAGGGCGAGAGCCGGCGCCGCGAGCATCCGCCGGCGCGCCCGCGAATCGGCCGGAAGCGCGAACGCGAAGGGAATCAGCGCGAGCAGCGCGAGTAGGCCGGTCGCGAGGAACGAGCGCCGGAAGCCACGGGTGAACGCCGCCTGGACGATCGAATCGAGCTCTTTGCCGAGGCCTGTCGCCTCACCGATCCGGCGCTGCCTGATCTCGGCGCCGAAATCCGGCAGCCCCTTGCTGGCGGGCCTGCTGAGAACCGGGGCGAGCGAGAACGCGAGCTCGAGCTTGGTCTTGATCGCGAGCGGTGAATCGAGCACGACCGAGGTCGCTTGAAGCTTGGCGCGATCTCCCGCTTGCGAGAGATCGCCGGTCAGGATTGGCGTGACGATCAGTAGCCCGGCGACGAGCCCGAGATGGCGAGCCGAGATGTTCCAGGCGCCCGGAGCCGTGCCGGAGCCGGCGCCGGAGAGGGCGATCCGGCTGAGAGTCGGTACGACGATCCCCAGCCCGATTCCCGCCAGCGCGAGCGTCGCGAGCACCCAGAGGACGTTGCGGGCGGGAAGGAGCGCCATCCCGATCAAGCCGGCCGTGAGCGCGACGACGCCGGCCGTCGCGGCCGAGCGGCTTCGCACCCGAACGGCGAGCGGCTGAACGAGAAATGTCGCAAGCGGGATGGCGCTCACGATCGCAGCCGCCCTGAGCGGCGAGAGGCGCCAGATGTCGACGAGCATCACGACCGAGAGGAAGAGCAATCCGACCAGCGCCGCGGAGGCGAGCGCGAGCGCGATGTTCGCGCTGAGGCGACGGGAGCCGCCCGGCTCCAGCGCGAGCGCCTCGGTCGGTGCGAAATCGGCATCGCTTTGGCGCGCGTGGAGCGCCGCGACGAGCGCCACGGCGGCCAGTGGCGCCTGGGCGAAGAAGACCGCGCGCCAGCTCAGAAGCTCGGTCAGGAGCCCGCCCGAGGCCGGGCCGAGCGCGATTCCGATCACTCCCGCGGCTATCCAGAGCGTTGTGCCGCGCGCCGGAGTTGCCGCCAGCCGCCGCACGAGCGGAAGCGATCCGACGAGGAGCAGCGCGCCGCCGACGCCCTGGATCGAGCGAAACGCGACCAGCGAGCCGAGATTCCAGGCAAAACCGCAGGCCAGCGAAGACGCGAGGAAGAGCGCGAGCCCGGATACGACAAGTCGGTGCTCGCCCAACCGCGGCGCAAGTCGAACGAGCGCGAGCGCCGCCAGCGCGAGCACCAGGTTGTAGCTCGTCACGACCCACGACACGCCGCCGATCGAGGCGTCGAACTCGCGCAGCAGATCGGGCAGCGCCAGCACGACGATCGAGGAGTCGGCGAAGGCGACCGCCACGGCGCCGAGCACCGATCCGAGACCGAGCCGCTCTGCCGAGCCGCGCACTCATCGCTTGGCCTTCACGTCCCCTTCGTCAGCGCTGTCACTTCCTTCGCCGAGGAAAGTTCGCAGGACTTCCTCGGTCTCTAGAACGGCCAGGTCCAGCTTCGCACGTCGGGATGGTCTTCGCCGTACTCGCGCGTCCAGGCGCGGCAGCGGATGCGCGTGTCGACCATCTGCTGGCGCAGATGAGCGGCGCGACGACGACAGCCCCGGGACGCGGTCGATCACGTCCAGCACGAGATGGAAGCGGTCGAGGTCGTTCAGCATCACCATGTCGAAGGGCGTGGTGGTGGTGCCCTCTTCCTTGTAGCCGCGTACGTGCAGGTGATCGTGGCCGTTTCTACGGTAGGTGAGGCGGTGGATCAGCCAGGGGTAGCCGTGGTAGGCGAAGACAACCGGCCTGTCGGTCGTGAAGAGCGAGTCGTAGACCTTGTCGGAAAGACCATGCGGGTGCTCGCTGGCGGGCTGCAGGCGCATCAGGTCGACGACGTTGACGACTCGCACCTTGAGCTCGGGCAGGTGCTCGCGCAGGATCGCGGCCGCGGCCAGCGTCTCCAGCGTCGGGATGTCGCCGGCGCAGCCGAGCACGACGTCGGGCTCGCCGCCGGCGTCGTTCGAGGCCCACTCCCAGATACCGATGCCGCGCGTGCAGTGAACTATCGCGTCGTCCATCGAGAGGTAGTCGAGCGAGGGCTGCTTGCCGGCCACGATCACGTTGACGTAGTGGCGGCTGCGCAGGCAGTGGTCGACCGTGGAGAGCAGCGTGTTCGCGTCCGGCGGCAGGTAGACGCGGATGACCTCGGCCTTCTTGTTCATCACGTGGTCGATGAAGCCCGGATCCTGGTGCGAGAAGCCGTTGTGATCCTGGCGCCAGACGTGCGACGAGAGTAGGTAGTTGAGCGAGGCGACCGGGCGGCGCCAGGGGATCTCGCGCGTCACCTTGAGCCACTTGGCGTGCTGGTTGAACATCGAGTCGACGATATGGATGAAGGCCTCGTAGCAGTCGAACAGCCCGTGCCGGCCGGTCAGCAGATAGCCCTCCATCCAGCCCTGGCAGAGATGCTCGGAGAGGACTTCCATGATCCGACCCTCGGGAGCGAGGCTCTCGTCGGTGGGCAGGATCTCTCCCTCCCAGACCTTGTCTGCGGCTTCGAACACCGGCCCGAGCCGGTTCGAGGCGGTCTCGTCCGGCCCGACCAGGCGGAAGTTGGTCGGGTTCTTCTCGATCAGATCGCGCAGGAAGGTTCCCGCCACCTTGGTCGCCTCGCTCATGGCGGTGCCCGGCTTCTCGACCGGGACGCCGTAGTCGCGGAAGTCCGGAAGAATCGAGATCGCGCAGCAGCACGCCGCCGTTCGCGTGCGGGTTCGCGCTCATCCGCCGCTCGCCCTTCGGTGGTAGCTCGGCCAGCTCGGGAATCAGCGTCCCGTTCTCGTCGAAGAGCTCCTCCGGCTTGTAGCTCTTCAACCACGCTTCGAGCTGCTTCAGGTGCTTGGGGTTCGTGCGCACCTCCGAGAGCGGCACCTGGTGCGAGCGCCAGCTGTTCTCCATCGGCTTGCCGTCGACCTTGCTCGGGCAGGTCCAGCCCTTGGGCGTGCGCATGATGATCATCGGCCAGCGCGGCCGCTCGCTGACGCCGTCCTCGCGCGCGGCTTTCTGGATCTGCGCGATCTCGTCCAGCGCCTCGTCGAGCACGACCGCGAAGCGCTGGTGTACGGCCGCGTGCTCCTCGCCGTCGAAGCCGCCGGTCATCAGCAACGGGTGGTAGCCGTAACCTTCGAACAGCGAGACGAGCTCTTCCTCGGGGATGCGTGCGAGCACGGTCGGGTTGGCGATCTTGTAGCCGTTCAGGTGCAGGATCGGGAGCACGGCGCCGTCGGTTTTCGCGTTCAGGAACTTGTTCGAGTGCCAGCTCGTCGCCAGCGGTCCGGTCTCGGCCTCGCCGTCGCCGACGACACACGCCACCACGAGATCGGGGTTGTCGAAAGCGGCGCCGTAGGCGTGCGCGACCGAGTAGCCGAGCTCGCCGCCCTCGTGGATCGAGCCGGGCACTTCGGGCGCGACGTGGCTGGGGATGCCGCCCGGGAAGGAGAACTGGCGAAAGAGCGCGGCCATGCCTTCCTCGTTTTGGCTGACGTGCGGGTAGAGGCCGGAGTAGGAGCCCTCGAGGTAGGTGTTGGCAACCAGGCCCGGCCCGCCGTGGCCGGGGCCGGTGATGTAGATCGTGTTCAGGTCGCGCTCGCGGATGGCGCGGTTCAGGTGCACGTAGATGAAGTTGAGGCCCGGCGTGGTGCCGAAGTGGCCGAGCAGGCGCGGCTTGACGTGCTCGGGCAGCGAGCGGCTCTTTCAAGAGCGGGTTTGCGAGCAGGTAGATCTGCCCGACCGAGAGGTAGTTGGCCGCGCGCCAGTAGGCGTCGATCAGTCCCAGTTCTTCCGCTGAGAGCGGGCCTTTCGTCGCGGCCGTCTTGTTCGGGTTCGTACTTCTGTCGGACACCGTTAATCCTCCCACCTCGTGCGTGCCGCTGTCAGTGGCAGCCTACCCTGGTTTCGCCATCTCGCGCCCTCGGCCGCGCCCGGACGGTCGGAGCCCCGGCCGAGGACGCGAGAAGCACTCGGTTCGAGTCCGGTTAGTTCCAAATCGTTTGTGCTTGTTCGCGCTCGCAGTCGCGCGCCGTCCGCGAAAATCGGTATAGCTTCTCTTCGACCATGACCGCGGTAATTCGGGCAGAGAGCTTAACCAAGTTCTACGGCGCCAGCCGCGGTGTCGTCGATCTCGGCTTCGAGGTCGAGGCGGGCGAGGTGTTCGGCTTCCTCGGCCCGAACGGCGCGGGCAAGACGACGACCATCCGGTTGATGCTCGATCTGATCCGGCCGAGCTCGGGCAAGCTCGAGCTGTTCGGGCTGGACGTTCGCAAGCAGAGCGTCGCCGTTCGCAGCCGGGCCGGCTACCTGCCCGGTGACCTTCATCTCTACGAGCGCCTGACACCGCGCGAGTACCTGCGTTACGTCGCGGCGCTCCGCGGTCTCGACGGGCTGGGGGAGGGCGAGGCGCTCGCCGAGCGCTTCGAGCTCGAGCTGGAGCGGCCGATCAGGGCGCTCTCCAAGGGCAACCGCCAGAAGGTCGGGCTCGTCCAGGCCTTTCTCCACCGCCCCGACCTGCTTCTGCTCGACGAGCCGACGGCCGGGCTCGACCCGCTCGTTCAGCAAACCTTCAACGAGCTGCTGCGCGAGGTCGCCGCCGAGGGGCGGACGGTCTTTCTCTCCTCGCACATCCTCTCCGAGGTGCAGCGCCTGGCCGATCGGGTGGCGATCATCCGGGACGGCTCGCTCGAGCTGGTCGAGGCGGTCGAGACGCTTCGAGCGCGGGCCTTCGTGCGCGTCGAGGCGACCTTCAGCACGCCTCCGCCGCCGGAGGCTTTCGCCGAGTCTTCCCGGCGTGCGCGAGCTCGAGCGGCGCGGGCCGGTCGTTCTTTTCGCGCTCGAAGGGCCCGGCGATCCGCTGATCAAGGCGCTGGCGCGCTACGAGGTACTCGCGCTCGACAGTCACGAAGCCGATCTCGAGGACTTCTTCCTGGCGCTCTACCGAGAACGGAGCGGCCGGTGCGAGCTAGCGTGCTGACAAGGACGCTCCGCGACAAGTGGCGCAGCTTTCGCTGGTGGTGCGTCGGCATCCTCGGCTTCGTCGCCCTCTACGGCGCCGTTTTCCCGAGCTTGCACGGCTACCGCAACGCGCTCAACAACCTGATCAAGGGCTACCCGGAGGCGCTGAAGGGGTTCATCGGTTTCGGTGGCAACCTCGACATCGGCTCGGGCGCCGGTTACCTCGGCACCGAGGTGTTCTCGTTCTGGGGCCCGATCGTTTTTCTCGCGGCGGCGATTGCAGCGGGCGCCGACGCGATCGCCGGCGAGGAGGAGCGTGGAACGCTCGATTTGCTCCTGTCGCTTCCCGTCTCGCGCGTACGCTGCTTGCTCGAGAAACTGGCGGCGCTCGTCTGCGAGGTGGTCGCGCTCGGGATAGTGCTCTGGATGCTGCTCGTGATCGTCTCGGCGGCGGCGAGTATGGGCGTGGGCGCGGGTAATCTCGCGGCGACGACCATCGTCGCTGGTCATGCTCGCGCTCATCTTCGGGTCGCTGGCACTCGCCATCGGCGCTGCGACCGGACGCCGAGCGCTCGCGATCGGGCTCTCGGCCACCCTCGCCGTTGCGGTCGATGTGCTCAACGCCCTGGCGCCGCTAGCGAGCTGGCTGGACAGGGCCAAGCTCGTCTCGCCCTTTTACTACTACTCGCACGGCGATCCGCTTCGACACGGGATCGACTGGACAGACACGCTCGTCCTGCTGGCGGTCGCAGTCGTGTTCGGCGCGGTCGCGCCTTTCGTCTTCCGCCGCCGCGACCTGTCCGCGCCCTAGCCGGGGGTCAGGTCTTGCGCGCAACACCGCCGGCCGAAGAGCGGACGCGCTTCGCATCGGCGTATCGACCAAGGTCGCGGTGGCGGAGCAAACGGCCGCCCGCGCTCGGCAGGGTGCTGATTTTCTTTGCCTTCGACCGGCGGGCTGGGCCGAGCGGCACGTCCGGCGGCTTGCCCACCCGCCACCCCACCTCCCACGGGGCGCAGTACGGTAGCGAAGAAAATCCCATCCGAATGTGCTGACTCTGTGCCAGATCAGCACGCGGTGATCGAGCCGGCGAGTACCAGCGAGCAGAGCCCTAGCGCATCAGTACGGCGCGCGCAGGCGCACCGTCGGAGCCGACCAGCTTGAGCGGCAGGCAGAGGAGCTCGTAGGCGCCGGGCTCGATCTCGCGCAGGTCGAGCCCCTCGAGGCAGACGACGCCGGCGCCGAGCAGAACGTGGTGCGCAGCGGCGTCTCCGATCGAGAGGTAGTCGATGCCGAGCAACTTCGCTCCGCGCTCGAGCAGAAAGCTCGCCGCCTCGCCGTCCAGGCGCACGAAGTCCCGCGTGAACTCCTTCAGCTGCCAAAGCTCGGAGTTACGCGTTTTGAAGAGCATCCGCTCGCTCCCGGGCGGCGGCAGCTCGAGCCCGCTCACGGTCTTCAGGTCGAGCGCCTCGGTGGCGGCGCGAGCATCGACGACGGTGACGGGGCCGATCAGCAGCTCGAGCGGCAGCGCCTCGGCGCCGGCGCCGCCGGGCAGGAAGTGAGACGCGGCATCGACATGGGTGGCCGTGTGCGCTCCCATGTCCAGCTCGCTGAGGTTGGCCGGGTCGCCGGCCGCGATCGACGCGACTCGCGTGACGTGCACGGGCGGGTTGCCGGCGTAGTGGATCATGCCGTCGCGAATCGGAACGCTGATGTCGAAGATCTGCATAACAGGTGCCAACCTTACCTTGGGCGCCGCGTGCAAAGCACGCAAGGTCTTCGCCGTCCATCCCGGAATACAGATCGTGGAAACCAATTAGCGCGAGGAGGCGGATTGTGGCTGGATTGAGAATCTTGATCGTTGCCGTCGTCGGCTTGGCTCTCTCTGCCTGCGGCGGAGCCGCCAAGAAAGAGCAGGCGACGCAGACGACGAGACAACGCAGACGACGCAGACGACGTCTAGCGCATCAGATACCTCTCCCGCGGGCGTGCAGAAATGCCTCACTGCGGCAGGGTACGACGTCGTCGCGAGCGGGAATCTCCCGATCATTCAGCGTTCGAAAGCCGTGGGGGTGCGCTTGCCTGGTGGCGGGAACATCAAGCCCGGCGATCTCTCGGCAGCGGTCTTCTGGTACGGCTCGGGAGCGAAGGCGGAGCGCATGCAAACGAGCGTCCAATTCAACTACAAAGCAATACTTCGAGTTGACGAGATCGTGGCAGTCTTCGACCCGGCGCCCTCCAGCGAAACGCAGACAAAGTTTCTCGCCTGCATAACCCCGTAGACGCGGCTACGAAAGAACGAGCGTGGTCGTAAAAAAACGGCTCGCCCGGGAAGTCTTCCGAGCGAGCCGTTTTCGAATCCGTGTCGAGCCGGTTAGGCGACCGCGCCGACCACTTCCACCTTTTCGGGCTCCTCGGTCTTGACGACCGGAAGCTCGCGAACCTCTTCGCCGCAGAGCTTGAGCAGCTTGCGCCACTCGTCCTCGACGTCCTTCTGAATGAGCTCGAGCAGCGCCTCGTTGCCGGGCTTGAAGAGGTGCGCGAAGCGCTTCTGCATCTTCAGGAAGTCGACGACCGGGATCACCTTGCGCGGCCGGTAGCTGAGGTGGTACTCGCCGTTCACGACCTCGAACAGCGGCCAGAAGAGACTGTCCTGGGCGGCTCTCATGACGTCGAGGCCGACCGGCGACTCGTGGCCCCAACCGAGCGGGCAGTTACTCATCACGTTCAGGAAGGCCGGTCCTTTCATCGCCACCGCGCGCTCGACCTTCTGGCTCAGATCCTGCCAGCGGGCGCCCGAGGCCTGGCCCACAAAGGGGACGTGGTGCGCGGCCGCGATCGCCGTCAGATCCTTGCGGTGCTGGATCTTGCCGATCGACTCGGAGCCGACCGGGCTGGTGGTCGTGTCGGCGCCGTAGGGCGTGGCGCCGGAGCGCTGGATGCCCGTGTTCATGTAGGCGCCGTTGTCGTAGCAGACATAGAGGAAGTTGTGACCTCGCTCGAGCGCGCCCGAGAGCGCCTGCAGGCCGATGTCGTAGGTGCCGCCGTCGCCGCCGAAGGCCACAACCGTGACCTCCTTGTCGCCGCCGGGCAGCGTACCGCGCCGCTTGAGGGCCTTGTAGGCGGCCTCGACTCCGCTTGCGACCGCCGCAGTGTTCTCGAAGGCGGTGTGCATCCAGGGCACGTTCCAGGCGGTGATCGGGTAGCGCGAGGTGGCGACCTCGAGGCAGCCCGTGGCGTTGACGACGATCACCGGCGTATCGATCGAGCTGAGTACGGTACGGACGATCGCCGGGGCGCCGCAGCCCTGACAGAGAGCGTGTCCACCGCCGAGCGGCTGAACGCCGTTTTGATTGCTAGCAATCCGCTTGAGTCTCGACATTGTGAATCAGCCTCGCAGTGCGATGTGGGTGGGCGCCTCGCCGGCGAAGATCGCCCGAGCTTCGTCGGGGATCAGCTCGCGGCCGCCGAGGCCGAAGACGTGGGCTCGCAGATCGATGCCCGAGCCGTACAGGGTTGCCGCCATCTCGGTGTGCAGCGACGGCAGTGCGCCCGGCGCATCCGAGCGGTCGAGCACTATTACTTGCTTGACATCCGCAAGCGCCTCGCGGATCTGTTCAGCCGGGAAGGGACGGTAGGAGACCAGTCGGAGGAGCCCGACCTTCTCGCCCTCCGATCGGAGCTCGTCGACCACGTCCTTGATCGTGCCGGCGGTCGATCCCATCAGGAAGATGACCTTCTCGGCGTCACGAAGCTCGTACTCCTCGAGAAGTCCGAACGTCCGACCGACGATCGGGGCGTACTCGGCGAAGACATCCGCGATCACCGTCTCGGAGGCCTCCATGGCCGCGTTTATGGCATAGCGCAGCTCGGTGTAGTAGTCCTGCAGGGCGAAGATGCCCTTGGTCGTCACCTGCTCGACGTCGAGCAGCGGCAGCGGGACGTGGTACTCGCCGACGAAGCTCTTGACGTCGTCGTCGGGAGTCAGCACCAGCGGCTCTTCGGAGTGGGTGAGCGTGAAGCCGTCCTGGCAAACCAGCACCGGCAGCATCACGTCGGGGTGCTCGGAGATCCGCGGCGCCATCACCGTCAGGTCGTAGGCCTCCTGGACGCTCTCGGCGAACAGCTGGATCACGCCCGAGTCGCGGATCATCATCGAGTCGGAGTGATCGCAGTGGATGTTGAGCGGCGCCGAGAGGGCGCGGTTGCCGACCGCCATCACGATCGGCGCCCTCATGCCCGCGGCGATGTAGACGACCTCGGCCATCAGGGCCATGCCCTGCGACGAGGTGGCCGTCATCGAGCGGGCGCCCGCCAGCGCCGAGCCTACCGCCGCGCTCATCGCGGAGTGCTCCGACTCGACATTGACGATCTCGGTCGAAGCCTTGCCGTTGGCGACCAGCTTGGCGAAGGTCTGGATGATCGGCGTCTGCGGCGTGATCGGGTAGACGGGGAAGACGTCGGGATCGATCTGGGCCATCGCGTAGGCGACCGCCTCGCCGCCGGTGAGTAGCTGTGCGCCCTCCTGGGTCTTAACCGGCATTCTCATCACTCCTGAACACCCAGAGATCGGGGGTCTCGGTTTCCTCGGGCACCATCTCGATCGCTCCGACCGGGCAGGCGGCCGCGCAAACCTCGCAGCCCTTGCAGAAGTAGTCGTCGAAGCCGACGAAGGTCGTATCCTCGATCAGGATCGCCGAGTCGGGACAGTAGAGCCAGCAAAGTAGGCAGTTGGTGCACTTCGAGAGGTCGGCGAGCGGCTTGACGCCGGTTCGCCAACTCCCGGTCTTCGGCTTCTCTGCGTCGGTGGGCCTGATCGTGCCCCCCGGCGAGAGCTCTTGCCAGGGCTTCAGGCCAGACATGCGTATCCCTCCGCTATAGCGGCGCGGAGCGAGTCCGCGTCGAGTCGTTTGCCAAGCTTTTTGACGGCGGCGTCCTGGATCTTCTCGAGCGGGATGCCGCCCGCCGCCGCGGCGGCGCCCAGCATGACCACGTTCGAGAAGCGCAGCCCGTGGTCGTGGGCGATGCGCAGAGCCGGTACCGCACGGGCGTTGACGCCCTTGAGCGCGGCCGGCATCTCCTCGCTGTCGACGAGCACGACGCCGTCGGACGAGAGCCCCTCGGCGACGTTCATCTCGTTCACGAGCGTCGGCTCGAGCACGATCACGATGTCGGGCGAGGCGACCGGGTCGTGGCGCCGGATCGTCTTCTCGGAGATGCGGGTATAGGCGCGCATCGGTGCTCCGCGGCGCTCGGGGCCGTACTCCGGGAACGCCTGGACGGCAGAGCCGGCGAGCAGACCGGCCTCGGCCAGAAGTTGCGAGACCGTCTTGGCGCCCTGGCCTGCGCGCGCGTGCCAGCGAACTTCCTTCATCTCTTCTCTCCTTGCAGGAAGGCCTCGATGCCGGCAACCGCGACCTTGGCGCCACCGACGGCCGAAACAACCGTCGCGCCGCCGTTGATCGCGTCGCCCGCCGCGAAGTACTTGGGATTGGTCGTCTGGCCCGTCTTCGGGTCGATCTTGATCTGGCCCCACTCCAGCTCGAGTCCGTCGATCAGGCCGAGGAACTCCTCGCGCGGGCGCTGCCCGATGGCCTTGATGATCGTGTCGACAGGAAGCTCGAAGTCGGCGCCCTCGATCGGCTCGGGGCGGCGGCGGCCCGATTCGTCGGGCTCGCCCAGCTTCATCGGCTGGCACTCGACCGACTTCAGCTTGCCGTTCTCACCCTTGAAGGCGACCGGCAGCGTCAGCCACTTGAACTTGACGCCCTCGTCGAGCGCCTGCTCGTACTCGTGGAAGAAAGCGGGCATCTCGGCCTGGCTGCGCCGGTAGAGGACGGTCACCTCGGCGCCCAGCCTGAGCGCCTCGCGAGCCACGTCCATTGCGGTGTTGCCGCCGCCGATCACGGCCGCTCTGCGCCCGATCTTCGGCAGCTTGCCGTCCTTGAGCGCTTCGATGAAGGGAAGGGACTCCCAGACTCCTTCGAGCTCGTCGCCCGGCGTCTTCACGTCAACGTCCTCGCCGAGACCGATGCCGAGGAAGATAGCCTCGGCCTCCTGCTCGATCTCGTTCAACGCCTCCTTGGCGCCGATCTTCGTGCCGAGGCGAATCTCGACGCCGAGCTTCTCGATCGCAGCCTGCTCGTCGGGAAGCGGCTCGGACTGCTGGCGGAAGGGGGCGATGGCATAGCGAATCAGTCCACCGACCTCGGCTCGCTCGTCGTAGACGGTGACGGCGTAGCCGCGGGCGGCCAGTTCGCCAGCGCAGGCAAGTCCGGCGGGACCGGCACCGATCACGGCCACCTTGTGACCGTTCGGGGCGGCCTTCTCGCGCGGAGCGATTCCGTTTGCGTAAGCCCAGTCGGTGGCGAAACGCTGCAGTCTCGCGATCTCGATCGGCTGTTCGTCCTCGTTGTTCATCACGCACTGCGACTCGCAGAGCTCCTCGACCTGGCAGACTCGGGCGCAGCTCGCGCCGAGGATGTTCTGCTCGAAGATCGTCAGAGCCGCGTCGCCGGGATCGTCGGCCGCAAGCTGTGCAACGAAGGTGGGTACGTCAACGTCGGCCGGGCAGGCGACGGTGCAGGGGGCAGTCGCATAAACGCCACCGCATTGAAGGCAGCGGTCGGCTTCGACGAGCGCCTCCTCTTTCGACGGGGGCGGCTTCAGATCCGAGAAGTCCCCCACCAATGTTTCCTGCGCTAACGCGCTCATCTAGCTCCAGTCGTTCCGGGTTTAGGCCTGGGTATGTTGAAATGCTACCGATGCGAACAGGGTTGACCGCGCGGTTACCTTCTCTGTCTCCGCCGCCGCGTCGTGTCCTGTTCCTACCGTAGTTAAAAACGGAGACTGGGCAGGGCCGGAAATCCCGTGGCTGAGAATCAGATCAAGCGCGGGATCAGCTCGCCGACCAGGAAGCCGATCAGAGCAGCGCCACTGCCAATCATCAGAACCTTCAGGCCGCTCCGCAGCAGGCCAAGTCCCGCGATTCGGGCTTTCAGCACTCCGAGCGCGAAAAGGGCCGTCGCGGTAGCGGCGAGCGACACAACCAGCGCTGTCGTTACGTCCCAGGCGAGGTAGGGAAAGAGCGGCACCCAGGCGGCAGCGACGAACATCGCGCCGACGACCGAGGCGTCGCCCAGCGCGGTGCGGTGCTCACCGAAGGCCAGGCCCAGCTCCTTCTCGACCGTGGTGCGCACGTGCGAGTGGGGGTGACGAGCCAGAATCTCGCTCACCGCTCGGGCGTCATCTGCCGAGACCCCCTCCTCCTCGAGCAGGTACTGCAACTCGAGACGCTCGACCTCGGGATGATCGGCCATCTCGGCCTGCTCGTCGGCGATCGCGCCTCGATAGAGGTCGTTCTCGGCTTGACTGGACAGATAAACCCCGGCGGCCATCGAAAGTGCGCTCGCGGCCATCTCTGCGAATCCGGCGATGGCGATCGTCTTGCTCGAGTTGCGTGAGCGACGGCAAGGCCGGTCAGCAGCCCGAGCGTCCCGATCAGCCCGTCCTGGGCGCCGAGGACGAGCTCGCGGATGCGCGAGGCGCGCTCGATGCGCCGGCGGGAACGCGAGCGCCCAGCGTCGCGGGGATGACGGCCGCGCGCACGTACGCGAGGCGGCAGACGATCGAGCGGGATTGTTCCGTCGATCATCTCGCGCTCTTGGCTCAGCCTCTCGCCGTCGGCGCCACATTGTCGTTCGAGCCTAGCTGAACATTCTGGCCCTGAAGGCAGGCTCCACGAAGCCGCTCAACCTATCGACGTGCGCCTCGATTCAGCGGGTATGTCCCTTCGGCGAGTCCTTGCTGTGCGCGGGGGCGAGCATTGCTCGGTGGAGATGATGCGACCAGACCTGGAGGTCGAGCATTGCCGACACCCAGGCGCGCCTGTGGGCGAGATCGAGCTCGCGCTCGCGCGCTAGCTCCTGAACGTGGGCGTGGCGAAGGGCGACCTGCTCTTGCACCGTGCTCGAGAGCTGATTGGCGAGCTCCGCTGCGTCTCCACTTTCGATCGCGCGCTCGGCGAGCGGGATAACCGGGCCGGTGTCCAGGCCGGCCGGCTTGAGGCCGCTGTACGTAGCTCCTTCACCAGCTCGATGTAGTCGTACGACTGTCTCGAAAAAGGAGTAGTCGGCCAGTTCCTTGGCTTCTTTCCCCAGCGAGCGGACGCGGCTCGCCAACTCGAACGCGGCGCGGATCTCCGGCTCTGCGCTCTCCGGCGCATAGGCGAGCACTTCCTCCGCGCTACCCGCCTCGAGCGAGCGGCGCGCGGCGTTGACGACGGGCCCGTCGAGTGTGTCGCAATGTGGGGGCATGAGTTTTCCTCCTCCGCCAGTGTCTTTCGAAAGTCTCCTTCGCCCGACTCTTACCCGCTGAAGCGGTTATCGAGCTCGCGCGGGAAGCCGCCGACCCCGATCAGCCGAGAGGCGTGCGTCTCGCGCGTCGGTTCAGACCGAGCTCAAGCAGCGCTGACTTCGAGCTGCTCGACCGCGCTGGCGGGGTAATTGGGAGTGTCGCAGCGAACGGCGCCGCTCTCGTTCGTGCAGGCGATCCAGCGGCCGTCGTGTTGCAGTCGGATGCTCACCGAAGACTCGGGCGCGCTGACGCGGAATTTCACCGCTTGGAGCATGGCCCCGCTCGACTCGTAGTTGATCGCCTGTACCGAGACGCCGGCGGTCGAGACTCCTGCTCGGCTCGTGACCGATTGCGTCGAGTTCGAGGCGTAGGCCTGCGCCGCACTGCCGATGACCGAGGCGATGGCGAGCGAGGTTACTACTGAGCGGAGTGACTGAAGCATCACTCCGGTAATCGCCCGACGTGTCGTTTTCAACCCTGCTGCGGCGCGTGATCGGCGCTGCCGTTTCGGGGTTGTGAAGCTACCCGCCGCGGGAAGAGCCGTGCGGTCGGTGGCGGCTCAGCCGGTTGCGACGACCAGCAAGGTGTTTCCGTTCGCGCCTACGGCGGTGACCTGCGGCGCGGTGGTCGCGCAGCTGATGGTCGGCGCGGCTGCCGAGCTGCACGCGTACCAGCTGCCCGCGGCGATGACTCTGACGCGAACGACCGTCGCCGTAGTCGCGCCGGTGAGGGTGAAAGAGACCGAGTCGAGGTTGCGCGGGCTGTTCGCGTTCAGGGTGTAGAGCGGCGTGCCGAGCGTGTACTTGCCGATCGCGTTACTACCCGATCCGAGCCGTAGCGGGGTAACGCCGCCGACGGCGTTGGTGAAGGCGAAGGTGCTCGCCGCGACGATCGCCGCGAGCCAGAACGAGAACCACGAGCCGATATTTCCGAAGCTTTCGCCTCATCTTCCTTCCGCTTTACTGGTAGCTGTAGGCGCAGCTGTTGAAGGTGTCGGTGCCCGGTCCCCCGATGCAGACATCCGTGCCGGCGCCGCCACGAAGGGCGTCGTTGCCGGCCCCGCCGACCAGGCAGTCGCTGCCGCCGTTGCCGTTGATCGTCTCCGCTCCGTTCGTGCCGAGAATGAGCTCGTTGGCGGCGGTTCCGGTATTGCCCGCTACGATCGCGGTCGGATTCAAGCCGGCGGCGCGGCACTCCGCCGGCTGCAGGGCCGCCACGTTGATCCCCGAGCTGTTCTGACCCAGGCCCGGTGGATTGACGCCCAGGATCGCGTTGGCAAACGCCAGAACGGCCGTGACGACGACCACGACGATGAGAGCGGCTACGGCGACATTGAAGCCGCGCCGGGCTTTCCTGCCACGCCGACGCCTGCTCGGCCGATAGCGCCTGGTCATTCCGACCAGCCCGTATACTGCTCGGACTCCGCGGGAGCTCGCTCGGTCGCCGCGGCCGCCTGCGCCCGAGCGGCCGTCTCGTAGGCCGCCGAGCCCACCGAGACGTTCTCGAAGGCGACGTAGCGGTAGATGGTGCCTTCCTCTTCCACGATGTAGTGGTGCACCAGACCGCCGTCGATCAGGTGCAGGATCGCTCTGTCGTATCGCTCGGCCAGATGAACGAGCGCCTCGATCGACTCCACCTCGACCGGATCGGCCCAGCTTGGCTTCGCGCTCCCGATCGGGACGAGCAGGTCGCCGAAGCGCCGCTCGATCTCGGACGGCTCGTCGAGCGCGGGGCGGAGCTTAGTGCTCGCGAGTATCGACAGGGCAAGGCCGATCGCGATGCCGAGCAGCGCCAGCGCCAGCAGGCGCGCCTGCTTGACGGTGGGCTTGAACAGCCTGAGCGCCAGGTGCGCCGGAACGCTCTTCGTCCCGGCCTGGGTCTGGGTTTGCAACGGAGTGTTGTCGGTCAGAGGACCTGACGCTCCTTGCGTCTCGGGCACGAGTTGGTTGGCGTCCATGCGCAGTTTGTAAGTGGGGGCGAAGCTTGTCTTGATCGCGGAGCCGGCAACCTCGCCTTTACCTGTGATCTGCGGCGCGATGATCACCTCGAAGGAGTCGATCGTGACGCCGGTCGTGTCTTGCAACCCGGTCATGAGCGACTGCAGGTAGGGGAGGTCGAGCTTCCCCTCGAGATGAACGCTCGGCAGCGAGAAGCTCTGAGCGGGGGAGAGGATGATCTTGCGCGTCCACTGGCCACCGTCGCCGATGACGGTGGCGATCAAACGCGCGCTGCCGCTCATCGTGGGCGCGGTACTGGAGGATGCGGTGTAGTCGTAACCGACCTGGAGCTCGCGAACGAGCTTCAAGAAGACGGGCTGGCCGGTCTTGACCGATCCGGTCGGATAGGCGACACCGGGCTTGGCGTCGGCGCTATAGGAAAAGAGCCCCTTTTCTTGCCACAGGTTCGGCACTTGCACCTGCTTCGTGGAGCTTCGGCTGAAGGAGGTAAGAGCGAGCAGCACGGCGAACGCTGCCAGCAGGCCGCAGGCAACCAGGGCCGCCGTCATCGGAGGAGAGGTCGAGGCCGCGCGGCCGCGCCGGGGTAGTGGCGGAGCGGTGGACTTGGGGCGCCTGCCGCGGCGCGAGTGGGTGGCGCCGACCGAGCCGCCGGCCAGCAGCACCGCCAGGCCCGCCAGGAAGGCGGCGCTCTTCGGCTCGCGCGCCCGGTTGAGCCAGGTTCCCGCGCCGTTCACTTGGATCCATCTCTCGCCTACGAAGTCGGAGAAGACCGGATGCTCGCGGTCGGGGCCCGGGGTGTTGTCGCCGCGCATGATGTAGTGCTGACCGTCTCGGCCGACGATTCTGTGCAGCACTAGCTGATGGATGTCGGTCGAGCGATAGGCGACGATGTCGTTTACTTCGTAGTGGCTGCGCTTCTTCAGGATGACCAGGTCGCCCTTGTGCATCACGGGCTCCATCGAAACACCCCTGATCGTTACGTACGAGGCTTGGCCGCCGATCTGGGTCGGAGCGAAGAAGTACCAGCCCACCGTGAGCGCGATGACGCCGATGAGAGAGAAGGTGAGTTTGAGGGCTCTGGTCATTGGATCGAGGCTACTTCCGCAGTTGCTCCTTTAATCGGCAAAAGGGGCGGGTGTATTGACCCCGCCCTCTTCGCCTAGGTGATTGGAAAGCCTTTGCGCTTAAGGGCGTGGGTTACGGACCCTTGGCGACGATTGTCAGGTTGTTGGCTGCCGCAGCGGTAAGGCCTGCGGTGGTGCAGGTCACCAGCATCGGGGAGACGCCGGTCGGCGCGCCGCAGGCGTACCAGCTGCCTGCAGTGACGGCCTGAATCTGCACGGTAGTGGCCGCAGTCGCGTTGAGCAGGTTGAACTGAATCGAATCGACGTTAGCCGGGTTGGCCGCGTTCAGGTTGTAGTTGATGTTGCTGGCCGTGTAGCCGCCGATCGCGCCGGAACCAGAGCCGACACTCGGGGGCGTGACGCCAGTGATGGTGTTCGTATAGGCGAAGGCGCCGGTCGCGATCACTGCTGCGAGGATCGCCGTCATGAATAGCGCTCGCCTGTTCCTCTTTCGCCGCATCTTCTCTCTCCTTTGCTTCCTAATGCCGCTGGTTCAAACTTTTCGGTCGTTCCGCCTACGCGCTTGTGCTGGTCTCCCTACGCGTTAACCAGGTCGTCGGCACCTTTTTTCGTAGCTCCATGCCCCTTTTGGGGGAGCTGGGTGAGTCGAGCTGAGGTCGAGAAGAGCTCACCTCGTCGCCAAGCGCTTCAAGTGCCGGAAGGGGCGGGGTTTTGACCCCGCCCCTTCCCGGGCTGATGCCTGAGATCTGAGCGTCGTTTACTGCGCCGCGTACACGTCGAGGCTTACGATCGACGCCGCATCGACGCCGGGAGCAAACGCGCAGTTGACGGTTGCACCCGCGGTGCAATTCCGCCATGTCGTGCCGCCGTCGAGGCTAACCCGCACGACGTTGGGCACCGGAGCGAGATCGAAGGTGAGGCCGTCGACCGTCCTGCCGGCTGCCGAAACCCAGGCGATGTTGCTGGCCGCGAACCCGTCCACGACCGATGCCTGTGCTCCAACGGCTGGCGGTGTGCCGAGGCCGCTGATGGTGTTGGTATAGGCGAAGACCGCCGTCACCAGGATCGCCGTCAGAAGCAGCGTCCCGAGCATTCCGCGCCTTTTCTTCCTCTGCTGCATTGCTCTGTTCTCCTTCTAGCCGCAGATCCCGTACCGGATCGGCCAGGCTGTCGTTGAAAGGCGGTTGACCGGGGCGTGAAACTCGTTTTGGGTGGTGCCGCCTACGCGCTTTTCGGGTTGGCCGCTACGCGTTATCCGAATGTTCGGCACGTTTCGGCGTAGGTTCATGACCCGGATGGGTGATCTCGGTAGAGAATCGTCTATCTATTGCGGAGCCGCGTCGCGTCCCGCGCCCGGGATCGCGGTGATCGTCACACCCATCCGCGTTCGCGGCTCGGGTTCGCCTAGAGCAGGGCTACGCCGGTGGGGAAGATGCTCATCGTGGTCGTACCGTCACCGAGCTGACCGTAGTTGTTCTGTCCCCAGCAGACGACCGTATTGTCGTTCGTGAGCGCGCAGGTGTGCTCGTAGTCGTTGGTCTCGGTGATGTCGCCGCCGCCGGCGCTGATGTCGGCGATGCCTCCGAGGGTGCCGAAGCCGCCGGGGCCGATGACCGATACCGGAGTGGAGGTGTCGGCCGTCGTGCCATCTCCGATCTGTCCGTAGGCGGCCGCGCCCCAGCACTGCGCGGTGCCGTCCGCGAGGAGGGCGCAGCTGTGATACTCGCCGGCGCTGATCTGGGCAGCGGTGTCGATGCTTCCCGCCCGAACTGGATATGAACTGGTGGTGGTCGTCCCGTCGCCGAGCTCGCCGTTCTCGTTGCGGCCCCAGCAGAAGACGGTGTTGTCGCCAAGACGGGCGCAGACGTGCATCCTGCCGCCGCTGATCTCGTTCACGCCGGAGAGGGTCCCGGAGCCGCCGGCTCCCACTACCTGTACCGGACGGGCGCTGTCGGTGGTCGTGTTGTTGCCGAGCTGGCCGTGGTCGTTCAGGCCCCAGCAGTCGACGCCGCCGCTCGAGAGCAGGGCGCAGGCGTGGTTGGCGCCCGCCGTGATCGAGCTCACACCGGTGAGCGTGCCGACTCCGCCCACGCCCACGACCGCAGCCGGGCTCGTGTGCGTGTTGTTGTCGGCCGCTCCGATGCCGAGCTGACCCGACTGGTTGCGGCCCCAACAGACGACCGACTGAGTGGCGGAGATCAGGGCGCAGGTGAACTTGCCGTTGGCGCTCACCTGCGCTGACTCCGGTGAGGAAGCCGGTTCCGCCGACTCCGCGCACTTGCACGGGCGTCGAGCTGTTGGTCGTCGAGGCGTTGCCGAGCTGACCGTAGTCATTCAGGCCCCAGCACCAGACGGTGCCGTCGGAGCGCACAGCGCAGGTGTGGTACTTGCCGGCGCTGATCTGGGTCGCGTTGGTGAGCCCGCTGACCATGACCGGGTTGGAGCTGTTGGTACCAGGTATCGCGCCGCCGTTGCCGAGCTGGCCGCTGTCGTCGCTGCCCCAGCACTCGACGGCGCCGTCGGAGCGAAGAGCACAGGTGTGGAAGGCGCCGGCGCTGACCGCGATCGCCGAGACGTTGCTCACGACTATCCGCAGCGGGGCGCTCGTGCGAGTGCCGTCGGTCACGGTGATGTTCGCCGTCTGCGCGGCGCTGATTCGCAGCACCCCGCCAGCTGTCGAGATGCCGTTCGTGAACGTGATCGAGGTCGCGGTGCCGAAGGCGACCTGGGTGCCGCCGGAGTTGGTTACGGTCCTCGTCCCGGTTCCACCCGCGAAAGTGAGGTTGTGCGGGCCGTCGGCGTAACCGGGCGCCGAGTTGCCGTACTGATCTACCGCCCTGATCGTCAGTTGGTCGGTCGCGCCTGGCCTGACGACGACCTTCTCGGCCGAGAGGGCGATGTTGCTCATCGCGGCGGGGCCCACGGTGACCGTGACGCCGCTGCCGTTGTTGTAGGTGCCGTCGCTGACGACGATGTGGGCGGTTTGGGCCTTGTACAGGGTCATCACGCCGTTTCTGCCGTTGGCGACGGTGGCGACGCCGTTTGCGAAGTTGATCGTCGTCGAGAGGCCGAAGTCGATCGCAGTGGTTGGCGTGGCGTATCTCGTGACCGTCGGGTCGTAGGTGCCGATCGAGCCTGCGCCGCTGAAGAAGAGGTTGCGAGTGCCGTTGTAGCCGGCGACGTGGTTCCCGTAGGCGTCCGCGTCGTAGATCGTCAGGTTGTCGGCCGCGCCCGCGGTCGGCGTAGTCGTTGCGGGCACGAGGTGGTAACCGCCCCTCGCTCCGGCGTTGACGGTGAACGGGCCGACGGCGCGCGATGTCCCGGTTGTGACGTCGGTCACGGTGAGTGTCGTCGAGACCGCGTTGTAGAGCGTGATGCTGGGGCTGGCGCTGCCGTTCGTGAAGGTGACCTCGCTCTGGCCGGCGGCGCACGATCCCTGGGCCGGGTAGAGCGGAGCCACATTGTTCGGACTCGCCGACGCGCCGGTGAAGGTGAGGCAGCGCGGCCCACTGAAGTTGGAGGCGTTGCCGTAAGCGTCGAAGGCGCTGATCGCGAGGCTGAAGGCCGTGCCTGCCGTCTGGGTTCCCGGGTTCGGGATCGTGAAGGAGGCGAACGTGTCCCGGGCCGACGGTAACGGTGACGGTGTTGGTCGTGTAGCCGCCGCCGGTCGCGCTGATGTTCGCCGTCTGGACCGTAGTAGAGAGTCATCACACCGTTGCTGGAGCCCGTGACGGACGCGACGCCGTTCGTGAAGGTGAGCGCGGTAGCGGTGCCGAAGTTGATCGCGGTGCCGCTCGAGTTGGTCACGGTCGGCGTGAAGGCGCCGATCGCAGTCGCGCCGGAGAAGGTGAGGTTGAGCGTTGCGTTGTAGCTCGTGGCCGTGTTGCCGTAGGTGTCCTTGGCCGTGATCGTCAGGTTGTCGGCGCGCCGGCAGCCGGGCGTCGTGGTCGCGGCCGCCAGCGAGAGAGCGCTGATCCCGAGCGGGCTAACGGTGACCGAGAGGGCGTTACTGGTGTAGCTACCGCCCTCCGCGGCGGTGATGCTCGCGGTCTCCGCCTTGTACAGC
This sequence comes from uncultured Actinomycetes bacterium, assembly GCA_963805265.1. Taxonomy (GTDB): domain Bacteria; phylum Actinomycetota; class Thermoleophilia; order Gaiellales; family Gaiellaceae; genus Fen-549. The sequence goes on from CAWDTJ010000004.1 coordinate 457,155, forward strand.
CGCATGACGCCGTTCGAGGCGCCCGAGACCGTGGCCACGCCGTTTGTGAAGGTGAGCGCGGTGGCGCTTCCGAAGTTGACGGCTGTGCCCGAGGCGTTGGTCACGGTCGGGTTGTAGGAGCCGATCGCGCCGCGCCGGCGAAGGTCAGGTTGTGCGAGCCGCGTGTAGGAGGTGGCCGTGTTGCCGTAGGCGTCCTAGCGCCGTGATCGTCAGGTTGTCGGCGGCGCCGGCGTTCGGAGTCGTCGTGGCGGCCGCCAGCGAGAGGGTGCTGATTGCGAGCGGGCTGACCGTGACCGAGACGGCGTTCGAGGTGTAGCTGCCGCCCTCGGCGACGGTGATGCTCGCGCGTACTCCGCTCGGTACAGCCGCATGACGCCGTTCGAGGCGCCGGAGACTGTGGCCACGCCGTTTGTGAAGGTGATCGCGGTGGCGCTTCCGAAGTTGATCGGCCGTGCCGCTCGAGTTCGCGACGGTCGGGTTGTAGGAGCCGATCGCGCTCGCACCCGCGAAGGTCAGATTGTGCGAGCCGGTGTAGGCCGAAACCGTGTTACCGGCCGAATCCTTCGCGGTGACGGTCAGGTTGTCGGCCGCGCCGGCGTTAGGCGTTGTGCTCGCGGCGGCAAGCACAAAGTGGTGGATCCCTCCTGAGGTGAGGGTGACCGAGACGGCGGGTGAGCTGGTCGTCGTCCAGCTGTGCCAGACTGCGGTCACCGTGTAGCTGTAGGTGCCCGCCGCCAGGCCGCTGTCGGTGCAGGTGAGCGACCGAGGTCGGCGCCGAGGAGGTCGGGCAGTTCCGGCGGCGTTTCCACCGTCACGGCTTACGTAGTAGGTAACCGAGCCCGCTCCCGGAGGGGTGACCGCGTTCCAGGAGAGGGAAACCGTGCCGGCGCGCGGGCGTGGCGGTCAGGGAGGGGGCGGCGAGAGAGCCGGCGTTACCGCTACCGGAACCTAGGCCGTATGAAGTCCAGTAAGCCTGGGCGTTCGCAGCACGTCATCAGTGCGACCAGCTAGCGCGGCTAGCGTGATCAGACGCCTTCGCGCTCGGGAGGCGATCGCTACGTTCACGAGTGCGAGCTTCCGCTAAAGGTCAAGACGAAGCTCTTGCCCTTGCAGACATCCTGATGAGACGGGCAGGTTGCGGAAGGCGAGCTGCGGAGCACGCGGGGCGCTCGTCAGCGTCACCTTTCCCTTGGCCGGAACCTCGATCGGGTCGGTGCTTGTGGCGTTCGACTGGATGATCGGGTCGAAATTGGTTTCGCGGTCGCAGCCCGGCGGAGTGCTGTCGGCCGACATGCTGACCGTGAGGCGAGTGACGTAGATCTTGCTGCTGTTGGGATTGGTCAGCGTCAACCTGATCGGAAGGGTCAGGCCGGGCTCGAGGCCGCTCCACGCCGCCCGAGATGGTGAAGTCGGCGCCACCAGTGGAGCCGGTCCCGCTGCCACTACCGCTGCCACCGGTGGAGGTCGCGGGGTTGGCCGACGTGATGATCTTGAAGTTGAGCTGCCGGGTCGAGTAGGCCGAAGAGATCTTCAGGCGATAGGTACCGAGCGCGAACGCCTTGCCGCCGAAGAGCTTCTTCAGGCTGGCGGTTCTTACGCCCGTGAGGTACTGACGCTTCGTCTTCTTGGTCGTCTTGGCGCTATTGATCAGCTTCAGGGCCGAGCCCTTCTTGACGTAGAGGCGGTAGGCGAAGCTCTTGCTCGGCTTCGAGAAGCCGTAGGTCAGCTTGATCGACTTCGCCTCGGCGATCGTGAAGCTCTTCTTGGTCAGCCAGCCCGAGAAGGGAACGATTCGAAAGCTGAGCGACGCGTTCGCGCCGGCGCAGGAGATCTGCAGCGCGGTACGAGCCGACCTTGACCAGCTTCGACCCGAAGAGCTTGCCGAGCGCCATGCTCTTTGCGCTCGTGAAGTTGCCTGTCTTCGCGGCGCTGTTCACGGGCTGCCAGATCGAGCCGCGCTGATAGCTGAGGCTGTAGGTGAAACTCTTGCTCGAGGCCGGAAGCTTGTAGACGAGCTTGACCGACTTCACCTGCGAGGCCACGAGCTCCGTCGCGGTCAGGCGGGCCGAGAGCTTGGCGGAAGTCGCGCTCGAGGCGGCGCGGGCGAGCGAGGTGAGGGCCAGAAGCATGGCAAGACCGAGGCCCAGAAGGAGGCCTCGGCGGATCCAGGTGAGATTCTGCTCGAGCGCCCGAGAGGTAGTCGCGTCGTTGATCGAAGAGGCGCCGCCGCCGGCTACTCGCTTCAATCTCGTTGGTCGGCTCGCCTGTCATCTGCCTTCTACTCTCTCGAGTTACGCTCGTTTGGTTGTCTCTCTGGGAAGTAAGTGGAGGGGCGACCGAGGCCGCCCCTCCGAATCACTTGTGTTACGAAGCAACCAGATGCAGAGTGATCGTCGCTCCCTGGCACGCGTCTTGATTGGCGGCCGTGTTGGCCATTGCGAGCGAGCCTGTGAAGGCAGCGGTGCCGCTGCTTGCCGCGAGGGTCTGCACACCACCGGTGATTGACATCGTCCCGACCGTGAAGTCGGCGACGGCGCAGCCGTTATGGGTTATATCGACTGTCACCGGCACGGTGTCGCCGACGACCTGATGGAGCTGGAGGGCGGTCGATGTTCCGTTGGTGACATTGCCCGTAACCGCAGCCGAACCACCGGGGTGGATTCCGGCGGCGAGCTGTACGTCCACCGTGAAGTTGGAGGCCGTAGCAGCCGCTGCGGAGCCCGAGCCCGAGCCGGTGCTCGTCCAGTACGCATAAGCAACGCCGCTAGCGAGAGCGAGCGCAACAACAACGATCGCCGCAAGGACGACTCGCTTCTTGCTGAGATGCTTCTTCATTGCTGTTCTCTCCTTTGTGTGGAACCGGTTCTCAAATCCGGGAATGCCGCCAGATCGATCCTTCTGCGTTTGTCCGGAGCAGCCGAGACCGGCTCCCGGCGCTCTCGCGCAGGCAGGAAGAATCTGGATTGAAGTACTTCGGGTAGTGCCGCATACGCGCTTTCTTTGTTTGCCGCTGCGCGTTAGTCGGATTTTCGGCCCGTTTTGGCGTACGTTCATACCCCGTACGGGGGATTGAGGAAATCGGAGGAGGGTCGATTTCGCGCTCGCGAGCTCCCTTGGAGCCACGCCGGCCTCTATCCTTGCTCCATGGCGTACTACGCGCTATCGGCGATCGGACGCGATCGGCCCGGGATCGTGGCGGAGGTGACGGGCGTTCTGCTTCGCCACGGCGTCAACCTCGCCGACTCACAGATGGCGATCCTGGGCGGGTATTTCGCGATGATGCTGGTGCTCCAGAGCTCTGAGGCAACCGATCTCGAGCAGCTGAAGGCAGATCTCGAGCGCTCGCGCGCCACACTCGAGCTGGAAGCCGTCTCGCTCTCCGAGATCGACGCAACCCAGGCGCAGATCGACGAGCCCTCGCACGTGATCACTCTCTACGGCGCCGATCACCCGGGAATCGTGAACGCCGTCACCTCCGCTCTGGCCGGCCGAGGCGTCAACATCACCGATCTCGACACGCATCTCGTGGGCGAGGAGACCGAGCCCACCTACATGATGATTCTCGAGGTCGCCCTGCCCGAGGGCCTATCCGGCAACGAGCTCGAGGTCTTTCTGCGCGAGGTCGCGTTTGAGCAGAAGCTCGAGCTCTCCGTCCGAGCGCTCGATCAGGTCGCGCTCTAACAGAATCTCTCTCGTGGCTGTTCGGCAGATCCTCCATCTTCCCGACCCGGTTCTGAAGCGGGTGGCGGTCGAAGCCAGGCCCGAGGAGTGGGCACGGGCCGAACGGGTCGCGACCGATCTCGTCGAGACGATGCACTCCTTTCCGCGCTGCGTCGGTCTGGCGGCGCCACAGATCGGGGAGTCGCTGCGCATCGCCGTCGTCAACGTCTCGCTCCACCCCAAGGGCGACCCGAACGCTCGCGAGATACTGCTGATCAACCCCCGGATCGTGTTCGCGACCGGGTCTGACGTTGCGCGCGAAGGCTGCCTGAGCGTTCCGGACTTCACCGCCGACGTTCGTCGCGCCAGCGAGGTCGTCGTCGAGGGACTGACGAGCAGCGGGGAGGCGCAGACGATCGAGGCGAGCGGCTTCGAAGCCCGCGCGCTGCAACACGAGATCGATCACCTGGACGGGCTGCTCTTTCTCGACCGGGTGGAGTCGCTCTCGCGCGACGTCTTTCGCCGAAAGAACTACGGCTAGCCGCGAAAAGCCCGGAACCGCGGCCCGGGCTTGCGCGTCTGGCTGGCGATCTCAGATCTCGAGCTCAGCCGCCGAGTCTTTCGGCGACCTTGTTCCAGTCGACGACGTTCCACCACGCGGCGACGTACTCGGGGCGGCGGTTCTGGTACTTCAGGTAGTAGGCGTGCTCCCAGACATCGCAGCCCAGCAAAGGCTTCATCCCGAGCGAGAGCGGCGAATCCTGGTTGACGGTCGATAGCACCTGAAGCTTGGCGCCGTCGTACGCGAGCCAACCCCAGCCCGAGCCGAAATGGTTGACCGAGGCATCGGTCAGCTGCTGCTTGAGAGCCTCGAAGTCGCCGAACTCATCCCCGATTGCGGCCGCAAGCGCGCCGCTCGGCTCGCCGCCCTTGCCCGGCCCCATGCTCTCCCAGAAGAAGGTGTGGTTCGCGACGCCGCCGACGTGGTTCCTGATCGCCGTACGTTTTTCGAGCGGGACCTTGTCGAGTTGCCGCAAGATCTCTTCAGGCGCGGCGTCTGCCCATTCTGTGCCGGCCAGCGCGGCATTTGCCTTGTCGACGTAAGTCTGGTGGTGCTTGTCGTGGTGGATGCGCATCGTCTGCTCGTCGATATGAGGCTCGAGCGCGGCGTAGTCGTAGGGAAGCGGTGGTAGCTCGAAGGGCATCTGTGACTCCTTTTTCGCGCAACTGAATGGTCGGAAGATTCTGGAGCCTCTGTACCCGAAGGGCGCGTAAGCTACACGAGCTCGTTGGCCAGAGGTTCGTCAGGGTGAAAGCGATCCCGGCGACTGATCCGAGTGCGCGAGCAGAGCGAGTATCGCGTCGGCTGGCTCCCGCCAGGTCAGCTTCGGAAAGCCTCGTGGTTGCCGACCCGAATCTCCGACTGCGAGCCGTCGCGTGTCGCCTGGTCGAACCCGCTCGATTCGCGAACGACCAGCTCTGGCCGGAATCACGGATTCTGTCGCCGACTGCTCGGGATGGTCGAGCAGGTGAAGCACGGCCTCGACGAGCGCATTGGCCAGCTCTTTCTGGTTTTGGCGGACGGTGGTCAGCGACGGCGTGACGAGAGTTGCGTAGTCGATATCGTCGAAGCCGGCGACGGCGACGTCGTCGGGAACACGCAGGCCCGCGTCTTCGATCGCCGCCATGGCGGCGATCGCCATCACGTCGCTCCGCGCAGAAGATGGCGTCAGGCGGTTCGGGGAGGGCGAGAAATCTCTGCGTGGCTTCGTAAGCTCTACTCGGTAGCCAGCCGGCCATGGCGATGTACTCCTCGGGATGGGGCAGATTCCGCCTCGAAAGCTCGTTTTGATAGCCGCGAAGGCGCTCGTCTGAGGCCCTCGAGCCATTGACGCCGCCGATGTAGGCGATCCGACGGTGGCCGGTCTCGATCAGGTGACGCGTGACCTTGGCGCCGCCGCCGACGTTGTCGGACATGACGAAGGCGATGCGCTTACTGTCGGGCGTGGCGAAACCGTCGAATATGGCGCAGGGTAGGTCGGAATCGATAACGGCCGCGACCTGTGGAACCTCGGCGGAGCAAAGATCCCAGTACCAGACCGTCGGCCCGGCTTCTCTGACAGACCTCGAGCAGAGGGGGGGATTTTTCCCAGACGGTAGTTCCGGTCGTTTGGGTGGCGTTCCCGACGTTGCTGAAAACGAGAAGATCGATTCCCTTGGCGTAGGCGATCGCTCGGATACTGTCGAACAGCTCGTCGAAGAAGTTGTGGCGGAAGCTGATTTCGGTGGCGGTGTATATGGCGAGCGCGATCAAGCGACGTGTTCTTGGGATTCCAGTCCTGCGTAACTGCTTCGACCGGTGCCTCTTTGGGCGCCTTCGACTCAAACTCGCTGCTAGTACTGAGCAGTTGATAGAGGGCGTCGACAGAAAGGCGCGAGGTAGGTGCTTTGACGATCGGCTCGGTCCGAGTCTCGAGCTTCGTTGGCTAGCTCGAGATCGACCTTGCTGACGGTCGACTCCCGTGCGACAAGCTCGGTTGGAAACACGGTTGTAGGCGGCGAGCTATCAGGGGCGTCAAGCATGCGCAGAATCGTCTCGACCGACGCAGTCCCAAGCCCGATCCGATCCTGTTGCACGCTTGTAATCGAGGGCACCGAAAGGGTTGCGTAGTCGCTGTCGTCGAAACTGGCCACAGCGATGTCTTCCGGTACACGCAGTCCGGCCTCCTGGACGGCCTTGATTGCTCCAATTGCCATCAGGTCGCTGGCGCAGAAGACAGCGTCAGGCGGCTCTGCCAGCTCGAGCATCTGCTGCGTCGCATCGTGTGCGTGTACGTGCGACCAGCCGCCGAGCGCCACGTACTCCTCGTGTGGCTCCAGCCCGAACTCGTCCAGTGCGCTCTTGATAGCCGAGATGACGATCGATGTTTGCCGGCTCGGAGTCCCAAGCACCGATGTAGGCGATTCGTTTGCGACCAAGCTCGGCTAAGTGTCTAACTGCAGTAGCGGCGCCTCCGACGTTGTCTGAGCTTACGAAGGCGGCATGTGGGCCAAAGAGCTTGGTATCGATTGCGACTGTGGGAAATCCAGACGCGACAAGCTCCGCCAGCTCTGGCTCCTCGGGAAGGAAAGAGACAAGGATGATGCCCTCGGCTCCATGCTCGCGGCAGATGTCGGCGTAGTGGGTGGGCCTGCCACTGACCTGGCTCGATGCGCCCGTGAGTAGTAGTAGATCGATATTGCTTACGTCTGCTCGTACGTGGATGCCAAACAGAACGTCATCGAAGAAGTTGTGCTTACGCGTCTGGTTGCTTTCCAGTTTCAGCAGCCAGGGTGCGAGATTCATCGCAACACCGATTAGGCGTCGCTCACCCTGTACTCCTCGGTGGCCGCTTGCAAGTGCGCTCGATCGATCTTCGGTTGAGACGCTGACGAGGTTGTACTCGTTTAAGAGCTCGTAGACCGTACGGGCTGCCAACTGCTGGCCAGATGCTTCTTGCATATCCCTGGAGGTCGGCTGAGCCGGCTTCGATTTGAGCGGCACTACAGCGCTCTGTCGGTACTACCGAACGGGTAGGGCGAGCATTGTTGCGTCGAGTACAGCGGGGATAGCCGCTCCTCTTCAGGCTTTATCGTTATCGATCGCCGCTCGCAGCGACGCGACGTAGCGACGAAGATCGTCCGCGCCGCCTTCTGCCATCTCGATCGCACGCGAGCCGACGATGACCCCGTCGGTGATCTCGGCGGCAGCGCGAGCCTGCTCGGGCGTCGAGATACCGAAGCCGGCGTAGAGCGGAAGCTCTTGCGGGGCAAGGCGACGGGTTCGCGCGGCCAAGCCGGCAAGGGCTGAGGAAAGCTTCGTGCGCGCGCCTGTCGTGCCCGTTAGCGTGACCAGATAGAGCCAGCCGTCGGTCGTCTCGGCCGCCAGTCGAATCCGCTCGTCGGTGGAGGTCGGAGCGACCAGCTGGATCCGCTCGAGCTCGGGGTGGGAGTCGACCGGAAGGTCGGGAACGAGGATCGCGCCGGCTCCCGCGGCTACGGGCGTCGGCGACGAAGCGCTCGTAGCCGTAGGCCTCGAGCAGCGCCGAGTAGACGAAGGGGACGAGCGGTATCTGCACGCGCTCGCGAATCTCCGCCAGGCATTCCAGGCAGGCTTTCGTACGCATTCCCTCGGCGAGCGCCGCTTCGGCCGCGCGTCGGATGACCGGTCCGTCGGCCAGTGGATCGGAGAAGGGAAAGCCGAGCTCGATCAGGTCGGCGCCGCCCTGGACGGCCGCCTCGGCCAGCTCGGGCGTCCTGCGCCCGGACATCAGGAAGATGACAGCTTCTTGCTCAGCTTCGCCTCCCCAACTGCGCGAGCGCCTCGTCGAGATCCTTGTCGCCGCGGCCCGAGAGGCAGACGACGATCAACGACTCGTCGATGTCGAGCGCCCGGGCCAGCGCGTGCGCCGATTCGAGCGCTGGGATGATGCCCTCGGTCTTGGTCAGGCGCTCGAAGGAGGCGAGCGCTTCGTCGTCGCTGCAGGGGAGGTATCGCACTCTGCCGGAATCGCGCAGCGCGGCGTGCTCGGGGCCGACGCCCGGGTAGTCGAGCCCGGCCGAGATCGAGTGCGCGTCGGCGATCTGGCCGTCCTCGTCGGCCAGCACGAGCGAGCGGGCGCCGTGCAGCACGCCGACGCGGCCGGTGCCGAGACTCGCCGCGCCCGCCGCCTCGACGCCGTACAGCTTCACCTCGGCGTCGAGGAGGAAGCCGGCGAACATCCCGATCGAGTTCGAGCCGCCGCCGACGCAGGCGATCACGGCCTCGGGCAGGCGCCCCTCGCGCTCCAGGATCTGCTTCCTCGACTCGCGCCCGATCACCGCCTGCAGCTCGCGCACGATCTCGGGATAGGGGTGCGGGCCGACGCAGGAGCCGATCAGGTAGTGGGTCGTCTCGACGTTGGTGATCCAGTCGCGGATGGCTTCGCTGGTCGCCTCCTTGAGCGTCTGCGTCCCGATCTCGACCGGGCGAACCTCGGCGCCGAGCAGCCGCATGCGCTCGACGTTGGGTCGCTGGCGCCGCATGTCCTCGACGCCCATGTAGACGACGCAATCGAGCCCGAAGCGCGCGCAGACCGTCGCCGTGGCGACGCCGTGCTGACCGGCGCCCGTCTCGGCGACGATTCGCTGCTTGCCCAGCCTGCGCGCGAGCACGATCTGGCCGAGCGCGTTGTTGAGCTTGTGCGCGCCGGTGTGCAGCAGGTCCTCGCGCTTGAGGTAGATGCGCTTTTCGGGACAGAAGCGCTCGCTGAGCGTGAGCGGCGTCGGCCGGCCGCCGTAGTTGACGAGCAGGTCGTTCAGCTCGCCGGCAAAGCTCTCGTCCGCCAGTGCCGCGCGCCAACCCGCCTCGAGCTCCTCGAGCGCCGGGATCAGCGTCTCGGGAACGTAGCGTCCGCCGTAGCCGCCGTAGAGGCCACGGTTGTCGGCCGCGGGGATTTTCTCGGTTGCCGGCGGTGACAAGTGAGAGCTCCTTTCTCGGTCCTCATTCAGGTTTTTCTGGTTCTTGCTCATCTACACGCGTGTGGAGGGAACGAGTCGGGCCGCCTGCACGAACCGGCGCAGGCGCTCGTGATCCTTGACGCCGGGCGCCGTCTCGAGCGCCGAGGCTGCGTCGACCGCCCAGGGGCGCACCTGCTCGATCGCCGCGGCAACATTCTCGGGGTCAAGCCGGCCGGCGAGCATCACTCTCTTCTCTCCTGCCGCTGCGGCGACTCTTTCGAGCTGAGCGGCGTCCTGGCTTTCCCAGGGCAGATCGAGCACGTCGGCAACCGCTTCTGCACCGAGGTAGAGAACGGCGTCACGACCGCGATGCCCGTTTTCGCGCTCGTAGAGCTGTACGAGGTCGGCGCCGGTCTCGTGTCGCTCGCCGACGAAGACCGCGACCGAGAGCATCGTCTCGGGCACCGCGAGCACGCCGCGGCGCCCGCCGCGGACTCTCGGCGGCGAGGATGAAGCCGGCCAGGTCGGCGCCGGCCTGCGCCGCGGCGTCTACGTCTTTCTGGAGCGTGAGGCCGCAGACCTTGACCAGCGGGCGCGAGATCAGCTCTTTCAGCTTGGCGGCCGGGTCGGAAGCGCGCATCAGCGCCGAGCCGACGAGAACCGCGTTCGCGCCGGCCAGCTCTGCCGCGGCTCCCTGGGCGCGCGACCAGATCCCGCTCTCGGCCACGATCGCGCGATCGCGCGGGATGCGGGCCAGAAGCTCGAGCTGGGCGCGACGGTCGAGCGAGAAGTCGGTCAGGTTGCGGCAGTTGACGCCGATCGGATCGGCGCCGAGAGCGAGACCGCGCTCGAGCTCCTCGGCGTCGTGCGCCTCGACGAGAGCGTCCAGTCCCAGCTCGGCGCCGTAGGAGCGGAGGCGAACGACCTGCTCGTCGGAGAGATCGCGCAGGATCAGCAGGAAGGCGTCGGCGCCGGCGGCTGCCAGCTCGCGGATCTGAGGCTTCCTCCGCGAAGAAGCCCTTGCCGATCAGCGGCGCGTCGGTCGCCGCTCGGGCGGCGCGCAGATCGTCGATCGTGCCGCCGAAGCGATCGTCGACCAGCACGGAGATCGCCGCCGCGCCCGCCGCGGCGAAATCCTTCGCCAGCGCGGCCGGATCGGCGTCGGGGCGTAGATCGCCGGCCGAGGGCGACCTGCGCTTGACCTCGGCGATCGCCTGCAGGCCGGGCCTGACGAGGGCTTCGCGGAAGCGTCCCATCAAGAGCCCATCCCGGAATGAAGAGCGATGGAGTGCTCGTTTCGAGCGAGGAACTTCATTAATTCGCCGCCCCCACGGACTCGCTCTCGTTCGAGAAGGCGATCAGCTGCTCGAGCCGTTCCTCGGCCTTGCGCGAGGCGACCGTCTCGGTGGCGATCGCGAGCCCTTCTTCCAGGTCCTCGGCCAGCCCGGCGGCGGCGATCGCACCGGCCGCGTTCAGTAAGACGGCGTTACGTCGGCCGCCGTTCGAGCCCTGGAAGATCTCGCGGACGGCGGCGGCGTTCGCGACCGGGTCGGCGCCACGCAGATCCTCCAGCTCGCAGCGCGGCACGCCGAAATCGAGCGGGTCGATCGTGCGCTCGATCACCCTGCCGTGCACGACCTCGCAGACGTAGTTCGGGCCGACCGGCGAGAGCTCGTCGAGGCCGCCCGCGCCGTGCACGACGAAGGCTCGCTCGCTGCCGAGCTGCACCAGCGCTTCGGCGATCGGTCGCACGAGCTCCTTGGAGTAGACGCCGATCAGCTGACAGCGGGCTCCGGCCGGGTTGGTCAGCGGCCCGAGGATGTTGAAGATCGTGCGCGTGGCCAGCTCCTTGCGTACCGGCCCGGCGTGTTTCATCGCCGGGTGATGCGCCTGCGCGAACATGAAGCCGAAGCCGAGCTCGTCGATCGATCGGGCGATCCGCTCGGGGGTCAGGTCGAGGTTGAAACCGAGCGCCTCGAGCACGTCGGCCGCTCCGCAGGCCGAGGAGGCGGCTCGGTTACCGTGCTTGGCCACGCCCGCTCCGGCCGCCGCGGCGACCAACGCAGCCGCGGTCGAGATATTGATCGTGCGCTGGCCGTCGCCGCCCGTCCCGACAACGTCCACCAGGTCGGTTCGCGCGGGCCTGACCGTGACGACGTGCGCACGCATCGCCTCCGCGCAGCCGGCGATCTCCTCCGAGGTCTCACCCTTGGCCCGCAAGGCGACGAGAAAGCCGGCGATCTGCGCATCGGTGCTCTGGCCGGTCATGATCTCGTTCATCACCTCGCGTGCTTCCTCGCGCGTGAAATCGCTTCTGTCGAGCGCTTTCGCGATCGCGTCCTGAATAGTCATCGCCTTCCCTCCAGGAAGTTCTTCGCCAGCTCGGGGCCGGCGGGGGTCAAGACCGATTCGGGGTGGAACTGGACGCCGTCGATCGGAAGACGCTTGTGCCGCACGGCCATCACCTCGTCGTCGCCCGAGGCTGAGATCTCGAAACAGTCGGGCACTTGGTGAGCGGCGAGCGAGTGGTAGCGGCCGGCCTCGAAGTCCTGCGGCAGCCCGCCGAAGATGCCGCGCTGGTCGTGATGGACGGCGCTCGACTTGCCGTGCACGAGCTTCTTCGCGGGCCCGATCGTGCCACCGAAGGCCTCGACGATCGCCTGGTGGCCGAGGCAGACGCCGAGTGTCGGCACGCGCGGGCTCAGTCGCTTGATCAGCTCGATCGAGACACCGGCAGAAGCCGGAACGCCCGGACCGGGGGAGACGACGAGATGGGATGGGGCGAGCTCCTCGGCTTCCTCGGGCGTGATCGCGTCGTTACGGCGAACGATCACCTCGGCGCCGAGCTCCCCGAATAGGTGCGCGAGGTTGTAGGTGAATGAGTCGTAGTTGTCGATCAGCAGGATCATTGTTCGGCCTCGGCCAGCTCGATCGCGGCTTCGAGGGCCGCCAGCTTGTTCAGGCACTCCTCATGCTCGGAGGCCGGGTCGGAGTCGGCCACCAGACCGGCTCCCGCCTGCAGGTGAGCGACGCCGCCCCGGAGCGTGAGCGAGCGAATCGCGATACAGGTGTCGAAGGAGGAGCCGGCGGGTTCGAAGTAGCCGACCGCGCCCGCGTAGATGCCGCGCCGATACTGCTCCAGCTCGGAGATGATCTGCATCGCGCGCACCTTGGGCGCGCCCGATACCGTCCCGGCCGGGAAGCAGGCGCGAAGCAGATCGAACGGCGTCGTCCCGGGCTTGAGCTCGCCGACCACTTCCGAGATCAGGTGAGTGATGTGCGAGAAGCGCTCCGGCCGCATGAAGCGCTCGACGCGAACGCTTCCCGGCAGGCAGACGCGCGAAAGATCGTTACGTCCGAGATCGACGAGCATCACGTGCTCGGCGCGGTCTTTCTCCGAGTTCAGAAGCGCCTGCTCGTCGCCGTCGCCGGGCTTGATCGAGCCGGCGATCGGGTTGAGGCTGGCGCGGACGCCTTCGCACTTGACCACCGTCTCGGGCGAGGAGCCGACCAGCGCCAGGTCGTCGGGAAACTCGAGCAGGAACAGATACTCGGACGGGTTTATTCGCCGCAGCGCCCGGTAGAGATCCAGCGCGCTGGCGGAAGTGGGTCGCTCGGCGCGCTGCGAGACGACGATCTGGAAGGCGTCGCCGGCCTTGATGTACTCCTTCGAGCGCCGCACCCATTTCTCGTAGGTCGCTCGGTCGGGGTAGCGGCGGAGCGGGCCGGGCTGGCCGCGGCCGTTCGGAATCTCCGGCCTCGGCCCTGTCAGCCGCGCGATCGTCTCGTCGGCATCTCCGTAGACGATCTCGGCGATGCCGCGCGCGTGATCGAAGCGAACGAGCGTGTCGGGAACGATGAACTGGCTCTCCGGATCGCGCGGGCCCGAGTCGGGCAAGGGCACCGTGGGCTCCAGCCGGGCTACGTAGTCGTAGGAGAGATAGCCGAAGACGGGCTCAGCGAGGCGTTCTGCCTCGTCGAAATCGACGATGCGCGAGCCGTACCCGAGCAGCGAATAGCGCCCGAGGCGCCCGTGCTCGACCGACTCGAACAGGAACGAGGCTCGACCCGCTCCGCGCAGGCGTAGGTAGGCGCCGAGCGGCGTCAGCAGGTCCGAGGCGATCGATCTTGGAATGTTCTCCGTCTGTGTCATGGCTTTCGTCGAGTCGGGAAAAGGGCAACAAAAAAGACCCTCCAACGGAAGGTCTCGAGCGAAACGGGTTGGCGTCTAGATCAGGTCCAGGCGACGCCCCCGCCCCGCTCGCTAAGCCAGCGCCACACCCAAGTCGTCTGCGGGGTCGAGTTCGTCATCGCGATTTCAGAGTACGGCCAGAAGGGCCTCGACGTCAAATAAGAGTTGGCGAAGGAAGTCAGGAAGATGCGTCTTCGCCTGCCTCCGCTGGCCCTTCGATGCGCTCGGCGAAGGAGGGAAGATCGATCTCCGCGGAAGTTCTGATCCAGGCTCGCTCGTAGTCGTAGTTGTAGGTGAGCCGGGCTCCCTTCGGAAGTAGGCGGCGAAGGCCGGACAGTGTTCGAGCGAGATCGCCGAACTCGATGAAGTAAGGCTCGCCGAGACCAGAGCCTGCGAAGCGCGGCGGTACGTTCTCCTTTTCGCCGTAGACGGGCATGTCGCCTTCGAGCAGCTCGACGTCGCTCGGGATGTAGAGACCTGTTCCGGCAACGGGATCCTCGGTCACCGAGGTCTTTTCGGCTGCCGCTGGGGTCGCCTGCGCGACCGCGACCGGCGCCGCGGGCTCGGGCACGGCTTCCGCTTTCGGCTCGGGCGCGAATGTGGGCTCGGGCGCAGCTGCTTCGGGTACGACCTCGACCGCCGGCGCCTCCTCCGTGGCTGACTCGGGCTCGGCAGGAAGCTCGGGAGCGGGAGCTTCCACGATCGCCTCGACAACCGCCTCAGGCTCGACGACCGCCTCGGGCTCGACAACCGCCTCAGGCTCGACTTCGGGCATCACTCCGGATACGACCTCGGCTGTCTGCGGCATCACGGGGACGATCGCCTCTTCGGCCGGCGGCGGAGCTTCCTGCTCGGGAGTGAACGTCCAGGCCGGCGCCTCGACGCCTGTTTCCTCTTGGATAGCGGGCTCTTCAGCGGCTACTGGGGCGAGGTGCGCGTTCTGGTCGGTCTCGGGAGATGCCGCGGGCGTCGCCGCCTCGAAGTTCTCGCCGTAGTCGTAGGCCTCCGGGCCCACGGCTTCCCAGCTGCCGTCGGCCGCCTGACGCCAGCCCGGATACGGATCGGCGACTTGCTCAGGGTACTGGTCGGCGATGCCCTGTTCTGAGTCGCTCTGCTGCTCGGCCCCGGCGACTCCCTCGGCATCGCCCTCGGTAGGCAGGCGAACGAAGAGGCCGCGGCGGAAGCTCTCGCGCACAGTTGGGCGCGGCGGCGCCTCTTCTCTCACTTCTGGCCCCGGAGGCTCGGGTACCTGTCCTTCGTAGCCTTGCTCGCTCATCGATAGATCGTTTTCTCCTCGTTGCGGCCCTGCCTGCTTGCTGCTGTATCGGCTCGCGTGCCCGTAAGCCTGAGTATCTATCGCCGGTTGGGTAAAGATAGGGGCTGACGACGTAAACAGGTCGATGATCGGGATAGGCCTTCGAAGGATTCTGGAAAGGGAGAGATGATGGGCTCCAAACGGGACGAGCCGGTCCGCTTGACACGCATCTTCACCCGCACCGGCGACGGCGGCGAGACCAGTCTCGGCGACGGTACGCGTACCGGTAAGACCGACCCATTGATCGCCGCGATCGGGTCGCTCGACGAGCTCAATGCCTCGATCGGCCTGGCGCTGGCCACGGCTCTGCCCGAGCGACTCGGCGCGCCACTGCAACGAATCCAGAACGATCTGTTCGACCTGGGCGCCGATCTCAGCGCTCCCCCTGTCGAAGGCTCGCGCGAGCGGCTACGCGTCGGCAAGGAGAGCGTCGAGTCGCTCGAGCGCCTATGCGACGAGCTGAACGCCGAGCTCGAGCCGCTGCGCAGCTTCGTGTTGCCCGGCGGCGATGAGGCCGGCGCACGCCTGCATCTGGCACGGGCGATCTGCCGCCGCGCCGAGCTGGAGGTGCTCGTCGCGGCGCGGGAACGCGCCCAGAGTCCACTCGTCGCCGTCTATCTCAATCGGCTCTCGGACCTCCTCTTCATCTGTGCCCGCGTCGCGGCGGGAGATGCAGAGGAGCGGCTCTGGCGTCCGGGCGCCTCCGAATAGGCTGTACTCGAGCCCGTCCGGTCGCGCCTATACTGGCGCCGGTGCCCGATCCGATACGCATAGTGATCGCCAAGCCCGGTCTGGACGGGCACGACCGCGGCGCCAAGGTGGTCGCACGCGCCCTGCGCGATGCCGGCATGGAAGTCATCTACACCGGCTTGCACCAGACGCCCGACCAGATCGTCGAGACGGCTATTCAAGAGGACGCCGACGCTGTCGGGCTCTCGATTCTCTCGGGTGCGCACATGACCCTGGTGCCGCGCGTGATCGAGGGCCTACAGGGGCAGGGCGCCGACGACGTGCTCGTGCTGGTCGGCGGCACGATCCCCGACGACGAGGCAAGCGCGCTCAAGCAGAGCGGCGTCGCCGAGGTCTTCACCCCGGGCGCCACGACGGGAACGATCGTCGAGTTCCTGCGCGAGCGGCTCGTTCAGAACAGCTGACGCTCCGCTAGGACGGGACGAAGCGAAGGGCCGTTCCGATCATGACGACGGCCATCTTCTCCTGATCGCTTACGTTCTCGGCGCCGGGCACCAAGCTGTCACCCGACGCTTCGCCGATCTTCCGCGCGAGCAAGATCAGCGCGCCCTTGAAGTTGTGCGCCTGCTCCGGCGTAACCTTGCGCTCGAGCAGGTCGGCGACATCCTTCATACCGACGAGCAGATCGCGCGAGTCGCTCAGGAAAGCCGGCAGAGCGGTTACGAGGTTCTGATTGACGGAGAGAAAGACCTCCTGGACGAGCGGCTCTTTGTAAAGCGCCCACTCCGCCAACTCCTGGCCGAGACTGGCTTTCTCCCGGTCGTCGATTTCGTTGTCTATGGCCGCCACGCCGGCAAAGGCCCAGAGCGGTGCGAACTCCAGCGTCGTCCACTCCTCGGCGGTGAATTGCTCCTTGAACATCGCGCTCTCCTTCCTCATGCACGCATCTCCGTATGCGTTCGTGTCTCTTACGCTTAGCCGACCGGTAGCTCGGAGCGATCGCGAGGGCTACGTTAAAGCGCGCGCGCCGGGTAATCAAGCAGCGCGCGCGGTTGGGACGGCGTAGTACTCCGAGCGGTGGCCTCTTCGCTTCGGGGCGGTCGAGCTCTCGTAGGAGTCTCTAACGCAGTTCAACTAGTCGCTCATGATCGTGACGACAGAGGTCTCGAGCGCCAGCGCTGCTCCCGACTGGGTCGCGAGATTGACCGGGACAGCTGTCGTCTCGACCTCGATCGCCACTCCCGCCGCAAGGCGGCTCAGTTCGTCGAGCGAAGCGCTGGCGCCGACGCCGTAGGCATAGACCGCCGTCGTCTCGGGCGAGAGCGTAAGCGTCAGCTTGCGCGAGAGCTTCCCGAAGCGGGCCCGTTGGAGCTGGTCAAGTCGGTTACGCGCATGCTCAGCGTCCCTGCCACTGTGTCGGCGGCGATCAGCTTCCCATCCAGCGTCAGCGAGACCTCATCGCCCGGATCGGCGGCGAAGAGAAGAACTCGGCTCCGCTTGAGATAGGGGTACGGACTAACGGCCCGGCCACCCCCGGGGTGTACCTCGAAATGAAGGTGCGAGGCGATTCCGTTCGCATCGCCCGAGTCGCCGACGAAGCCGATCGGCTGCCCGGCCTTGACCCGGGCGCCGTTCTTGAGCCCCTTGGCGTAGGCGGTGCCCGCGACGCACTTGCCCCTGTTGTCGTTCTTCTGCGTGAGGTCGTTGTTCAGGTGGATGTACTCGTACATCGTTCCGCTCCGCCCGTAGAGATAGAGCATGCAACCGGCGCTCGAGGATCTCGTCCAGAAAGTGACCTTGCCGTCCTCCGCGGCCACCGCGAACGACTTCTTGACCGCCATGATGTCGTTGCCCTGGTGACTCAGGCCCCCGCGCGGATCACCGAAGTCGTTCTGATAGCTGACGGGCCCGACAACCGGGAAGACGAGCCGCGGCACGCCCCTGCTACCGCCCGAGGCGAGCGGTACGGCGAGGGACAAGGCGGCGAAGACTGCGGCGAGTGTTCTAGACGCTCGAATCAAGCGCGGAAGCCTATCAAGGCCGACCGCCTGCCGGCCGATTCCGAACCATCTCCCGCGACCAACTCCCGAGCCCGCGAAACGGATGACTAGCTACGATCAGCGCATGAAGACCAAGCTGAGGAAGATCGGTATCGAGGAAGTACTCGCCGCGCGCGAGGCGATCGGCGACCGCCTGCACCACACACCGACCTTCTCCTCGGCGCAGCTGAGCGAAATGACAGACGCGAATGTTCTGCTCAAAGCCGAGCTTTTCCAGCGCACGGGCGCCTTCAAAGTTCGCGGCGTGCTCTCCAAGCTGGCCACGCTCAGCGCGGAGGAGAAGTCCCGCGGCGTGATCGGCGTTTCGGCCGGGAATCACGCCCAGGCCGTCGCCTACGGCGCCTCTCTGGAGGGGATCGAGAGCAAGGTCGTGATGTGGAAGACGGCCAGCCCACAGAAGATCGCGGCCACGCGCGCCTACGGCGCCGAGGTCGACCTGGAGGCCGAAGATCCGACCGAGGCCTTCGATCGGGCAGATGAATTGGCCGCGAAGACCGGGATGGTCATGGTGCACCCCTTCGACGACCCCTTCATCATCGCCGGCCAGGGCACGCTCGGGCTGGAGATGCTCGAGGACAACCCCGAGCTGGGCGCGATTCTGGTACCGGTGGGCGGCGGCGGGCTGGTTGCGGGCATTGCGGTGGCGGTCAAAGCGCTCAGACCCGACGTAAAGGTGATCGGCGTCGAGCCCGAGCAGTCCGCGGCGCTCTACGCGGGCCTGGCGGGCGGGCGATGGGTGCGGGTCAAGCCCGACTCGATCGCCGACGGTCTCGCGGCACCGTTTGCCGGCCTTCACTGCATGGCCATCGCCAAGGACAAGGTCGATGACGTCGTTCTGGTCTCCGAGCAAGAGATTCGCGAGGGCATGCGCTTCCTCTATCAGCGCTCCAAGCTGGCCTGCGAGGCCGCCGGCGCCGTCTCGACGGCGGCGCTCCTCACCGGCGCCTACAAGCCCGAGCCCGGCACGACGGTGATCGCCGTTGTCTCCGGTGGCAACGTGGCACCCCATACCGCCTCTGGTATCCTCGATTCAGATGAAGACTGAGATCCATCCCGAATACGTGCGCACGACAGTTCGTTGCGCCTGCGGCAACGAGTTCGAGACGCGCTCGGTGAAGCCCGAGCTTCACGTCGAGATCTGCTCCGC
This sequence comes from uncultured Actinomycetes bacterium, assembly GCA_963805265.1. Lineage (GTDB taxonomy): Bacteria > Actinomycetota > Thermoleophilia > Gaiellales > Gaiellaceae > Fen-549. The sequence continues at coordinate 475,697 of CAWDTJ010000004.1, forward strand.
CTGCCACCCGTTCTACACGGGCAAGCAAAAGCTCGTCGATACCGGCGGTCGCGTCGAGCGCTTCCAGCGCCGGCTCGAGAAGGCCGAGCAGGCAACTCGCGCCAAGAAGGCGTGAGCCGCCGGGGGCGGTCGCGGATGTTCCGTTCCTCTGGCTCCCGCGCGACGACGGCCGAGCCCGGAAGAAAGCGCTCGTGGCGTCTTTTCCGGTTGCTCCCGAGCATCGGGTCGGCGGCGCCGATGTACGGCGGTCAGGCCGTGATCGAGGGCGTGATGATGCGCAGCCCGAACTTCTGGTCGGTCGCCGTGCGCAAGCCCAATGGGGAGGTGGCCGAGGTTTGGCGGCCGATCGACTCCCTGATGAAGCGGCACGTGATCTTCAGGCTGCCGGTGATCAGAGGCGTGATGGCGTTGGGTGAATCGCTCGCGATCGGCTTTCGTGCGCTCGCCATCTCGACGGAGTATGCGGCTGAAGACGAGGAGGGCGAGGAAAAGGTCGAGCTCGGCCGCTGGGCGATAGCGCTGATGTTCCTGTTCGCGATCGCGTTCACGATCGGTGTGTTCAAGGTCGGGCCGGCGGCAGTCACGCGGCTCGTCCTGCCCGATCTGAGTAACAACGTGTTCGTTCTGGTCGAGGGAGCGCTAAGGGTGACGGTGCTGATCGCCTATATGGTGCTCGTTTCGCTTTTGCCGGACATTCGGCGACTCTGGGCCTACCACGGCGCCGAGCACAAGGTGATCAACGCCTTCGAGGCAGAAGAGGAGCTCACGCCCGAGAAAGTCAAGCCCCACAGCGTCATCCACCCGCGCTGCGGCACCGCCTTCTTGCTCTGGGTGATGGTGATCGCCATCTTCGTTTACTGGGCTCTCGGCGTGGCCTTCGGTCGGCTCGACTGGTACTGGCTGATTGTCAGCCGTATCGTGATGCTGTTCCCGATCGCCGGGATCGCCTACGAGCTGATCCGTTTCGCCGGGAGGCACCGTTCGAGCCGGATCTTGAAAGCGTTGCTGGCACCCGGCCTCTGGCTTCAAAGGCTGACCACCCGAGAGCCCGCGCGAGACCAACTCGAGGTCTCGATCGCGGCCTTCAAGCGCGTATACGAGCTCGAGGCCGTCCGCGCCTCAGAGCCTGAGAACGCCGCGACGGCGCGTCCGATCGACGTCGTCGCCTGAGAAGTCGTTTGTAGAAAGCTCCGCCGTCGAGGTTAGAACTCTCGCTACCGGGGAAACTGCGGGGACGGATTTCTAGCGGCAACGGGGGCGAGACGAGATGGCGAAGAGAACTGCAACCGTCGGTTGGAGCGGGGGGCTGTTCAAGGGCGAGGGCACGATCGAGTCGAGTGGAAGCGGGGCGCTCGGCAAGCTGCCGATCAGCTGGGCGGCGCGTGCGGAGTCCTCCGATGGCAAGACGAGCCCCGAGGAGTTGATTGCGGCCGCGCACGCTTCCTGTTACGCGATGGCGTTCTCGCTGCTCCTCGACGAGGGCGGAACACCACCCGAGCGACTAAATGTGCGTTCGACGGTCACGTTCATCCCCGGGACCGGAATCACGCTCTCCGAGCTCGAGGTCGAAGGCGTCGTGCCCGGCCTGAGCGAGAGCGGATTCCTGGCCAAGGCCGAGCAGGCGAAGATGAACTGTCCTGTCTCGCAGGCATTGAGGGGGCTCGAGATCAGGCTCTCGGCCGCGCTTCGGCACGAGCGCGCAGCCGCCGCATAGGCTCATGGCCGCACCAGGCACCTGCACAGGTGCCTGGTGCGCGAGTCATGCCCGGCCGCAGCTTCCGCATGCGCTCGTAGCGCTACTTCTTCGGCGCGAACTGCTCGACCAGCGCGGTCAACTCGAGCGGGAAGAAGAACTTCGAGCTCGGGCCTTCGGCCAGCCTCTTGATCGCGTCGAGGTACTGCAGGCCCATCGTGTTCGTGTCGACCTTCTTGGCCTCGGCGGAGATCGTCGAGAGCGCCTTGGCCAAGCCCTCGGCGTTCAGGATGGCTGCCTGGCGCTGACCTTCGGCGCGCAGGATGGCCGCCTGCTTCTCGCCCTCGGCGACGGTGATGTTCGCCTGGCGAGTGCCCTCCGCCTCGAGCACGACGGCGCGGCGCACGCGCTCGGCCGACATCTGGCGGTTCATCGCCTCCTGAATCTCGGGCGGCACGGTCAGCTCGCGGATCTCGACGTTGGTGACCTTGACACCCCAGCGCTCGGTCTCGTGGTCGAGCCGGGTACGGATCAGCTCGTTGATCTTGTCGCGCTGCGAGAGGACGTCGTCGAGGATGATGTCGCCGACGACCGCGCGCAGCGTGGTGGTCGCCAGGCCGACCACGGCCAGCCGATAGTCCTCGACCTCGAGCACCGACTTCGCGGCCTGGTTGATGTCGATCCGCATATAGACGAGAAAGTCGATGTCGATCGCGACGTTGTCCTTGGTGATGTTCGTCTGCTTGGGGATGTCGAGCACTTCGGTGCGCGTGTCGACCTTCATGATCTGGTGCAGGACCGGGATCTTGAAGACGACGCCCGGCCCCTTCATTCCTTCGAAGCGTCCCAAGCGGAAGCGCGCGACACGCTCGTAGTCGCGCACGAAGTTGATAATCGCCATCGTTTTTTCTCCTAGCTCTTCTTTGGTTTTCTCGTTCTGGATTTCTTCTCGCTCAGCGGTTCCACGATCACTTGGAATCCGTCGACCGCGGTCACTTTCAAACGTTCGCCCGGCTCGGCCGCTCCGCCGCCCTTCAACTTGGCCTGCCAGGCCTCGCCGCCGAGCAAGACCTCTCCGTTCGGCTCGAGGCGCGTGCTCACCTCGGCGATCGCGCCGACCAGCGCTGTTGTCGCGAGCGGGCTCACGTAGCGCTTGCCGTGGTGCGACAGGTGCACCTCGCGCGCCATCAGCAAGACCAGTAGACCTACGATCAGACCCAGCGAGATGAGCAGCCAGCGGCTGACCTGCGGGTTGTAGCCGGGAAGGCCCGGGCCACCGAAATAGCCGAGCAGGAAGATGCCGCCAAGGATGATCGCGGCCGTGCCGGCGGCGCCGAAGAAGACGTGGCCCGGCGCGTGTAGCTCGACGCCGAGCAGGACTATCCCGAGCAGGATCAGCGCCAGTCCGGCCCATGAGAACGGAAGCACGCTGAGCCCGGCGAAGGCGGCGATCAGGAAGATGACGCCGAGAGCTCCGGGAACCCAGGACTGACCTCCGGTCCAAAGCTCGACCACCAGCCCCAGCCCGCCCAGGCTGAGTAGTAAGAAGACGAGGTTGGGATCGGAGAGGAACTTGAGCAGGCGCTGCCAGAAGCCCATATCTATGGTCTCGACCGGCGCGCCGGCGGTGTGCACGACCTTCGGGCCGGCGCTCGTGTCGAGACGCATCCCGTTCAGCCGGCGGATGACCCCGTCGAGCGTAGCGACCTTGGCATCGGCGATGCCGAGCCGCACGGCCTCCTCCGCCGAGTAGGCGCGGGCGTCGAAGACCGCGGCCCGCAGTGCTGGTACGGCGCGGGCGCGGTGGCGCTTGACGGCGAGCGAGCTGATCAGCGCGGCGTCGAACTGGTTCGTCTTCTTGGCCTCGGTCTTGCCGATGTCTTGTCCCTGCGCTCCGACCACCGAGGCGGCGCCGATGTTGGTCGCGGGCGCCATCGCCAGATAGGAAGAGGCGGTCGCCACGAAGGTACCGGCGGAACCGGCTCCGGCTCCAGGCGGACCCACCCAGACGGCGATCGGCACCGGGGAGGCGAGCATGTCCGAGACGATCGAGCGCATCGAGCCGATCGAGCCACCCGGAGTGTCGAGCACGATGACGATCACCTGCGCGTTTTCGCTCTCGGCTTTGTTCAGGGCGCCGTGCAGGTAGCGCCTGCCCACTTCGTCGATGGTGGTCTTGAAGTTGACGACGACGACCGGCCGCCTGGCGGGAGCGGCACCGGCATCTCGCGCGGCCGCCGCGACGATTCCGGTCAGTGCGGCGGTCAGGCAGGCGGCGGTGAGAAGGCGGCGGATTGTCACCAGGCGATCCTAGTACTTCAGGTCAGGATTCTCGTTCGGTCATCCCGCGCCGAGCCGGCCGTCAGCGTCGCGCGAGGTCGAGGAAGCCGGCGACCGGTGGGGTTTCTGCCTGCCGGCTCGCTAGCATCAAGGTGTGGCCGGGATCGAACATCTCGTCGAAGAGCTCGAACACTCCTTCGAGGAAGCGCAGGCGCGCATGTCCGACCCGGCCGTCTACAACGATCATCGCGAGGCGGCCACGGCGGGCAGGCGGCTGAAGGAGTTGGAGGGCCCCTACAAGCTGGCGCAGGAGTGGCGTCAGGCGCAGGCCGATCTGGCCGACGCGCGCGGCGATCCCGAGCTGGCGTCGATGGCCGCCGAAGCCGAGCAGGAGCTGGAGCGGCTCGAGCAGGAGCTTCGTCTGGCGCTCGTCGAGCGCGACCCGGCCGACTCGAAGGACGTGATCATCGAGATTCGCCAAGGTGTCGGCGGCGACGAGGCCGCCCTCTGGGCCGGCGACGTCCATCGGATGCTCACCCGCTATGCCGAGCGGCGCGGCTTTCGCTGGGAGGGGCTCTCGTCGAGCCTCAGCGAGGCCGGCGGCATTAAGGAGGTGCGCTTCGCCATCAAGGGCGCCGGCGCCTACTCGATCTTCAAGTGGGAGGGTGGCACGCACCGCGTTCAGCGCGTGCCGGCAACCGAGTCGCAGGGACGCATCCACACCTCCACTGCGACCGTCGCGGTGATGCCCGAAGCCGACGAGGTCGAGGTGGAGCTGGACGAGCAGGACCTCAAGATCGACGTCTACCACTCGGGCGGCCCGGGCGGCCAGTCCGTGAACACGACCGACTCCGCCGTGCGCATCACCCATCTTCCGACCGGGCTCGTCGTTGCCATGCAAGACGAGCGCTCGCAGCTTCAGAACAAGGCCAAGGCGATGCGCATCCTGCGCGCCCTGCTCTTCGAGCAAGAGCGCGGGCGGCAGCAGGCCGAGCAGGCGGCGGCCAGGCGCTCGCAGATCGGCTCGGGCGAGCGGGCGGAGAAGATCCGCACCTACAACTACTCCGAGAGTCGTGTCACCGATCACCGCATCAAGCTGACGCTGCACCGACTCGAGCAGATTCTCGACGGCGACCTGAGCGAGCTCACCGACGCGCTCTCGGCCGAGGAGCAGCGCAGAGCGCTCGAGGCCGCGACGGCGTGAGCCCAGCCACCGGCTCCGTCAGCGTACGCGAAGCGGTCGCCGGCGCAACCGACTATCTCGCCCCGAGGGGGATCGCTCGCGCTCGCTTCGAGGCCGAGCTGATCCTTGCCCATACGCTCGGGCTGAGCCGGGTACAGCTCTACATGGATCTCGATCGCCCGCTTTCGCCTCGGGAGCACGAACAATCGAGGGCGCTGGTCGTTCGCCGCGGCAAGCGCGAGCCACTGGCCTACGTACTCGGGGAGTGGGGTTTCAGGCGCCTGACGCTGAAGACCGACGCCCGCGCGCTGGTGCCCCGGCCCGAGACGGAGATTCTGGTCGAGCGGGCGCTGGCGCTGATCGAGGAGCTGGAGGCGCCGCGTGTGCTCGACGCCGGTACGGGCTCGGGCGCGATCGCGCTGGCGATCGCCGACGAGCACCCCGGCGCACGAGTCGCCGCGATCGACAGCTCGCCCGAAGCGCTCGAGCTGGCGCGCGAGAACGCCGCAATCTGTGGGCTGGAGATCGATCTGAAACAAGGAGACATCCGCGAGGCGATCGCCGCCGAGTTCGACCTGGTCGTCTCCAACCCGCCTTACGTTCTGCCCCAGGAGATCGAGGCGCTCGAGCCTGAGGTACGCGACTGGGAACCGCGCGAGGCGCTGGTCGGGGTGGGTGTGCCCGAAGCTCTGGCGGGTCGCGCGCGCGAGCTGCTCGCGTCGGGCGGCTGGCTGGCGGTCGAGCTGGGAGAGGGACAGCAGAGGGCCTTCGCCGCTCTTCTCGACGACTTCGGCTACCGGGAGGTTACGATCACCCCCGACCTGACCGGACGGGAGAGAGTGGTGGAGGCGAGATGGGCGTAGAGGGGTTTCCGACTGATCGCTATTCGGGGCGCGGCCTGATAGTCGGCCGCGCGGCCGACGGCAAGAGTTGGTTGCAGCTCTACTGGCTGAGCGGCCGCAGCGAGAACTCGCGCAACCGCGTGTTGATCGAGCAGGAGGAACAGATCCGCACCGCCACCGCCGATCTGTCGAAGCAGGTTGACGGCACCTTCACGCTCTACACTGCGCTTTGCTCGGTAAACGGAGCGCATATCGTCGGTAACGGCGACCAGGTCACGACCGTCGCCGAGGCGCTGGCTGCAGGCGGCTCGTTCGAGCAGGCGCTCAGGACGCGCTCGGTCGAGGAGGATCCGCCGATCTGGACGCCGCGCATCACGGCGCTCCTCTCCGGCGGCGAGCTCACTCTCTGCAAGGTTGGCAAGGCCGGTCACGCCTTCTTCGCGGCCGCTCCGCTCGCGCCCGGCGAAGGACTGTGCTTGCACACCTACCGCGGTGACGGCAGCCCGATCCTGACTTTCAACGAAGACCCCTATCCCGTGCATCTGGAAGGCGATCTCGACGAGCTTGCGCAGTCGAGCTGGCGGAAGCTCGACCCCGAGCTTCGGGTCGCGCTCGTGGTCAAGGAGATCGCGGCGGACGGCTCTTTCCGGCATCTGATCGTGAACCGTCTGACGCCGCCGTCAAGCTAGGGGGTGGCAAACCATGGGCGCCGTCGAGAACACCGTCGCGGCACTTCGCGCGGGCGAGCTGGTCGTGCTGCCGACCGACACCGTTTACGGCCTCTGTGCTCCCGCGCGCAACGCGCCGGCGATCGGCCGCATCAACGAGCTGAAGCGTCGGCCCGAGGTCTCGATCGCGATCGTCGCCGCATCTACCGACGCATTGATCGAAGCCGTCCCGGAGCTCCGCCTCGGTTGGCAGACGCTGCTGGACGAGGTTTTCCCCGGTCCCTATACGCTCGTTCTCCCGAATCCGAAGAAGCGTATGCCCCGGCTATCGCCCGGGCGCGAGGAGACGATCGGAGTTCGCGTGCCCGAGCTCCCGGCGCAGACGCGCCAGGTGCTCGAGCAGTTCGGCGTCGTGGCGGCCTCCAGCGCGAACTTCCACGGCGAGCCCGACCCGAAGACGATCGAGCAGGTGCCCGAGGAGATCCGCGCCGCGGTCGGCGCCGTGCTCGACGTCGGCGAGCTGCCGGGCGACCCCTCGACGGTGATCGACGTCAGCGGACTGGTGCCGCGCGTGTTACGAGTGGGCAGCGGCGATCCACAGCGGGTTATCGACGCGTTCACCTAGGCGTCGGAAGCGAAGAATGCGAGTCGTCGGCCGTCGGAATTACGTTCCGCGCGGAAAGCGCCGCGCACCGGTCAAGCGCAACTCGCCTTCGTGCCAGATGTAGGTGTCGACCGTGATCTCGCCCTCGTCGAAGCCGAACAGCTGAAGCCCCTGTGCTTCTCCTTGTCGGCGCGGTCTGGGCCGACCGAAACCGGGCACCGTCGTGACGATCAGCGGCCTGACTCCGGCGCTGACGTCGAACTCGTGTCGCTCGATCGCGGAGGCCTGGTGGATGTGCCCCGAGGCGACCAGGTCGACGCCGGCCGCCGCGAGTTTGCGCAACACGTTTCCGCGACCCGAGAGCGGGCGCTTTCGTGCACGCCAGGGCGCGCAGGTGAGGTGGTGGTGGAAGAAGACGAGACGGAACACCTCGGGCGGCGTGTCGGCGAGTAGTCGAACCGTTCGCTCGAGCGAGTGGCGTCGCAGCTTCCCGGACTGCTGACGCCAGGGCCGGGCCGAGTTGAGTCCGACCACGAGCAGCCGCTCGGAGCGGTGCAGCGGCTCGGTCGTCGCCCATTGGCGCTCGAACTCGCGCCAGGGATGGCTGAAGCGGCCGGGAAAGGAGTAGGGGAGGTCGTGATTCCCAGGCACCGCGACCACAGGCGGGCCGAGCGCGCGCAGGAAAGCCGCCGCCTGCTCGAACTGCTCCCTGCGCCCGCGGTTCACCAGGTCGCCGCCGACCACAATCAGCGTCGGATCGGCTCGTTCGATCAGTCCTTCGAGCCCCGGGCCACCGATCTCGCCGCCCTTCGAGCCGACGTGCAGATCGGAAAGATGAAGAACACGCACGGACACCTCCGCGGCACCCTATACACTCCCGCCTATGGCCGACGAATCAGCCGAAGTCTTCGACGACCTCTACCTTGGCCTTCGCGCCGGCGGCGCGGCGCGCAAGCGGCGGCGAGGCGAGGAACTGACGCCCGAGGAAGAAGAAGCGCTCAGTCACTGGCAGCGACTCTCGACCGTGCGCAAGGTGATCGCCATCGGCTCGTTCTCGCTCGGAACGTTCGGGCTCGGCTTCGCCGCCGGCGGCGTGATCTTCGGCCGGCGCAAGAAGTAGCCGCGCCCGGCGAGCAGAGGTAATCGCCGGCGCGACTCGAACGCACAGACGTGCGCTCATCCTCACCCGAACAGGTGCTGCTCGAGACACGCCTGCACGGAATCGTGCTCGGCGGCAGCGTCGCCAGGGCGCTCCTCCTCGCCTGCGCGGGCGCGGCCCTGCTCGCGCTCGGTTGGCCGTGGTCGGCCGGCGGCGTCGTGGCGATGGTGCTGGCGACTCTGGTGGCTCTTCGCGCCGCCTGGCGCTGGGATCGCACCAAGGTCGTCGTTACCAGCGAGCGCTTGAGCGTGATCAGCGGCGTTCTGGGGCGGCGCGCCGCGAGCGTTGGTCTCTCCAGCCTCGGGGCGTTGGAGATAGAGCAGTCCGTTATCGGGCGCCTGCTGCGCTACGGGACATTGATCGCCGGCGAGCTGGAGGTCGACTACGTGCCCGATCCGGCCGAATTGCAGGAGCTGATAACGGAGCTGACCGGAGCACGGTTGGCTTCGTAGTAGCTGAGTCTGAGCGCGACGAAACCACACTCCGAAACTGAGCGAGCTCGGTACGTGTCACGTACACCAATAGTGTGGAGACGCCCGCTCTGTCACGGGCGCTCGGCGAAGATACGGGCTTGGTTCGCCGAGACCCAGACGGTGGCGCCGCGCTCGAGCTCTAGGCGGTCGAGCTCGGCGCAAGTCATCTGCGCCCAGATCGAGCCGGAACCTACGAGTTGGAGCTCAACTCGGGCCTCGAAACCGAGACGGGCGATCCGCTCGACTCGAGCCTCCAGCGCGCCGGCGGTTGGTTCCGACCTCAGATCGAGATCGTGTTCGCGCACCCACCGTTGATCGAGTTGAACAGCCGCGCCGACGAAGCTCATCACAAACGGGGTCTTCGGTTGGTCGTAAAGATGACGCGGCGAACCGACCTGCTCGATTTGCCCGTTGTGCAGAACGGCGATTTGATCGGCCAGCGCCATCGCCTCCTCCTGGTCGTGGGTGACGAAGACAGTCGTCACGCGAACCTCGTCGTGCAGCTGGTGTAGCCATTCTCTTAGCTCGCCACGGACGCGCGTGTCGAGCGCGCCGAAAGGCTCGTCGAGGAGTAGGACGTTAGGCTCGACGGCAAGCGCTCGAGCGAGTGCCATCCGTTGCCTCTGACCGCCGGAGAGCTGAGACGGGTAGCGATCCGCGAACGGTTGAAGTTGAACCAACGCGAGCAGCTCATCGACGCGTGCGCGCACTTCGGCTCGCGGGCGCTTGCGGACCTTAAGCCCGAAGGCGATGTTGCCTCGCACCGTCATATGCTTGAACGCCGCGTAGTGCTGGAAGACGAAGCCCACGCCGCGTTTTCGCGGTGCAACGCCGGTCGCGTCCTCGCCCGAGATCGTCACTCGGCCGGCATCGGGGCGCTCGAGACCGGCGATCACGCGCAGAAGCGTCGACTTGCCCGATCCACTTGGCCCGAGCAGGGCGGTCAACGACCCCTCTGGCACATCGAGCGAGACGTCTGTTAGGGCGGTGAACGAGCCGAAACGCTTCGTTACGCCGTCGACCTGGATACCACCCATCAGTGGACTCCTTCTTTGGGCCGGAGAAGATTCATCGTCAGAAGCACGACGATCGCCATCAGCGCGAGTACGACCGAAGCCGCGTAGGCGCCGACGATGTCGAAGTTCTCGTAGCGGTCACTGACATAAAGCGTGGCCGTCTCGGTCTGCCCGGCTAGGCGACCGGAGACAACGGCGACGGCGCCGTACTCGCCAAGCGAACGAGCGGTCGTGAGCACTACTCCGTAGGCGACCGCCCAGCGAATCGCCGGGAAAGTAACCCGTCGGAAGATCTGCCACTCTGAAGCGCCAAGCGTTTCCGCCGCCTGCTCCTGGTCGGTTCCGATCTCGCGCAGGACCGGCACGACCTCGCGCACCACGAACGGAATCGAGACGAATGCGGTAGCCAGGATCATCGACGGCATAGCGAAGAGAACTCGGAATCCGTGGCTCGAGAGCCATGATCCGAACCAGCCCGTGTTGCCGTAGAGCAGGAAGAGCGCAAAGCCAACGACGACGGGCGACAGTGCGAGCGGAAGGTCGACGAGCGCGTTCAATACGCCTTTCCCAGGAAAGGGATGGCGCACGATCAGAAGCGCGCAGAGAATGCCGAAGATCGTGTTGGCCGGAACGACGATCGCAGCGATCTCCAGAGTCAGCTTGAAGGCGTGCACCGCCTCGGGGGTCGTCACCGCGCTCCAGGCAGGCCCGAAGCCGTGCTCGAACGCGCGCCAGAAAACGATCGCGATCGGCCCGAGCAGAACCAACGCCAGGTATCCGAGCGCCACCGTTCTGAGCGTGAGCCTACGCATGATGACGTGTCGCCCAACGCCGGAGCGCACCGATCGAAAGAAGGACGCCGAATGAGATCGTGAGCAGCGCAACCGAAGCCGCGGCGGCGCCGGAGGTGTTTCCGCTCTCGATCTGGCCGAAGATGTAGACGGAGGAGACCTCGGTCTTGAAGGGGATGTTGCCGGTGATGATCACGATCGAGCCGAACTCGCCGACCGCCTTCGCGAACGCGAGCGCGACGCCGGAGAGAATCCCCGGTAAAAGGTTCGGAAAGACGACTCGCGAGAAGGTCTGCCAGCTCGAGGCTCCGAGCGACTCGGCGGCCTCCTCCAGCTCGTGGTCGAGCTCTTCGAGCACCGGCTGGACGGTGCGAACAACGAATGGAAGCGTTACGAAAAGAAGGGCGAGCACGATCGCCGTGCGCGTATAGGCGACGTCGATGCCGATCGGCGAGCGAGGACCGTAGAGCGCAAGCATCGTCAGCCCTGCGACAATCGTCGGGAGCGCGAAGGGAAGATCGATCAGCGCATTGACCATCCCTTTACCGGGGAATTCATCGCGCACCAGTACCCAGGCGATCACCGTGCCGGTAACGGCGTTGACGAGCGCGACCGCCAGCGAGGCGACGAGTGTCAACTTGAGCGCCGCGACCGCTTCCGGACTCGTGAGCGATTGCCAGAAACCCGTCGAGCCGCTCTTTGTCGACTGCCAGACAAGCGCCGCCAGCGGTAGCGCGACGATCAGACTCAGATAGGTGACGACAAAGCCAAGAGCGAGCCCGCCGAACGGGCTCGCTCTTCTCGCGGCACGGGGGCTTGCTGCGGCGGTCGCGGCGACGCTAGCCAGTGACGCCTCCGACCTTCGCCTCGATCTTCGCCATGATCCCGGTTTTCGGATCGAAGAACTTTCGCTGCACTGTCACCCACCCGCCGAGATCGCGGTCGGTGATCTTGAAGATCTGCAGTTTCCTGGTCGGGAACACCTTGGCGTACTTCTTGAAGACGTTCGGCAGAACCGGGCGGTAGCCGTTGTCGGCGAAGAGCGCCTGCGCCTTGGGCGTGAAGAGAAAATCGACGAAAGCGTTCGCCTGCACGGGGTTCGCCGTGGTCTTGGTTACCGCCACAGGGTTCTCGATCAGGATCGTCCTTCGCGGAATGTGGTAATCGATCGGTTGATGGTTCAGGTACTTGGCGGCGTAGGCCTCGTTCTCGTATGCGAGAAGGACGTCGCCCTTGCCGGCGAGGAACGTCTGCAGCGCGTTGCGGGCGCTCGTGTCCTGGACGCTGACGTGTTGAAAAAGGGTTGTCAGATTGGCGACAGCTTGTTTGTGCGTCGCGCCTGTCTTGCGCCAGGCGCCGTAGGCGGCCATCACGTTCCAGCGCGCGCCGCCCGAGGTGAACGGGTTAGGCGTGATCACATCGACGCCCGGCTTGAGCAGGTCATTCCAGGTCTTGATGTTCTTGGGATTGCCGTTGCGTACGACGAAGACGACGAGGGAGTTCGTAACCATCCCCCTGTATTTGTTGCGGGCCGCCGAGTTCCACGAGCCGCTCACAATTCCCGCCTTGACGAGATTCGCCATATCGGGCGCTAAGGAGAGATTGACGACATCGGCCTTAAGTCCGGCGATAACGGCCGAAGCCTGTGTTCCCGATGCTCCGTAAGAGGTGCTGAACGTCACACCTGACCCCGCGCGGGTCGCTGCGAAGGCAGGGATGATCTGGTCGTATGACGCTTTCGGCGTCGAGTACGCGACGAGCGTCAGGTTCGCGCTCTTGCGTGCGGCGGACGCCGCGATAGTCGGAAACACCACCAAGAGCGCGGTGGCGAGCAAGGTCAGAGGACGGGCGAAACGCGGCATTACGAACTCCCTTCTGGTGTGTTCGGATCTTCTCTATACATAAGTATTAGCAATACGAGCTATAAATAAACAGCGGCCAACATAGCGACCGTCTCGCGTGCTGTCAACCACTTTTCGTGGCGAAGTCGGACAAGCGAGCGCTCGTTCTAAGCGGCGTCGCGATCCCACATCCGGTCGGGAGTTGATACTGTCGCGTACGAACAGGTGTTCGTCTACCGGACCAGGGCTAGACTGGAATCGAGATGGCTGGAGAGAAGACCGGCGAAGAGCTCGTCGTTCACGAGGCGAAGGAGCACAACCTCAAGGGCATCACGGTCCGGCTGCCGCGGTACAAGCTGATCTGCATCACCGGGCTATCCGGCTCGGGTAAGTCTTCTCTGGCCTTCGACACGATCTACGCCGAGGGCCAGCGCCGCTACGTCGAGTCGCTCTCGGCCTACGCGCGCCAGTTCCTGCAGATGATGGAAAAGCCCGACGTGGAGTCGATCGAGGGACTCTCGCCGGCGATCTCGATCGACCAGAAGACGACCTCGCGCAACCCGCGCTCGACGGTCGGCACGGTGACCGAGATCTACGACTATCTACGCCTCTTCTACGCTCGCGTCGGCCGTCCGCACTGCCCCGTTTGCGGGCGCCCGATCGCCGGCCAGGCGATCGACGCCATCGTCGACCAGGTGCTGCGATTGCCGGAGGAGACGCGCTTCACCGTCAACGCGCCGGTCGCCCGCGACCGCAAGGGCGAGTACCGGGACTTGCTCGAGCACCTGCGCTCCGAGGGCTTCACGCGGGTGAAGGTCGACGGCGAGCAGCGGCTGCTGGAAGAGTCGATCGAGCTGGACAAGAAGTTCAAGCACACGATCGAGGTGGTGGTCGACAGGCTCGTGATGCGGCCCGACCTGCGCACGCGCCTGACCCAGTCGATCGAGACGGCGGCCCAGCTGGCGGAGGGGCTGGTCACGATCGACGTGCTGGGCGGAGAGTCGCTGACCTTCTCCGAGAACCTGCTCTGCCCCGAGCACGGCATCGGCCTACCCGAGCTGGAACCACGAGTCTTCTCCTTCAACTCGCCGCACGGCGCCTGCCCGCGCTGCACGGGGCTCGGCTCGCAGCAGGAGATCGACCCCGAGCTGGTTGTTCCCAATCCAACGCTGTCGATCAGCGAAGGGGCCGTGGCGCCCTGGCCGGTCGGTCACAACGGATACTACGAGGCGATCATCCAGGGGCTCGCCGAGAGGTATGGAATCGATCTAGAGACACCCTGGCAGGACCTCTCGGAGCTCGAGCGTAGCCTCGTCCTGGACGGCACCAAAGGCGAGCGCATCCACGTCAGCTACCGCAACCGGATGGGCTTCCGCCGCTCCTACTCGACCTCGTTCGAGGGCGTGTTGGGCAACCTTACGCGCCGCTACCGCGAGACCGACTCCGAAGGCTCGCGCGAGAAGATCGAGGAGTTCATGAGCCTACGACCCTGCCCGCAGTGCCATGGCGCCCGGCTCAAGCCCGAGGTGCTGGCGGTGACGATCGGCGGGGAAAATATCCACGAGTTCACCGGAATGTCCGTGGCACGGGCGCGTAACTTCCTCGAAGGGCTCGAGCTATCCGAGACCGAGCGCCTGATCGGCGAGCGGATCATCCGAGAGCTCCGCGCCCGCCTGACCTTCCTAGACGACGTCGGCGTCGGCTACCTGCAGCTCGATCGCGCCTCGGCGACGCTGTCGGGCGGAGAGGCGCAACGGCTGCGCCTGGCGACCCAGATCGGCTCACAGCTGGTCGGCGTGCTGTACATCCTCGACGAGCCCTCGATCGGGCTGCACCAGCGCGACAACGGGCGCCTGATCGTCACGCTCGAGCGCCTGCGTGACATCGGTAACACGGTGATCGTGGTCGAGCACGACGAGCAGATGATGCGCTCGGCCGACTGGATCGTGGACATGGGCCCGGGCGCGGGTGAGCACGGGGGCGAGGTCGTGGCCGAGGGGCACGCGGACCTGATCGCCGAGACGCCCGGCTCGGTGACCGGCGACTTCCTCTCGCACCGGCGCTCGATCGCGGTGCCCGAGCGAAGAGTCGACGAGCGCGGCTCCTTCCGCGTGCTCGGCGCGCGCCAGCACAACCTGAAGGAGATCGACGTCGAATTCCCGCTCGGCAAGTTCGTCTGCGTGACGGGCGTCTCGGGCTCCGGCAAGTCCACGCTGGTGAACGAGATCGTCTACAAGGCGCTCGCCAACCGCCTGCAGCGGGCGCGGGTCAAGCCGGGAGCGCACGACGAGATCGAGGGGATCGAGGCCTTCGACAAGGTCATCGACATCGACCAGGCGCCGATCGGACGTACGCCGCGCTCCAACCCGGCCACCTACACCGACCTGTTCACCCACATCCGCGAGCTCTACTCGCTCACCCCGGAGTCGAAGGTGCGCGGCTACCGACCCGGGCGCTTCTCCTTCAACGTGCGCGGCGGCCGCTGCGAGACCTGCCGCGGCGACGGCCAGATCAAGATCGAGATGCACTTCCTGCCCGACGTTTACGTACCGTGCGAAACCTGCCACGGGCGCCGCTACAACCGCGAGACGCTCGAGGTGCACTTCAAGGGCAAGTCGATCGCCGACGTGCTCGAGATGTCGGTCGAGGAGGCGCTCCACTTCTTCGTCAAGATCCCCAAGATCCGCCGCCGCCTGCAGACGCTGCACGACGTCGGGCTCGATTACGTCAAGCTCGGTCAGCCGGCGACGACGCTCTCGGGCGGCGAGGCGCAGCGGGTCAAGCTGGCCGCCGAGCTGTCCAAGATCGCCACCGGGCGCACCCTTTACATCCTCGACGAGCCGACCACCGGCCTGCACTTCGCCGACATCGAGAAGCTGCTCGAGGTGCTTCAGCGCCTGGCCGACGCCGGCAACACCGTCGTCGTGATCGAGCACAACCTGGACGTGATCAAGCAGGCCGACTGGATCATCGACCTCGGCCCCGAGGGCGGCGAGGAGGGCGGCGAGGTGCTCGCCGTCGGCACGCCCGAGCAGATCGCCCGAGTCGAGTCGAGCCACACCGGGCGTTACCTGCGCCAGGTTCTGCCGAGTTCGGTCGCTGCGGCCTGACGCGGAAGCGGCTCGATTTCAGCTGTCCGCCGGTAGCAGCGTGAACGGCTTCCCGCGCGGCGAGCGTAGAACCCGGAAGTGTCGCTCGTCGAGCGTGAGGCGGGCAAACGCACGCGTGAACTGGCTAGTCGCGAGCTCGCGTACTGCTCTCGAGCGCCGCCTCGAACTCGGCCAGTTCCGCTTCGTCCATCGAGTACGAATGCTCGCCGTCGGGGAAGGCGCCGCTGCGAACCTCCTCGGCATAGGAGGTGAGCGCGTCTCTGATCTCGCCCGAGAGGTTGGCGTAGCGCTTGACGAAGCGGGGCAAGTGCCCCTCGGTCAGTCCGAGCAGGTCGTGGTAGACGAGCACCTGGCCGTCGCAGCCGGCGCCGGCGCCGATGCCGAAGGTGGGAATCTCGAGGAGTTCGGTTATCCGCGACGCGACCGCGTCCGGCACCGCCTCGAGCACGATCGCGAAGCAGCCGGCTCGCTCCAGCTCGCGCGCTTCCTCGACCAGCTGGAGCGCGCGCTCAGCCGTCTTGCCCTGCGTCTTGAAGCCGCCGAGCATCGTCGCCGACTGCGGCGTCAGGCCGATGTGGCCCATTACTGGAATGCCGGCGGCGACGATGGCACGGGCTCGTGCGACCGAGGTGCCGGCGCCCTCGAGCTTGACCACGTCGGCGCCACCCTCCTTGATGAAGCGGATGGCGTTCGAGACCGCCTCCTCGTCGGAGACCTGGTACGAGCCGAAGGGCATGTCGCCGACGACGATCGGGCGCCGGGCGGCGCGGGCGACCGTGCGGGTCAGAAAGAGCATCTCCTCAACGGTCACCGGTACGGTGGTCGACTCGTGCCCGAGCACGACCATAGCGGCGGTGTCGCCGACGAGCAGGATGTCGATACCGGCGTCCTCGGCGAAGCGGGCCCCCGGGGCGTCGTAGGCGGTGACCATGACGATCTTCTCGCCGCGCCGCTTCATCGCGACGAGCTCGGGCAGTCCGAGCTTTCCTGGCGGGGGAGTGCTCATCTCTTGCTTCCTTTCTCTTTCAGCTCTTTCAGAGACACGTTGTCGATCAAACGGGTCTTGCCGACCTGAACCGCGGCCAGCAGGCGCGGCCCGGCGTAGTCGCGGGCCGCGACGTACTGAGTCTTGACGCCCGGCTCGTCATCGAGCGCGGCGCGCGCAACGGCCACCGGGTCGTCGCCATTCCGCGCGGCCTCGGCGCCGAGCGCGAGCGCCTTCGGCAGCGCCAGAGCGACGCGGCGTTCGGTCGGAGAGAGATAGACGTTGCGCGACGACAGCGCCAGGCCGTCGGAGTCGCGGACGGTCTCGACCGGGCGAATCTCCAACTCCAGATCGAGGTCGCGCACCATCCGCTCGATCACCGCAAGCTGCTGGGCGTCCTTGGCGCCGAAGTAGGCGACGCTCGGGCGGACGATGTTGAACAGCTTGAGACAGATGGTGGCCACACCGCGGAAGTGGGTTGGCCTGATCACTCCCTCCAGCTCGAGCGCAGAGTCGCTCGGGCTCGACCCAGGTCTCGAATCCCTGTGGGTAGATCTCCTCGGGCGAGGGCGCGAAGAGGAAGTCGACCCCCTCTTCTTTCGCCAGCTCGCGGTCGCGCGCCTCGTTGCGCGGATAGCGCTCGAGATCCTCACTCTGACCGAACTGAGCGGGATTGACGAATAGGCTGCAGACGACCGTGGCGCACTCCTGGACGGGCGCGCGGAGCAGGGCCAGGTGCCCGTCATGGAAGGCGCCCATCGTCGGCACCAGCCCGATACGGCCGCTGCGCAGCGGCTCGAGGAGAGCGCGAAGCTCGCTCTTGGTGCGAACGACCTTCACGCCGCCTCGCTTCTCTTCTTGTGGCTCATACTCTTGCTCCAGTTCCAATCTGGATACCGGGCGATCCTTCATCAAGTCTAGTCCGAGCGTGCGCCTGGCGGCCAAGTCGTCGGCTCGGCGCCCCGGCGCGTCGTCTGAAATCCCCCCGTGGAGCGGTGAGCCGGCGCGGCAACGCGTGATCGAGAATTGGTGTTGATTCGACACAACGTCGTGCGGTCCGCGTCTCGAGACGAAGCTACTTTCGAACCACCCCGCGGGCGGGTGGCTCGGTGGCGGGCGAAAGGAGAAGTGCCCGGCGAAAACACCGCTCGTCTCGTCAAAGCTTGCTTCCGCCCGCACTTGATCCCAAGTACGGGCCCGAGATCTGCGCCGCTGTCTACACTGCGAGAGATGCCGATCTACGAATACGTCTGCATGAAATGCGAGCAGCAGTTCGAGGAGCTCGTCCACGCGAACGAGACTCCGGCTTGCCCGTCCTGCGCCGCGAAGAACGTGGTCCGCAAGTTCTCGAGCTTCGCCACCGTGGGAGGTCCGAGTAGATCCTGTGGTAGTTGCTCGAGCGGTAACTGCGGTGGCTGCGGTGGCCACTAGCGAAGCCCGCAGGGCCGAGCTCGTGGCGCTTTACAACTCCGTCTCTTCCTGCACCGCCTGTCCGCTGGCCGAGACGCGCACGAAGGTCGTCTTCGGCGCGGGGAACGCTGACGCCGAGCTGATGTTCGTCGGCGAGGCGCCCGGTTTCCACGAGGACCAGCAGGGCCTTCCCTTCGTCGGCGCCGCCGGCAAGCTGCTCGAGCGCCTGCTCGCCGACATCGGCCTGAGCAGGGAAGACGTCTTCATCGGCAACGTGCTCAAGTGCCGCCCACCGGGCAACCGCGATCCGCAAGCCGACGAGATCGAGGCCTGCCAGAACCATCTCTTCCGCCAGATCGAGCTGATCCAGCCGCGCGTCGTGGCGACGCTCGGCAACTTCGCCACCAAGCTTCTCTCCGGCAGCCCGGCCGGGATCACGCGCGTGCACGGGCGTGAGCAACACGTTCGCCTGGGGAATAGCGACGTACTGCTCTATCCGATCTACCATCCGGCGGCGGCGCTCTACACCAGGGCCATGCTGGGCGTGCTCGAAGAGGACTTCGCTCGCTTGCCGGAGCTGCTCGCACGCGAGCGAGTGCGGACGAGTCGAGCGATCCGGCCGTGGTCGAGGCTGCTTCCGGGCCTGTCTCAACCGAACCCGTCACCCAGCTGGGCCTGTTCTAGCCGGTCCGGTCGGTCGAGACGAGCGTCTCGCTAGCCTTTGCCTATGGAGTTCGTGAGCGTGTCTGTCGGGGAGACCGAGCGCCTGGCCGGCAAGCTGGCCGGGGCGCTCGAGCCGGGCGACGTGGTGACCGTTGCCGGCGAGCTCGGCGCGGGCAAGACGACCTTCGTGCGCGGCGCCTGCCGGGCGCTTGGCGTCGAGGGACCGGTGACGAGCCCGACCTACACGATCGGGCATCGCTATCAAGGACGATTGACCGTCTCCCATCTCGATCTCTACCGCTTCTCGAGTGTCTCCGCGGCGGAGTGGGGCGACCTCGAGCCCTACTTCTCGGACGCCGTGGTTTTCGTGGAATGGCCCGAAGCCGGCTCGGGCGCGCTGCCGTCGGCGCGCGCCGAGGTCGCGATCGAACACGACGGCGATACTCGGCGGCGCATTACCATCGACAGCTCAGACCCAACTCTGCTCGCAGGTCTCGACCGTGCTGACGCTCGCCTTTGACACCGCCACTCCCCGCTCGAGCTGCGCTCTGATCAAGGGTCGGGAGCTACTCGGCGAGCGTGAGACGAAGGCCGTGGCCGTGCTCGCCGCAGCGGACGAGCTGCTCGCCGAGGCGGGCTTGGCCGCCGGCGATCTCGATCGGATCGTCTGCGGCATCGGGCCGGGCAGCTTCACCGGAATCCGCATCGGTCTGGCGACCGCGCGCGGCTTGGCTCTGGCTCTTGACCTTCCGCTTGCCGGTGTCTCGACTCTCGCGGCGCTGCAGGCAGGAGCGCGCGGCGCTCTGCCGCTGATCGACGGCAGCCGCAAAGAGGTTTTCACTCTGATCGGGGATCAACCCGCCGTCACCAGGCCCGAGGATCTGGCGCTTGCGCCCGGGACGCTCTGCGTCGGCGACGGCGCAGTCCGTTACCGCGCCGTCCTCGAGGCGATCGGCGCCGAGGTTCCTCCCGACACCAGCGAGCTGCACCTGGTCAGGGCCCGCTTCCATGCTCGTCTTGCCGGCGATTTCGGACCGGCGGAGCAGGTGGAGCCGCTCTACCTGCGCATCCCCGACGCCGAGAAGGCGATCGAGAGTCGATGAGCGACGAGGATCGGCAGTCGCGCTGGCGGCCGGAGATCGTTCCGCTGCAGTTCGCCGACCTCGATCGGGTCGTGGAGATCGAGCAGGCGTGCTATCCGATGCCCTGGTCGCGCGCGATGTTCGCCGGCGAGTTGATCAAGTCGAGCTCGATCTGCCTCGGCGCCTTCCGCCTCGAGCGCATGATCGGTTACCTGTTCGTCTCGCTCTACGCCGACGACTGGCACCTGATGAATCTCGCCGTCGAGCCGGCCTGGCGCCGCCGCGGTGTGGCCAGGCTGCTGCTGGCGGATTTTCTGGGAAAGAGCGCCGGCGGCCGGCGCCGCGGCTACACGCTCGAAGTGCGAACGACGAACGAGGCGGCGATACGGCTGTACGAGGAGTTCGGCTTCGTGGCGCGCGGCATTCGGCGCGGCTACTACCTGGACGACCACGAAGACGCCCTGGTGATGTGGCGCGACGGAAGCCCGGACGAAGCAGGCAGCGAGTGAAGGCGGCGAGCGCGTGATCCTGGCGATCGAGACCTCCTGCGACGAGACCGCGGCAGCGCTGATCGACGAGGCCGGCCGTCTGCGCGCGAGCGTCGTCTCCTCTCAGGCCGATCTGCACGCTCGCTTTGGCGGCGTCGTGCCGGAAGTCGCATCGCGGCGGCATCTGGAGCTGATTGCGCCGGTGCTGCGCAGCGCGCTGGAGGAGGGCGAACGTAACACTCGATCAGCTCGACAGCGTCGCCGTCACACAGGGGCCCGGCCTGATCGGGGCACTGCTCGTGGGTATCTCGGCGGCCAAGGCGATCGCCTGGGCCGGGCGGCTGCCGCTGGTGCCGGTCGACCATCTGCTCGGGCACGTCGCGGCGCTCTACCTCGAGCCGGTAGCGCTCGAGCCCCCGTTCCTATGCCTGCTCACCAGCGGCGGCCATACGCTGCTTTTGGACGTGCACGAGCACGCCTCCTTCCGGCTGCTGGGAACGACGCTCGACGACGCTGCGGGTGAGGCCTTCGACAAGGGCGCGCGACTGCTCGGCCTGGGCTACCCCGGTGGCGCCGCTCTCGACAAGCTGGCGCGCGAAGGCGACGCGGGCGCCTACTCCTTCCCGGTCGCCCGCCTGGACGGCCTCGACTTCTCCTTCTCGGGTCTCAAGACCGCTCTGCTCTACGAGGTGCGCCGGCTCGAGCCGGGCGAGCTGGAGCGCCGGCGCGCCGACCTGGCCGCCTCGTACCAGCACGCGATCGTGCGCGCCCTGGTCGAACGAACGCTTCAGGCGGCCGATCAAACCTCTGCCCGGCAGATCGCCGTCGCCGGCGGTGTAGCCGCCAACTCGGAGCTGCGCAAAGCACTAGCCGGTGCGGCGCTGGCGCCGATCGAGTTGTGTACC
This sequence comes from uncultured Actinomycetes bacterium, assembly GCA_963805265.1. Classification (GTDB taxonomy): domain Bacteria; phylum Actinomycetota; class Thermoleophilia; order Gaiellales; family Gaiellaceae; genus Fen-549. The sequence continues at coordinate 496,890 of CAWDTJ010000004.1, forward strand.
GACAACGCCGCCATGATCGCCTCGGCGGCCCGCTACCTGAAGCCGATCCAGCCACCCGGTTATCTTGACCTCGATGCCTACGCTTCCCGGCAACTTGCGTAAGTTCTTACGCCTCGCGCTCGTGGCGCTGTTTCTCGCCGGCGCCGTCGTGCTCGGGATCTCGTTGCGGGGAGTCAGAGGCGGCCAGCAGTCAGCCGCAAACGACTGGGCCGGGCTGGCCGGATCGCCCCGTTCGAGCGTCTCGGTGGGCGAGCGGGTGCTCGTCGTCCTCCGTGCGCAGTCGCTGGCCGACCACGTCGCGGCCGCCGGCGGCCTGGCGAGCGACGAGGAGGAGCGAGCCTGGAACGCCCAGGCCGTCTCCGATCAGAAGGCGATCATCGCCAAGCTCGCTCTGCGTGGGGCCGCGATCGAGCCCGAGTTCAGTTTCACTCGGGTCATCAACGGCTTCTCGGCTGCGCTGTCTGCGGGGAGTATCGCCGTGCTGGAGAGCGCGCCGGAGGTGCGCGCCGTCTATCAGGTGCGCGTCACCTATCCCACCTCGCTCGACGTGCAATCGCTCGGCAACCCGGCGGCGCTCGTCAGGGGCTACCACACTCAGGTGGCGCTTCCACCCTATGACGGTCGCGGCGTGACGATCGCGTTGCTCGACACGGGCGTCGATCGCCTGCACGAATACCTGCGCGGTCACGTCCAGCCGGGGCTCGACGTCGTTGGCGGCGATCCCGAGGCAGGCGCCGCGCCCAATCCCGACAACCGCAGCGAGCTCGAGCGCCACGGGACGCAGCTGGCCGGGATCATCGTCGGCCCGGCGGCGTTCGGCGGAGTTGCGCCAGGTGCGTCGATCCTGCCGATCCGAGTCGCCGGCTGGCAACGAGACACGAGCGGCGCCTACCAGGTCTACGGTCGCACCGACCAGCTGATCGCCGGGCTCGAGCGCGCGGTCGATCCAAACGGCGACGGAGACGCGCACGACGCCGCGCGTATCGCTCTTGTCGGCGTATCAGCGCCGCTCGCGGGCTTCGCCGACGGTCCCGAGGCAAGGGCCGTGTCGGGGGCTGCGGCGCTCGACACGCTCGTCGTTGCGGCGGCTGGAAACGACGGGTCATCCGGCCAGGTGCAGGGCTCGATCGGGAGTCCGGGCGGCGCCGGCGACGCGCTTACGGTCGGCGCCCTCGACCTGCGCACGAGCAGCGAGAGAGTTCGCGTCGTTATCCGCAGCGGGCTCGATGTCCTCTACGACGGCGCGGTGTCGTTGGGGGGCTCGGCTGCTCCGAAGGCGGCGCTGACCAAGGCGCTCGCCAGTCCGCAGGCCGTCGCGACGACGGCTGAGGGGTTGAAGGCGGCGCCCGACCTGAGCCGCTTCTTCAGTAGTCAGGGATACAGTCTCGTAGCCGGGAAAGCGGCGCTCGTGCCCGCCGCCGACGACCCCCGCAGCGGCGCCCGCAACGCCGGACTGGCCGGCGCCTCGGCGGTCGTCCTCTACGGCACATCGCTGCCGAGCGGAGCGCTCGGCCTGGACGAGAACGTCGCCGTGCCGGTGGTCAGCGTTCCGGCCCGTACGGGCGAGGAGGCGAGAGCGAGGCTGCGCCGGGGAGAGAACATCCAGATCTCGATCGGCACGCCCTTCACCGTCGCCAATCCCGACAACGGCAAGGTCGCCGCCTTTTCCTCCCTGGGCCTCTCCTTCAGAGGCGAGATCAAACCGAACCTCGTTGCCCCCGGCGTCGGGATCGCAAGCGCCGATGCCGGCACCACCGAAGCTGGTTATCCCGCCTTCGCGACGGTGACCGGCACGAGCGCCGCAGCGGCGGTCGTCGCCGGCGCCGCGGCCCTACTCACGCAAGCCCGACCCGACCTGAGCCAGAGCGAGTTGAGGTCGCTACTCGAGGCGAGCGCGAAGCAACTGGCGGGGTACTCCCTCGCGTCGCAGGGGACGGGCGAGCTCGATCTACCGGCCGCCGAGCAAGCTCTCGTGTCGGTGGAGTCGCAATCGCTCACGTTTCCGCCTCTGCGCGGTGCGCGCAGACAGGCGACGCTCCGGTTCGGCTTGCGCAATCTCAGTCCGGCCAAGCTCGTCGTAGCGATTAGCGCCAGCCGCGAGGGTGACCCCAACTGGGTGCGCGTACGGGTCTCGCCTAGCCGCGTGCTGATCCGCGGTCGTCATGGCAGGCAGATCAAGCTGAGGGTCGACCTGGTTGGGAAGACTCGCGGCTCGAGCGCGCAGGGAATCGTCACGCTTCTACTCTCGAACGGGCAGCTGCTTCGCGTTCCGTGGTCGCTCCAATACGTCTCGGGCGCTCGTGATCTGATCTACTCGGCCGGCCTCTCGCATAGCTCGGTCGCCGCATCGGATGCCGCCGCCGAGGTGCTCTCGATCGGCATCGGCCGCGTGAGCGGACCCTTCGAGCGCCGGATCGAGCCCGCGGCCAAGGTCGAGGTCGGGCTCTGGAACGAGGACGGCCGCTACCTGGGCGTGCTGGCGAGGATCAGGGATGTACTGCCGGGCCACTACGTCTTCGGGCTCACCGGTCGCAGCCCGGCCGGCTCGACCCTCGCGCCGGGGAGGTACCGCCTGCTCATCAGCGCCTTCCCGAGCGGGGGCGGTAAGGCCTCCTTCCGCACTCTCCACTTCAGGATCAAGCCGGCCAAGAACGAAGACCAACGCGACAAACTAAGGCGACAACGCCCGGGAACGGCGGAAAGGCAAACCCATGAGCCTTGAGGCGCTGCCGGACGTTCCCGGCGACGTTTCCAGGCGCGCCACGGAACCGGCGGCCGGGCTCCTCGCGCTGCTCTCCCGGCAAGCTCGCCACAGCTGAAGCTCGATAAGCACGTAACCTCTCTGGCGTGCGCATCCTTCTCTGGCACGGTTACCTGCTCGGCGGGACGGGCTCGAACGTCTACACGCGCTCGCTGGCGCGCGAATGGAGCAAGGTCGGCCACGAGGTGGTGCTCTTCTGCCAGGAGCGACATCCCGAGCGGTACGACATCGGTACGGCGACTCTGGTGCGGCCGGAGATCGGACCGCTTCTGCCGGTGTTCGTGCTCGACGACTACGAGGGGCTCGAGGCCCGCCTTCTGCAGGACTTGAGTCGCGAACGGCTCGAGCGCTATATCGAGCTGAACGCCGAGGCGCTGCGCAGGCATCTCCCGGCCGATCTCGTCTTCGCCAACCACGTTCTTCCCGGCGCGGCGGTCGCCGCTGCGGTCGGCGCGCCCTATGCGGTCAAGGCGCACGGCTCGGAGCTCGAGTACGCGATGCGGGGCAGACGCGAGCTGGAGGCGTGGGGGAGGCGCAGCCTCGTCGGCGCGACCGCGGTCTTCGTCGGCTCCGAACACATTCGCCGCGCGCTCGAAGAGGTTGTAGGCCGGCAGGAGCAGGTGTTCGAGGTTCCGCCCGGCGTGGACGTCGAGGCTTTCAGGCCCAGGCCGCGCGAGCAGGCTCTCGCAGCGCTCTTAGCGGAAGCGCGGCGTGATCCGGCCAACCCCGGCGGCGCCGACGAGCGTCTTGCCGACCCGGGCAACGCCGAGCGCTTCGAGGCCTTCTTCGCGCAGGCGACGGCGACGGTCGTCTACGTCGGCAAGCTGCTCGAGAACAAGGGTGTCCATCTCTTGCTCGAGGCGCTGGAAGGGTTGGACGCGAAGGCGGTCGTGGTCGGCTTCGGCGACTACCGGGAGGAGCTGGAGCGGATGGCCGGAGCGAACGTCCTCTTCACCGGCGCGCTCGAGCATCGCCACCTCGTAAACCTGCTTCCCCTGGCCGATGTCGCCGTCACTCCCTCGATCTTCCCCGAGGCCTTCGGCATGGTCGCCGCCGAAGCCGCGGCGGCCGGAGTTCCGCCGCTGGTGGCGCGCCACTCGGGCCTGGCCGAGATCGCCGCCGGGCTGGAACGCGAATACCCCGAAGACCAGCGCGAGCTGACCGGGTTCGAAAACGGCGACGCCGGCGATCTGCGCTCGAAGCTCGCGGCCCTTTTGTCGCTGTCTCGGCCTCGCCGCGAGTTGCTCGGACAGGCGGCGCGCCGGGCGGCAGTCGAGAACTGGAGCTGGAAATCGGTGGCCGAGCGCTTGCTAGAGCCCTTTACTATTTGAAGTATCGGCTCCGATTCTTTATTCTTTGAAGCAATGGGCGAGGAGCAAACTCTCTCGGTCGACGAGCAACTGAGATCGGCGCGCGAACAGCTCGAGAACGGCCGCGACTTCACCGTGGCGGTCGAGGAGGAGTTCGCGCTGCTCGATCCCGACACGCTCTCGCTCGACAACCGCTTCGAGGAGCTGAAGGCCCTGGCCGCGGGCCGGGAGGTCGAGCCACACCTGGTCGGTGAGTTGATCGCCTCGGAGGCGGAGGTTCGAACCGGGCGCAGCGAGTCCTTTGCCCAGGCGGCGGCCAGGATGGGAGAGCGGCGCGAGCAGCTGACGGCGCTGGCCGACGAGCTGGGAGTTCTACTAGGCGCCAGCGGCACTCATCCCTGGAGCCCGTGGCAGGCTCAGAGAATCATCGACACGCCTCACTATCGTCGTAACGACGAGCACCTGCGCTACGTCGTCTGGCGCAACAACACCTTCGGCCAGCACGTTCACGTCGGCATCCGCGGCGCCGACCGGGCCGTCCAGGTCGCAAGCGCGATGCGTAACTTCCTACCCGAGCTGCTGGCGCTCTCGGCCTCCTCGCCCTTCATCGAGGGGGTCAACAGCGGCCTGCACTCGGCCCGCAGCCAGATCTTCACCCGCAGCTTCCCGCGCTGCGGCGTTCCGGACGCCTTCGCCGACTGGCGCGAGTACGAGGAGTTCATTCGTTTCCTCTACCGTACGGGCTCGGTCAGCGAGCACACGCAGCTCTGGTGGAGTGTGCGCGTTCACCTCTCTTTCCCGACCGTCGAAGTGAGAATCGCGGACGCCCAGCCCGATCTCGGCGAGTCTCGCTCGCTGGCAGCCCTTGCTTACTCGCTGGTCGCCCGCTGCGCTCGGGCTCTCGACGAGGGCGAGCCGCTCGTCTGGCAGCCGCACAGAATGATCGAAGAGAACCTCTGGCGCGCGATTCGCTGGGGTCTTTCGGGCGAGATGATCGACCTCGAGAGCGGCGATCTGCGCTCGACCAGGGCCGCGGTAGAGGAGTTGATCGAGTGGGTCCTGCCGGTCGCCGAGGAGCTGGGCGCGGCGCCGTTTCTGGCCGTTGCCGAGCAGAACTCGGCCGAGCGTCAGATTGCGCGCTTCGAAGAGGGAGCCGGCTTGCAGGAGATCTACGCCGAGCTGGTCAAGGGGTCGGAGCGCGTAGGTGGCTGAGGAAGAGAAGCAGGCTGCGGAGGACGCGAGCGCCGAAGATCTGGCGGCGCAGCTGCTCAAGATCAAGGTCTCCGACCTCGTGGTTCAGAACGCCGTGGGGCTAATCCAGCTCGGTTTCATCCGCCTCTCGGGCGAGCAGCGCGATCTCGCCCAGGCGCGCCTGGCAATCGACACACTGCGCGCGCTGGAGCCGATTCTGCGCGAGCAGGTCTCCGTCGAGATGGCCGACGAGCTTCAGAGCGCCATCACGAACATGCAACTGGCTTTCGCCGACGCGATCAACGAGAAGACCGAGCCCAGCGACTCCGCCGCCTCTTCGCCCGAGCCCGAAAGCGGTAAGCCCGCCGAGGCCGGCAGCTCGGAATCCGCCGGGTAGCCGGGGAAATACCCCGCGAGGTTTCGCAGGTTTGAAGCGGCCAGCCGCGGCTCGAGCGGGCTGTCGGGTTGTTCGCCGGACGGGACAGAGCGGTTGAAGCCGCTTCGCTGAGCCGCTTCTGTGATAAAAAAGCGCCGCGTCGACAGCCTTCGGCGCGGACCTTTGTGAGAGCGGGAGGACAATGAACTTTTTCAGTGAACATGCCGTGCTGTTCGCGCTTGTAGCGGCGGCCGCCGGTATCAGTTACGGAGTCGCTCTGATCGTGTGGCTGCTCAGGCAGCCGACGGGGACAGAGCGGATGCGCGAGATCTCGCACGCCGTCCAGGAGGGCGCGCGCGCTTATCTGCGCAAGCAGTACACGACGATCGCCATCGTTTCGGTGGTTCCGTTCCTGCTGATCGGCTTCTACGACAAGCTCGGTTGGGGAACGGCAATTGGATTCCTCGTCGGCGCGACGTTGTCGGCGGCAGCGGGGTTCATCGGTATGAACGTCTCGGTGCGATCCAACGTCCGCACTGCGCAGGCGGCCAAGGACGGACTCAAGCCGGCCTTCAAGATCGCCTTCCGTGCCGGCTCGGTGACGGGACTGCTGGTGGTCGGTCTGGGCCTTCTCGGCGTTGCCGGCTACTACTGGATCCTCACCGCGGGCTTCGACGTCTCGCAGCCGAAGACCGTCGACCACCTGGTCGGCCTGGCCTTCGGAGGCTCGCTGATCTCGGTCTTCGCGCGGCTCGGCGGCGGCATCTTCACCAAGGCTGCCGACGTCGGCGCCGACCTGGTCGGCAAGATCGAAGCCGGTATCCCCGAGGACGATCCGCGCAACCCGGCGGTCATCGCCGACAACGTCGGTGACAACGTCGGCGACTGCGCCGGTATGGCGGCCGACCTGTTCGAGACCTATGCCGTCACCGCCGTCGCGGTGATGCTGCTGGCAACTCACTTCAAGACGACGGAGTTGATTCTGCTTCCGCTCGCGATCGGCGGCATCTCGATCTTCGCCTCGATCATCGGAACGTTCTTCGCGCGCATCGGTCGCTCGGGCTCGATCATGAACGCTCTCTACAAGAGCGTGATCGTCGCCACGATCCTCTCCGCGATCGGCTTCATCCCGATCATGATGGCCTACGACAACGGCCTGTTCTCGTTCCGCGAGCTCTACCTACCGGCGCTGGTCGGTCTCGCCGTCACCTTCCTGCTGGTGGCGATTACCGAGTTCTACACGGGCACGCGCTGGCCAGCGGTCAAGTCGATCGCCTCGGCTTCGCAGACCGGGCACGCGACCAACATCATCTCCGGGCTCGCCTGGGGCATGCAGGCCACAGTCGCGCCGGTGATCGTGATCGCTACGGGCATCCTCTCGGCCTACTATCTGGCCGGCGGAAACGGAGACGCGAAGAAGGGGCTTTACGGCATCGGCGTCGCGGTCATGGCGCAGCTCTCGATGACCGGCCTGATCGTCGCTCTCGACGCCTACGGGCCGGTGACCGACAACGCCGGCGGTATCGCCGAGATGGCCGACATGGACGAGTCGGTGCGCAAAGTCACCGATCCGCTCGACGCCGTCGGTAACACCACCAAGGCCGTCACCAAGGGCTACGCGATCGGATCGGCCGGACTGGCCGCCCTGGTGCTCTTCTCCGAGTACGCGACCAAGCTGGGAGCCTCGCACGTCAACACCACCTTCAAGCTCGACAGCCCCTGGGTCATCGCCGGCCTGCTCGTCGGTGGCCTGATGCCCTTCCTGTTCGCCTCGATGGCGATGCAGGCAGTCGGCGTCGTCGGCGGTCAGGTCGTGGAAGAGGTGCGGCGGCAGTTCCGCGAAATGCCCGGGATCATGACGGGCGAGCAGAAGCCGGATTACACGACGGCGGTCAGCATCGTCACCGGCTCGGCGATCAAGAAGATGATGCTGCCGGCGCTGATCCCGATCGTCATCCCGATCACAGCCGGCATCATCTCCGCCGACATGCTCGGCGGACTGCTGATCGGCACGATCGTGACCGGGCTCTTCCTGGCCATCGAGATGACCTCCGGCGGAGGCGCCTGGGACAACGCCAAGAAGACGATCGAGGACGGCCTCTACGGCGGCAAGGGCTCTCCCGCGCACGCCGCGGCCGTCACCGGCGACACGGTAGGCGATCCCTACAAGGACGCCGCCGGTCCGGCGATCAACCCGATGATCAAGATCGCCAACATCGTCGCGATCCTGATGATCCCTCTGATCGCTTCGATCCACTGATCGATAGGTTCGCATCACACTAAAGCGAGGGGGCCGAAAGGCCCCTTTGCTCGTTCCGGGGCCAGACCGCGTTACGAGCGTTTGGCGCGGTATTGGGTGCGCGAGCGATGGCTCATAGGATCGCTCGAGGTAGAGGACGCTGGCGCAGGCGCCGGTCCTCTATCGGAGCGTCCGGAATAGCCAAGGGTGCGGGTTCGGGCGTCAGTTCCGCCGCCGCTTGTATGCGCGCCCTGCCTCATTCTGTACGCGAGAAGACATCCCTCGAAACGAGGACAGACGCCGGTTTTGACGGCCTGATAGCGCAGATCATTTCTGCCCGCCCGGCTCAGGGTGTACAAGGTAAACGTTGATGAGAAGCGTGCTAGTAGCCGTGGCAGTCGTCGCCGTTTTCGCCGTTGCTGGCAGCTCGACGGCCGCATCCTCGGCGGGTGGTGGTTGCAGCAAGGGCACGTACAGGAGCCTGGTCTTAGTTTCCGCGCGGACAGGCGCGATCGACCGCGCGTTCCCGAATCCGAATGGTGGCGTCAACGTTGTGCTCGCCGACGGGCATGGCGGCTGGTTCGTGGCCGGCGTCTTCACCTGCATCGGCCGCGTCAAGATGAACGACCTGGCCCACCTCCACGCCGGCGGCACCCTCGATGCGGCATTTAAACCCCAGCTGCCGGCCGGACGCCAACTCGACAATCCCGACGACTCGCCGCTCGCACTTCGACGCCTCGGCACGACGCTCTACGTCGCCGGCAGCTTCGGCGTCGTGGCCCTGGACGCTACGACCGGCGCGCTCCGCTGGCGTACGCCGGTCAGTGGCGCTGGCAGCGCCACTCGTGTTCTTGCGCTCGCCGCAAGCAAGCAGCGCGTTTACGCGGGCGGCGACTTCAGCAACGTCGGCGGCAAGGCGCACCCCTCGCTCGTCGCTCTGAGCCCCCGCAGCGGCAAGCTGCTGCCCTGGCGAACACCGAGCCTCGCGGCGAAGCCGCTAATGGGGCCGATCGTCTCGATTGGGGCACTCGCGCTCGACCAAGGCCGCCTCTTCATCGGCAGCGATGGCCTGAAGAGCGTCGCCGGCAAGCCGCGCGACTCGATCGCCGTCCTCGACGCCCAAAGCGGCCGCCTCACCTCCTGGATGGCTCCGCAGGCTCACGGCCGGTCGTTGATAGGCGACGTCGCCACGATCCTTGTCACTCACGGCCGTGTCTTCACGGCCGGGCACGACGGCTTCGGGATCACGAATGAGCAGACCGGCACGCTCGACCCGCTCAGCCACGAGACCGGCGGCTACCGCTTCGCTGTCTCCGGCGACATCGTCTATCTCGCCGGCAACTGCCGCAACAGCTTCGGTGTGATCGAGAGGCAACCGCGCAACAACCTCGCCGCGCTCGACTTCGCCGCCGGCGGCCGGGTCATGCATTGGGCGCCGAACATCGCCAAGTACACCTGTGTTGATGACCTCGCCGCCGGCCCCGATCAGGTGATAGTCGCCGGCTCTTTCGCCGCGACCCTCAACTGATCCCGTCCACGGCCGGCGCCACGGCCGTATCCCGCCCATCAAGAGACATTCCTGGACACTCGCCCATCCGACGCGGCCCTCTACTCGATAGGCGCTCCCGTGTGGACCCGGATCCCAACCGGATCGAGCACGAAATGAGCCCCGGGACTAAAGGGAGACGGGTGTCTCGCCGAAGAGCCCGGTGGTGGGCAAATGAGGATAACGGTCGGTCATTTAATCGCGTTTGTTGCGCTTCTGGGGATCGGAGTAACGGCGGCCTTTCTCCTACGATCCTCGAACGGCGGCACGAAACGCGAACTCGCGAAAACGCAAGTCGGATCGATATCTACCACTCCCGCAGAAGAGGGAAAAACACAAGTCGGATCGATATCTACCACTTCCGCAGAAGGGGTGGATCAGCTGACCGTTCAGGAAAGGACACAAGTCGGCTCGATATCTACCAATTCCGCAGAAGGGGTGGATGAGCTGACCGTTCAGGAAAAAACACAAGTCGGCTCGACAACGAACACTCCCGCAGTCGGAGTTTATGAGCTGACCGTTCAGGCGACCAGCCCTGGGAACCCCGATTGCGAAGGCATTTTCCAGGCTGGCCAGGAAGTGCGCTACTCGGGAGGAGGCTTTACGCCTGGAACATCGGTCCGGCTCTTCTTTACCTCGCCGGGGCTCGGCTCGAGCGACGAACTTGAAGTGGCCGAACTGGCAGCGGACGAGAACGGCGACATCGCCGGCACCGTCCGCATCCCGCTCGGCGCGACCGGGTTCATTAAGGACGGGGCCTCTTACGGCCTTGCTTTCTTCCACGCCCTCGGGTTGGGTTCTGCCGCCAATCATCTCGATGACATCGCGATGATCGGTCTCGCTCCGGACACGAGCAGCTGCGGCCCCGGTTAAAGCGGTCCCATCGCTGCTATGGCGTTCGCAATCCCCCCGCCTTCCTCGCTGCTTGCTGTGTGAGCTTCGTGTCTAAAAAGATCGGGGGACTCGGATCCCGTGACTTTGGCGGACGATCTTGAGGAGTTCAACACCGCCTACCGCGGCATCCTCAGAGATTGAGGCGATCTTCTACGCGCGCACACCATGGCCATCCGGGTGGTGTTTCTTACACACCGGGTGGCCGTGATCAGGGTGGGGGTGCCACTGTAAGCGCCAGCAGCCCTGGACATGGCAGTTGTGCTTCCGCAGCCAGAGGTAGAGTGCGCTGCCGAATGCCGTAATCAGCGTGATGTCGGCGAGCGGGCCGCTCACGAAGTTGTAGCCACCCTTCGTCGGCCAGTGGATCAGGTAGTTCAGGCTGACTGCGACAAGCACGCGGCCAGACTACCTGGCCAACGATCGGGCGATAGTTAAGACGTGGCGCCAGGGAGACATGCCCGAACATTTGCCCATGCCGATGTGCGCCCGTTCAGGGGCGGAATCCTTTATTAGGACTTCGCTTTCTTCGCAGGTTTCGCCTTGCCAGAACTGTTGAGCGCGACCGCTTGGCGAATGAGCGCCTTGAAGGCGGGCTCGTCAACTTCTTCTCCCTCGTGGATGTCGATCGCGCGGCGTACGTTTCCGTCGAGACTCGAGTTGAAGAGCCGGGCCGGATCCTTCAGAGACGCGCCCTTGTGGAACGTAAGCTTCACGACCTTCTTGTAGGACTCGCCGGTGCAGATGATGCCGTCGTGCGACCAAACCGGAGTGCCCATCCACTTCCACTCCTCGACGACGTCCGGGTCTGCTTCCTTGATCAGCTCGCGCATTCTGCCGAGGGTTTCCCCGCGCCAATCGCCGAGCTCGGCGATTCTTTCCGAGATCAGCTCCGACGCCGACTGGCCGGTGCTCGCGCCGGACTCTTTCATGTCCTCATCCTTGACGTTACTGGCCCAGTTCAAACCGCGGCGAGAGCGCAGAGATCGCTGTACTCCTCGGCCACGCGAGCAGGCGGCGAGACCGGCTCATTCGCAACGCACCGCCAACGTGGGGGGACATTCCTGAACGCTCGCCCAAGTCGGCGCTGGCTAGCTGCACGTTTCAATAGGACCACGACGGGGACCATCTCGATTCACTGACTAATAAAAAGATGCGGAAAGGCGGCAAGAGATGGCTCTAGGCTTTTATTTCACACCGAGTTCGTTCACGCCGGAGACGTACGACGCAACGATCAGCGGGCTCGAAGAGGCCGGCGCCGGCTCCCCGGCCGGCAGGCTGTTACACGTCGCTCTCGAGAGCGAGGGGAAGATCCAAGTGCTCGACATCTGGGAGTCGCAGGAGTCGTTCGAGGCCTTTGGACAGACGCTGCTGCCGATCATGGCGGAGCTCGGGGCCGATCCCGGCCAGCCGATGGTCTCGCCGGTATACAACGTCATCCAGGGGGCCGAGGAGCTGGCCGGTCACAAGGTCCTCCGCTAAGGAGTAACGATGGCGCCTATCACGGCCAGCATCGAGATCGCTCGACGTCCCGAAGACGTGTTCGCCTACCTGGACGATCTCGAGCGCCATAGCGAGTGGCAGGAGCAGCTCGTCAGCGCCGAGAAGCAGGGAGACGGCCCGACCCGGGTTGGCACGAAGAGCAGCGAACGGCGCCGTATGGGCAAGCGCGAGCAGACGATCTCCTACGAGGTGACCGAGCACGATCCACCGCGGGTATTCGCTTTCCACGGGATCGACGGCCCGGTTCGGGTGATCGGAAGAGCCACCGTCGAGCCTCTCGGCGATGGCTCGAGCTCCCGCTTGTCGCTGGTACTCGATTTCAAGGGCCACGGGCTTGGAAAGCTGCTGCTACCGCTGGTCCGCAGCCAGGCCCGCAAGCAGGTTCCGAAGGATCAGCAGCGGCTGAAAGAGCGGCTCGAGAGCGCCGCGTAGGTCGCGGCGAGAATCACGCACTAGGTTGGCATTCTCGCGCGGCGAGTTCTAAGGAACTCGAATCAAAAAGAAGCACTCCGCGCGTGGCCGCGCTCGGCGGCGCGCTGCGTCGTCCTCGGCCTCGCCCGTAGCGCTGCTACGAACGAGGCGCTGCGTCCTAGCTTCGCATCCACCGATCGCAGCCAGTCGACGGGTATTCATTTTGCTCCGAGTTCTAAGGGCGCCAGTAGCTCCGGCTGAAGAGTACGGCGATCGGGATGATCTCCAGCCGGCCGATCAGCATCAGCGCCGAGAGCACGAGCTTGGAGACGTCGCTGAAAGGAGCGAACGAGCCCGCCGGGCCGGCGAAGCCGAGACCGGGGCCGCCGTTGGCGAGTGCCGCGGTGGCGTCGGCGAGCGCCGGAAAGACGTTTAGATGGAAGTCCATCCGCGCCGCGTCGAGCTCGAGCGCGAGCACTCCCGTGGCGAGCAGGCCGAAAAAGATCAGGGCAAAGGCGACGACGCCCCGTACCGACCGCTCATCGAGCCTGCGCCGGTTGATGCGTATGTGCAGAACGGCTTCGGGGTGAACGGTCTGTACCACTTCGCGGCGTAGCACCTTGCCGATGATCTGAACGCGCAGAATCTTCTGCGAGCCGGAGAGCGAGAAGGCGCAACCCCCGATGAGCGCAAGCCCGACCAGAATAGCGGTCGCCGCGAGCGGCCAGGTCGAGATATTGCCGATCGTGAAGCCGCTGGTCGTGAGGAAGGAAACCGACTGGAACAGCCCCTCGTGGATCGAGCGCCAACCATGCGCCACGTTGCCCGCGGCGAGTGCCGCGGCGATTCCCGCGGCTCCGAGCAGGCCGATGAAGACGTAGAGGCGACTCTCGCTGTCGCGCAGAAGTTGGCGCTTCTCGCCACGCAGCAGCCCCCTGAACAGAAGCACGATGTTCGCGCCGGCGAGCGCCATGAAGGCGAAAACGACCCACTGCGTCGCAGCCGAGAAGTCGGCGAGCGACCCGGCGTGAGGCGAGAAGCCTCCTGTGGAGACGGTGCTCAGAGCGAGGCTGACGGCGTCGAAGACGTTCAGTCGAGCGTCGACGTCGAAGAGCGAAAGCCCGATCAGTGCGAGCGCCGCGGCGACGGTGAGGCCGAGATAGAGAAGACCGAAGCGGCGAATTACGATCTTCACGCCGCGCGAGAGGCGCTCTACCTCCTGGCCGGGCGGCTCGGCGATTGTGGGCTCGCGGCCGCCGACGCGCAGGCGCGGCAGCAGGGCGAGGGTCAGCACTATCACTCCCAGGCCGCCCAGCCACTGGCTGAACTGGCGCCAGAAGAGGAGTGAGCGCGGCAGCTTGCCGGGGTCGCCGATCACGCTGATGTTAGTCGTGGTGAGGCCGGCCATCGACTCCATGAAGGCGTCCGTCCAATGCCCGAGGCCGTGGGCCGCAAGCAGGTACGGGCCGCTACCGAGCAGCGCGGCAGCGAGCCAGGCGAGCGGGATCACGAGGAACATCTCGCGTGTCCCCAGGCGCCCCTTGTCGCGATTGGTCCGCTCCAACAGGTAACCGAGCGCGAGCCCGATGGCGAGTGGAATCAGAAAGGGGAGGGGCGTCTCGAGGTAGCCCACGGCAACGAGCGCGGGCAGGGCGAGCGCGAGGCTGGTGAACTCCAGGACGCGCCCGAGTGCGTGCAGGCTGGCCCGGACGCTGACGCCGATAGAGCGGCGCTTGACGGCGCGTCGGAACCGTCTTCTCGCCGTCACAGCTCGCGCTCGAGCTTGACCGCGTGCGCAGTTTCGGTGAAGACGATTACGCGGTCGCCTCGTTGGATACGGTCGTGGCCGTGCGGGAAGATGGCTCGATCGTTGCGGATGATCGCGCCGATGATCGTGCCCGTGGCCGGCAGCTCGCTGAGCGGCTTTCCGATCAACTCATTGTCTTCGCGCACCGTGACGTCGAGAATCTCGAAGCGGTCGCGCTCGAGCATCGAGACCTGGCGCGTGCGCGGATCGTGAGCGAAGCGGACAATCTCCTCGGAGGTGATCAGGCGCGGGTTCAGGGCCACGTCGATACCCGATTTCTCGAACACCTCGATCGAAACGGCGTCGTGAACGATGGCGATCGTGAAGGGAACGCCGTGCAGCTTGGCCAGCGTTGCCGCGTAGTGAATCTTCGCGTCTTCGCGCATGGCAAAGACCGCCACCTCGGCGCGCCCGATCTGCTCGCGATCGAGAAAGTCGGGATTCATGCCGGTTGCGTGGAGCACACGGGCTCGGGGAAGCAGCTCAGCGATCTGTTGTGCTCGCCGGCCGTCAGCCTCGACGATGCGTACGCGGCTGCCCTGTGAGAGCAGCACGCGTGCGATCGCCACGCCCGTGCGCCCACCGCCGAACACGACCACGTCGCCCGTCCGTTGCTCGCCGCCTGCGACGATCGCGCTCCAGAGGTTGATCGCCTTGGGAGATCCGATCACAACGACGCGATCGCCGGGCTCGACTCGCTCGCTGCCACGCGGAACGATGCGTTTTTTCTCGCGGATGATGCTGGCGACACGTGAGTCGTAGGGAATCGCGCTCTCGCGCAGGCGCCTGCCGATTACGGCTCCCGAAGCGATCTCGTGCGGCACTTCGAACTCGACCATCTGCACCTGGCCGTCGGCGAAGACATCCGTTTGCCGAGCCGCCGGGATACCGATGATGCGCGAGACGGCGAGCGCTGCTTCGAGCTCGGAGGAAACGACGAAATCGACGTCGAGGAAATGGTCACGCCAGACTTCGAGATACTCCTCGTTCGAGACGCGGGCGATTGTCTTCGCCTTAGGGGCGAGGCGGCGCGTGAGCAGGCAGGCGACCAGGTTGGCCTCGTCACCCGACGTGCAGGAGATGAAGAGGTCTGCGTCCTCTATCCCGCCTTCTTTGAGTACGCGGCGGCTGGTGCCGTCACCCTCGACGGTTCCCACGCCGTAATTCTGCACCAGCTCGGCCAGACGGTCGTGATCGCGATCGACCACCCTGAACTCGTGCTCGCCGCGCAGCGCCTCGAGAATCGTCGTCCCCACCTGACCGGCTCCGACCATGAAAATCTTCATCGCGCCGTGAAAGGTATCGCTCGGCGCACTCGGACGTTGCGTTTGTGCGCGGGCGTATGCTCGTTCCGGCATGAGCTTCTACCGTCTCTCGATAACCATCACCTCGCTGGCGCTGATCTTCCTCGGCGCCGCGATCGTGCTGCGGACGGCTCTGATCGGTGGTGGTGTCGTCGGCTTCCTGATCGGGCCCCTTTTCGCCGCCGCCGGGCTCGGGCGGCTGTATCTCTCGCGGCACCGTTGATGGGTTGTTCGGCTTCCCGCCCTCTCTTATCCGGTGAGCTCCGTGCCGTAGCCGTGGCGCTCGTCGTGCGCCCGCGCCAGTTCTGGAACCCTGGCCCTTGCACGGTGGTTAAGCTCGGCGTCGATGGCTAGAAAACGTCCACGCCTGAAACGGGTTCTCGGCGGGCGAGATCTTTTCTCGATCGCCTATGGCGAGATAGCCTCCTCGATCTACTTCGCGCTCGGCATCGTCGCGGCGAAAGCGCTCGGCCTGACACCGGCGGTGCTACTGGTCGTCGGGGCGGTTTTCCTTCTCGTGGCGCTCTCCTACGCCGAGGCGATCACATCCTCACCCGAGACGGGAGGCGCCTCGAGTTTCGTCCGGCGGGCTTTCGGCGACGTTGCGGGCTTCGTGGTCGGCTGGATGCTGATGCTCGACTACCTGATCGTCATCGCCTTGACGACGCTCTTCGCGCCGCACTATCTGGGCGCCGCCTTCGACGTCTCGATTCTCAGGCGGCCGCCGTACGACACGCTGATCGCCGTGGCGCTGGTGGCGGCACTGGCGTTGATGCGCCTCGCTTTCCGTCCCAGCCTCTACCGCTTCGGCATCGTCCTCGCGGCCCTCGACCTGGCTACGCAGATCGTTCTGATCGGGCTCGGCACGGCGATGCTCGTTTCCTGGCACGGGCTCGCGTCGGGCGTGCATTTCGGCAGCGTGCCGAGTTGGGGCTCGCTCGCCTTCGCCCTGTCATTGGCGATGTTGGCCTACACGGGCATCGAGACGGTCGCCAATCTCGCGCAGGAGAGCCGCAATCCGAACAAGCTGCCGAAGAACCTCCGTGCGGCGATCGGCACCGTGATCGTCGTCTACGTGTTGATCGCCGTCGTCGGCCTGTCGGCGTTCCAGGTCAATGCCGGCAAGACCGCGCTCGGCGTCGAGTGGAAGCGCGCTCCCCTGATGGGGATCGTCTCCGCCCTTTCCCCTCACCTGCCGAGCATTCTTGCCACGGCGCTGCGCGTGTTCGTCGGCCTGAGCGGCGTGGCGATTCTGCTTCTGGCCGCGACGACGGCGATCTCGGGTTTCGCTCGCCTCACCCGATCGCTCGGTGAGCACAGGATGCTGCCGGCGCCCTTCGGCCGCCTCTACCACCGCACGCTCGTATCGCCACAGGCACTGGTCATGGTCGTGCTGATCTCGGGCGGGCTGCTGCTCGCGACCGAGCCGCTGCATCGCTCCGGACTGCAAGGACAGGCGACTTTCCTGGCAAGCCTGTTCTCGTTTGGCGTCTTGATCGCTTTCAGCGCCATTCAGATCGCTGTGATCAAGCTTCGCTACAGCGAATCAGGCCGCTCCCGCCCCTACCGGGTTCCCTTCTCGATCCGCGTCTTCGGCGGCGAGCTACCGCTGCCCGCCCTGCTTGGCGCCACGCTCACGATCTTCATCTTCGTCCTGACCATGATCACCCATCCGGCGGCCCGCTACGGCGGCCCGATCTGGCTGGCCGTGGGGCTCGTGGTCTTCGGCCTCGTTCGCCGCCGGCGCGGCACCGGTCTACTCGAGCAGGTCGAAGCCGGCGGCGAGCAGGAGCTGCCCGAGGCTGGGTTCACGACCATCCTGGTGCCGCTTAAGATGAGCGACATCGGCGAGGAGATCATCGCCACCGCGTTGCGAATTGCCCAAGAGCGGAAGGGCTCGGTGATCGCCGTGAACGTGATCGAGGTGCCGCTCGAGCAGGCGCTCGACGCGCCGCTCGAGCAAGAGGAACGCTGGGCCGCGGAGACCCTGGCCGAGGCAAAGGCCCTCGCCGACGAGAACGATGTACCGATACGCGGCTACTCGGTGCGCACACGCTCGATCGGGGCCGCGGTGGTCGAGCAGGCTCGCGATCTCAACGCCGACCTGATCGTCGTCGGCTCGGGCGCCCGCTGGCGCCGTCACTCGCGCTTCTTCTCGCCGACCGTGGAGTACGTCCTGCGCAAGGCGCCCTGCGAAGTGATGGTCGTCTCCTTCCCGGAGAACGCTTTTGAAGGCCTACCGGAGCCGGCGCCGGACGGGACGAGCCCGGGCGACTCGCACTAAAAGTCGACGTAGATGAACTGAGAGACGCCGCTGGAGAAGATCACGACGGCGGCGAGAAGTAGTGCCCAGACCAGGCCGACGGCGATATCGACTAACAGCAACTGCGCACGGCTTCCGGTGAACCTCTTCACAGCAGCCTCCCGAGCAGGTGTAGGAAGCGGTCGTAGGGCATTACGAACAGGCCCCAGCCGAGCGTCACGAGCGAGAACGTCAGTAGCCCGCCCGCGGCGCTACCGGTGTAGTGGATGACCTTTCCGGCGGCCCCTCTACTGAGCGCCGGGACGGCGGCGAGCAGAGGCTTTCGGCCCAGCTCGGTCCAGAGCCGATGTCCCACCATCAGCAGGCCGTTGAAGACTCCCCAGGCCGCGAAGTGCCAGGCGGCGCCGTGCCAGATTCCGACGATGGTGAACGCCGCCATCAGGTTCAGACAGGTCAGTGCAAGTCCGCGGCGGCTGCCGCCGAGCGGGATGTAGACGTAATCCATCACCCAGCGGGTGAGCGACATGTGCCAGTGGCGCCAGAAGCTGCGGATGCTGGAGCGCAGGTAGGGCCAGGCGAAGTTCTCGGGAACGCTGATGCCGAACAGGCGCGCCGAGCCGATCGCGATGTCGGAGTAGCCGGAAAAGTCGAAGTAGATGTGCAGCGAGTAGGCGACCAGCGCGCTCACGATCTGCACCTTCGAGGCCTGGTCGAGCGCGCTGGTCGAGCCGAGCGGGCCCAACCACAGCGCGAACGTGTCGGCGAGCACGATCTTCTTGGCCAGCCCGACGACGATGCGCGTGATGCCGGCGCTGACGTCGTCTGCGTCGGCGCGGGCCGCTCGAACCTGGGGCGAGTATTGCTGGAAGCGCTTGATCGGCCCGGCGACCATCGTCGGCGCGAACATGGCGAAAGCGAGAAAATCGCCGACCCCGTGACGCTTGATCGTGCCGCGTCGGATGTCGACGATGTAGTGGATGAACTCGAAGCTGAAGAACGAGATCGCCAGCGGCACGGCGATGTCCTGGAAGGAGGGCAGCGCTCCGGAGTGAGTGCCCAGGGTCTGTCCGAGCACCGGGCCAAGCAGGCGTGAGTACTTGAAGTAAGCCAGCGCGCCGATCACGCCGGCGAGCCCCAATGCGAACGCCGGGAGTGCGAACCGCGGCCGGCGCATCACCCTGCCGAGCGCGCACACGAGCAACGCCTCGCCCAGGATCAGCAGCCAGAAGCGGCCGGCGTAGTAGCCGTAGAACGCCAGCCCGCAGATGAAGATCAGCCAGGGCCGCAGCTTTCCCGGCGCGAAGCGGAAGAGCGTGACCGCCACGGCCAGCGCGATGAAATACAGCGCCTCGCCGAAGATCACGGCTGCGCTCCCGCGGCGAGGAGCGGCGCCAGCGCCCGGTAAAGTCGGCGAGCGAAGACGGCACTACCGTGGTCGGTGGTGTGCGTGACGTCGGCAAACAGCGCGGCGGGCAGCTCCTTGCTCGGCCGGTTCCAGTCGATCAGGGTCAGCCCGTGTCGCTCGACGACGGCCCGGATGATCGCCACGTTGGCGGAGTAGAGACGGTGATCGAACACGCCGAAGCTCTCGAGCGCGGCGACGTTGAGCGGCGAGATGAAGAAGACCGCGTGAGCGTGACGGCGCTCCAGCTCGGCACAAAGCAAGTCGAGCATGCGCAACTCGGAGTCGCCGCGCCGGATGTGGAAGCTCGCGAAATCGGCGTAGCGCTCGACGATCTCGGTTTGCCGCGCGGGGTCGAGCCGGTCGAAAGCGGTGTTCTTGGGCAAGCTCGGAGTCAGAGGCAGCTGCTTGGGTCCGCTCCCGACCAGCTTCTGCCAGCGCGAATAGAGCTCGTCGCGGAACGGGCGGCCGAAGAGCCGCGTGGCCAGCTCGTTGCGATCGCGAAAGAGCAGCCAGCGGCGATCGAGCGCTCGATCAACCTCACCGCTCAGGTTAAGCGGCGGAGTGCGATCGATACCGAGCGCGCTCGCTACCGGTGAGCTCACCGGGTCGCCGAGGATCCGGGGCAGCTCCGCGAAGCGCTCCGTTCCGTCGATGCGCGCCGCGGGGTTGAAGGTGTGGTAGGTGAGCTGTATCCCCAACAGGTCGGCGTGGCCGGCGAGGCGATCGGCGATGAAGTACTGGTCGGCGACCAGCGCGCCGTCGGCACCGAGGTTGTAAACCCGCGCGTCGACGCCCGCGGACCTGGCAGTTCGGGCGAAGGCGGCCGAATAGGTGTGATGGCGGTCGCTGTTCATCTCGCCCCAGGTCGGCGAGGAGCCGAGGAACAACACCCTGGGGCGTCGGGTGTCCCGACGCAGCGCCTCGATGTGCGCGACGTAGCCGGGCAGCGCCGACATCGACTGCGTCCGGGGCAGGCGCCAATCGGCGTCGTAGTTCTGGTCGGGGCCAAGGTAGTGACCGACGAGGAGATCGATCAGCACCAGGGCGACGGCCATCGTGACGAGGCGCACGATCAGGCGACCGAGCGTGAGCCGCTTCGGTCGTCCGCTCTTGTTTTCTCTCGTCACGGGATCTCTGTCTCCGGCAGTGGCTCTCGCGCCGAGTTGACCCTGGAGCGCGGCCGAGACTAGCATCTCGCCGGCGTAGGGTCGAATAATCTCGTAACGGGGTAACGACGGTGGAGGTGCGAGCGATGAGAATGCTACGACGATCCGGCTATCTGGCTCTAGTAGCCGGGCTCGTCGCGCTGGCCGTGGCTTCGACGGCGACCGCGGCGGTCGTGATCCACGAAAACGCAGGCCCCGGCGGAGCTCGTCTCGGTCAGATCGATGCCAAGGCGGCCGCCTTCCTGGGGATGAACGGCGGCTTGCAGCGCGACCCCAACTACGGCAGCCGCGTCGTGTACTCGATGAGCTTCGGTAAGAAGAAGAACGGCCGCTATCCCTGCGAGATGCTCTCGAACTCGGCCCATCGCGTCTTCCAGTTCAGCTTCAACTCGCCCATCTACGTGACCTCGAATGGGATCAAGGTCGGCGCCGGCGAGACGCAGCTCACGGCCGCCTACCCCGGGATGAAGAGAATTCACACGCCGAAGTTCAACCACTACGTCTGGGGCAAGCGGCCCTATACCGATTTCTGGGTTCTGAACACGACCCAGCGCGTGTATCAGATCATCGTGAGGTCGAAATGAGTTTTCGCCGCCTGCGCACCGCGTCTTTCGTCTTGCTCGCGACGGCTGTTCTGCTGCCGGCCGCGGCGCACGCCGCCGCGCCAGTGCTGAGCGTGCCGCCCGAGGGCGTCGACTGGGCGGCGGGCACCATCACCCTCGCCGCCGACTATCCGGTCGGGACGACGACGGTTTTCTTCTCGGTCAACGGGCAGCCGCTTGCCACGGTACCGGTGGCCGATTCGACGGTGGCGGGTACGGTCAGCTCCGGCGTCGCGTTCCGCCTGGCGGCGGCCAGTGCTTTCGGCGTCGACGCTCTCGATGCGCAGGGCGTGTCGCTCGGCCGGGCGACGCTCGTGCAGACGCCACAGATGTACACGCCATCGGTGCCTCGACTGGCGCTGAAGAGCGGCAGCATCGTCGCGCCGTCGACCACGCTCGAGGCCACCTCCAATCGAACGGTCACCGGCGTCACGGTCACGACCGGGCCCGAGCCGCTGACCCATGACGCGGTGCTCGTTTCTGGCGCCGACGGTCAGATAGTGCTCGACGGCGTGCGTGTTCCCTACGGTATCGAGCGGCTGCAGCTGACGGCGTCGAACGGGTTCGGCTCTTCGGCACGGTCGCGAGGAAGAATCGTCTACAGCCTCGGGCCGCCCACGAAGTTGCCCCAACAAGCAAGCTACGTTCTCGTCGACGAGCGCTCGATGACCCTTTACGACGTGCGGCAGCACGTCGTCGTCAGGCACTACGACATCGCCATCGGTACGCCTTCCACACCGACGCCCGACGGGTATTTCAAGATCGGTGCAGCTCAGCGCGCGTCGGGCGCCTGGGGTGTGCTGCGCCGCCCGCTCTACAGGTTTTCCAGCTCGCGGCGCTGGGCGAGCGGCTTCTACATCCACGGCACCAATACGCCCTGGGCCATCGGCACCTGGGCCAGCCACGGTTGCGTGCGCCTTTACAACTGGGCCATTCGCCGGTTTGCCAAGACGGTGCCAAACGGCGCGCTCGTACTGATACGACGATGAGACCGCTGCGCCGATCTTTCGGTTAGTCTGAGACCGATGAAGGCGATCATCATCGGATGCGGCCGCACCGGCTCCTCGGTTGCGCGTCATCTGCACGATGCCGGCTGGGAAGTCGTGGTGGTCGACGAGGACGAGGAGGCACTGTCGAATCTCGGCACGCGCTGGCCGGGGCGTTTCATCGTCGGTCACGGCCTCGATATCGACGTGCTGGTCGAGAGCGGTATCGACGGGGCCGACGCGGTTGTCGTCTCCACCGACGGCGACAACACGAACATCGTCATCGGCCTGATCGCGCAGCGGCGATTCCACGTCGAGCGCGTTGTCGTTCGCGTCCTCGACCCGGCTCGAGCCGCCTTCTTCGCCGAGCGCGGGCTGCACACGGTTTGCCCGACCTCGATCGCAATCGGTGCTCTCACCGAGGCGGCGCTGGTCAGCGAGATGGTCTCGACCGAAGGTGCGAGCATTTAGTGCCCCATTCAGCAATACCCTCCGGTTTCTGGCCCGCTATCAGGCGGCGCGCTGCGCCCGCCTCAGTCGCGCCCGTACTAGCCAGTACGAACGCTCCCTGCGTCCTAGCATCGCTTGGTGCTAGTGACCCCGAATTCCGGAAGCATCACTGGAAGGGGCACTGATGTACGTGCTGATTGCAGGCGGCGGCAAGGTGGGCGCGAACGTGACCCGCTCGTTGCTGCGGCAGAACCACGAAGTGACGATCGTCGAGCAGCGCCCCGATCGCTTCCGCGTGCTCGAGGAGGAGTTCGACTACCGCGTCCAGCGCGGTGACGCGACCGAGCTGCACGTACTGGAGCTAGCCGGCATCGGCCGTCCGCCCGATCTGCTGCTCGCCGTCACCGGAGACGACGAGGACAACATCGTCATCTGTGAGATCGCCCAGAAGCGCTACTTCGTGCCCAAGGTGATCGCGCGCGTCAACGATCCGCGCAACCAGACGCACTTCGACCTGCTCGGCGTCGCGCCCACGGTTTGCGCCACCTCGAGCATCATGGCCCTGATCGAGCACGAAGTCCCCGAGAGCGACATCATCCGCCTGCTCCAGCTGCGCGACGATGAGCTCGAGATCGTCGAGGTGCCGATCGGAGCGGACTCGCCCTCGTCGGGCAAGCGGATCGAGCAGTTGAAGATGCCCGAAGGAGCCCGGCTGATCTCGGTCGCCCGCGAGGGGCGCTCCACGATTGCCACCGACTCGACCAAGCTGGCGCCCGGCGATCGCGTGCTCGCGATTCTCAGCACCGCCCGCGAGGAAGAGCTCCGCCGGGTGCTGCTCAAGCACTGACAAAGGCCTATCTACTCGGTCTCGGTCGCGGCCAACAGCGCCTCGACCTGGCTGATCGATTCCGCGCTCGCAACGACGAGCAGCTCGTCGCCGGGCCGTAACCTGGTTGTCCCTCGCGCCTGAATCGGCTTCCCCTCGCGTACGATCAGCTCCACCCGGGCATCGCCCAGCTCGAGATCGCGGATGCGCATCCCGACGGCGGCCGAGCTCTCGGGTAGCACGACTTGCAACACGGTCTCGGGTGCGCTGCGAAGCGGCACCGAGATCTGCCAGGACGTCGGCTCGATCAGGCGCATCGGAATGCCCAGGCGTCCGGCGGCGAAGGGTATGGTCGTTCCCTGTACGAGCACCGAGAAGGCGACCGCGACAAAGACGAGCGAGTAGATCAGCTTGGCGTCGTCCACGTTCGCGAGCACGGCGAAGGCCGCAAGCAAAATCGGCACCGCCCCCTTGAGCCCGCCCCAGAGCACGAACAGGCGCTCGCCGCGACGCAGCTGTACCGGCAACAGCAAAAGGCCGGCCACGAGCGGCCGGGCGACGAGCGCCAGCAGAACGGCGATCACAAGGCCCTTGAGCCAGACCCAGTCGCCCCAGACGAAGGCGAGGTTGATGGTCAGCCCGAGCCCGCCGAAGGCGGCGACCTCGGCCAGCGAGGCCAGCGAGGAGTGGAAGGACTCGACCTCGGCCTTGAACGGAACGCGCTCGTCGCCGACGAGGATGCCGGCGATGAAGACGGCCAGAAAGCCGGAGCCATGCGCCACGCTCGTGATTCCATAGACGACGCCGCAAGCGGCCAGAGTGCGCAGGGGATAGAGGCCGGCGACGGGCAGCCTGAGGCGCAGCAGCGGAACGAGCAAGCGTCCGGCGGCGATCCCGAAGGCGAGCCCGATCCCCGTTGCCAGCGCGAACTCACGCAGGACGATCGAGAAAGAGCCGTGAGCGGAGTTGGCGAACTGAATCATCCCCAACATCAGCGCGATCCCCACCGGGTCGTTGGCGCCCGACTCGCCTTCGAGGATCGTGTCGGTGCGCCCGCTGACCTCGCGCCGCCCGAGTACCGAGAACATCACCGCCGGATCAGTCGGGGCGAGCGCCGCGCCGATCAGGCCTGAGGTCGTCCAGCTGAGATCGAGTAGCAGGTGGCATCCGGCGGCGACTACCGCCGCCGTGCCGAAAGTGCCGAGCAGACCGAGTGAGGAGATCGGGACGATCGAAGCGCGAAAGCGGCGCCAACCGATGTGCATGCCGCCGTCGAACAGGATGACGATCACCGCCACGACCGCGACTCGCTCGACGGTCTGGATCGAAGCGTGCCGCTCGAGCTGAGGAAAGATATCCGAAAGCGCGGCGCCGGCGATCAGGAAGACCGCCGCCGCCGGTATCGGCAATCGCTCGCTGATCCTGCTCCAGGCAAGCGCGAAGGAGAGCCCACCGGCTACTACCAGCACGATGACGGCGAAGCTGATGATCTCGTGCATGGCCAAACTCTAGTGACCGGCGCCGCGAAGTTCCTCTGGCACCCCGGTGCGGCGGCGGAGTCTAGTCGGCTCCGGCAGCGGATTGTCTGCCCGTGAGGCGCCGCGCGTGAGAGAAGACGGCGAGGCCGATCAGAGCGCCCGCGGCGTCGATCGCGACGTCTCGCGGCGTTCCCGCGCGGCCGCGCACGAAGTGCTGGTGGAGCTCATCGCTGATCGCGTATGCCAGCGCGAGAAGAAAGGCGAGCCACGGTCTGGCCAGCGCGCGCAGGAGCAGCGCCGCCAGCAATGCGTACTCCGCCGCGTGAGCCAGCTTGCGCAGTACGAAGTCCCAGCTTCCGAGGCCCGAGTTGAGGCTCGGGATCGAAGAGAGCGCGAAGATCACGGCCGCCCAGAGGATGACCGGGAGCCAGAGCCTGAAGAATCGAGACGACCGGGACATAGCCGCCGGCCATGATAGGCTCGCTGCACATACCGGCGAGCGGTTGGGGAACCCGGTGCAAGTCCGGGACGGTCCCGCCGCTGTAAGGGGAGAAGCTCCCTTGCCACGACGTCACTGGCCTAAAGGCTGGGAAGACGGCGGGGGAGGGCGCCCCAAGTCAGAAGACCTGTCGCTCGTCGCAACCGGACCCCTCGAGGAAGGGAGTATTCGTGCGAAAGCGCATTCTCGTCACAGTCGCAGTCGCCTTTGTCCTGGCAGGAGTCTTCGTACCGCTGGCCGGCGCCGTGTCGGTTTCCGTACGAGTTGAAGGAAAGACGCAGACCATCTTCGGCGCCGGCGAGCCGCGTATCGAGGTTGCCTCGACGGCTCTCGATGCCCTCACCGCCGCCGCGACGAGCGGCGAGTTCTACTACCACCTGACGGTCGGCTCGCTCGGTTCCTACGTCGATCAGATCGGCCTCTATCCGGCCACCGGCACTGGAGGCTGGATGTTCAAGCTGAACGGAGCGCAGCCGCCGGTCGGCGCCGACGCGGTGACGCTTCGGCCCGGCGACCGCGTGCTCTGGTACTGGGCCGGCTTCGATCCGGTGACCTTCGCCGGTCCGAAGACACTTCTGCTCACTCGCAGCAAGCTCTTGCCTTCGGAACGCGTGCGAGCAAGACGCAGTCATGAAAAGCTCTCCTGCTACGCCGTCTCGGCCCAGGACGACAAGGGCGTGGGCACGCCGGCAGCTGGGGCGCTGGTTCGAGCCGGCTCGAGACGAGCCGTCATCGGCGAAGAACGGACGGGCCTGCCTGGCGGCTCACCCGGGCTTGCTCGTGCGGGCGACTCTCAGCGGCGCCGTGCGCTCCAACGCCTTGCCGTGAACCGTTTCCTCATCCCGTTTTCCCTGATTCTCCTGGTCGCGATCGGCCTTGCCGGCTGCGGCCAGGGGGAGAAGGGCGAGGGCCAGGTCTGGGTGACGCGCGACCGCGGTGCGACGCTGCTCGACAGCGGAACAGTTCCGGCCGGGCTGACCGCGTTGCAAGGGCTCGATCGCATCGCGGAGATCGAGACCGGCTACGGCGGCGCCTTCGTGAACGAGATCGACGGCGTGGCCGGCTCGCACACGCATCAGCGGGACTGGTTCTTCTTCGTCAACGGCTACGAGGCCGACCGCGGCGCGGCTTCCTATCGGCTGCGCGCCGGCGACGTCGAGTGGTGGGACTACCGCTCCTGGCACGGTTCCGAGCGGGTGCCCATGGTTGTCGGCGCTTTCCCCGAGCCGTTCCTGCACGGCTACGACGGGAAGCGCCGGGCGGCGGCCGTTCGCTTCGGGCCCGGGCTCGGCGCCGAGGCGCACGCTCTGGCCAGAGTGGTTCGCGCCCGCTCGGTGGCGGCGATCGGCAAGCCCGTTGCGGCGGCGGCCAACCTGCTCGTGGTCACCGCAGGTCGGCCGGGCATGGCCGCTGGGCTGCGTAGTGGAGTAAGCGCGGGCGAGCCTGTGCGCTTCGTCGTGACCGGTCGAGCCTTCGCGCGTTCGCTCGCGCGCAATCCGGCCCTGGTTCGCGGGCGCTACCAGGCAGTGGGGTGGGACTCGCCGTGAGGCCTTCGGCCGCGCTGGCCCTGCTCGGAGCGTGCGTCGTCGCGGCGCTCGTCATGGCCCGCCCGCTCGCGCTGGCGTCCTCGGCGGCGGCGTCTGCTCGTCGCTCTCTTGCAGAGCCCCTGGCGGCGCGCGCGCCTTCTTCCTGCTCGGCATCGTCGTCTCTTCGTTCGGCCTCTTTCTGATCTGGCCGCTGACCGCCCACATTGGCAGTCACCCGCTCTGGAACGGCCCGATCCTGCCGGTGATCGGCTCCGTCGACGTGACGCGGGAAGAGCTGGCGGCCGGAGCGATGCAGACACTTCGCCTGGCGACCGTGGCGCTCGCTTTCGCTCTCTGGGCGCTGAGGCTCGACCACGACAGGCTCGTCCGCGAAACTCGGATAGCCCGGCGCTCGGTGCTTACCGTGGCGCTCGCGACCAGGCTGATACCCACGCTCGAGCGAGACGCCGCCGGTTTCGTCGAGGCGCTGCGCGGCCGCGGCGTCGAGGTCGAAGGGTTGCGCGGCCGGTCGCGTCTGTTGGCGCCGCTCGTAGCGAGCTCGCTGGAGCGTGCGCTCACCCTGGCCGAGTCGATGGAGGCTCGCGGTTACGGCCGTCCCGGTCGCGCGCCCGTGGCGCGAGCTCGTTTCAGCTGGAGCGAGCGGGCCGCGCTGGCGTTTTCGCTTCTATTACTGGTCTCCTCTCTGATATGGCTGTAGCGGGTTCAAAGAGATCGCGCTCGCGCCCGGCGCCGGGAAGCGGGGCCGGCGGGAGAGTGAGCCCTCAGATCGCTCGCATCGACAGACTCGCTTTCACCTATCCCGGCTCCGCGATCGCCGCGCTCAGGGACGTCTCGCTACGGCTCGAGCGAGGCGAGGTGACGCTCGTGCTCGGCTGCTCGGGCTCGGGCAAATCGACGTTGTTGAGGGCTCTGGCCGGACTGGTGCCCCACTTCCACGGCGGGCGCTACTCGGGCTCGGTCTCGATCGACGGTCTCGACACACGCTCGACCGCCCCGGCCACTCTGGCCGGCACCGTGGCGACGATCTTTCAAGACCCGGAGGATCAGATCGTCTTCGAGCGGGTGTCGAGCGAGGTCTCCTTCGGTCCCGAGAATCTCGCCCTACAACCCGCCGAGGTAGAGCGCAGGGTCAGTTCCTCGCTCGCCGCGGTCGGCGCCGCGCACCTGCTCGATCGTTCGCTTCGTGATCTCTCCGGCGGCGAGCTGCAGCGCGTCTGCCTCGCTTCGGCGTTGGCGCTGGAGCCGCAGTTGCTGTTGCTGGACGAGCCGACCTCGCAACTCGATCCGGCCGGCGCCGCGGCGTTTCTCGAGCTTGTCGAGGGGTTGGCGCGCGAGCGCGGGATGACTGTCGTGCTGAGCGAGCAGCGCCCCGCTCTCCCACTCGAGATCTGCGACCGTGTTCTCTTCTTCGAGCGCGGGCGCCTCCTGCTCGACGCGCCCCGTGCACAGGCGATCGCGTGGCTCGAGGAGCACGCGCCCGTGTTCGTCGAGAGGCCGGCAGCGGTTGCGGAACAAAGCGGGCGATCGGGGCGGAGTGATCTGCCGGATGGAGGGGATCGGCTACGCCTATCGACCGGGGATACCGGTGCTCGAGAACGCCGCGCTCGAGCTGCGGCGCGGTGAGATAGTCGCGCTCGCCGGGCCGAACGGCAGCGGAAAGACGACGCTGGCCAAGTTGGCCTGCGGCTTGCTCGAGACGCAGGAAGGTGAGCTGGAGCGCAACGGCCGCGTCCGGCTACCTCTCGCAGGATCCCGGCCGCTACGTCGTCTGCGATCGAGCCGAGGACGAGGTTGCGCTGGGAATCGAAGGAGATCTCGAGCGTGCTCGCCGCTGGCTTGCCGAGCTCGGACTGGGGGGAGCGAACGGCGTCACCCGCGCGACCTCTCGAGCGGCGAGCGCGAGCGGCTCGGGTTGGCCGCAGTGCTGGCCACCGAGCCCGACCTGCTGGTTCTCGACGAGCCGACGCGGGGAGTAGATCCGGCGCGGAAGCGTGAGCTAAGCGAATTGCTTCGGGCCGGCGCCCCCGGCCGGGCGACGCTGCTCGTCAGCCACGACCTCGCCTTCGCGCGCAGCGTCGCCGACCGCGTCGTCTCGCTCGCCGAGCAGGGGGTGCTGGTCGGTGCGTAGAGGGCTCGGCTACTGGATCGCCCTGCTGGTGGCTGTTTTGGCGCTGGCGCTTGGATTCGTCAGCGGGCAGTGGGTACTGGCTGCGATCGTGCTGGGAGTCGCACTGGCGCTCGCGCTCGGAGCCTTCATCGAGTCGGGCCCCGACTCGGCCAAGGAGGTCGCGCTGATCGCCACTCTGACGGGGATCGCGGTGGCCGGACGCCTGCTCCTCCATCCCGTCCCGGGCGTGCAGCCGATGACCGTCATCATCGTGGCGAGCGGCGCCGCCTTCGGGCTGCGAATCGGTGTCTCCGTTGGAGCGCTGGGCGCGCTCGTCTCCAACTTCTTTCTCATCCAGGGCCCCTGGACGCCTTGGCAGATGGCGCTCTGGGCACTTTGCGGCGCGGTCGGAGCTCTCGCCGCCTCGATCGCTCGCCGCCGGCTCGCCTTCGCGCTCCTCTGCGCGCTTCTCTCCTACGGCTTCTCGACGGCGATGGATGTGAGCGACTGGTGGTATCGCTACGCGCACACCTGGGCGGGGTTGACGGTCTCGCTGACGACCGGTTTCCCCTTCACGCTCGCTCACGCGCTGGGCTCGTTCGCGATCGCGCTGGCGGTCGGGCCCGAGCTGGTTCGGATGCTCGAGCGTTTCGGTCGCCGCCTGCATACCGAGATTGTCTTGGACGAGGCTCCGGTGCGCGGCGAGCGGCCGGCGTCTAGCTCGTTGGCGCGAGGCGATGGTGCACCAACCTCCTCCCCGCTGCGATCGTAACCGCGAACTCACCCCGAAAGTGAGACCGGAGTGCGCCGCAACGGCGGCCAAAAAATCGGCACGAAAGAAGCGGGCCAACCGCGAAGGCCGGCCCGCCTCACTGGGAGTTCTCGTTGCGGCGTCTACTTTTCGTGTAGCGCGCCGTCTCGTACTCCCTTCCCTACGGCCCGATAGGGCCGAAGTGGCTCATTCGCACCGGGCTCGCTTGTCCACGGGGCAAGACAATTGATCCCTGCGACTGAATCTGGCGCCAGTCGACCAGGCTTTCGCCGCGAACACAGTCGTTGCTCGATTTCGCCGCCCGAAGATTGCGGCTACCCGGGTTGAAACAGGCCTTGACGGCGCTGCTCTGACCAGTTGCCGTTAACGAATAGGCAAACGCCCCCGATATGCCCAGTAAGGCGACAACGGCGACGAGCAGCGCAAGCTGCCCTCTCTCTACCGTTCGCATCGTTCCGCCTCCCTCTTGAACGGAAGTGGAGAGCGACGGAGCTCACGGGCGTATCGCTTCAGATAAGGCTGTAGCAGGTTCTGAGCAGACTGGATCGCCCGGTCGAGCATGGCGCCGCGCACCCCTTCGTGAATGAGTTTCCCAGTACCCGACGGGATACCTGGTGAGGCTTATTACCTCTACTTCCAGCTTCCGTCGGGATCGTCTTCAGGGTACGAGAATGGGGGATAGGACGAAAGACCGGAAAACCACACAAAAATGCCGCGGCACCCACACGTTTCCGTGCGCACCTGAGGCGGCTGCTCTCACTCGCTTTTGCAGTGGCTAGCTGTCGCGCTCTCGCTCGTCCGCGAGCGCCCGGCTGAGCTGCATTCTCGAGCGGATGCCAAGCTTGGCGTAGACGCGGGTCAGCGCCGCCTCGACCGTGCGCACGGTCACGAACGACTGGGCCGCGGCCTCCTTGTTCGAGAGGCCGCTCGCCACCAGGCGTGCGATTCGCTCTTCGGTCGCGGTCAGTTCTCCGCTTCCGACAGGAGTACGTCCGCCGACGCGCTTCAGCTCTTCACGGGCTCGCTCCGCGAAGAGCTTCGCGCCGAGGCGCTCGAACTCGCCTAGCGCCTCGTTCAAAGTCTGGCGCGCAGCTCCCCGCTTCTTTTCGCGCCGGAGCACCTGGCCGTAGGCGAGCAGTGTGCGCGCGCGCTCGAAGGGCAACGAGGGCGGCTTGTCGTGGTGGCGAAGAGCGGACTCGAGTGCAGCCTGGGCGCCGGCGAGATCGCCCTCGGCGGCGAGTAGAAGTCCATCGCCGCGATCGGCCCAGGCCAGGAAGCGCTGCCAGCGGCGCTTCTTACCGAGGCGGCGGACCTCGTCGATTCGCCGCCGTGCCGTTTCGGTTCTACCGGAGACGACGAGCGCCTCGATCTCGTCCCCTTGCGTGCAAGTTTGCCAGCTTGCGTCGACGGTATCGCAGGGAAGCGTTTGTAGCCACTCGTGGAAGCGATCGACCTCTTCTCCGATCACAGTCGCGTCCCGCTCGCAAAGCCGAACGAAGAGCATCGCGCCGTGGGCGAGCGTCTCGTAGCCACGATCAGACACCCGGGCAAAGAAAGCAAAGGACTCGGCGATCAGCTCGCGTGCCACCTCGAGGTCGCCCTCGCGCGCCGCGATTAGTCCGAGCATCCGGGTGTAATCTCCGTTTCCCTCTGTGTATCCGGTGATGCCGGCCAGGTCCCTGCACTCCTCGGCAAGAGCACGTGCCCGCCCCCAGTTTCCCGCGTCAATCTCGAGCTGTATCAGGTCGGTAACGATCAGGCAGTAGTTCCTCTCGTCTCCACACTCGTGTGCAATACGTATCTGCTTCTCTAGCAGGGGGCGCGCCGCTTCTGAATCGCCGCAGAACTCGCAGGCTAAGGCCGACCAGGTTGCGTAGGAGTCGTGCAGCGTAGTCGGGAGGTTGCCAAGCTCGCGCTCGAGTTCCCCTGCGGCGGACAGGTCCAACCGCGCACCGGCCCGCTCTGCCTTCATCCCCATCGCTCCGCGGTAGATGAGGCAGACGCCGAGAAGATCGCGTCGGCCGAGCCTATTCGCAAGATCGCAGGCCTCCGCCGCGACTGCATCCGCCTCTCGGTTCCGATCGAGTAGAGCGAGTTGCTCGCAGAGGCCAATCAACCCACGCACCCGGGTAGCGCCTTCGCCGGCTTCATCAAGCGCCTGCCGTGCCAGGTCGATCTGCCCAGGCCTCATCTCGCAGGCGATGAGCAGGATCGCGGCGCGCTCTGGTCCGGCCGGCAGGCGATCGAGCGCCTCGCGCGCCAGCTCCCGCGGGCGATCCCATTCGCCCGCCTCGTAGTGCATGGCCGAAGCTCGCTCAGTCAATCGCGCCCAGAGGGCGTCGTCATCGGGGGGTGTCAGACGTCGTGCCAGCTCGAACAGCTCGGCAGCAGCCGTCGGAGCCGCGCGCCGGTGAGCACTTTCCGCCGCCCGTTCCAGGGCCAGGGCCACGTCTCCATCCGGCCCGGACGTAGCCAGGGCAAGGTGACGGGCATGCTGCTCTTCGTCTTCGACCGCTTCCGAGAGAGCGCGGTGGATCTCTCTCTTGCGCTTCGGGCCTATCGCGTTCCAAGCGGCCGCCGCCAGGAGTGGATGATCAAAGTGGATATGACCTTCCTCCAGCTCGATCACGCCTCCGTCGATCGCCGGCTCGAGAGCACCAGCGACGCCGACTCGATCGAGTACCTCGAAAGTCGGATCGGATAGCGCCGAGGCGAACGCCAGCGCCTCGCGGGTCGCGACCGGAAGGCGCTGCAAGCGCTCGCGCACGAGCAACTCGAGGTTTCGTGGCAGGCGAATCAATCCGTCGGCATGCGCGTTGGTTCCCGCCCGGGCCAGCTCGAGCGCAAAGAAGGGGTTGCCGCCCGAGGTCTCGTACACGGCTGAAAGCGACGTCAAAGGGAGGTTGACCCCGAGCCGCTGCCCGATCAGGCGGTGAATCGCGCCTTTCGAAAGCGGTCCGACGGCCAGACGCGCGATCTCTTCGACCAGCGCCTGTTCACAGGCGAAGGGAAGCGGTGCCCCGGGCTCACCGCGGCACGAAACGAGCAATCTGGCGTCCGCATCGCGCAACCGTCTGAACGCGAATAGCAGCACGCTCGCGCTGGCAGCGTCGAGCCACTGCAGATCGTCCACGGCAATGACGAGCGGGCGCTCCTCGGCGAGCATTCGCATCAGGCCGAGGAAGGCCGCGCCGAGTACGCGCCCGTTGAGCCCCTCGGCTGCGACGTCCTCCTCGGCAAGTGCCACCGTCAATGCGCGCCGCTGGATCGCGGGCAGTTCGCCGAACGCGTCGCGGGGAACTCCATCAAGCAGATCGCCGAGCCCCGAGAGCGAGAACTGGGCCTCGGCGCCGGCAGTCCGGCCGGCGAGCACCCGCTGACCAAGTCCGTTTGCCATCTCTAGCGCCGCTCGCCAGAGCGTCGTTTTACCGATTCCGGGCTCGCCTTCCAGCACGAGCGCCCGCACGGTCGCGCCCGAGAAGAAACTCTCGAGCACGGCGAGCTCCTCGTCACGACCGAGGATCTCGAAAGAGGCGGCCTCGAGCATCTGCGAGCCTCCGGAGCGGGCGGCGTTGTCCTATGGAAACGGTATGCCTATCCGGCCGAGGCGGCAACTGGTTCAACCGGATGTGACGAAATCGTGACCTTGAGAGAGGATGTCCGCGAGTGAGGAAGGGAGGAAGAAAGATTCATCGCCGCCGCGGATAGCATGGGCCTAGTGGTCGCCTCTTCCTTTCCCGAGAACTACCTGGCCGAGCTGAACGAGGCGCAACGCGATGCAGTCGTTTCCACCGAGGGGCCGCTGCTCGTCGTCGCCGGCGCCGGCTCGGGCAAGACGCGCGTGCTCACCTATCGGGTCGCCCACCTGATCCGCGCCTGCGGCGTCAAGCCGCACGAGATCCTGGCCATCACCTTCACCAACAGGGCGGCGGGGGAGATGCGCTCGCGCCTCGTGTCGCTGCTCGGCCCGGAAGCGGAGCGAGCCTGGATCATGACCTTCCACGCCGCCTGCGGGCGCATCCTTCGTTCGGAGATACCCCGCCTCGGCTACCGCTCCAGCTTCACCATCTACGACCAACCCGATCAGGTTCGCCTGGTCACGATCTGTCTCAAGGAGCTGGAGCGCGATCCCAAGCGCTTTCCTGCGCGGGGCATCCACGCCCAAATCTCGAACGCCAAGAACCGACTCGTCGGCCCGGAGGAGTACCTGGCCCGCGTCTCCTCGTTCTACGACCGCACCGTCGCCGAGGTGTACGAGCTCTATCAACGCAAGCTGTTCGAGGCCAGCGCGCTCGACTTCGACGATCTGCTCTACCTGACCGTGCAGGTGCTCGAGCGCTTCCCCGAGGCGCGTGAGCGCTGGCAGAAGGCCTTTCGCTACGTGCTCGTGGACGAGTACCAGGACACAAACCACGCGCAGTACCGGCTGCTCCAGTTACTTGCCGCGAAGCACAAGAACGTCTTTGCAGTTGGTGATCCCGATCAGTCGATCTACGCCTTCCGCGGGGCCGACATCCGCAACATCCTCGAGTTCGAGCGCGACTTCGGCGAGGCGCGCCAGATAGCGCTCGAGCAGAACTACCGCTCGAGCATGTCGATCCTCGAGGCGGCCAACGGCGTCATCGTCCAGAACCGCGAGCGCAAGGAAAAAAGGCTCTGGTCGGAACTCGGGGACGGCGAGCCGGTGCAGGTCGTCGAGGTCGAAGACGAGCACGCCGAGGCGCGCTACGTCGCCGCCTCGATCGCCGCGCTCGTCGACGAGGGCTTCTCGGGCTCCGAGATCGCCGTCTTCTACCGCACCAACGCCCAATCCCGCGTGCTCGAAGACGTGCTCGTACGCCAGGAGATCGGCTACCGCGTGATCGGCGGCCCGCGCTTCTACGAGCGAGCCGAGATCAAGGATCTGGTCGCCTACCTGCAGCTGATCGACAACCCGCTCGATGCGGTGTCGCTGCTCAGGATCGCCAACCGGCCCCGGCGCGGCGTCGGCTCGACGACGCTGGCGCGGCTGCAGGCCTTCGCCGACGCGCAGGGGATCTCGCTCTGGCAGGCGATCGGGCGCGCGGAGGAGGCGGGCATCTCGACCGCGGCGCTGCGCTCGCTCGAAAAGTTCCGCACGCTTGTCCAGTCGCTGCAGTCGGCGGCGCAGGAGCTGGATCTGCCCGAGTTGCTGGAGGCGGTTCTGGAACGCAGCGGCTATCTGGAGTCGCTTCGGGCCGAACGCACGGTCGAGGCGACCGGGCGGATCGAGAACCTCGAGGAGCTGGTGGGTGTGGCGCGGGAGTTCGAGCCGCCCGACGGCGAGCCGGCGCTGTCCCGATTCCTACAGGAGATATCGCTCTACTCCGACTCCGACGCTCTGGCCGAAGAGCGAAGCGACGTGACTCTGATGACGCTGCACAACGCCAAGGGGCTCGAGTTCCGCGCCGTCTTCGTGATCGGCATGGAGGAGGGCATCTTTCCGCACTCGCGCTCGATCGAGGAGCAGGGAATCGAGGAGGAGCGGCGCCTCTGCTACGTCGGCATGACGCGCGCGATGGAGCGCCTCTGGCTGATCCACGCCGCTTCGCGCTCGCTCTTCGGCCGCCACGGCTACAACCTGCCCTCGCGCTTCCTCGACGAGCTGCCCGAGCCCTGGATCAAGCGCGAGCGCCTGCGCGCCTCGTCCTGGTCGGGCTACAAACCGGCGGCCGGCAGCGGTGCCACACCCCGCAGCGACCTGCCCGAGCTGGCGACGGGCGACTCGGTGCGCCACTCGACTCTCGGCGAGGGAGTGATCACCCGCATCGAGCCGGGCGGCGTCGTCACCGTCCGCTTCGCCGGCGAGTCGAGCGAGCGGCGGCTGATGCTCGATTACGCCCCGCTGGAGAAGATCTGACGAGAAGAGACCGGCTCGTGATCGCGGTTGTCGCCCCACTTTTTCTCCTGGCCGTGTCCTTGTTCCCGCTATCGTCACGCCAGCTGATTACAACTGACACTAAGAGCGAGTCATGACGATCGAGATCCGCACCTGCACCGAGGAGGAGTTCTCCGCCGCGATCGGCATGATCTTCCAGTACTTCGGTGCCGAGTTGCCCGAGGACGGCGGCCGAGCGCTTCCGGCGCGTCCTGCCGCTCGACTCGCGTCAACGCGGCCTTCGACGGCAAAGAGGTCGTCGGCTCGGGCAGCTCCTACCCGCTCCGGATGACGATTCCGGGCGGACAGGTAGCGACCGCGGGCATCACCCTCGTCGCCGTGAGCCCCACTCACCGGCGCCAGGGCATCCTGAGCAAGTTGATGAAGCGGCTGCTCGAGGACGCGCGCGAGCGCGGCGAGCCGATCGCGGCGCTCTGGGTGGCCGAAGAGACGATCTACGGTCGCTTCGGCTGCGGCATGACCTCGATCAACTGCGAGATCCGCATCGACCGCGCCCACACCCGCTTCCGCAAGCACTGGGAGAGGCTCGACGCCAGGCAAGTCTCGAAGGATGAAGCGCTCGATCGTTTCCCGCTCGTCTATGAGCAGGTGGTACCGCGCTATCCCGGCATGCTCGCGCGCTCGCGCGACTGGTGGGAGGTCAGGCTGCTCGGCGACGAGGAGCACGACCGCATGGGCGCCGGGCCGCTGCTGCGGGTGCTGTTCGAACGCTCCGGTAACGACGTCGGCTACGCGCTCTACCGGCATCGCACCGAGTTCATCGAGGGGCGAACCAACTCGACGCTGGAGGTCAAGGAAGCAGTCGGCGTCGGACATTGCGGCGACCGCGTCGGTCTGGCGCTACCTGTTCGACATCGATCTGATGGCGCAGATCCACGCCGAGTTCATACCGATCGACCATCCCCTCTTCTTCCTTCTCGCCGAGCCGAGGCGGCTGCGCCTGCGCGCCGGGGACGGCCTCTGGCTGCGTCTGGTTGACGTCGAGTCGGCGCTGCGAGCCCGCTCGTTCGCCGGCGGAGAGCAGCTGGTGCTCGAGGTTACGGACTCCTTCTGCCCCTGGAACGAGGGCGTCTACCGGATCGAGGAGGGCGAGGTCTCACGCGCGGGCGGCGAGGCCGATCTCCACCTCGACGTGCGCGAGCTGGCGAGCGTCTTCATGGGAGGCTTCAGCTTCGCTCAGCTGGCCCGGGCCGGGCTGGTCGAGGAGTTGCGCCCGGGCGGTGTCGCCTGCGCCGACCGCCTCTTTACGAGCTCTCCGGCGCCCTGGTGCCCGGAGATGTTCTAGCTCCCTTACGGTGCCAGACTTCAGTCTGGCACCGTAGAACAATTCGGTAGACCTGAGGCGCGACAGAAATGTAGGCGCAGGCTGGCCTTCCCTCTCTAATCGGTGTCTGCGTCCGGCCGCTACAATCAGGCGCTCCGGGGCGGTTAGCTCAGTTGGGAGAGCACCAGCTCGACAGGCTTGGGGCGTCATTGGCTACAATCCGGCGCCGGGGCGGTTAGCTCAGTTGGGAGAGCACCAGCTCGACAAGCTGGGGGTCACTGGTTCAAGCCCAGTACCGCCCACTTCTCCGCGAAAAGTCCGCCGGCAGAGCCGGCGAAGACTTTTCGCGGTATGACCTTGG
This sequence comes from uncultured Actinomycetes bacterium, assembly GCA_963805265.1. Lineage (GTDB taxonomy): Bacteria > Actinomycetota > Thermoleophilia > Gaiellales > Gaiellaceae > Fen-549. Next base: position 533,872 of record CAWDTJ010000004.1, read on the forward strand.
TGTACGAGTCGTCGCGCCTTCGGCGCGAGTATCTCGTCTGCTCCTACAAGCGGGGCGGGCTGACCGTAGGTGTGGTCAGTGTTCGAGGCGGAGGACCGGTGGATCGCGTCTGGTGAGCCGCAGCCGCGCATGTCGGCTGCGGCGGCGCGGGTGTCGGAGCCCGACCCAGATGATTGATCGGTAATTCCCGCCGAAGCCCGTTTTCCGAGAGGGCCGTCTAGGGCGTCCGCCGCATCCTCTAGCGGCGGAGTGATGGACATCGTTCAGGACTTCGGCTGCGTCGCTGGTTTCATTGCGCTTGGTCTCGCATCATCCTCGGGCTGCGCGCCACAGGAGTCTTCGATCGACCGAGTTACGAAATCGAGGCCTCCTACCTGCCCGAGAGAGATTTGCTCGGCTTCGCTGTGATGCCCTATTTCATCGTTCAGTTCCGAAACGATGGGAACAAACCGGTCACTTGCGCCGATTTCGAGCTGTCTTGCCTCGGCCGAATGTCATACATCAGGGCAAGTTAATGGCTCACCTGGGAGCTGAGCTGTTATCGACAAGCGCCGCTCGTCTCGCCTCGGAGCGATGCAAACTGCCGCCGCAATCGACTACCGGACAGTCAAGGTCGAGCTGCCGCCCTCGTCCTCCCACACGGAATGCTTTGACCTCGGCGCTTTCCTTCCCAATCTCAACCCCGATGAGCATTTGCAGTCAAACCAAATCCCCCCGGCTTTCGTGCCGGTCCTACATTTCGGGGACTCGTGGCGCAATGACATTTGCGTTGACCGCCACGGCATTCATGAGGGAGAGTGGCACCACTCTGACGAAAAAGAGTTAGCGGGCAGGGCCCCACGAAATACTCGTTAGGGTCAACGTTGCACCGCAAACGGCGTTGGTTGAGCCGAAAGTGGAAGATAGAAACGTCAAAGCCTCTCGCCGTGACCCCAACGCTATAACGCTCAATCTCTCTCGCTTATAGCGCGTTTCACGGCCCGCTGGGCCGGTCGGTCGCATTCTGGCGAGAGCGCTTCCAGCTACTCGCGGCAAGAGGTGTTTGATCGTGGGTCATTCGGGGAACCTGGCGCTCATAGGACGTAGAAAACAAAGCGAAAGAAAGGATCAATATGAAGAGAGGTAGAGCACCCAACGCAGCTGGGGAGAACGCCGAAATGCACCTGCGGATCATGGTCGAGCAGGCGGTTGACTCCGGGAAGTCGGATCATGAGATAGAAGCACTGCTGAAGAACGCGGAGGCTGAGGACCAGCTGCTCCGCGACTCGCACCTGTCACGCGCCGCCTAGCGGTCACGTGCCCTGAACCCGGTATCGGGTGAAGTACTCCTGGCCGGGATTTGGTGCGCACATCTGGGCAAAGCCGAAAAGTTCGCCGCTAGAGCCGGCGAGGACTTTTCGTGAAAGAATCAGGGGCGGAGAGACTCGAACTCCCAACCCCCGGTTTTGGAGACCGGTGCTCTACCAGTTGAGCTACGCCCCTAGGGTTGGCGCCGACGATTCTACTTGCAGCGGGGCGCCGGATCACGGGAATGCTTCGACCCGGTGATCACCCACCCGAGCTCCGCTCGCAAGCGCGGTCAGTTAGGACCAGCGAGTAGCTCGCGTCGCAGGCGCAGCGACAGAGCCTGAATAGAAATCCGACGAAACTCGCCAGGTCGTCGCAGGTTGTGTAGGGGAAATGGTGTTGGACCCCGTATTCTTGAAGGATGCCCGCTGAGGACGTCATCACCCTGTGGCGAAAATACCGCGCGAGCCGCGATCTCCAGCTGCGCGATCGACTGATCCTGACCTACGCGCCGCTCGTCAAGTTCGTCGCCGGCCGTCTCGGCTCGGGGCTGCCTGCTCACGTCGACGAGGGAGACCTCGTCTCTTACGGCCTGCTCGGGCTGATCGGGGCGATCGAGCGATATGACCCCGACCGCGACGTCAAGTTCGAGACCTACGCAATCGCTCGCATCAAGGGCTCGATCATCGACGAGCTGCGCGCGATGGACTGGGTCCCGCGCTCGGTGCGCGCGCGGGCACGAGACATCGAGCGGGCGATCGGAGAACTGGAAGCGCAAAGCGGCCGCGTGCCGAGCGAGGTGGAGATCGCGGCCAAGCTCGGCGTCAGTCAGGACGAGCTGGGCGAGAATCTGCTCGAGATATCGCGCTCCTCGATCGCGGCGCTGGACGAGCTCTGGACGATCTCTCCGACCGGGGGCGATCAGGTCGCGCTGATCGACACGATCGAGGACACGCAGGGCCCGGAGCCGCAAGCTGCGCTGGCGCAGACCGAGATGCGAGAGGCCCTCGGCGAGGCGATCGCACGTCTGCCCGAGCGTGAGAAGCTCGTCGTCACCCTCTACTACTACGAAGAGCTGACGCTGCGCGAGATCGGCGAGGTGTTGGGAGTAACCGAATCGCGCGTCTCGCAGCTCCACACCAAGGCGATCCTGCGCCTCAAGGCGCGCCTCGGCGGCGCTCAGACGCGCGCGGCGCTCGAGCGCAGCTAGGTAGCGGCCGAAAATCTGTGATTTTCGGCCGCGGCGTAACGTGAAGTTGAGCGCGCCTTCGGCGCGTTCCCAACTTCTGCTCCTACCTGCGGGTCGTATTCGTTCGAATCGCTTTGCGGAGCTCGGATTGTGTTGGGGACGGCGCCTGTGAGCCGCGCCCGTCACGCCGGTCGCGGCGGCGGCGCGGAGCTCGGCGCGAAGTCGGCGCTTGAGCCCCGCGAGGGCGGGAAAATCGGCGACGCCCCTTCGTGCGACTACCTCAGTCACGCATTCCAATCGGGATAGCCTCTAAGATCGCAGACGCAATCGGTCCAGGAGGAAGAGCGCATGTCCGTTGTCGAGCCCGGGAAGATTCGTAACCTCGCTGTCGCAGGTCACCGTGGCACGGGAAAGACGTCGCTGATCGAGGCGCTCCTCTTCCAATCCGGCGCCACGACGCGACTCGGGACGGTGGAGGCGGGCACGACCGTCTCCGACTGGGACGAAGAGGAGCGCAAGCGCCAGCTCTCACTTCAGGCCACGATCTGCCACGTGCCCTGGGGCGGGAACAAGATCAACTTGATCGACACGCCCGGCGACGCCGGCTTCCAGGGCGATCTCCTGGCGCCGCTGCGAGTAGTCGAGGGCGTCGTGCTGGTCGTCAGCGGCGTGATGGGAATCGAGGTGCAGACCGGGCGGATCTGGAAGCGCGCCGACGACCTCGGGCTTGCGCGCTGTCTGGTCGTCAACATGCTCGACCGCGAGCGCGCCGACTTCGACCGCGTTCTCTCACAACTTCAGTCCCAACTCTCGCCTCACTGCGTCGCCGTCCAAGTACCGATTGGAGTCGAGCACGAGCTGAACGGTGTCGTCGATCTCCTGCACATGAAGGCTTACAGCAGTCCGGACGGCGGGAAGGAAGCGGTGGCCGGCGCGATTCCGGCCGAGATCGCCGATAGCGTCGCTGCGCAGCGCGAGAAGCTGCTCGATGCCATCGCCGAGACCGACGAGGCGCTGATGGAGCGCTATCTCGAGGGCGAGGAGATTGTCGGCGAAGAGCTGTCGCGGGCGCTCGAGCAGGCGATCCTGCGCGGCGAGGTCTTCCCGGTTGCCTGCGCGGTCGCCAGCAAGAATCTTGGCTCGACGGCGCTGCTCGATCTCCTCTCCGAGTGCATGCCCTCGCCGCAGGAGAAGGGCGCCCCAAGCGGTCTGGACGAAGTTGGCTCCGGGGCCTTCGTCTTCAAGACGATCGCCGACCCCTTCGCGGGGCGGATCAACGTCTTTCGTGTCCTGGGTGGCGTCGTCAAGTCCGACTCCACGCTCACCAATCCCCGTACCAGGGGAAAGGAGCGCGTGGGCCAGCTTCTACTCATGCAGGGCAAGGAGCACTCGAGCGCGGACTCGGTCGGCGAGGGAGACATCGCCGCGGTGGCCAAGCTCAAAGACACGCAGACCGGCGACGCGCTGCTGGATACCGATCGCCACGTCGAGCTGCCCGCGATCGGCTTTCCCGAACCGGTAATGAGCTTCGCGATCGCGCCCAAGGCCAAGGGAGACGAGGAAAAGATGGCATCCGCCTTGCGCCGTCTGGCCGAGGAGGATCCAACGCTGCTTCTTCGCCGCGATCCGCAGACCGCCGAGCAACTCCTCTCGGGCATGAGCCAGATGCACGTCGAGGTCGCCGTCGAGCGACTCAAGCGCCGCTTTGGCGTCGAGGTGGAGTTGCGACAGCCGCGGGTTCCGTACCTGGAGACGATCCGAAAAGAAGCCCGCGGGCACGGTCGCTACAAGAAGCAGACCGGTGGACGAGGACAGTTCGGCGACTGTCATATCGAGATCGAGCCGATCGGCGCCGATGCCGAATACGAGTTTCTCGACAAGATCGTAGGCGGCGTGATTCCGCAGAGTTTCCGACCGGCGGTCGACAAGGGCATCCAGGAAGCGATGCAACGCGGCGAGCTCGCCGGGGCGCCCGTGAAGGGCGTTCGGGTCCGCCTCGTCGACGGTAGCTACCACACCGTCGACTCCTCCGAGATGGCTTTCAAGATCGCCGGCTCGATGGCCTGGAAGAACGCCTACGAGCAGGCCGATCCGGTCGTTCTGGAGCCGATCATGGAAATCGAGGCGACGGTTCCCGACGAAGCCGTCGGCGCCGTCAACGGCGATCTGAACTCGCGCCGCGGCCGCCTTCAGGGCATGGAGCCCGCCGGCGGAATGACAACGATCCGCGCCGAAGTCCCGATGGCCGAGATCCTCACCTACTCGCAATCGCTGACCTCGCTCACCGGCGGTCGCGGCGACTACCACATGCAGTTCGTCCGCTATGAGGAAGTCCCGTCGCACATCGCCGAGAAGATCGTCGAGCAGGCCAAGAAAGAGCGCGAAGAGGAGCACGGCCACTAGGCTGGGGCTATGCGCGTAACGCGCAACGAATCATCCAGACCATGCGCCATCTGCGGCCGGCGGATGCTGATGGGCGAGCAGTTCAGCCGCTTCTCGCCCGGAAGCTACGGCGAGCTGGTCGAGGTTTGCCCCCTCTGCTCCGACAAGGCAATCGACCACGGTTGGACGAAGGAGGGCGCTCCGACGACGCCTACGCGCGGTGAGGCGCAGAGAAAGCGCGGCCTGATCGCCTCTCTCTTCGGCATTGCTCGCGACGACGTGGAGGAGCCGGTGCTGGCCGAGCCGATCCTGCGTCGCCTGGGCAGCGAGGACGTGGTGCTGGTCGAGGCCGCGGACGCATTCAATACGAGCCCCTACCGGCGAACGATCGGCGGAGTGGCGCGTAGCCTGGGTGAGCCACATGCGAGCATCGTCGCGCTCTCGGGCGTGAAGGCGGAGTTCGTCTTGACAGTCGCCTGGGACCTCTCCTGGTACCAGTACCGGATCTCGCTCGACGCGACGCAGCAGGTGAGGCTGGCCGAGCGCGGGCATGAGTTGCAGGAGCTGAAGCAGCTCTTCACTCACTGGAACGCGCGCGTCGAGGAAGACGGTCGTGTCATCCCCGACGTCGCCCGCATCGACTCCCTCGGGTAGGAGCCTATCCCGGTAGGCCTGCACGTCCGACGCTGCCGATCCGCGGCGCCAGCGCCCGAAGAGCCGTTCACCGCACTACCAGTGCGCCTTCACGACCCTTCGGCCACCGTCATCCACGGCTTGACAACCTCTGACGCACATTCCTACCGGGATAGGCTCTGAGCCCGGAGCGCAACGGGCGACGACATCGTCGTCTTCGGCTCGTAGAATGCGGGACAGATGATCTATTGCGTGATCCCTCCAGAGCTCGCCGACGATCTCTACGACCGGATGGTCGAGTACTACAAGGACAACCCCAACGTCGAGGTGATAATCGATCGCCGCGGCGGTGAGGGATCGTCTCAAGCGCAAACCGAGAAGAAGAAGCCCGAAAGGAAGCGCCGGGCTCGCATCCCCGGCACCTTCCCCAAGATCGACTCTCATTAAAACGCTCGGCTGCGGCGACTGGTATTTCGGCTGAAGGCGCGTGTATCGTCCGCCTCGTGAAGCGCAAGCTGGTTGTCTTCGTTCCGGCCGCGGCTCTGGAGAGCGTGGCGGAAGCCGTCTTCGCCGCGGGCGCCGGGCACATCGGCGACTACGAGCGTTGCAGCTGGTACACGGTGGGCACGGGCACCTTCCTCGCAGGCGAGGGCGCGCGGCCGAGCATCGGAGAAGTAGGTCAGGAGCAGAGCGTTACCGAGTATCGGCTCGAAACCGTCTATCCGGCCGAGCTGGAGAGAGACGTGATCGGCGCGCTGCTCGAGTCGCATCCATACGAGGTGCCGGCCTTCGACATCTACGAGCTGCTGGAGCCCGAGTTGTGATCAAGGCACGCCTGTTCACAGACGGCGGCGCGCGGGGCAATCCAGGTCCGGCCGCCTTCGGTTACGTGCTCGAGGACCGCGACGGGACGGTGCTGGACGCGCGCGGCGAGGCGATCGGCGTGGCAACCAACAACGTCGCCGAGTACAGCGGCCTCGTCGCCGGACTGACGAAAGCGGTGGAGCTCGGCGTGGCCGAGCTCGAGGTCATCTCGGACTCCGAGCTGATGGTGCGACAGATGACCGGTGATTACCGGGTCAAGAACGAGGGCTTGAAACCGCTGTTTGAGAAAGCGAGCGGGCTCGCGAGCAGAATCGGCAAGGTGAGCTACCGGTCCGTGCGCCGTGAGCAGAACAAGCTCGCCGATCGCCTGGTGAACGAAGCTCTGGACGCTGCGAGCACCGGTTAGCAAGCGGTCGGCCCGGGCTATACTTCAGCGCGCGCGGATGTAGCTCAGTTGGCTAGAGCGTCTGCTTGCCATGCAGAAGGTCGAGGGTTCGAATCCCTTCATCCGCTTGAAGTCATCGGGAGCCCCGGACCCGGCGGCTTATCTTTTTCCGGGCCGCCGCGTCGGATTTCAGCCGCCACTGATGCGTTGTTGACAGCCGCCGCGAAGCGATAGAGGATGAGAAGCGTGAAGTCGACTCGCGGAGCGGTTTACCCGAATGCCGTCAGGCGCATCGGGATCGCAGGAGCATTGGCAATCGCGCTCGCGATCGCTCCGGGCACCACCGCGGGCTCGGTCTCTTCGCAGTCCAATGCCGAGCACGCCTCGTTCGCCGACGTCGTCGTGTCGCCGTCCGGGCGAATCGGTCCGATCAACGGTCGCTACCTCCGCATGGGCGTCTCGAACGAGGCGGCTGTGGTCAAGGCCGAGAAGCGGAAGCCGAACGCCAGAAGCAAGATTGCCGGACGATCCGGAACTGTCGGTATCGATCTCGAGTACCGGCTGCGTATCGGTGGCTCGAAAAAGACCTGCACGCGAACGTACGACTTCGCGTCCAGCACTCATCGGTTGAGCGATTTCGAGAGCAACTGCCGCTATCTGCGCACCGATCGCGGCATTCGCATCGACATGTCGGCCGCGAAGGCGGAAGGGTTGGCGGGGCATGCAGCGGAGTCCGAGCCCCAATTCGGTCGCGCCTGCACCATCGCGGGTTACGCGATCACTGAACAGCGGGGCAACAACTGGCTCGCCGTCTGGATGAAGCCGCTCGGCTCGCTCAGCGCGGTGCCCTACGGTCCCGTGACGAATATCCACCTGTACGGTGCGCACTCCGTCTGGTGGGATACCTGCGGTTCGGCGGCGACCCCGTAGCGCTCGACTGCGGCTCGGCGCGATCCCGATCGGACTCTGCCGGGCGCTGGATCAACCGTGCCGCTGGGCGGCATGCTGGATGATCGCCCGCCGGAAGCTGCCGGTCAGCGTGAGGGCGCCGTCGACGCTCAGATGGCGAGAATCCCGGTACAGGGAAACGCCGTTCTTCACCGTCTTGCAGCTGTGCTTCTGGCACAACTGGTTCTCGAAGTCGAGAATCGAGACGCCCTTGATACCGGCGGCCCCGGCATCTTCGGTCTTGACCGCAAGCCGCAGCCATCTGTCCACCGAGCTGCGCGGAAGCGAGCTCGAGCACTGGCCGAGCAGCACGCGCACGACCGCACAGGTGGCCGCATCGAGCGGGAGCACCGGGATCGGGTGCACGATCAGCACGGGCACGCCGGCTGCGCTCAACCGCTGCAGCGTCGCGCGCAGCGACTGGCGCCAAACCCTGGCCTTGCCCGAGTTCGAGAAGGTGAGTCCGCCGCGGTCGATGAAGCCGAGGCCGTCGGCCGGGTTCTGCAGATAGAAGTCGGTGCGCGCCGCCGCCACGACCAGGCTCGGCTTGTTGCGAACGATGTAGTCGAGCGACTCGGAGGCGAAGCGCGGGCAGAGCTTGTTCTCGCCGTCGATTCTCTTGATTCTCAAGCCCATGAACGGGCAGGAGGTGTAGGTGGCGATCCGGACGTTGTAGCCGGCCTGGTTTCCGGCTTTGACGACGGGCTCGGAAAGTTGCCGGCATTCGAGTCGCCGAGCAGCACGACGTCGCCGCGAGAGTGGGGAACTCGCCAGATGCAGTTCGCGTTTCCGCTCGAGCCGAGAGTCGCGCCGCTGGCGCAGTGGCGACGAAGGTCGAGGTGGATCAGCTCGGTGCGGTTCCAGCTCTTCATCGCTTTCGTCGAGCTGAACGCTTGCTGGGCCTGCAGCAGGCCGAGATTGGCGACGATCGGCGAGGCGATGCAAACCGAGGCCAGCACCGCGACTCGGCGCCCGGTCGCGAGCGAGCGAGCACGGAACCTGATCGGATTCTCGACGAAGCGATAGGAGAGCCAGGCGGGTAGCAGGCTGAAACCCGCGGCGAGCGCCGCCAGCCAGGCGCCTTGAGTGGGCCAGAGCGCCTTGGCGAATACGATCAGCGGCCAGTGCCAGATGTAAAGGCTGTAGGAGATATCGCCCAACCAGACCACAGGAGCAAGGCATAGCAAACGCGAGACGCCCGACTGCGTCTTGCTCCCGGCCGCGATCAGCAGGCAGGCGCCCGCGACCGGCAAGAGCGCGGATATCTCGTTGAACCCAATCTGATGGACGAAGAAGGCGGACGCGCCCACGACGACCGCCCCGGCGACGCCGAGCAGATACGCCGGCCGGGCCGGGATCCGCTCGAGCAGCGGCAGCGCCAGCATCAGCAGCGCGCCGACCCCGAACTCCCAGAAGCGCGTCGGCGAGGAGTAGAAGGCGAGTTTCGGGTGCGCCGCTTGACCGGAGGACACGTAGCCCCGCGTGAGGTAGAACGAGAGCAAGAACGAGAGAACCGAGCAGAGCGCGACGATCGCCCAGATGAACGCTCTGCTTCGATCGCGGTCGCGGCGGAGGCGCCCCAGCCACAGGCCGGCGAGCAGGAGCAAGGGGAAGACGAGGTAGATCTGGGCGATCACCGAGAGCATCCAGGTGTGCAACAGCGGGTTGAGCTGCGTGCTCACATCGAAGTAGCCCGTGGGCAGGCTGACGAGATAGAAGTTCGCGCCGAGAGCCGAGGCCGCGATGCCGGTTTTCGCCGCGATGCGCTGCGTCCCGGTCGGGTCGGCGAGGATCCCGATCAGCGCGACGAAGACGAGCATCACGGCCGGTGCCGGCAGGATCCTCCGCGCGCGCCGCAGGTAGAAGCCGCCGACCCCGATCCGTCCGGTTCTGTTCAGCTCTCCGAGCAAAGTCCCGGCGATCACGAAGCCGGAGATGACGAAGAAGATGTCGACGCCGGTGAATCCGCCCGGGAAAGAGAGACCGGCGTGAAAGAGCACGACGATCAAGATCGCCAGCGCCCGCAGGCCCTGGATATCGGGTCGCTTCTTCATGCGGGCGACAGGATAGACGTCAACCAGGGCCGTGATCGCTCTCTTCGGTTCCGGGCCGGGTGGAGATACGCGCCTTGTACTAGGATTCGCCGGCACGGCGCGGTGGCCGAGTGGCTAGGCAGAGGCCTGCAAAGCCTCGTACAGCAGTTCGATTCTGCTCCGCGCCTTTTATTGAACCCGGAACGAAACGAAGCACTCCATCGCCTGGCGCGCTCGGCGGCGATCGGCGCTCGGTGCGCCCGTAGCCTCCAGAGCGCGAGCGCGCGGCGAGCGTGAGGGCGCCGATCGCGATCAGTACGGCCGACGATGCCGAAGCGCGAGCGCCACGGCCGTCGGCACGAAGAACGCCGCGACCGCAGCGACGATCACGACGGTCGCGACGCTTAAGAGAAAGGCTGGATGTCGGAGTCGTTTTCGCATCGACGTTCGTCTGAACTCCTGCGCTCTTGATCGGCAGGGCACTCGTCGCTCCTACCCCTCCGTTGGGGGGTCGGCGGGCGCGTCGGTTAGAGTTCCGATTCCGATGAGTGCGACGTTGATGAACGGTTCCGAGCTGGCGGCGAAGGTGCGCGCCCAAGTCGCCGACGACGTACGTGAGCTGGGTCATGTGGCACTCGCCACCGTGCTCGTCGGAGACGACCCGGCCTCGCATGTCTACGTGAGCTACAAGCACAAGGATTGCGCCGAGGTCGGGATCGAGTCGATCGACCGGCGCCTTCCCGCCGATGCGAGCGAAGAGCAGGTGCTCGCCCTGGTGCGCGAGCTGAACGCCGACGCTGGCGTCGACGGCTTCATCGTCCAATCTCCGATTCCCGCCCAGGTCAACGAGCCACGCGTGATGGAAGCGATCGATCCGATCAAGGATGTCGACGGCTTCAGCCCCGTCAACGTCGGTCGGCTCTGGCTCGGCCGCGAGGGTCACATATCGGCGACGCCGCTCGGGGTCATGGAGCTCTTGCGCGCCTACGACGTCGAGCTGGAAGGCGCCGACGCGGTGATCGTCGGGCGCAGCGAGATAGTCGGCAAGCCGATGGCCGCCCTGCTCTTGCGAGCGAACGCGACGGTGACCTTCTGCCACACGCGCACCCGCGACATGGCAGAGCGCACCAGGAAGGCCGATCTTCTCGTCGCGGCGGCGGGTCGCGCCGGTCTGATCCAGCCCGAGATGGTGAAACCGGGCGCCACGGTCATCGACGTGGGCATCACGCGCACGCCCGAAGGCCTGGTCGGCGATGTCGCCGGCGGCGTCGCCGAAGTCGCGGGCCTGCTCACTCCGGTCCCGGGCGGGGTTGGCCCGATGACGAGGGCGATGCTCCTCACCAACACGGTCCGGGCGGCCCGTGTCAGGCGAGGACTGCTTGCTTTCGACTAGCCAGCGGGATATTTTTGACGGGCTCAATCAGCGCTCGACGGCTCGGTGCCCGGGCCGTCGTAGGTTCAAGGAGGAAATGTTGGCTCAGGGCACCGTAAAGTGGTTCTCCAACGAGAAGGGCTTCGGATTCATCGAGCGAGAGGGCGGAGACGACGTCTTCGTTCATCACTCCAAGATCACCATGGACGGATATCGCACACTCGCCGAAGGGCAGAAGGTCGAGTTCGAGATCGTCCAGGGCGATAAGGGCCTTCAGGCCGATAACGTCCAAGTAGTCTGAGAACCACTACAGTTGGTCGTCGAAACGGGCCCCGCGGGGCCCGTTTCACGTTCCTGGTCGCACACCCGGCTTGTCCGATCAGGGCTAGCGCAGGACTAGCTCGAACCCAGACGTGTGCGGAGCTTTCGTTCGGCCGAACGCATCGCAGCGGAGCCGTTGAGCCGACCCGGGGCTGGCGCGCAGTAGAGGACGACAGTCACGGGCAAGGCGAGTGCGGGTTCGTACTCGGTCAGCCTGATCATCAGATCCCAGTCGTCGATACCGGCGAGCTCGGTTGATCAGACTGGACCGTCTAACATCGCTGGATTGTGGCCCTAGAGCTTCTCCTCTTCACCACGAGGCCGGCGCTGGCAAAGCGCGCGTTAGCAGGTGGAGCCGGCGGCATCGTCATCGATTGGGAGCGCATCGGCAAGACCAAGCGACAGCTCGGGGCCGACACGATCATTTCGCAGGACTCGCCCGCCGACCTCGAGCGGATGCGCGCCGCCGTCCAGGGGCAGCTGATCTGCCGACTTGATCGGGCCGGCCCGTGGACGCCCGAGCAGCTCGAGCTGGCTCTGCGCCTCGGCGCTGATGAGATCCTGTTGCCGATGGTGCGCCACCCCGCGGAGGTCGAGTACGTCCTCGAACTGGCCGGCGATCGTTGCGGAGTCGGGATCCTGATCGAAACCGTCGATGCGCTCGCCCACCAGAAAACGTTAGTGAACCTGCCCGTCTCCCGCGTCTATGTCGGCCTTAACGATCTCGCAATCGAACGCGGATCGCGCACGATCTTCACTGCGCTCGGTGACGGTACGGTCGAGTCACTGCGCCGGGTTTGCGTACATGCCCCCTTCGGCGTCGGCGGGATGACGATGCCCGAGTCCGGTCATCCCATTGCTGCGACCCTCCTGCTCGGCGAGCTGGTGCGTCTCGGCGTGGACTTCACGTTCCTTCGCCGCTCCTTCTGGAGGGATGTCGTGGGCCGCGATGCCGCGGACGCTGTGGCCTCAATCCACGCCGCCGCTTCGGTTGCGGCCAAGCGCAAAGCGGAGGCCGTCCTCGGTGATCGCGCGGCGTTACTCGAGGCGATAAAAGGACTCGCCACCATCTCGGAACAGCCGGGTGTCTACGCGGAAGATCCTGTCTGACGAACGGGGTCGACGGTCGTAGGCATAACGCTTTCGGCAGCGCAGCCGCGCGACTGGCAGGATTGGGCCGTGGCCATCTCCCGCGAACAAGTCCTCCATGTCGCCAAGCTGGCTCGCCTAGCGCTGAGCGAGGAGGAGGTCGATCGCTTCTCCGAGCAGCTGGATGCGATTCTCGAGGCGATCGGGAAGGTCTCCGAGCTCGACCTCTCGGATGTGCCGCCGACATCTCATCCGCTGGCGCTGGTCAATGTCGTCGACCCGGACGAGCCGAGGCCGTCGCTCTCGCACGAGCAGGCGCTCGCGAACGCGCCCGAGCAGGAGGCCGGCGCCTTTCGCGTCCCCTCGAGCGGAGAAGCCGTTTGATGTCGATCGACACGCTGCGCCTCACCGCCGAGCAGGCGCTGGGCATGATCGAGCGCGGCGAGGTCAGCGCCGCGGAGCTGCACGCCGCCTACATCGAGGCGATCGCCGAGCGCGACGGAGACATCCACGCCTATCTCAAAGTGATCGAGGAGTGCAACGGCACGAGCATCCCGATCGCGATCAAGGACGTGATCACCACCGAGGGGATCGAGACGACGGCGGGCTCGAAGATCCTCGCCGGCTACGTGCCGGTGTACGACTCGACCGTCGCGGCCAAGCTCAAGCTGGCCGGCCTGCCGCCGCTCGGCAAGACGAACATGGATGAGTTCGCCATGGGCTCCTCGACCGAGAACTCCGGCTATGGCCCGACTCAGGAACCCGTGGGATCTCGAGCGGGTGCCGGGTGGCTCATCGGGCGGCTCGGCGGCGGCGGTGGCCGGCGGCCTGGCACCCTGGGCGCTCGGCTCCGACACCGGCGGCTCGATCAAGCAGCCGGCCTCGCTCTGTGGGCTGGTGGGGCTGCGCCCGACCTACGGCACCGTCTCGCGCTACGGAATCATCGCCTTCGCCTCCAGTCTCGATCAGGTTGGCCCGCTCACCAAGACGGTGCGCGATTGCGCGCTCCTCTACCGCATCATCTCGGGGCGTGACCCGCTCGACTCGACCACGGTCGAGCTGCCGACTCCGGTCGAGCTGCCGCAGGCGGTCGATCTGAAAGGGATGCGCATCGGCCTTCCCAAGGAGATGAACGAGGCCGAGGGCATCGCTCCCGGCGTGAGGGCCGAGGTCGAGAAGGCGATCGGGCTCTGCCGCGAACTGGGGGCCGAAGTGGAGGAATGTTCGCTGCCGCTCTCGATCGAGTACGGGCTGGCCTGCTACTACCTGATCGCGCCGGCCGAAGCGTCTTCCAACCTGGCCCGATACGACGGCGTCCGTTACGGCCACCGTGCCAAGGGCGCGCAAAGCCTGATCGAGATGTACGAGCGCACTCGCGACGAGGGCTTCGGCGACGAGCCCAAGCGCCGGATCATGATCGGTACCTACGCGCTCTCGGCCGGCTACTACGACGCCTTCTACGGTCAAGCTCAGAAGGTACGTACGATCATCAGTCGCGAGCACGCCGCCCTGTTCGAGCGCTTCGACCTGATCGCCAGCCCGACTTCGCCGACCGTGGCCTTCAAGCTGGGCGCCAAGACGCACGACCCGCTCGCGATGTACGCCTCCGACATCCTCACCATCCCGCCGAACATGGCCGGGCTGCCGGGCCTCTCGATTCCCTGTGGACTCTCGCAGGGGCTGCCGGTGGGGTTGCAGCTGACCGGGCCGCAGTTCTCCGAGAACGCGCTCTTCCGCGCTGCGCATGCGCTCGAGCAGGCGCTCGCGTTCGACTTCGTCCCGTCGCGCCTGAGGGAGAGCGCATGAGCGAATGGGAACCCGTAATCGGGCTCGAGATCCATGTCGAGCTGAAGACGCGGACGAAGATGTTCTGTCGCTGCGAGACCTCCTTCGGGCTCGAGCCGAATCTGCGCACCTGCCCGGTCTGCCTTTCCCATCCGGGCGCGTTGCCGGTGCCGAACGCGCAGGCGATCGAGTGGACGATCAAGCTCGGGCTGGCGCTCGGTTGCGCGGTCGCAACCAGGGCGCTTTTCGCGCGCAAGAACTACTTCTACCAAGACCTGCCCAAGGGCTACCAGATCTCGCAGTACGAAGCGCCTCTCTGCGTCGGCGGCCGCCTCGTCGTGCCCGGCCCCGAAGGCGCGAGCGAGATCCGCATCAACCGCGCCCACCTCGAGGAAGACGCGGCCAAGACGATTCACGTTGGTGGGGCGGAGGGACGAATCGTCGGCGCCGAGCACTCGCTGGTTGACTTCAACCGCGGCGGCACGCCCCTGATGGAAATCGTCACCGAGCCCGACATCCACTCGGCCGAGGAGGCCAAGCGCTTCTTGCGGCTGCTGCGCCAGACCGTGGTCGAGCTGGGCATCTCGGACGCCGAGATGGAGAAGGGCACTCTTCGCTGCGACGCCAACATCTCGCTGCGGCCGGCCGGCTCGAGCGAGCTCCGCACCCGCTGCGAGCTGAAGAACATGAACTCCTTCAACTTCATCGCGCGCGGCATCGAGGCCGAGATCGCCCGCCAGATCGAGGTCTACGAGTCGGGCGGCGAGGTCAGGCAGGAGACCTACGACTTCGACGCCGCCTCGGGGACGCTGACCGTGCACCGCTCGAAGGAAGAAGCCGAGGACTACCGCTACTTCCCCGAGCCCGATCTGGTGCCCTACGAGCCCGACGCCCGAGCTGATCGAGCGGCTCGAAGGCCGAGCTGCCCGAGCCACCCGGCTCGCGTATCGAGCAGATCACGCCGGTGCTCGGCTACGAGACGGCGCTTGACCTGGTCACGAGCGGGCGGGACTTGCTCTACGCGAAGCTGGTAACGGCCGGCGCGGAGCCGAAGGCCGCGGCGAACGTGCTGATGAATCAGTTTGCGGCGGCTGGAATAGATCCGGAACGCGGTCAATCCGGGCGAGCTCGCGAAGCTGATCGAGAAGCGCTCGAGTATTCCAACTGCCGTTTTCAACGAAGGAGTTGGCTGCGAGCGGAACGTCCGAGCTTCGCGGCCGATCGACTTCATCTCGCCGAGTCTGCGATCTCCAGCACGGCCGAGCTGGAGCCGCTGATCGACCGCATCCTGGCCGACAACCCAGCCCAGGTCGAGCAGTACCGCGGCGGCAAGGAAGGTTTGCTCGGCTTCTTCGTCGGCCAGGTGATGAAGGAGACCGGCGGCAAGGCGAACGCCAAGGTCGTCAGCGAGCTGGTGCGCGCGAAGCTGAGCGCCAACTAGAACGCGACCAACCGGCGACGATGGCTGCCGTCGCGGTCGACCAAATAGAGGCCGTCGTCGGAGCCTGAGCCGCTGACGGAGTAGGCGATTCGCTTGCCGTTCGGCGCCCAGGCGACGTCGATCTGCGAGTCGCGCCAGTTCTTGACGCGCACGAGCACTTGCGGGTCACGCTGTCCCTTGACCGGGTAGACCTCGACTCCAACCCAACCGAAAGCGAGCTGACCGGTATCGGGGGCCAGCGACAGCGAGACGGGCCAGACCGAGAAGTGGTCAACGATGAGCTGTTTCGTGGCGCCGCCTTTCGCGGGCATGTAGTAGATACCGTCGTTGCAGGCGAAAAAGAGGTGTTTCCCGGCCGGAGACCATTCCGGGGTTCGCGGGTCGCATGCGTGCCCCAGCAGGCGCCGGACGCTGGATCCGTCGGGGCTCATCGTGTAGAGGGTCGAGAAGAAGCCCTCGTCTCCCTGGTCGGGCGCGACGCCGTGCACGAACGCAATTCGTTTGCCGTTCGGCGACCAGCTTGCGCCCATGTCCCCATCGTCTTTGCGAATGAGATGCGCCTTGCCGCCTTTCGCGGCAACGATCGGAAAAACCGTCGCTTGAGCGGAAGAGGATCGTTCGACCACTCGGCGACCAATCGGGAAAGACGCCGTACTTCTTGGTCACCTCGCGCGTCGGACCGCCCCTGGCCGAGATGATCTGGATCTGCGTGCCACAGCTTCCGTTCTTGGCGAAGGCGATCCGCTTGCCGTCGGGCGACCAGGTCGGCGAGCCCTGTTGCCCAGTCGGGCATTTGAGCGCGTGAGCGACTCGCTGCGGCGCTCGATTCGCCAAGGCCCAGCCGGTGAGGATCCCGATGATGACGACCACGATGGCGGCGGCAACCAGAATCTCGCGTCGCGTCATCGGCGGTAGAGAGGGAAGGCTCGAAATACGCTTGGGCGCGGCGGCGGCGAAGGGATCGCTCCACTCCTCGCCGACCTGTAGGGCATTGCGGCGGCTGAGGTAGCGGACGTTCTGCCGGGCGGCTTCGATCAGCCTTGCTCGCGCTCGCTCGTGCCGCACTCGAGTCAGAGGTAGGCGCTGCGCCAGTTCGATCAGCTCAGCCAGGGCATCGATGTCGGAGCGGTCGAGCAGCCTGCGGCGCGCCTTCTCGAGCAAGCGTAGGGCGCGGCCGAGCTTCCCGCGCTCGATCTCGGCGCGAGCCGGAGCGAGGAGCTGCGAGACCGAGACGCTGCTGTAGGGCACGAAACCGACGTCGGCGCTTGCTGCGGTCGGTTTCGACGCCGGCCTGGGCTCGGGGATCGCGACCGGCGACAAAGTCGCAATGTTCCGCTCCAGAGCCTCGAGCAAACGTTCGCGCGACAGTGTGTCGACCGGGGCGAGAGTGGATATCCCGCGCGCCAGCTCGAGCGCCTCGACCAGGCCCGCCGCATCGCCGGCCGCCAGCAACTCCGTCTCGAGCCGCCTCGAGTTGCTTGAGAGCGGCGCGCGGCCTTCCTCGACCTATCTCGGCCCGGGAAGTCGCGAGAATCTCTGCGGACGATCGCGGCACTATGAAGGAAGTCTCTCATGCTCGGCGCCGCGCCGGAATAACGAGGCGGGCCACCAGTGGACTCGTTCGAGGCTGTATATCGCGGTCCAATGCTGTCAAGATGCAGCCCGTGCTTCTCGAGCAAGCAAGCGCCATCGTCGCTTACGCCGTATCCCATTCTTCGGGCCCGATGACCGTCTTTGTTGCCGACGACCACGGCGAGTTGGTCGCCGCGGCGACGATGGACGGCGCGGCGCACGACACGAGGCTTAACGCGGAGCGCAAGGCGTACACGGCGGCGCGCAGCGACGCTCCCTCGACCGCGGCTCTCGCCGACCGTGTGCGCGACGATCCTGTCGAGCGGGCCAGCTTCGATCCCGTCTTCAGCTTCTTCCGCGGCGGTGTGGCGGTGTTTGAGGGAGAGCGCAAGGTTGGAGCGGTGGGCGTTAGCGGTCTCCCGGGCGCCGAGGACGATTCGCTTGCGCGGGCAGCGATCGAGGCCGCCGGCTTGATCTGTCGTTAACACGGTGAAGGACTAGGCTGACAGCCGTGAAGAGCGCCCGCGAAGAGCTCTGGTTCGAGACGCCGCATCGGCGCGACTACATCAACATCACCGACCGCGTTCAGGACTTCGTCGCTCGCTCCGAGATCCAGGAGGGGCTTTGCCTGGTCAACCCGATGCACATCACGGCGGCCGTCTACGTCAACGACGACGAGTCCGGGCCTGATCCAGGACATCGACGATCTGCTCGAGCGGCTCGCTCCGCACGAGCCCGTCTCGGGCTACCGCCACAACGTGGGCGAGGACAACGCCGACGCTCATCTCAAGCGCCAGCTGATGGCGCATCAGGTCGTGCTGGCGATCACTGACGGTCGCCTCGATCTCGGCCCCTGGGAGCAGGTCTTCTACGCCGAGTTCGACGGTCGCCGGCGCAAGCGCGTGCTGCTCAAGGCGATCGGCGAGTAGCCACGCGTAGCGGAGATGCCGTGACGCGTTCGTAGGAGGCGGCAAACGGAGCTGTGTTTCTCCGCACACTTGTGCGTACTTTGCCGACGAGCTCGGCCGGGGGCAGGGGCCGATTCGCGCCGCGCTCGAGTCGCACCCGTGGTTGAGACGCACTCCATATTCACGGCGATAGCAGGTGTTTTGTGACCTCGTCTGCGATTTCGGCGCCGCGCAGAGACGTGTCCGTGCTCGAACTCCTGAGCCACGCTGACCAGTGAGCCGTCGATTTCGTGGGCTACGGTTGTTGTCCTATGCCAGAGAAGAAATACATGATGACGCCCGGCCCGACCCCCGTACCGCCCGAGGTACTGCTGGCGATGGCCGAGCCAATCATCCACCACCGTGGCGCCGACTTCCGCCGAGCCTTCGTTGAGTGCAGCGAACGGCTCAAAGAGGTCTTCAAGACCAAGAACGACGTGATCATGTTCGCCGCCTCGGGCACCGGCGGCATGGATTCGGCGGTTTCCAACATCAACGCCCCGGGCGATCGCGTGATCGTCCACTCAGCCGGTAACTTCGGCGAGCGCTGGGCCAAGATCGCCGCCACCTACGGGCTCGAGGTCGCGCACATCAAGGAGGAGTGGGGAGCTACTCCCGACCCCGCCAAGCTGGCCGCCGAGCTCGAGAAGGCACCAACCACCGCCGTTTACCTGACCCATTCCGAAACGTCCACCGGCGTCGTGGCCGATATCGAGAAGCTCGCCGCGGTCGCCAAGGAGCACGGCGCCCTGGTAGTTGTCGATGCGATCTCGAGCGTGGCGGCAATCCCGCTCGAGACCGACGCCTGGGGTCTCGACGTGGTCGTGGCCGGCTCACAGAAGGCGCTAATGCTTCCGCCCGGTCTGGCGGCGGTGTCGATCTCCGCTGCGGCCAGGGCCGCCGCGGACAAGCCCGACCGCTGTCCGAGCTTCTTCTTGAACTGGCCGGCCGCTCTGAAGGCGCTCGGCAACGAGACGACCGCTTTCACCCCGGCTGTCACGCTCATCCTGGGTATGAACGTGGCGCTCGGCATGATCCTCGAAGAGGGGCTCGAGAAGCGCTTCGAGAACCACATCAAGCTCGGTCGGGCCTGTCGCGCAGGCATCAAGGCGATGGGACTGGAGCTGTTCTCACCCGACGAGGATCGCTCGGCGGTCGTCACCGCGGTGAAGGCGCCGCAGAACGTGGACGGGCAGAAGATCGTCGGAGGCATGCGCGACAAGTACGCCGTGCAGATCGTCGGCGGCCAGGGTGTCCTCAAGGGTCATATCTTCCGCATCGGCCATATCGGCTACTTCGACATCTTCGACATCGTTACGGCTCTCGGCGCCGTCGAGCTCCAGCTCGTCGACATGGGAGTCGAAATCAATCGCGGCGCGGCGGCAACCGCCGCCCTCGCCGCTTTCTACGAATAGAGAAAGAAGGCGAGGCGCGGTGAACGAACGAGCGAAAGTCCTGGTGAGGGAGAAGATCGCCGACGGCGGCATCGAGATGCTGAAGCAGAAGTTCGATGTCGACGTCGACCTCGAAGGGGACCTGTCGGAGAAGATCGGCGCCTACGACGCGATCATCATTCGCTCGGCCACCAAGCTCACCGCCGACCTGATCGAGAAGGGCACGCGCCTGCGCGTCATCGGACGCGCAGGCGTGGGCGTCGACAACGTCGACGTGGCGGAGGCGACGCGGCGCGGGATCATCGTCGCCAACGCCCCGGACGCGAACACGGTCTCCACGGCCGAGCACGCGGTCGCCCTGCTGATGGCCCTGGTGCGCAACATCCCGCAGGCTTACGCGGCTTTGAAGCAAGGTGAGTGGGAGCGCTCGAAGTGGAAAGGCATCGAGCTCGCCGGCAAGACGATCGGCATCATCGGGCTCGGCAAGATCGGCCAGCAGGTCGCTCGCAAGACCGCCGGCCTGGGGATGCGCGTCATCGCCTTCGATCCCGTCGTCTCGAAGGAGCGCTTTCGCGAGCTCGGCGTCGAGCGGATGGATACGCTCGACGACCTCTACAAAGAGGCCGAGTTCATTACCTTGCACGCGCCCCGAAACGCCGAGACCACGGGCATGCTCGACAAGGCCGCATTTGCCAAGATGCGCGACGGCGTTCGCATCATCAACGCGGCTCGCGGCGCGCTGATCGTCGACGACGATCTGATCGAAGCGGTCAAGACGGGCAAGGTCGCCGGCGCGGCGCTCGACGTCTACACCAAGGAGCCTTACACGGGCCCGCTCACCGAGCTGCCCGAGATCGTCGTGACGCCGCATCTCGCGGCCTCTACGGGCGAGGCTCAGGATCGAGCCGGAACCGACGTCGCCGCGCAGGTCGCCGCGGCGCTCGAGGGAGGGCTCGTGACCAACGCCGTCAACATTCCGGCGCTGCGCGAGGAAGACCTCGCCATCCTCGGACCGTTCCTTCCTCTCGCCGTCAAGCTCGGTCGCCTGGCGATGGAGCTCGCCGGCGGTCGCGCCGAGAAGATCGAGGTTTCGTACTTCGGAAATATGGCCGGCTACGACACGCGGGTGCTGACACTCGCCGTCCTGAACGGCGCCTTCGCCGGCCGTGAGGAGGAGCCGGTCAACTGGGTGAACGCCCGCGTCATCGCCGAGGATCGCGGTATCCAGGTGAGCGAGGAGTCGAAGCCGAAGTCGCGCGATTTCACCAACCTGATCCGTGTACGGGTGTCCGGCGACGGCAGCGAGGTCGCTGTCAGCGGCACGACGGTCGGGAACGAGCACCGGCTCTGGCTCGTAGGAGCGCTCGGCTACGAGCTCGAGATCGAGCTGGCGCCGCTGATGGTTTTCGTCCGCTACGACGATGTGCCCGGCCAGATCGGTCGGCTCGGAGCCGCCTTCGGCGATGCCGGCGTGAACATCGCCAACATGGCGGTCTCGCGGACGCGCCAGGGCGGCACGGCCTTGATGGCTCTCTCGATCGACACGCCGGCGTCTACGGCCCTGATCGAGGGCATCGAGAAGGCGGGCTTCCCGGATGCTCGCTTCATCGATCTCGGCTGACCGGTAGGGATAGGAAACGGATTCACGCGGCGGTGGCCCAACAGGTCGCCGCCGCAGCGCTTTTTGGACGTTGTGCGCCCGGACGGCTAACCTCTTTCCGTCACAGAAAGGAGATAGATGGCTGAACTACAGGCAACCGAGAAGATCTGGATGGACGGCGAGTTCGTGGCCTGGGCGGATGCGACGGTGCACGTCGGTGTTCACGCCCTGCACTACGGCTCCGGGGTCTTCGAGGGCATCCGGGCGTACGAGACACCCAAGGGCACAGCCATCTTTCGACTCAGCGATCACCTGCAGCGGCTCCATGAATCGGCGCGCATGCTCAGGATGACGATCCCGTTCTCGGTCGAGGATCTCCGTGCGGCGGCGCTCGAGCTCGTCGCCGTGAACAAGATGCCTTCCTGTTACATACGTCCGATCGCCTTCTACGGCTACGGCTCGCTGGGCGTGCCGCCGCGCGACAACCCCGTCTGCGTGGCGATAATGTGCTGGCCCTGGGGCGCCTATCTGGGCGAGGAGGGAATGGCCCGCGGTATACGGGCCAAGATCTCCACCTGGGTGCGCATGCCCTCGAACGTGATCCCGCACGCCGCCAAGGCAACGGGGACTTACCTGAACTCGATGCTGGCCATTCAGGAGGCCGCGCTCGGCGGCTACGAGGAGACGATCCTGCTCACCGAGAAGGGCTACATCGCCGACTGCTCGGGCGAGAACGTCTTCGTCGTCAAGGACGGCGTCGTGTACACGCCGCCGCTCGAGACGGGGATTTTGCACGGGATAACCCGCAGTACGGTGAT
Organism: uncultured Actinomycetes bacterium; assembly: GCA_963805265.1. Lineage (GTDB taxonomy): Bacteria > Actinomycetota > Thermoleophilia > Gaiellales > Gaiellaceae > Fen-549. The sequence continues at coordinate 555,893 of CAWDTJ010000004.1, forward strand.
CGAGATCGCGACCTCGCTCGGCTACGAGGTCCGGGTCGAGAATCTCGTACGCGCCGACCTCTATGTCGCCGACGAGGTGTTCATGACCGGCACCGCCGCCGAGGTGACACCGGTGCGCGAGGTCGACGACTATCCGATCGGCGATCCGGGCCCGGTGACGCTTGCTCTCCAGCGCGCCTATCTCGACATCGTGCAGGGGCGCGACCAGCGCTGGGAGCGGTGGCTCGAATACGTCACGCCGGCGCGCACCAAGGCATGAGCTCCGGCCTGACGCCGATACCGCTCTCATTGCCCTACCTCGATGAGCGCGAGCACGAGCTCGTGAACGAGGTGCTCGGCTCGGGCCGACTCTCGCTCGGTCCAACCGGGCAGCGCTTCGAGCAGATGCTGGCCGAGCGGGTGGGCGCACGCTTTGCCGCGGCCGTCTCGAGCGGCACGGCCGGATTGCACCTGCTCGTTCGAACTGCCGGGATCGGCCCGGGCGACGAGGTGATCACGACTCCGTTCTCGTTCGCCGCCTCGACCAATTGCTTCCTTTACGAGTCGGCGACTCCCGTCTTCGCCGACATCGATCCAGTCAGCTGGAACATCGATCCCGCGGCGATAGAAGCGGCGATCACGCCCAGGACGAAGGCCATCGTGGCCGTGGACATCTTCGGCTACCCCTGCGAGCTCGATCCGATCAAGGCGCTGGCTGCCAAGCACGGACTGACCGTGATCGACGACGCCTGCGAGGCGCTGGGGGCCGAGTACAAAGGCAAGCGCGTGGGCGGTCAGGGAGTCCCGGCCGTCTTCGCCTTCTATCCCAACAAGCAGATGACCACCGGCGAAGGCGGGATCGTCGTCACCGACTCCGAGGAGCAGTGGCGACTGCTCAAGAGCCTCTCCAACCAGGGTCGCGGCGACGACGGCCCCTGGCTCGAGCACGTGCGCCTCGGCTACAACTACCGCCTCGACGACCTCAGCGCCGCGCTCGGTATCGCCCAGCTCGAGAAGCTCGATCGCATACTCGCTCTCCGCTCGCAGGTTGCCGAGCGCTACCGTGCGCTGCTCGCCGGGTTGGACGGCGTCGAGCTCGCCGCCTCGGATGACGCCGAGCACCGCCGCTCCTGGTTCGTCTTCGTCGTCAAGCTCGCCCCGGAGATCGACCGTGAGCGAGTGATCGACTACCTCATGAAAGAGGAGGTCGCCACCAGTCGCTACCTGCCCTGCATCCATCTACAGCCCTACATGCGCGAGCGCTTCGGCTTCGCCGAGGGGCTCTGCCCGCAGGCCGAGGCTCTCAGCCGCAGCACCGTTGCGCTGCCGTTCTACACCGCTCTCCAGGCCGAAGATCAAGAACGAGTGGTCGCGACGCTCGAGGCGGCAATCGAAGCTCAGGGATGAGTGCCGTGCCGCGCGATTCGCCTTCAGCGGGAGCGCGCAATACCGGGGAGTCGAGCAGCGCCGAGCCGCTAGTTGTCTGGGCGCTTCTAGCGCTTGTCACGGCCTGCGTGGCCGTGACCTATGCGCGGCTTCCGGTCGGCGAGCTCTATCACGTCAGCCGGAGCGGAGCCGTCGGGGGTTTCTCGCGTGCGCTCGTGCTGCTCGACTTTCCGCTCGCGCTGGTCGCTGTCGCGTTGGCGCTGATTGCGTTCGACTCGGTTGGCGGGCGATCGGCGGCGGCGCTCGCGCTGGCCTCGGTTCTGCTCTCGGCGCTGGTGGCCTGGCCCGGAGTCGTCGATCAGGCAGATCTCGACGCCAGAGCGGTGAACGTTGTGCCGGCGCTCGGGGTCGCGCTCGCGCTGGTGCTCACGGTCTGGGCGGCGTGGAGCACCGCTCCTACTTTCGCCCAACGGTTGCGCTTCGATCTGGTCCGCGTCGCTGTGGCCGCAGCCCTCCTGGTCGCCGGCCTTCCCTGGCTTTTCGCCGACGCCGGGTTCTCGATCTCCAAGCTGCCCGGCGCGGGCTCCATTTTCCTCGCTGATCAGGTACGAGCGAGCGGGGGAGGGGAGACGCTCAAGGTCGTTCACCTCGGCCACCATCACGGCGCCGACGGCCTCTACCTCGCCCTCTCGGCGCTCCTCCTATCACGCGTGCTCGCCCGCCTTGGCCGAGTCCGCACTCCCGTCTCTGCCTACCTCGCCCTCATGCTCGCTTACGGCCTTGCCAACTTCACGCAGGATTTCTGGACCGAGCAGATCGTCAAGCGTGGTTGGACGGCGCGCGCGATTCCGTCCCTGCTCCACCCGTCGTTGTCGATCGGTTGGGCTTGCATCCTTGTCGTCGCCGCGGCGATCGAGCTGGCGGTCTTCCGTCCCGAGCGGCGGCGCGTAGTGCAGGAAGAGACGGAGAAGCCCGCATAAGCGCGGGCTTCTCGCGTTAGCGATTCAGACGGCGGCCGCGCCCTTGCTCTCCCAGAAGCTATTCAAGGCCCACTGCGTCTTGCAGAGCCAGACGATGGGACCGACGATCGGGAGCAAAATCCAGCAGCCGGTCCAGCCCGAGACGGGGTTTGCCTTACCGTCTCCGCCGTAAAGCCGGCCGACCTCCGCGGACATCTCGAACGGAACGACGAAACCGATCACGAGGTCGAGCAGTAACCCGATCCATCCGCCGACGCCCTTACCGGAGAACTCCTTCATCTCCTCGAAGGTCTTGAAGATCCAGACCAGTCCGTAAATACCGAGGGTGATGATCGAGTACACGATGATCAAGAGCACCCTACGAGGCTTGCCGACCGGAGGTGTGCTCGCGGCCGCAACAGCGACTTCCGACATTGATCTCTCCTATCGCTTAGAGGAAGTGCACGCAGCCAATCATCCCGTGCACTGGCCGTCAAGGGCGTTTCCGGGTTAGAGTGACGCTGTGACAGATCGAGCCGTGCGGATGGTGTTTCTCGGCTTTGGCAAGTACGCCCGCGCCGACAGGATCTACGCGCTCGAGCCGATCCTCGGCGAGGAGCGCGGCGGCGGCAGGCGCACCCTCGTCTGGGTGGAGGGAATAACCGAGCCGCTCGTCGCGTCGCGCACCGAGCGGACGATCCTCCAGGACATGGGAGAGGACGCCTCCGCGCAGGCCTCCGTGCTCGAGGACGCGCTCGCACTGGCCGAGCGCTTAGCCGACGACTCCGAGCGAATCGGTCCGCTGCTCGCCCGCTCGATCAAGGCCGAGTCGGGCGTGGACGTCTCGGAGCTCGGCAAGAAGGCGCGCGAACTGCTCGAGCAGACGGCTCGCGACGACGACGACCGGCACCTCTTCTAGCGCGCGGCAGGCGGACGCGGTGAGTCCGACAGGCAGCCCCGTCTCTCTTCCGCGCGAGTTCTTCGCGCGCAGCGCGCACGAGCTCGGCCCGGAGCTGCTCGGCGCGACGCTGCTTCTGAACGGAGTCGGCGGGGTGCTGGTCGAGCTGGAGATCTACGACCAGAGCGACCCGGCCAGTCACAGCTACCGCGGCCGGACGGAGAGGAACGCCTCGATGTTCGGGCCTCCCGGACACGCCTACGTCTACCGCTCCTACGGCGTCCACTGGTGCCTGAACATCGTCTGCTCGCCACCCGGGGAGGCGAGCGCGCTCCTGGTCAGGGCGCTCGAGCCGAGGCACGGAATCGAGCAGATGATCGCGCGACGCGGCCTCTCCGATCGACGCAAGCTGTGCTCGGGGCCGGGCAGGCTCTGCCAGGCGCTCGCCGTCACAGGAGAGCACGACGGACGGGCGCTCGACGCTCCGCCGTTCGAGATCCGCGCCCGCGCGAGCGAGCCCGAGATCGCACGTTGCCGGCGGGTTGGAATCACGCGTGCGCGAGAACGGCCCTGGCGCCTTTGCGTTGCCGACTCGCCTTTTCTCAGCCGCGGCCCAGGAAGAGCGTGACGGTCATTCCCGGTGTTGCGGCAACGCCCGCCCGCGGCTGCTGAGCGACGATCTGCCCCGATCGCCCCTGGACGAACGCACCCGCCTGCAGCCGCAGGTTGAGCGATTTCAGCTTCGCTCGGGCATCCGGCAGCGTCAGTCCGACGACATCCGGCACGAGTCCGTTCACCGGCTTGGCCAGAACGACGATGACGTTGTCGTAGGAGGAGAGCGTGCCCTTCTTCGGGATCTGCCTGATCACGACGCCCGGTCGCTCTAGCGGCTTGGCCTTCTGATAGAGCACCTCGGCGTTGAGCGGTTGCTGGGCGAGCCTGCTCTGCGCCTTGTCGAGCTTCATCCCGACCACGTACGGAACCTCGACCTCGTTGGGCTTGCACCGCGCGGTGGACAGCGGCCCGGAGCCGAGGAAGTAGACGAGCGAGAAGCTGCTTCGGCAGTTACCGTTGTCGAGCATCAGCTTGTCGTTGCGCCAGACGACCTGCTTGGGGACCGAGTAGGGGTAGGAGGGGCTCGGAAAGTACTCCGGCCCCCACTGCCCGCTCGGATCCTTCTTCTCTAGGTAGCTGAAGGCGTTCTCCATGAACGACTTCCAGATCAGCGCCGGATAGGTACCGCCCATCACGGGCTGTCCGTGGTAGAGGTGGTCCATCGGGACGAGCTTGTTCGGGTAGCCGACCCAGACCGCGACAGCGAGCTGGGGCGTGTAGCCGACAAACCAGGCGTCGCCGTAGTTCTCGGTCGTGCCGGTCTTCCCCGCCGCGACGCGACCGGGGAGTGCGGCGCGACGACCTGTCCCGTAGCTGACGACGTTCTCGAGCAGAGAGGTGACGATCGCCGCGTCGTTCGACGACATCCCCTGCTTCGGCACCTCCGAGTTGTAGACGATCCTGTTGTTCTTGAGGTTGCGATAGGCAAGAACGGCGCGAGGCTCGTTACCCAGCTTTTTACCGTCGATCCTGGTGCCTCCGTCCGCGATGGTGGCGTAGGCGCGTGCCATCTCGAGCGGGTTGACGAGATTCGTGCCGAGGCCGATCGACAGGTAGGGGTCGAGATGGCTCTGTATCCCGAGCGACTGCGCGGCCGCCACGACGTACTTCGGGCCGGCGATCTTGGTGAGCTGGGCGAAGACGGTGTTGTCGGAGTAGGCGGTTGCCGTTTTCAGGTCGATCGGTCCGAGGTAGGAGTCTTCGCTGTTCGAGACCGACCAGAAGCGATCGCCCAGTGAGATGTACAGCGGCTTGGAGGTGATCGTCGTCGCGGGCGAGATTCCTTTCGCGAGCGCGGCGGTCAGCACGAAGGGCTTGAACGCCGACCCGGCTTGCCTTTGCGACTGTGTCGCCAGGTTGAACTGGCTCTTCTTGAAGTTCTTGCCGCCGACCATGGCCAGAACCTCGCCGTTTCGCGGATCGATGGCCACCAGCGCGACGGAGGGCCCGATCGAGCTCGGGAACGACTGCTTGACGGTCTGCTCGGCGACCTTCTGCAGCCCCAGGTCGATCGACGTGGTCACCTCGAGCCCGCCTCCATAGACCTGCGCCGCGCCCAGATGGCGGATGAGCAGATCTTTGACGTATTCGGTGAAGTAGGGGACGCGCTCCCAGGAAGTCGGACGCTTCCCCTGACTCACGCGGGGTAACGGCGCGCGTCCGGCGCGGAGCGCGTTCTCGGCGCTGATGTCCCCTTGCTCGACCATCTTCTGCAGCACGAGCGCGCGTCTTGCCTTCGCCGCCTTGGGATTTCGGAACGGGTCATACAGTCCCGGGTCGCGCGGGATTCCCGCCAGCAGAGCGGCCTCGGGCAGCGTGAGATCCTTCGCGCTCTGTCCGAAATAGGTCTCCGCGGCCCGCTCGACACCGTAGGCGCCGTTGCCGAAGTAGATCGTATTCAGGTAGGCGGTGAGAATTTTGTCCTTCGACCACTTTTGCTCCAGCTGCCAGGAAAGCGCTGCCTCGCGCAACTTGCGCGCGACCGTGCGCTGCTTCTCGCGGTAGGTGTTCTTGATGTACTGCTGCGTGATCGTCGAGCCGCCTTCGACGACCTTCCCCTGAACGAGATCCGTCCAGGCGGCGCGCAACATTCCGCGCACGTCGATACCGCGGTGCTCGTAGAAGCGCCGGTCCTCGATGTCGACGATGGCATGCTTCATCGTCCAGCTGATCTGATTGGGGGCGACGATCTTGCGAGCCTCGGAACCGCGCAGGACGGTCAGGACGGTGTGGCCGTCGCTGGCGAGAATTCGCCCGTCGACCTCGTTCTTTTGCAGCTGATTCGGGTCGAGCTGACCGAGACCGCTGCCGAGCGCGTTGATGAATCCAAAGCAGAAAGAGACGAACGCGAGCAGGCCGAGCACGCTGATAAACGAGAGCAGTCTCAGCTTCCGAATCCGCCGCTTAGGACGAGCCGGCCGCTCTTCGCCTGAGCGGTCTCTGCGAGCGCGAAGCACGACGCGGGAGTCTAGCGGAGGGAGTCCTGCTGGCGCGGGCTCAAGGCGACCGCCGTAGAATCGTTTGCGATGTCCCGGCGAGTTGAACTATCGACGCTGACGAGAAACGCCGTCGAGGTGCTGCCCGAAGGTGGCCTCGAGCGTAAACTCGCTCTGGGCCGACCGCTTCGGGTGAAGCTGGGCATCGACGTCACCTCGCCGGACATCCACGTCGGCCGGGCGATTCCCCTTCAGCGGATGCGCGCTTTCCAGGACGCCGGGCATATCGGGGTGCTCATCATCGGCGACTACACGACGAGAATCGGCGACCCGTCC
>CAWDTJ010000004.1:567500-620178 GCA_963805265.1 uncultured Actinomycetes bacterium
AAAGCCTGAGGGGGCCGCAGTGAAACGGCCCAAGCGACTGTTTAGCAAAAACACAGGTCTCTGCGAAGTCGAAAGACGACGTATAGGGGCTGACGCCTGCCCGGTGCCGGAAGGTCACGGAGAGAGGTTAGCCGTAAGGCGAAGCTTTGAACCCAAGCCCCGGTAAACGGCGGCGGTAACTATAACCGTCCTAAGGTAGCGAAATTCCTTGTCGGGTAAGTTCCGACCTGCACGAATGGCGCAACGACTTGGGCGCTGTCTCAACGAGGGATCCGGTGAAATTGTAGTCTCGGTGAAGATGCCGAGTACCCGTGGCTGGACGGAAAGACCCCGTGAACCTTTACTGCAGCTTGACGTTGGAGTCTGGGATATATCGTCCAGGATAGGTGGGAGGCTTTGAAGCGGGGGCGCTAGCTCTCGTGGAGCCAATCTTGGGATACCACCCTTTGTGTTCTGGGCTTCTAACTCGATGCCGTTATCCGGGTCGGGAACAGCGTCAGGTGGGCAGTTTGACTGGGGCGGTCGCCTCCTAAAATGTAACGGAGGCGCGCAAAGGTTCCCTCAGCACGGTTGGAAATCGTGCGTAGAGTGCAAAGGCATAAGGGAGCTTGACTGCGAGACTGACAAGTCGAGCAGGTGCGAAAGCAGGCCTTAGTGATCCGGCGGTAGAGAGTGGAATTGCCGTCGCTCAACGGATAAAAGGTACTCCGGGGATAACAGGCTTATCGCTCCCAAGCGTCCACAGCGACGGAGCGGTTTGGCACCTCGATGTCGGCTCGTCGCATCCTGGGGGTGTAGTCGCTCCCAAGGGTTGGGCTGTTCGCCCATTAAAGCGGTACGCGAGCTGGGTTCAGAACGTCGTGAGACAGTTCGGTCCCTATCCGCCATGGGCGTTGGGAGCTTGAGAGGAGTCGTCTCTAGTACGAGAGGACCGAGATGAACAGACCTCTGGTGTATCAGTCGTCGTGCCAACGGCGTTGCTGATTAGCCACGTCTGGAAGGGATAACCGCTGAAAGCATCTAAGCGGGAAGCCCACCTCGAGATGAGGCTCCCCATCCTCTAGAAGGAGTAAGGGCCGTGGGAGACCACCACGTTGATAGGCGGGACGTGTAAGCGCAGCAATGCGTTCAGCGGACCCGTACTAATTGCCCGAGGTCTTGACTTAGAACACAAGTGAGTCGCTATGGAGTTTTGAAGGTGCGAGCAGAGCGAGCACCGTTCAAAACCAACGATATCTCGTGCCAGACTTCAATCTGGCTCGGGCGCACAAAGTAGTGAACCGGGATGCGCGCGAAATAAGGCGCCGCACCGGATTTGACAGTTTGGCGGTCATAGCAACGGGGATACACCTCTTCCCATTCCGAACAGAGAAGTTAAGCCCGTTCGCGCCGATGGTACTTGGGGGGCAACCTCCTGGGAGAGTAGGTCGCCGCCAGTCTTATTAGGGCCGCGTGAGCGGCCCTTTTCTTTGCTTCGGCTGCTCGTTTGGTTAGATCAAACGGAGTTCAAACGACTAGTAGCTTCTCGCGCCAGTCGGGGTCGAGCTCGCGCAGGCGCTTGACTCTTTCGAGCAGCGGCGGATGCGTCTCGAACATGCGAGCCAGTCGGTCTTCGCGGTCGAACGGGTTGATCGGGTAGAGAGGCTCGGTGGCCGGGTTGGCGGCGAAGGAGACCAGCTCACCCGCCTGTTCGATGCGCAGCAGTGCGTCGGCCAGCCCGTGCGGCGAGCCGCAGAGAACGACCGCGCTCAGGTCGGCGTCGTACTCCCGCTTCGGCGAAAGCAGCAGGTTCTCGACCGCCGCGGCGATCGGTGCGAAAAACACTAAGAGACCGCGCTGAAAGAAGCCGGCGAAGCGAGTCAACTCGACGATCGTGGCGGCCATGGCCACCGAGGCGGTCTGAACGGCGACGTCGTGATTGCGAACGTGCGCCAACTCGTGCGCAATCAACCCCTCGAGCTCGGCGGGGGATGCCGCGGTCAGCAGTCCGAGACTGAAGACGACAGCTGCTCGAGGTAGGCCCGCGACCGACAGAGAACGAGCGCGGAAAGCCATCCGTTATGAGGAAGAGGCGAGGTTTGAGCACGCCCACCCTCGCGGCCAACGCCTCGACCGTCGAATGAAGAGCCGGTCGCTCAGCAAGGACGAGCTCTCGCGCCCCGAGCATCGAGAGGACGAAGCGATCGCAATAGGTGTAGACGGTCGCCGCGGTGAGAAGTGCGGCGAAGAGAAAGAGCGTGGCCGCATTCCAGCCGCCCACGGCGTAGCCGATCGCGGTCGGCGGCAACGCGAAGACTACGAACAGGAGCCAGAGCTTGAGGAGATTGCGCGCGGTTGACAGCCGAACGCTCAAATCGCTTCCCCTTACGGCGCGTCGTCGGAGCCGATGTCTCGCAGGCTCTGCGGCGGCCAGTCGCTCTCGGGAGCGTCGCAACGCGACGTGCAGTGGAGCGAGGCGATGTTTTGGAGCGGAATCAGAATGTGCCCGTTCAGCTCGATGTGGGCGACGTCCTCGACCAAGCAGTAGGCGGTAAGAACGCCTTCCTGGTAGTCCCCACCGAAGAGCGCCACGTCGACCCGCTCCCCTTTGTACTTGTTTGTGTAGTCGTCCACCGAGAATCCAGTCTACCCGGGTAGTTCTTCGGCCGAACGGCGCCGAGGCGGGCTCGCGGCGTACGCCCTACGATACGTGCCATGGATCTGGGACTCGAAGGCACTGTCTGCGTCGTCACGGGCTCGCGCTCGGGGATCGGATTCGAGACCGCCCGCATGCTCGCTGAGGAAGGCGCCCGCGTGGTCGTCTGCGGCCGCGACGAGAAAAGAACCGAGAAGGCGCGCGAGCAGGCCGGGGCGGAGCTGGCCGTCGCGCTCGACCTCTCCGATCCGGCCGCTCCGGGCGAGCTGATTCGCCGGACGGAAGAAGAGCTTGGAGGAGTGGACGTGCTCGTCAACAACGTCGGAGTCGCTTACCAGATCGCCTTCGACCAGCTGACCGAGGAGCACTGGAGCTCGATCTGGAATCTCAACGTGATGAGCTATGTGCGGGCGATTCAAGCGGTGCTGCCGGGCATGCGCTCGCGCGGGCGCGGCGTGATCGTCAACGTCTCCTCGACGGCCGGCAAGCGACCCTCGACCGGGATGCCGAATTACTCCGTCTCGAAAGCCGCGGTGCTCTCGCTCTCGCGCCTGGTCGCCGACCTCTACGCCAAGGACGGGATCCGCTGCAACGCGGTGGCGCCGGGCCCGACGGCGACCGAGGCCTGGCTGGGCGAAGGCGGCCTGGCCGACCAGTCGCGCTCGGGCAAGGAGATGTCGCGCGAGCAGATGCTCGCGGCGGTCGGGGCCGGTCGCCCGCTCGGGCGCCTGGCCGAGCCCGAGGAGATCGCGGCGGCGATCGTGTTCCTCTGCTCCGAGCGCTCGAGCTACGTGACCGGCGCCGCCTGGAGCGTGGACGGCGGTACTGTGCCGATCATCATCTGAGCGAAGGGGGAAGAGATGGAGCGAAGGAGACTCGGCCGGCAGGGATTGGAAGTCTCAGCTCTCGGGCTCGGCTGCATGGGCATGTCGGAGTTCTACGGCGCGAGCAACGAAGGCGAGGCGATCGCCACGATTCGAGCGCGCGCTCGATCTCGGCGTCACCTTCCTCGACACCGCCGATATGTACGGGCCGTTCAAGAACGAGCGCCTGGTGGGCAAGGCGATCGCCGACCGCCGCGACGAGGTTCAGCTCGCGACCAAGTTCGGCAACGAGCGCCGCGAGGACGGTAGCTGGGTCGGCATCAACGGGCGTCCGGAGTACGTCCGCGCGGCCTGCGACGCCTCGCTCGAGCGCCTCGGCGTCGAAACGATCGATCTCTACTACCAGCACCGAGTCGACATCAACGTCCCGATCGAGGAGACGGTCGGCGCGATGGCCGAGCTCGTTCAGGCGGGGAAGGTGCGCTTTCTTGGTCTATCCGAGGCGGCGCCCGAGACCATCCGCCGCGCCTACGCCGTGCACCCGATCACCGCGCTGCAAACCGAGTACTCGCTCTGGACGCGTGATCCCGAGCAGGAGATCCTGTCGACGGTGCGCGAGCTTGGGATCGGTTTCGTCGCCTACAGCCCACTCGGACGGGGCTTCCTCTCGGCCCAGATCCGGCGCCCAGAGGATCTCAAGGAAGGCGACTTCCGCGCCCGCAACCCGCGCTTCCAGGAGGGAAACATCGAGAGCAATCTCGAGCTGGTCGATCGCGTCGCCGAGATCGCCGCCGAGAAGAAGGTCACCCCGGCCCAGCTTGCGCTCGCCTGGGTGCTGGCGCAAGGTGATGACGTCGTCCCGATACCGGGCACCACCAAGGCATCGCATCTCGAGCAGAACTTGCCGCGCTCGAGATCGAGCTGAGCGAAGAGGATCTTGCCCGGATCGAGCAGGCCTTCCCGGCCGGCGCCACGGCGGCGAGCGCTATCCGACATGCACGTGACCGCGAAGCGCTAACGAAGCCCGCGACTGGGTGCGATCGGTGAGCGAAGTGACGCAGTGCCTCGTTCGTACGGAGGCTACGGGCGAGGCCGAGGACAACGCATCGCGCCGCCGAGCGCGGCCGGCTGGATGCGCCGTGTTAGTCTGGCTTCTACGATGCCCGAGCCCGCCGGGAAGGTTGCCGACTCCTTCGAAACCCGCATCCGGGAGCTTGAAGAGCGCACGTTGTCGGAGTTCGCGGTGCGCTCGTACGAAACGCGCGGGCGCGCCCGAAAAGAGAAAGCCGTGCCGGCTCAGGACGCCCTTCCAGCGCGACCGCGACCGCGTCTTTCACGCCAAGGCTTTCCGCCGGCTGGCCCACAAGACGCAGGTCTTCATCGACCCCGAGGGCGACCACTTCCGAACCAGGCTGACGCATACGCTCGAGACGACCGGGATCTCGCGCGGCGTGGCGCGGGCGCTGCGCCTGAACGAGGATCTGACCGAGGCGATCGGTCTGGGCCACGATCTCGGTCACACACCGTTCGGTCACGCCGGCGAGAAGGAGCTCGACGCGATCCTGAGCGAGAGGTTCGGCCGCTCGTTTCGCCACAACGAGCACTCGCTGCGAGTCGTGGACGCGCTCGAGCGCGACGGGCGTGGGCTGAACCTCACAGCCGAGGTGCGCGACGGCATCCTCAACCACACCGGCGAGACCGAGCCGCGGGCGCTGGAGGGCAAGGTCGTGCGCCTGGTCGACCGCGTCGCCTACATCAACCACGACATCGACGACGCGATCCGCGCCGGCGCAGTGAAAGCGAGCGACCTGCCGCGGGAGGAGATCTCGGTTCTCGGCGACTCGGGCTCGCGCCGGATCGACCGGCTCGTACACGACATCGTCGAGAGCTCGACCGGTAGCGGCGACATCCGCCAGAGCGAAGAGGTCGCCGAGGCGATGCTGTCACTGCGCGAGTTCATGTTCGAGCGCGTCTACCTGTCGGAGCACACCCGTGCCCAGAACGAGCGCGCCGTGCTGGTCGTGCGCTCTCTCTTCTCCTACCTGCTCGATCATCCCGAGGTGATTCCCGAGAAGGAGGGGAGAGGAAGCGATGCGGTCGAGAACGTCACCGACTACCTTGCCGGCATGACCGACCGCTTTGCGCTCACCCTCTTCGATCGCATCTGATGGCCAGGATCGCGGACACAACCGTCAACGAGGTCAAGGCCGCGGCCGACATGGTCGAGCTGGTCTCGGCCCGTACCGCCCTGCGCAAGGTCGGCGGCCGCTACACGGGGCGCTGCCCCTTCCACGAGGAGCGAACTCCCAGCTTTTCGGTCAACGCCGCCGACAAGCTCTACTACTGCTTCGGCTGCGGCGCCCGCGGCGACGTCATCACCTTCGTGCGCGAGACCGAGCAGCTCGATTTCAACGAGGCGGTGGAATGGCTGGCCGATCGCTTCAACGTCAAGATCGAGCGGGAGGAATCCTCGCCCGCCGCCGAGCGGGAGCGGGAACGCCGCGGCCGTCTGCTCGAGCTGCTCGAGCTGGCGACCGACTACTACGAGCGCTATCTCTGGGAGGCGAAAGCGGGCGCCTCGGTGCGCGAATACCTCGCTTCGCGCAACCTCGGCGAGGAGGTCTGCAAGGAGTTCCGGTTGGGGCTTTCGCCCGGCGGCTCGCGGCTGGTTCCCAAGGCCAGGGAGAAGGGCTTCTCGCCGGAGGAGATCGCCGCGGCCGGCCTGGCCAACCGGCGCGGCAAGGACTACTTCACCTTTCGCCTGATGTTCCCGCTCGCCGACGCGCGCGGACGCGTGCTCGGCTACAGCGCCCGCAAGCTGTTGGACGACGATCCGCTGCGCGGGAAATACGTCAACTCGCCCGAGGGCGCCCTCTTCCACAAGTCGAGCATCCTCTACGGCCTGCACCTGGCCCGGCGCGCGATCGCCAAGCAAGAGCGGGCGGTGATCGTGGAGGGGAACACCGACGTGATCGCCGTGCGCCAGAGCGGGCTCGAGCCGGTAGTCGCCTCGATGGGCACAGCCCTCACCGAGCGCCAGCTAAAGGAGCTCGGACGGCTCTGCCGGCGCCTCTACCTCTGCTTCGACGCCGACGCGGCCGGGCAGGAGGCGACCCTGCGCGGAATGGAGCTGGCGGCGGCGCAGGGGTTCGACGTGCGCGTGGTCACTCTGCCGCCCGGGCTCGATCCGGCCGACGCCGCCGAGGGATTCGAGCAGCGCCTCGAGCAGGCCGAGAGTTATCTCGCCTACCGCGTTCGGATCGAGATCGAGCGGGCGCCCGATCGTCAGGAAGCCTTCGTGCGAGTGCGTGAGCTGCTCGCGCGCTTCGAGGACTCGCCCGAGCGCCAGCGGGCTCTGCGCTTCCTGTCCGACAAGCTCGACCTGCCCAAGGAAGTGCAATCGGGCTTGGCGCCGCGCGCGGCGCGGAGAGGAACGGCGACCGGAATCGGCATCTCGCCGCACCTGCTCGAGGCCGGCGCCCGCCGCGAGCGAGATGCCCTGGCCGGCGTCGTGGCGCATCCCGACCTGAAGCAGATGCTCTCCGAGCTGACGCCCGAGCACTTCGACGACGAGTTGCACCGGCGCGTGCGCGGGTACCTGATCGAGACGCCCGAGACGCCCGACGACGACGTGATCGAGCTCGTGGCCGAGCTCGACGCACGAGCCAGCGCGGCCGCGATCGACAAGCAGACGGCCGAGCAGCTACTGCTTCGCCTGCGCGAACGCCGGCTCCAGCGCGAGCTGGCAAGCGACGACGGAGCCCACTTGCCCGAGCTGCAGCGTCAGCTCGAGCGGGTGAGAGCGGCGATTCGCGAGTTCGCCTAGCCGCCCCGCGCCTCCGGCTAGAATCCCGAAGGTTGACTGCCTTCCCCGGTAGCTCAATTGGTAGAGCATCCGGCTGTTAACCGGAGGGTTGTAGGTTCGAGTCCTACCCGGGGAGCTCGAAACGGGAAATCTGGCGATTTCCCGTTTTATAGTTTCGTGGCCGGGCGCGCCTTCGGCGCGGGCTCGGTTTCTGCTCCCAGTGAGCGAGGCGGGCGTCCGCCGACGTAGACGGGGTTCCGGCGTGGGCGGGAGGAACTGGCCCGCTCAGATAGTCGCGCGGGCGGCTTTCGAGTCAGTGGTTGGAGCAGTTACAGGTGCGCTGATCGTTGTAGCGCTGCTTGAAAGGTCGGCCGCAGCGCGCACATGAAGGAGGCACCACTCTCGCCCGGACGAGGATCGCCTGCATGCAGACCGCCCAGAAGACGAGGTAAGGAAGGAATGGTAGCCAGCCGTTCATGATCTTGATATCGGACGCTCTTGCTCCGAGATTAACCCCTGAAAGTAAGAGGAAGGTGAGGGCGGAGTAAGAAAATCCCCGCATTTTCCAGTGCTTGTAGAGCACCCTTGGGGGGGTACAATCGAAGCTGTGACCTGGCTCGTATACGGTCTTCTCGCCGCAGCCGTCGCCGTGCTCGTCGCGGCCGAGTGGCCACGTCTCGTTCGGCGCTTCGCGGGATACTCCGATCCTGCGTCGATACGCGGATCGCAAGCGACGCCGACGGCGTGAGCGGGCGCATCTGGTACTCGTGGAGGACGACGAGGCGGACGAGCTCAGCGACGATCGAGAAGCTTTCGCCGCGAGCGTCGTCCGAGATCTCGAGCGGCTGCCGACGATCGACGACCGCGAATGAGTTCTAAGGCCTACTGCAGGCCTATTTGGTTATCGAGATAGAGATCTTCGTCTCGGCGGTGTTGGGCAGGTAGCGGCTGGCGTTCTCGTTGTTCTTCGCCTCCTGGTAGTCGGACGCGCGCACGAGCAGCTCGTGTTTTCCGGCTCTGAGGCCATTGGCGTTGATTGACGCCTCGCCGTTTCGGGCGTCGTACGAGACCGGAAGGCGGTGTGTGCCGACCGTGGCCGAGATCGATCTCGGGTCGACGCCGGAGCCGGCGTCGCTTATCCGAATCGTCACCAGACCCGACCGGCGCGAAAGCAACTGCATGCGGGGCGGCTTGACGTCGTTGACCCAAAAACGAAAGCGGTATCGTCCTGAGCGGCCCGCGGAGGTCGTGTCGAAGACGACGTAGTAGACACCCGCCGACGGGCGTAGCACCCCAGCGACCGGTTCAGGCAGATCGAAGTTGGCCACGTACGGGTTGACGTTGATCGGCAAAGCCGTGATCCCGGCGAGCCTGCTCCCGTTTTCGCCGCGAACGATTCGCGGCGAGACGGAGACGCCGTCGGCTTTCGAGATGAGAACCACGCCGAAGTTGAGACGCGAAGCGGGAAGCGAGAGGCGGAACACCTGCTCCGGCCCCTTCATCAGGCGGCGCACTCCGACCGCGCGCTCGGGATACAGGTAGCTGTCGACGAGAGCGGTCTCGCCCGTCGTATCGCCTTGATAGACGCCGACGTGAGCAAGGGCGGTCTTCTTTTTCTGATCGAGACGCGAGCTGAAGACATGAGACCAGAACGGAATTCGCCGCTTCTGTCCGGCGCAGGTCAGCTCGATCCAGCCGTCGAGGTCGCCCGGCTGCGCCTTCTTGCTGGCGCTCGCCGTGAGCGAAAGCGTGCCCGGAACGGTTACCGAACCGGGGGCTCGTATCGAAGCGCCGGAAATCGACTCTGAGCGCTGAATTCGAACCTCGCACGAGCCGACTGCGCCACCGGCGTCGACGAGCTCGATCGTCTCGGTCACGCTGTGACCGCGCTTGACGAAGCCGAAGCTGAGCGACGAAGGAGAGGCAAAGACGAGCGGCTGATCGGCGGCTTCGAGGGAGATCCGCCCGCCTCCTTCCCGTAGAGGTGAAAGCTCGCGCCCGCTCGGGGCCTTCACCGGCGTAGCAGTGAGGATGAGTGCCGATTTGAGCTGGGAGACGGTCCAGCTCGGGTGGAGCTGGCGAAGAAGGGCCGCGCCGCCGGCGACGTGCGGCGTTGCAGCGCTGGTGCCGCTGGCGATGTCCCAGGAGCCTTCGCTCTTGGCGAGCCGAGGAAACGACGTCGAGACCGGGTGCGGTCACGTTTGGTTTGAGCAGAAGACCGTATGGCGTCGGCCCGGATGAGGAGAAGGAGGCGATCCCGACTCTGTCCGAGGCCGTGCTCGCGCTCGAGTTGGCGCCGACCGTGATCGCGCTCGGGGCGCTTCCGGGCGAGCCGACCGAGCCCTTGCCGTTCTCCTCGTATTCGTTTCCCGCCGCCGCCACCACGACAACGCCCGCGGCGCTGGCGGCGTCGACCGCTCGGGCGACGATGTCGTTACGGGGAGAGATCTCCGGCTCGCCGATCGAGAGGTTGATCACGTTCATTCCGTCGGAGACGGCGGCCTCGATCGCAGCGACTATCTCCGGTGAGTTCCCGTTCAGCCCGAACGCCTCGGTCGGGATCGTCAGGGCCCTGTAGTTGCCGATGTACGCACGCGGCGCCACGCCCGAGAGGGTTCGCGCTTCGCCGTCGATCTTCGCGACCGTATCGCTGTTCCCGGCCGCGATTCCGGCGACATAGGTGCCGTGGGAGGTGTATTTGGGGTCGACGGGCAGAGAGGCGGGGGGGTAGTCGATGCCCGGAGCGGCGAAAGCACGGGCGACGATGACCTTCGGCGTCGTGTAGGCGCTGTTTCCCTTCGGATAACCGGCCGGGTACGCGAAACCGGCCGGGTTGAAATAGGGATGAGTCTGGTCGACGCCGTCGTCGACGATTCCGATCTTGATTCCCTGGCCCGCGTTCGAGAGGTCGGACTTCCAGAGACTGGGAGCGCCGATCGCCGAGACGTTGCCCGTTACGTCGGTCGTCGACGGCCCGTAGCGATAGGAGGGATAGACGCGCGCGACGCCCGGTAGCTCGCTCAAGAGCGCGACCTGGTCGCTCGGAAGCGTGACCGCTAGGCCGTTGGCGACGATGCGGAAGTGACGGCGGATGCGCGCGCCGGCGATGGTCGTCTCGATTCGACGTGTGAGAGCAGCCTGGTTCGCAGCGAGGCTTCCGAGGTATCTGCGACTTGTTCTAGCTCCAAGATGGAGTCGTCTTGCCCCGGGGGAGCCGAGTTGCCCGCTGCGAAACGCGGTCGCGAGCGCGGGCGAGGAAAGGGTAACTACGACCTCGGTTTGAGGCACCGAGCTCAAGATCGTGGCCGAGCTGCCCGCAGTTGAAAGAGCGAGCACACAGAGCAGCGCGAAGAGCGAAGCTTTCAAAGCCTCCGAATCCTACGTACACCGCTGGAAAAGTGGAGCCGGTTTGATCATCAAGCTCTGATCGTGGTGCTGACCGTTACGAGAGGGCGGCCAGAATGACTGTCCGCGCGGATGTGGCGGAATTGGTAGACGCTAACCAGATCGAGTCGGCCTGCGGCCTCAACTCGATCTAGTGATGGGCCCTACGTACGGCCCGTAGCCCCCACTGGCGTCAATCCTCTTAACGGTGCGGAGGCTAGAATGTCTCCCCGCGCGGATGTGGCGGAATTGGTAGACGCGCACGGTTCAGGTCCGTGTGGCCGTAACCAGATCGAGTCGGCCTGCGGCCTCAACTCGCATCTGGTGCTGAAGAGCAACGTCTTCCAGACGGTCAGTCAAGCTCTGATCCTCGTGCTGATCGTCTACGAGCGGGTGGCTAGAATGTCTGTCCGCGCGGATGTGGCGGACCATTGGTAGACGCGCACGGTTCAGGTCCGTGTGGACGAAAGCGCGTGGAGGTTCAAGTCCTCTCATCCGCATAGCGAAATCAGCTCTTACTCGCGCGCCTGCTGGCTCGCGTCTCGGCTTTACTTGCATGCTTGCTGGTTTTCGCTTCGGCTTTACTGGCGCGCTTGCTGGACCCAGCCTCGGCTTTACTCGCCCGCATGCTGGCTCGCGCCTCGGCTTTACTCGCGGGCTTGCTGGCTCGCGCCTCGGTTTTACTCGCGGGCTTACTGGTTCCCGCCTCGGCTTTACTCGCCCGCTTGCTTGCTCGCGCCTCGGTCTTGCTCGCGTGCTTGCTGGCTTCCGCCTCGGCTTTGCTGGCGCGCCTGCTGGCTTGCGCCTCGGCTTTACTCGCCCGCTTGCTGGCTTCCGCCTCGGCTTTACTCGCGTCCACAGCGGCGAAGTGTGGCGAGTGGTGCGGATGTTGTTGCCCGCGAATGTTCGTCGCGTGCCGAAGCCGTTCTCCGTCTCGGAACTCGTCGGCGCGGTTGTACGGGCGACAGCCGTTGTCGCGGTACTGACGCTTCACCGGCGAGGTGTCAAGGTGCGCGCGGGTCTCTCGCTATTCCGGTAGCTCGGCCAGCACCCAGTCGGCGTGCTTGGAGGGATCGACCCTGGGCCAGACCTTCGCCACCTTGCCCTCTGCGTCGATCAGGACGGTCGCGCGAACCATGCCGAGAAAGCTCCTGCCCGCAAAGTGCTTCGGTTGCCAGGTTTCGTAGAGATCGGCGACCTCGTGCTCGGTGTCGGCGAGCAGCGTGAACGGAAGCTGGTACTTGGTCTTGAAGCGTTCGTGCGAGGCGACGTCGTCGGCGCTGACGCCGAGCACGACCGCGCCGCGGCGCTCGAACTCGCTCCAGGCGTCGCGAATACCGCAGGCCTCTTTCGTACAGCCGGGTGTGTCGTCCCGGGGATAGAAGTAGAGGACGACCGGACGGCCCCGGTAGTCAGAGAGCCGTACTTTGGCGCCGCTGTCGCTCTCGAGCTCGAAGTCCGGCGCTGTCTCTCCCTCGGCGATCATCTCGCGCAGCCTCCCCTTAGCCAGGTAGCGTTTTCGTCGTGAGTCTCCTACCCGGACCCGGTCAGACGAGAACCCGAATGACGTCGTCGCGGGCTAAGGCGCGAGGAGAGGTCGAATGAGATCGCGCCGCGGCAACGAGCACCGCACCCTTCGCGCCTTCGCGATCATCCTTGCGATCGTCGCGGTGGTGATCGTCTTCCAGCTCTACGCGACCCTTGTGGTCGTCGCCGCTCTGGTACAGATCGCGTTCTTTCTCGCCATCGCGTTCACTCTCTACCTCTTCTGGCGCGACCGGCGGGCGGATATCGCTCTCTGGCCGGCGCGCGCGCAGTGGGCGTTCTA
The DNA here is from genome assembly GCA_963805265.1 of uncultured Actinomycetes bacterium. Classification (GTDB taxonomy): domain Bacteria; phylum Actinomycetota; class Thermoleophilia; order Gaiellales; family Gaiellaceae; genus Fen-549. The sequence goes on from CAWDTJ010000004.1 coordinate 579,977, forward strand.
CGGCGGCGCGCTGGTCATCCTCGCCAACCTGGGGCTCTACTTCGGTGCGCGCCTCTTCGCCGACCACGGACTGAAGATCAACGGTTTGACCGGCGTCGCCTGGCTGCTCGTCTTTCCCCTCTGCGGCCTCGCGATCTGGCGCACCTGGCGCGATCAGCACACGTACTACTGAGACGCGACTACGCTGGCAGCAATATGAACGGACCGCTAAGCGAGCAGCTGCGGTCGCTCCCAACCGCAGCCGGTGTGTATCTATTCCGCGGCGAGGAGGGAGAGGTCCTCTATGTGGGCAAGGCGAAATCGCTGCGCTCGCGTGTGCGTAGCTACTTCCGCCGCGGCGGCGACGGGCGCGCCGGAATTCCCCAACTGGTCGAGCGGGTAGCCGAGATCGAGACGATCGTGACTCGTAACGAGGTCGAGGCGCTGCATCTCGAGCAGAACCTGGTCAAGCGCCACCGGCCGCCGTTCAACGTCCGCCTGCGCGACGACAAGTCGTTCCCGTACGTTGCAGTAACAATCGAAGACGAGTATCCGCGCGTCATGTTCACCCGCGAGCGACACCGTCGCGGCGTCCTCTACTTCGGCCCCTACGCAAATGCCAAGAAGGTGCGCGGCACGCTCGACGTGCTCAACCGAGTCTTTCGCTTCCGTCCCTGCGAAGGGCCAAGACCGGGGCGTCGCTCGGGCATCCCCTGCCTCGACTATCACATCGATCGCTGCTACGCGCCCTGCGTCGGGCTGATCTCGCCCGTCGACTACCGGCTGCTGATCGACGCCGTGATCGAGTTCCTCTCGGGTCGCACCGACCCGATTCAAGAGAGCCTCGAGCGCTCGATGCAGGAAGCGGCCGACGCGCAGCGCTTCGAGGAAGCGGCCAGGTATCGAAACAGGCTCACGGCCGTACGTCACCTGCTCGAGCGCCAGGCCGCCGATCTCCCCGAAGCGGGAAGTGCGGATGTGCTCGGGCTCGCGCTCGCCGGTGAGCGCGCGGCGGTTCAGGTCTTCCCGCTTCGCGGCGGACGGATGGTCGATCGCTACGAGTTCCACCTGGAAGGCGTCGCCGGGCAGGACGAGGCGGCGCTCGTAGAGGCCTTCTGTCTCGAGTACTACGGCTCGATGCCGGTGATTCCGTCGCTCGTCGTCGTTCCGCCGGCGGCCGGCGACCTTCAGGCGGTGGCCGACTTCCTGAGCGAGCTGCGCGGCACGAAAGTCGAGCTGCGAGCGCCGGCGCGGGGCGAGAAGCGGCGCTTGCAGGAGCTGGCGAGCGAGAACGCCAGACTGGCGCTCGCCGCGGAGACCCGCTCCCGTGAGGCGGGTCGCCTACGCCGAATCGAGGCGCTGGAGGAGCTGCGCGAGGCGCTGAACCTGGAGAGCCTGCCGATCAGGATCGAGTGCTTCGACATCTCCAACCTGCAGGACGCCGCGCCGGTCGCCTCGATGATCGTCTTTCGCGACGGGATGCCGCTCAAAGCTCATTACCGCAAGTTCTCGCTCCGCACGCTCACCGGTCAGAGCGACGTCGCGGGCATGCAAGAGGCGCTCGCTCGCCGCTTCGCGCGTCTCGGCTCGTCCGATGACGGCGACTTCGACGAAAGCTTCGCGGCCCTGCCGAACCTCGTTGTCGTGGACGGCGGCAAGCCGCAGCTCGGCGCAGCCCTCGAGGCTCTCGGCGAGGCGCCCGAGACGGAGCGCATCGCCGTCGTCTCGCTGGCCAAGCGTGAGGAAGAGGTGTTCGTTCCGGGCCTTTCCAAGCCGGTGCGCCTGGATCGCCATTCGCCGGGTCTCCAGCTTCTGCAGCGCCTGCGCGACGAGGCTCACCGTTTTGCCGTCGGCTACCACCGCCAGCGGCGCTCGGCCGAGTCCTTCGCCTCGCTCTTCGACGAGTTGCGCGGCGTGGGCCCGGCGCGGCGTCGCGCGATCCTGGCGCACTTCGGCTCGCCCGAGCGCTTTCTCGCCGCCGCCGCAGAAGAGTTGGCCGCGGTGCCCGGGCTACCCGAGAAGACGGCGCGCCAGATCTACGCGCAGTTGCACAAGACCGGCGGAGCCTGATCGTTGTAAGACAGCGCAGGGAGAGGGCGGCGTGTGACTCTTGGAAGCTCGAGGTCGAGGACAACGCATCGCGCCGCCGAGCGCGGCCAGGCGCTGGAGTGCTTCGTTTCGTTAGAGCTTCTTAGGGGGCTCGTCGGAGCGGTTCTGCTCCTCGGTGACGTAGCGCTGGAAGCGGAAGGTGCGGAAGAAGTAGAGGATCGCGCCGAAGCCGAGCACGATGTTGATCAGGCTCGTGATCAGTCTCGTGCCGACGCTGTAGGCCACGATCATCGTGGCCGAGGCGGCCCCGTGGAGAACTGTTACCAGCAGCGCCTGCTCGGTGCCGATCCCTGATGGGCTGATTGGCAGCAAGGTGGCCAGGTTCGACGTCCCCTGGGCCAGTAGGGAGTTGTGCAGGGTCGCCGGCATGTGAAAGGCAAGCAGGGCGAAGAAGACGATCGCTATGCGTAGCACCCAATCGGCCAGTTGCCAGGGGAAGATTCGGCGCAGGTAATAACGCCAGTCGAGTAGGCCGTTCAGACCCTGGCGCACATGCTCCTTGAACTCCTGGATTTCCACCCAGGCCCAGAGCGCGAGAGCGGTCAGGATCAGGATGGTCGTGCCGAGGATGATGACCGTCTGCCTCGGGTGCCCGAAGAACCAGCTGAAGTCGAAGGCCGGCAGGTTGGGGAGAAGCGAGTGACCGGGCAGCACTCCCTGCTGGAAGAGGAAGAAGAAGAACAGGAGGGCCATGAGGGTGTCGAAGGGAGTCCGGACGAGCAGGGTCGAGGCGATGGTCGTGTAGGTGCTGCCCGGCGTTCGACGCTTGACGATCACCACCCGGACGGCGTCACCGCCGTGCACGGGCACGATCGACCCGACGGCCACGCCGGCGGCAAAGGCGCCGAAAACAGTCGGGAACGACGAGCGTTTCTCGGGATACGCCGCGACGATCGAGTTCTGCCAGGCACGAGCGGCAGAGCCGATCTTGACCACCTGCAAAACGGCCACGACGGCCAGATAGCGCCAGTCGACGTCAGTGAGGTGGTCGAAGAAGACGCGGACGCCGCGGACGATCGCGTAGAGCGAGAATGCGAGCGGTACGAGCACGGCGGTTCCTCAACGCCCCGCTTGTTCGCTCGCCTGCCTCATCGACCGCGATAACTAGTCGCCCGCGTCCATGAACGGATAGCGGTAATCGGTCGGTGAGACGAGCGTCTCCTTTACCGCGCGCGGGCTCAGCCAGCGGATCAAGTTCCAGATCGAGCCGGCCTTGTCGTTGGTGCCCGAAGCACGTGCTCCGCCGAAGGGCTGTTGCCCCACGATCGCGCCGGTCGGCTTGTCGTTGATGTAGAAGTTGCCCGCCGCGTGGCGCAGCACGTGCTCGGCTTCGGCGGCGGCCGATCGATCGGTAGCAAAGACCGAGCCGGTGAGGGCGTAGGGAGAGGTGCTGTCTATCAGCTCGAGCGTCTCGGCCCAGTGCCGCTCGTCGTACGGGTAGACGGTCAGGATCGGCCCGAACAGCTCCTCGCGGATGTGCCTGCAGCGCGGGTCGCTGGTCTCGATCACGGTCGGTTCGATGAACCAGCCGACGCTCGCGTCGCAGCCGCCGCCGGTCACGATCTTCATCTCGGGCGCCGCTTCGGCCTCGGCGATCGCGCTGGAGAGCGAGTCGAACGAGGCCTTGTCGATGACGGCGCCCATGAAGTTCTCGAACTCGCCGACGTCGCCGATCTTGATCTTCGGAACCTCGCCGGCAAAGCGCTCGCGGAGGTCGGGCCAGAGGTTCGAGGGAACGTAGAGGCGAGACGAGGCCGAACACTTCTGCCCCTGGTACTCGAACGATCCGCGCACGATCTGGGCGAAGAGCGCATCCGGATCGGCCGAGGGATGCGCGACGACGAAGTCCTTGCCGCCCGTCTCGCCGACGATTCGCGGGTAGTTCCTGTAGCTCTCGATCTGACCGCCGATCGTTCGCCAGATGGCCTGGAACACCGCGGTTGAGCCCGTGAAGTGCACGCCGGCGAGATCCGGGCTGGTGAGCGCCGTCTTCGAGACCGAGGCGCCGTCGGCGAAGACCAGGTTGATCACACCGTCGGGGAGGCCGGCCTCCTTGAGCAGCAGCATGATCTGGTAGGCGGAGACCGCGGCGCTCGAGGCGGGCTTCCAGACGACTGTGTTTCCGCACAGGGCCGGACTCGTCGGAAGGTTGCCCGCGATCGAGGTGAAGTTGAAGGGCGTGATCGCGAGCACGAAGCCTTCCAGCGGCCGGTACTCCATCCGGTTCCAGACTCCAGCCGCCGACTGGGGCTGGTCGTCGTAGATGCGCTCCAGGAAATGGACGTTGAAGCGCCAGAAGTCGGCCAGCTCGCAGGTCGAATCGATCTCGGCCTGGTGAGCCGTCTTCGACTGGTTGAGCATCGTGGCGGCGTTCAGGCGCTGGCGCCAGGGACCGGTGAGCAACTCGGCCGCGCGCAGAAAGATCGCGGCCCGCTCGGTGAACGAGGTGCGCGACCAGGCGGGCCAGGCAGCCGTTGCGGCTGCAATCGCTTTCTTGACCTCGCCGTTGCCGCCGCGCTGAACGTTCGCCAGCACATGCTCGTGCCGGTGAGGCATCACGGCCGGATAAGGGTTGGAGCCGCCGACTTCCTCGCCGCCGATGATGCTGGGAATGTCGATGACCTGAGCTGATTGCTCGTCGAGACAGGCGCGAAGCTCGCGGCGCTCGGGCGTACCGGGCGCGTAGCTGAGATTGGGCTCGTTGACCGGCGTGGGAACGTGAAAGCTGGCGTGATTGGACATGGCGATGATTCTAAGGCCCTTTTGAACTCGACAGCGAGCGCGTGACAGATCTTCCACTCGCTGCTCGCGGCCCTTACGCTTCATAGGTTGCCGCTTTCCGACGAACTACACGAGGAGCTCGCCCATGTCACCCTCAGGCGCGACTGCGATCGCCTGGCCGAGCTCTCCGCCCTCTTTCACAGCGCCGGTAGAGCGCACCTCGAGGGCAAGGGGAAGATCTCCGTCCATCTCGACCTGGCAAGCGGCGCGGTGGCTCGGCGGGCCTTTTCTTCACTGCGTGCCTTCGATATCTCCTCGGAGATACGCACCTACCGCCAGCGCGCCTTCAACCGCGACAATCGCTACCAGCTTCACGTTTCCGGATCGCCGCGGGCGCTTCAGCTTCTGAACGAGGCGGGCGTGCTCGACGCAGGCCTGGCGCCGATCGAGGTGCCTCCTGCGAGGGTGACCGCCAGGGCCTGCTGCCGCGCCGCCTATCTGCGCGGGGCGCTACTCGGCTCTGGTTCCCTCAGCGCGCCGCCTTCGCTCCACCTCGAGATTCGAACGACCAGCGTCGAAGGAGCGAGCTTCCTGGCCGAGATTGCCGCGCGCGAAGGGGTCGAGCTCCAGGTCACCGAGCGCGATCGGCATGCCGTTGCTTATGCCAAGGGCAGCGATGCCGTGACGGGCTTGCTCGCGCTGACGGGAGCCTCAGAGACCGCTCTTTCTTTGGCCGAGCGCTCGGTGATCGGTGAGGCGCGGGCCGGGGCAAACAGGCTCGCCAACGCCGACCAGGCCAACATAACCCGGGCCAGCGAGGCAGCCTTCGCACAGCTGCGGGCCATCCACCGGCTCCAGCGGCGGGGAGTGCTGAAACACCTCTCTCCGGCTCTGCGCGAGGCGGCTCGGCTACGCTTAAACAACCCACAGCGCTCGGTGGCGGAGCTCGCACAGCGCGCCCAGATACCGAAGCCGACGCTGCATGGGCGTCTGCGCCGCTTGCAAGAGCTCGCGCGGAAAAGCCGCTGAGCGATCTGAGAACCGCTTCGGAACCGCTCTGATCAACTGATATCAGTCGACCGCCGCTACACTCGACGGCGAGCTTAGAGACAGAAAGAAGACGAAAGGGAATTCGAATGGCGACTCGCGTTGGAATCAACGGTTTTGGACGTATCGGGCGCGCTTTCTTCCGCGCCCAGGCAGAGATGGGTGCCGACATCGAAGTCGTCGGCGTGAACGACCTCGGCGACCTAAAGACGATGGCGCACCTGTTGAAGTACGACTCGGTCCAGGGACGGTTCCCGGGCGAGGTCAAGGTCGACGGCGACAACATCGTCGCCGGCGGAGAGAAGTTCCCCGTCTTCGCCGAGAAGAATCCGTCAGACATCCCCTGGAAGAAGCTGGGTGCTGACGTGGTGCTCGAGTCGACTGGCATCTTCCGCAGCCGCGAGCAGGTTCAGGCGCACTTCGACGCCGGAGCCAAGAAGGTCGTCATCTCGGCGCCCGCCACCGATCCCGACATCACGATCGTGCTGGGCGTCAACGACGAGCTCTATGACGCCGAGAAGCACAACATCATCTCGAACGCCTCCTGTACGACCAACTGCATCGCGCCGATGGCCAAGGTGCTGCACGAGAACTGGGGCATCGAGCAGGGATACATGACGACGATCCACGCCTACACCAACGACCAGCGCATCCTCGACTTTCCGCACAAGGACCTGCGCCGCGCCCGCTCGGCCGCGATCAACCAGATCCCGACCTCGACCGGCGCCGCGCGCGCAATCGGCCTCGTGCTGCCCGATCTCAAGGGCAAGGTGGACGGCATCTCGATGCGCGTTCCGGTTCCGACCGGTTCGATCACCGACTTCGTCGTGCGCCTGAGCAAGGACGCGACTGCCGAGGGGATCAACGCCGCCTTCAAGAAGGCCGCCGAGAAGAGCTCGCTCAAGGGCTACCTGGAGTACACCGAGGACCCGATCGTCTCGACCGACATCGTCAACTCGCCCTACTCCTGCATCTTCGACAGCCAGCTGACGATGGCCTCGGGGAAGATGGCCAAGGTCTTCGGCTGGTACGACAACGAGTGGGGCTACAGCTGCCGCCTCGTCGACCTGGCCGGCAAGCTCTTCTAGTCGAGGAGGTCGAGACAGATGCACAAGCCACGTTCCGTCCGCGACGCGGACGTTGCCGGCAAGCGCGTCCTCGTACGGGTCGATTTCAACGTCCCGCTCGAGGAGGGCAAGGTCGCTGACGACACGCGCATCCGCGCGGCGCTGCCCACGCTCCAGCTGCTGCTCGAGAAGGGCGCCTCGAACGTCATCTGCTGCTCGCATCTCGGGCGGCCGAAGGGCGTCGCCGATCCGAAGTTCTCGCTTAAGCCGGTAGCAGCTCGGCTCGCCGAGCTGCTCGGACGCGACGTCGCTTTCGACGACCCTTCCGCCCCGATCTGCGTGATCGAGAACACCCGCTACGTCGCGGGCGAGACCAAGAACGACCCCGAGTACGCAAAGCAGTTGGCAGCGTTGGCCGATGTCTACGTCAACGACGCCTTCGGCTCCGCGCACCGAGCCCATTCCTCCACCGAGGGAGTAGCCCACCTGCTTCCGGCCTACGCGGGGCTCTTGCTCGAGAAAGAGCTGGATGAGCTGGGCAAGCTGCTCGGTGAGGTCGAGCGGCCCTTCGTCGTGATCGTCGGCGGACTCAAGGTCGAGGACAAGATCGGCGTGCTGCGCAAGTTGGGCGAGCGGGCCGACGAGTTGTTGATCGGCGGCAAGATGGCCGAGCAGGTGCACGCCGAGAACCCGGTCGGACGCGATGTCGAGCTGCCCGACGACACCGTGATCGGCGACCGCTTCGCGGCCGACGCCGACACGCGCGATCGTCGGCTACTTCGACGTTCCCGAAGGCTGGGAGCGGTACGACATCGGCCCGCGCACACGCGAGCGCTTCTGCTCGATCATCGCTCGAGCCAAGACGATCTTCTGGAACGGCCCGATGGGCGTGTTCGAGTTTCCGAAGTTCGCGGAGGGCACGAGGGCGGTCGCCGAGGCGGTCGCGGCGTCCGGCGCGCATTCGGTGGTTGGCGGCGGGGACGTTGTCCGCGCGATCGAAGAGGCCGGCGTCGCCGACAGAATCTCCTGGGTCTCGACCGGCGGCGGCGCTTCGCTCGAGCTGCTCGAGGGTAAGGAGTTGCCGGGAGTCCTAGCAATCCCCGAGGCGTGAGGAGATTTAGTGCTCCATCCAGCAATACCCTGCGACCGACCCGGAACCACGAACGCATTACTGGAAGGAGCACTAGATGTTGATCGCCGGTAACTGGAAGATGTTCAAGACCCCGTCGGAGGCCGCGAGCTTCTGCCGGTCGCTACGTGAGTCGATCGGCGACGTGGAGGGCATCGACATCGCGGTTTGCCCGCCTTACGTCTCGCTCGCCAACGCAATAAAGGAGCTCGGCGACAGCGGGATCGAGGTCTACGCGCAGAACGTCCACTGGGCCGAGAACGGAGCCTTCACCGGCGAGATCTCGACCGGGATGCTGGCCGAGCTCGGCGCAGCCGGCTCGATCGTCGGTCACTCCGAACGGCGCCAGTACTTCGGCGAGACCGACCTGGGCGTGGCGAAGAGGGCCAAGGCCACGATCGACGCCGGCTTGAAGGCGATCGCCTGCATAGGCGAGCTGGAGAGCGAGCGTGACGCGAACGAGACCGAGGCTGTGCTGGCACGCCAGCTGGCGCCGATCGTCAGCGAAATCGGCGTGCACGAACGGCTGGTCATCGCCTACGAGCCCGTCTGGGCGATCGGCACCGGCAAGACCGCAACGCCGGCTCAGGCCGAGGAGGCGCACGCCTTCATCCGCGGCATCATCGACGTGCCGATCCTCTACGGCGGCTCCGTCAAGGCCGACAACGCCGGCGAGCTGATGAGCCAGCCGAACGTGGACGGCGCGCTTGTCGGCGGAGCCTCGCTCGATGTCGACTCGTTCGTCTCGCTCTGCGCGGCCGCCGCGGTCGTCGCATGAGCAAGTCCGCGTCTGGCGGCGATGCCGAGGGGGCGAACGCTTCCTCACCGCCGAACCCGGTGCCACTGGTCGCCCTGATCATCCTCGACGGCTGGGGAGACGCGCCGCCAGGTCCCGGCAACGCCGTTTCGTTGGCCGATACACCCGTTTACGACAGGCTTCTCGCCACTTACCCGCATGCGCTACTGAAGTGTTCCGGCGCTGCCGTCGGCCTGCCCGAGGGTCAGATGGGCAACTCCGAGGTAGGTCACCTGACGATCGGCTCGGGCCGCATCCTGAAGCAGAGTTTGCAGCGCTTGAACGACGACGTCGAAAGCGGCGCCCTGCTCGAGAACAAGGTGCTTCTAGACGCTTTCCGGCGGGCCAAAGAACGGGGTGGGAACGTCCACCTGCTCGGTCTCGTCTCCTACGGCGGCGTCCATTCCCACATCGATCACCTGCGCGGGCTGCTGGAGATGGCCAAGCAGCAAGGGATGTACGAAAAGACTTTCGTCGACGCCTTCACCGATGGGCGCGACGTATCGCCCGACGCGGCGGTCAAGGACATCGCCGAGCTTCCGCCGGACCACATCGCCAGCGTTACGGGCCGTTACTACGCGATGGATCGCGACAAGCGCTGGGATCGAATCGAGCTCGCTCTGGACGCGCTGATCGACGGGCAAGGAAAGCACGCCTCCGACCCCGCCGCAGCGATCCAGGAGAGCTACAACGAGGGCATAAGCGACGAGTTCATCAAGCCGATCGTGCTCGACGGGCGGCCGCGCATCGACAAGACGGACGCGCTCATCTTCTTCAATTTCCGCCCCGATCGGGCGCGCCAGCTCTCGAGCAAGCTGCTCGAGCTCGGCTACGACCTGACGACGATGATGAGTTACGACGACGCGCTTCGCTGCCCCGTCGCCTACGGTGACGAGAACGTGACCGAGACCATGGCCGAGCTCCTGTCGGAGAACGGGCTCAAGCAGCTGCACATCGCCGAGACCGAGAAGTACGCGCACGTCACGTACTTCTTCAACGGCGGACGCGAGGAGGAGTTCCCCGGAGAAGATCGCATCCTGATTCCCTCGCCCCGCGATGTCCCCAGCTACGACAAGAAACCGGAGATGTCGGCGCCGGAGGTGGCGCGCCGCTTCTGCGAGGCGATCGGGACGGGCCAGTACTCCTTTGCTGTCGTCAACTTCGCCAACGCCGACATGGTCGGCCACACCGGCGACATCTCCGCCGCAATCAGGGCCATAGAGGCGGTCGACAAGTGCCTCGGCGAGATCGTCGCAGCTGTCGAGGCTCAGAACGGCGTCTGTCTGATCACAGCCGATCACGGCAACAGCGAGAAGATGCTGGCCGAAGACGGCGTCGCTCCGTTCACGGCTCACACCACCAGCCGGGTACCGCTGATCGTGACCCTGGCAGGCGTGTCGCTCCGCTCGGGAGGCGAGCTATCGGACCTCGTACCGACCGCAATTGCCCTGCTAAATCTTAATAAACCCTTAGCAATGACAGGGGTTTCGGTCATTCAATAATCTAATAGAGGGGTCTATACTCGGGCTGCAATGGCGATCGAGCAGCCTGATATGTCGGTCATTCGAAGGGCGCAACACGGCGACGAACGAGCCTTTGAGCTGATCGTCCACACCTACGAAGCGCCCGTCTTCAACTACGTGCTGCGCATGATCGGCGATCGCACACTGGCTGAAGACCTGACTCAGGATGTCTTCCTGCGCGTCTACCGAGGTCTGCGCGGTTACTCTCGCCGCGCCCGCTTCACGACGTGGCTCTTCCAGGTGGCCAAGAATCGCGTGATCGACGAGATGCGCTCCTCCGAGCGTCGGCCTCGAACCTTGGTGGCGATCGAAGACGCGCCACAGCTCGAGGTGGTCGATGCTCCGATCGAGCGGGGCGAGGCAATCGAGATGCTGCTGAGCGAGGTCGAAAAGCTGAGCCCCGATCTCAAAGAGGCGCTGCTGCTACGGGATATCGTCGGGCTCTCTTACAACGAGATCTCAGACACGCTCGACGTGACGCTGGCCACCGTCAAGTGGCGTATCTTCAAGGCTCGAGAAGAGGTTCAGCTGGCGCTAGAAGAGCGAGGCGTCGGGATCTCGCCTCAGGGCGAGAAGGCAGCGACGAAGCCCAACCGTTAGCGCTTCGCGGCGGTCAGAGACCGTGCGAGAGGCGGCTCGCCAGCTGCTCTGGTAGTCCCGCCTCGCGAATCTCACTTTGCGTGCGCTCGACCTCGTACTCGACCCGCTTGAACTCCGCCCGGGCCCGATCGAGGTCGAGCAGCAGGTAGGCAGAACGCGGATCGCCGTCGCGTGGCTGACCGACCGATCCGGGGTTGAGCAGCCAGCGGCCCGTAGAAAGATCCACGGCCGTACCTTCCGGGGCGAAGTCGAATTCGAGCTGCTCTCCCGCCAGCGAGGCGGCTAGGGCGAAGTGCGAGTGGCCGACGAGCACGAGCGGCTCGCTGCTGAGCGAGAACGCGTCGGCGGCGCCGGCGGTCTCCAGCACGTAGGACCACAGCGGTTCGCGTGGACTGCCGTGGTAGAGCTCGCAACCGGGGCGTTTGCTCGCCGGCTCGAGGTCCGCCAGCTGAGCGCTTGCGCTCTTTGTGAGCTGCTCCCGCGTCCAGGCGGCCGCCGTGGCGGCAACCGGCGAGAAGTCGTTCAACGGGAGCCTCCCGATGGCGGCCCGATCGTGATTGCCGGCGAGAGAGAGGCTCGACAGGCGCGCGAGCAGCTCGCAGCACTCGCTCGGCCGCGGCCCGTAACCGACGCTGTCTCCGAGATTCCAGACCTCGTCGGGCTGCTCGCGCTCGATCTCGCGCTGCACCGCCTCGAGCGCATTCAGGTTCGAATGAACGTCGGAGATGACCGCGACACGCATGTGTTTCGCTCGTCCCTAGTCGCGTTTGGGGGAGGGCGGGGCCTCGGGGAGGTTCTTGATCCCCTGCGTCGTCGTCCACTTCGACCAGGCGTCTTCCATGGCGTCGATCAGCTCACGCATAAAGGCGTGCGAGGCGTTGACGCGCGTAACCACAACGCCGGGCACGTCGCCCTCCTCGACCTCGTGATCGATCCGAGCGAAGGTGATCGTGAACTCGTAATCCGAGAAGCTGACGTTGGCGAAGTTCGAGTACACGCCCGCCAGAAGAGACGGGTCGAGGTGAATGTTCAGATGTCTTTCTAGGCCTTCGTCTTCCATGCCTCTACGATACAGGCCGGGATCATGAAGAACCTCAAGAGTGTCGGCTTGCGGCGGTTTGTGCTCGCGCTCATTGCCCTTGTGGGTGTGCTCATCGTGGGCACGATCGGTTACCACCTGTTCGGACGGGGTTGGGTGGCGTCGTTCTACCGCTCTCTCGTGGCGGTCTCGTTGAGCGGCCTCGACAACGCGCCCGACACGGACGGCGAGAGATTCTTCACGATCGTCATGATTCTCCTGGGCGTGGCAATCTTCCTCTACGTCGCGGGAGCGATAGCAGAGGCGATCGCGCGTGGTCTCGTGACAGGAGCATGGCAAGATCGGAGGAGACGCTTGACGATCGAAGAGATGCGTAACCACTTCATCATCTGCGGCTACGGGCGCGTCGGTCGCCGAGCCGGCACGAGAGTTCCGCGAGGCGGGCGTGTCCTACGTCGTCGTCGACTTCCACGAAGATGCCGTCGAGGCCGCGCGCAAGAACGGAGATGTGCTCGTCGAGGGCTCGGGCACCGAGGACGTCAACCTCGTCGCGGCTGGTATCGAGCGCGCCCGGGGTCTCGTGGCCTCGGCCGACTCCGACGTCGACAACCTCTACATCACGCTTTCGGCACGAGCCACCCACCCAGAGTTGCTGATCGTCGCCCGCGCCTCCGACGACGACGCCGCCAAGAAGCTGCGCATGGCCGGAGCCGACCGAATCGTCCAGCCCTACTCGACCGCCGGTCGCGAGATGGCCAGGCTGGTGCTCAAGCCGCAGGTTGCGGCCTATCTCGATGCAGCTTCTACCGAGGGCACCGCCGCGGTTCAATTCGAGGAGATAGTCGTCACGCCCGGTTGTCGGCACCTGGGCAAGACGATCGCCGAGCTGCGAGTGCGCGATAAAACGGGCGCCAAGATCATCGCCGTACGCAAGGCCGACGGCTCGTTCGATTCGATGCCCTCGCCGACGCTGCCGCTCGAGCAGGGCGACATCATCATCGGAGTCGGCAACGCGATCGAGCTGCAAGCCCTGGAAGAACTGTTCAGCCCGAACGGGCAGGAGCAGGAGTGAGCCTCGCACTCGAGCGTTTGGCCGGCGAGCTGGCCGGCGTGGTCGGTGCTGCGGTCGAGCTGGAGCGACCGAGTGATCCCAAGCACGGCGATTTCGCCACCAACGTCGCTCTTCGCCTGGCGCCCGAGCGACGCACTAGCCCGCGCGAGCTGGCCGAAGAGCTCAGGCAGGCAGCCGAGCAGATCGGCGGCGTGGAGCGGGCCGAGGTCGCCGGCCCCGGCTTCCTGAACCTCTTTCTCGACTCGAGCTGGTACGGCGAGGCGCTGGCCGAGATGCTCGCCGCCGGATCCGACTACGGTTCCGGCTCCGTCGGCGCATCCCGAGCGCGTCCAGGTGGAGCTCGTCTCGGCCAATCCCACGGGGCCTCTAACGGTGGGATCGGCCCGTAACGCCGCCTACGGCGACTCGCTGGCGCGCCTGCTCGCCTTCAGCGGCAACAAGGTCGAGCGCGAGTACTACGTCAACGACCACGGCACACAGATCGACCTCTTCCGCGCCTCGGTGGAGGCTCGTCGGCGCGGGGAGGAGCCGCCCGAAGGCGGCTACCTCGGCGACTACGTCCACGAGGTCGCGCGCAGCAAGGGAGATCCGGTGCCGGCGATGATCGAGTCGATCGGTCGAACGCTGGAGCGCTTCCGCGTTCAGATCGACAACTGGGCTTATCAGAGCGAGATGGAGAAGCGCCTGCCGGCGCTGCTCGAGCGTCTCGACACCTATACCTCCGACGGAGCTCTCTACGTCCGCTCGACCGCCTTCGAGGACGAGAAGGATCGGGTGCTCGTGCGCTCGGCCGAACGCGGCGGGAGCCCGACCTACGAGGCGGCCGACCTCGCCTACCTGGCCGACAAGCTGGAGCGCGGCTTCGAGCGCGCCATCTACGTGCTCGGCGCGGATCATCACGGCGTGCGCGAATGGTTTCGGGTCGCGGCGCGCCTGCTCGGCGACGATCCCGCCAAGGTCGAGGTCATCCTCTATCAGCTCGTGCACATCGTCGAAGGCGGGCGCACGAAGAAGATGTCGAAGCGCCGCGGCGACGTCGTCCTGCTCGACGAGCTGATCGAGCTGATCGGGCCGGACGCGGCGCGCTGGTACCTCGTCTCGCGCGGACCCGACCAGACGATCGAGCTGGATGTCGATCTCGCCGCCGAGCACTCGCAGAAGAACCCCGTCTACTACGTCCAGTACGCACACGCCCGCATCTCGAGCATCCTGGCCAAGGCCGGCGGGTCGATCGAGTCGAGCGCCGAGCCGCCGCAGGATCTGTCCGATGAGGAAAGGGGCCTGCTCAAGCGCCTGGTCGAGTTTCCCACGACGGTGCGCGAGGCGACCGAGCGCCGCGCGCCGCAGGCCATCCCGACCTACGCGATCCGCCTCGCCGACGACTTCCACCGCTTCTACCACCACCGCCGCGTGATCGGCTCGCGCGCCCAGTCCTTCCGGCTCGGCCTGTGCCAGACGACGCGCTCGGTGATCGCCCGCTGCCTCGACCTGATCGGCGTCGAGGCACCCGAGAAGATGTAAACGGCCTCGCTGCCACGCGGGCGGCGGTCGATCGAGCCGGCCGGCGAGCTCGAATATCCGCTCTCCCTACCGCTTGTCGCCGCCAGCCGCTAATCTTGCCGAGGCAACCTTTAACCCGGTCCAGAGAGGCCGGAAAGGAGAAGAGATGATCTACCCAGCCGTCCGTAGGCCCGCGACCCGGTACCTGCTCTGAGTTCCTCCGGCGGCGCGGTGGGGAAGACCGTTCTCGACGCCGAGTCGATCGAGCGCACCCTTACGCGCATCGCTCACGAGCTGATCGAGCACGCCGACGATCTCGAGCGCCTCGCTCTCGTCGGCATTCACTGCCGCGGCGTCCCGATCGCCGAGCGCCTCCGTCGGCTGATCGCCGAGCGCACCGGTCACAGCGCCGAGCTCGGAGTGATCGACATCACCTTCTATCGCGATGACGTCCAGGTGCGTGGCGGCGAGGCGCCGCTCCATCCGCAGCCGGTCGTGCGCGCGACATCGCTCGACTTTCCGCTCGAAGGGAAGACCTGCGTGCTCGTGGACGACGTGCTCTTCACGGGACGCACGATCCGGGCGGCGATCGAGGCGCTGTTCGACTACGGGCGCCCCGAGCGAGTTCAGCTGGCCGTGCTGATCGACCGCGGCCACCGCGAGCTTCCGATCCGCCCCGACTACGTGGGCAAGAACCTGCCCACCTCGCGCCGAGAGAGCATTCAGGTGCGTCTCGCGGAGGTTGACGGCGAGGACGCCGTGCGGCTCATTCCGGCACTCGAGGAGGTAGCGCAAGATGGCTGAGATACACACGATTGCCGGCGACGCGCAGAACGTCGCGACGATTCCGAAAAGACATCTGATCTCGATCGAGGATCTCAACCGGGAGATTGTCGAGCGACTGCTCGCCACCGCGCGCAACTTCTCTCGCTCGCTGGAGCGCGAGATGAAGAAGCTGCCGACCCTGCGCGGAAGAACGATCGTCAACCTCTTCTACGAGTCCTCGACGCGCACCGCCTCCAGCTTCGAGCTGGCGGCCAAGCGGCTCTCGGCCGACGTGATGACGATGCGGGCAAGCGGCTCCTCGGTCGAGAAGGGCGAGTCGCTCAGAGACACCACGCGTACGCTGTCGGCCTTCCAGCCCGACGTGATCGTCATCCGCCACATCCAGATCGGCGCTCCCAAGTTGATCGCCGAGACGACGAGCGCCCACGTCGTGAACGCCGGCGACGGCAAGCACCAGCACCCCACCCAGGCGCTGCTCGATCTCTACACGATGCAGGAGGCGCTTGGGCATCTGGCCGGCCTGCAGGTGGCGATCGTGGGCGATGTCATGCACTCGCGCGTCGCCCGCTCGCTCGTACAGGCGCTCAACCTGGTCGATGCGAGCACCATCTGCATCGGCCCGCCGGCGCTCATTCCAAGGGGCTTCGAGCAGATCGGTTGCGAGGTCTCGAGTGATATCTCCCGGATCGAGACGGCCGACGTGGTCTACGTGCTGAGGATGCAACAGGAGCGGATGGCCGCGGGAGAGAGCTTCGTGCCCAGCCTGCGCGAGTACTCGGCCCGCTGGGGCATCACGCCCGCGCGGTTGCGCCCCGGTCAGTTCGTCATGCACCCCGGCCCGATCAACCGCGGCGTCGAGATCGACGCTCGCGTCGCCGACTCGCCCGAGTCGCTGATCGAGGCACAGGTTCGCTCCGGGCTGGTGGTGCGGATGGCGGTGCTCTACGACCTGCTCACCCAGGGCCCTGTCTCACTCGCGCCCTCGGCAGACATGAACGAGGTCGCCTGATGGTTCTGCAGAGCAAGGCCGGCCCGTCCGGCTCGCTCACGATTCGCGGCGCCCGCGTTCTCGACCCCGGCGCCGGGGTGGACGCGCTGCTCGACGTAAAGATCGAGAAGGGATTCATCAGCGAGCTTGCCCAGCCGTCCGGCAAGAAGAGCGCCGGCAAGCACATCGCGGCCGAAGGGCTGGTTCTGGCGCCGGCCTTCGTCGATCCGCACGTGCATCTGCGCACGCCCGGGCGTGAGGACGAGGAGACGATCGCCTCGGGCAGCGCCGCCGCCGCGGCCGGCGGCTACTGCGCCATCCTGGCGATGCCCAACACTACGCCGGCGGTCGACAATGCGGCCGTGCTCGAGGCGCTGATCGAACAGGCGCACGAGCAGGCGAAGATTCCCACCGGCTTCATGGCCGCGATCTCGCGCGGGCTCGCCGGCGAAGAGCTGACCGACATGGGCGAGCTGGCAGATGCCGGCGCGGTCGCCTTTACAGATGACGGACAGCCCGTGGGCTCGGCCGTGCTGATGCGCCGAGCGCTGCAGTACTCCGCATCCACGGGCCGGCGGCTGGCCTTGCACTGCGAGGAGAGGACGCTCTCGCGGCGCGGGCAGATGCACGAGGGGGCCGTCTCGGCCGAGCTGGGGCTGGCCGGGTACCCGTCGGTGGCCGAGAGCGTCGCCGTCGGGCGCGATCTCGCGTTGGCGGCCTACGAGGGGCAACCGATTCACCTCATGCACCTCTCCACGAGCGAGTCGGTCGAGCTCCTGCGCCATGCGCTCGTCGACGGCGTGCAGGTGAGCGCCGAGGCCACGCCGCACCATCTCTGTCTCACCGACGAGGACGTTCGCTCGCTCGATCCCAACCTGAAGATGAACCCGCCGCTTCGCTCCGCGCGCGACCGCCTCGCCCTGATCGACGCTCTCAAGTCCGGGGCGATCTCCTGTATCGCGACCGACCACGCCCCGCACGCCCGGCAGGAGAAAGACGTTCCCTTCGAGGCGGCTCCGTTCGGCGTCACGGGGCTCGAGACGGCCTTCGCCGCGCTCAACACGTACCTGGTCGAGCCCGGTTTGCTCCCGCTCGAGACGCTGCTTGGCTCGCATGTCGGCAGGACCGGCTCAGGCCTTCGATCTACCGGTTCCACGTGTCGGCGTGGGCGAGCCCGCCAACCTGGCGCTGCTCGATCTGGAAGCGAGTTGGATCGTGCAGGAGGAGCGTTTCCGCTCGCTTTCGGCCAACTCCTGGCTCCTGGGGAAGGCGCTTCGAGGAGAGGTCGTGCTCACCATCGCTTCCGGGCGCGTCGTCTTTGGATCGGAGCGGGTGGTCGCGTGAGAAAGCTGGCAACGGGCGGCTATGTCGTGCTCGAAGACGGGACGGTCTTTCGCGGCGAGTCGGTGGGCGCCGACGGCACCGCGTTCGGCGAGGCCGTCTTCGCCACCTCGATGACCGGCTATCAGGAGATCCTGACCGATCCCAGCTACGCCGAGCAGCTGATCTGCTTCACCGCGCCGATGGTCGGCAACTACGGCGTCGCCCACGGCCGCTCGGAATCGGAGCGGCCACAGGCCAGGGCGGCGATCATGCGCGAGGCGCGCGGGCCCGGCTGGACCGATTGGCTGAGCGACAACGGCATCGTCGCGCTGACGGGAATCGACACCCGTTCGCTCGTCCTGCATCTGCGCGAGCGCGGATCGATGCGCGCGGCGGTGGTCGCCGGGACGAGCTCGCACGAAGAGACCCTCGAGGCGGTGCTCGATCAACCGAAGATGGCCGGCCGCGCGCTCGTAGGCGAGGTCTCGACGAAGGAGCCCGTCCTCTACTCCGACGCCGGGTTGGTGTCGGTGGCCGTGGTCGACTACGGCACGAAGCGTTCGATCCTGCGCCGGCTGGCCAGCGCGGGCGCCAGGGTGACGGTCATGCCCCACGACGTCGACTCGAGCACGCTGGCGAGCTTCGACGGGGTGATGCTCTCGAACGGTCCCGGCGATCCCGAGCCGCTCGTCGCGGAGGTCGCCACGATTCGCGAGCTGCTCGGGAAGGTGCCGATATTCGGTATCTGCCTCGGGCACCAGCTGCTCGCGCTCGCGACCGGTCACGAGACCTACAAGCTGCCCTTCGGCCACCGCGGCGCAAACCACCCGGTGTTGCATCGTCCGAGCGGGCGCGTGCTCGTCACGAGCCAGAATCACGGCTTCGCCGTCGCGGTCTCCGACGACAAGGAGGCGACGCACATCTCCCTCTACGACGGTACGGTCGAAGGACTTTCCTATCCCAAGCTCGACGCGCACTCGGTGCAATTCCACCCCGAGGCCAGCCCCGGCCCGCACGATGCGCGGCCGCTGATCGAAGACTGGGTCGCCGAACTCTGCCGCCGAAAGGGCGCCGAGCGTGCCCAGGCGTAAGGATCTGAAATCGATCTGTGTGATCGGCTCCGGCCCGATCGTGATCGGGCAGGCCTGCGAGTTCGACTACTCGGGCTGCCAGGCGCTGAAAGTGCTGCGCGAGGAGGGCTTCCGCACGATCGTCGTCAACTCCAACCCGGCGACGATCATGACCGATCCCGACTTCGCCGACTGCACCTACCTCGAACCGCTCGACGTCGCCGGCGTGACCTCGGTGCTGGAGCGCGAGCGACCCGACGCTCTTCTGCCGACGCTCGGCGGCCAGACAGCCCTCAACCTGGCCACGAGCCTGTCGGAAGCCGGCGTGCTCGACGAGCTCGGGATCGAGTTGATCGGTGCGCCGGTGGATGTCATCCGCCGCGCCGAGGATCGTCTGCTCTTTCGCGACGCCGTCCAGAGCGTGGGGCTGCGCGTGCCCGAGTCGCGCGTCGTCACACAGCTGTCGGACCTCGTCGGCGTGAGTCTGCCGGCGGTCGTCCGCCCCGCCTTCACTCTCGGCGGGCACGGCGGCGGCTTCGTCTCGACCCGCGCGCAGCTCGAGCGCCAGGTGGCGATCGGACTGTCCGAGAGCCCGATCGGCCAGGTGCTGGTGGAAGAGTCGGTGCGCGGCTGGGACGAGTTCGAGCTGGAGGTGATCCGCGACCGAATCGACAACGTCGTCATCGTCTGCTCGATCGAGAACCTCGATCCGATGGGCGTCCACACCGGCGACTCGGTCACCGTGGCGCCGCAGATGACGTTGAGCGACGAGGCCTATCAGGAGCTGCGCGACGCCTCGATCGCGATCATCCGCGCGGTCGGTGTGGAGACCGGCGGCTCCAACATCCAGTTCGCGCGCGAGCGGGACACGGGCGAACTGCGGGTGATCGAGATGAACCCGCGCGTCTCGCGCTCCTCGGCGCTCGCCTCCAAGGCGACCGGCTACCCGATCGCCAAGGTGGCCGCCAAGCTCGCCGTCGGCTACACGCTCGACGAGATCCCCAACGACCTGACCAAGACGACGCCCGCCTCCTTCGAGCCCACGCTCGACTACGTGGTGGTCAAGTTCCCGCGTTTCGCCTTCGAGAAGTTCCCTGGCGCCGACTCGACGCTGGGCACGCAGATGAAGTCGGTCGGCGAGGCGATGGGGATCGGGCGCACCTTCAGCGAGGCCTTCCTCAAGGCGCGCCGCTCGCGCGAGCTCGATGCCGGCGTGATCTCGCCCTGGCTCGAGCTGGAAGACCTGCCCGACGGAATCCACCCCTGGTTCAGATCGGAGATCGAGCAGATTCGAGTGGCGCTCGGGCGAGTATCGGCGCTCGACCAGCTCGAATCGGACGAGCTGCTGCGGCTGAAGCGCCTCGGCCTCTCGGATGCGGAGATCGCCGAGGCGGCCGGCTGCGAAGAGCTGGAGCTTCGCGCCAAGAGGCGCGAGCTGGAGCTGAGGCCGACCTTCCGCCGCGTGGACTCCTGCGCCGGCGAGGTCGAGGCGGCGTCGAGCTACTTCTTCTCGACCTGGGGCGAGATCGACGAAGCGGCTCCCGCACCGGAGCGCGAGAAGCAGAGCGTCGTCATCCTCGGCTCGGGCCCGAATCGGATCGGCCAGGGAATCGAGTTCGACTACTGCTGCGTCCACGCCGCGCAGAGCTTCCGCGCGCTCGGCTACGAAGCGGTGATGGTCAACTGCAACCCCGAGACGGTCTCGACCGACTACGACACCTCCGACCGGCTCTACTTCGAGCCTCTGACGATCGAGAACGTGCTCGCCATCTGCGAGCGCGAGCAACCGGCCGGGATAGTGATCCAGTTCGGTGGCCAGACGCCGCTCAAGCTGGCGCGGGCGATCGAGGCGGCCGGGTTCCGCATCATGGGCACCCCGTTCGAGGCGATCGACCTGGCCGAGGACAGAGAGCGCTTCGGCGGCCTGCTCGAGCACCTTGGCGTGCGCTGCCCGGAGTGGGGGATGGCGTCCTCGTCGGAGGAGGCGAACGAGGTCGCCGACCGGATCGGCTACCCGGTGCTGGTACGACCCTCCTACGTGCTCGGCGGGCGGGCGATGCGCGTCTGCTACCGGCCCTCCGACGTGCGCGCGGCACTCGTCGCGGCTGCCCGCAAAGTCCTGATCGACCGCTTCCTGGAGAACGCGATCGAGATCGACGTCGATGCTCTCTCGGACGGTGAGACGACCTACATCGGAGCGATCATGCAGCACGTCGAGGAGGCCGGCGTGCATTCCGGCGACTCTTCCTGCGTGCTTCCGGCGCCCTCGCTCACTCCCGCGGTGTCCGAGGAGATCACGACGATCATCCGCCGCCTCGGTCCGGCGCTCGGAGTCGTCGGCCTGCTCAACGTTCAGCTGGCGGTCGTAAACGACGAGGTGTTCGTACTGGAGGTGAATCCGCGCGCTTCGCGCACGGTTCCCTTCGCCAGCAAGGCGACGGGCGTGAACCTCGTCGCCGCGGCCTGCAAGCTCGCGGCGGGGGCCAAGATTCCAGAGCTGGGGCTGCCGCCCGAGCGGTCGCCGCGCCAGTACAGCGTCAAGGCCGCCGTGCTGCCCTTCTCGCGCTTCCCGGGCGCCGATCCGGTGCTGGGCCCCGAGATGCGCTCGACCGGAGAGGTGATGGCGACGGCCGAAGACCTACCCACGGCGCTGGCCAAGGCCGAGCGTGCGGCCGGGCGCGAGCTGCCGGCGAGCGGAAGGGCCTTCTTCTCGGTCAGGGACGCCGACAAGTCCGCGGCCGTGCCCGTGGCCGCGGCGCTGGTCGGTCTCGGCTTCGAGCTGGTCGCCACCCGCGGAACAGCGAAAACCTTTGCCGGCGCCGGGATCGAGGTCGGCGAGGTGCTGAAGGTCTCGGAGGTCGAAAGCAAGGAAGGCACGACGGTCGTCGATCTGATCCGCCGCGGCCGCTGCGATCTGGTTGTCAACACGCCTCAAGGTTCGGGGGCGCGTACCGACGGCTACCTGATTCGCGAGGCCGCCTTGATCGCCCGTGTCCCCTGTATCACGACCATCTCCGGGGCGGCGGCCGCTGTGCAGGCGATCGCCAATGCCCGTCGCAGCGAGTCCTGTTCTCTACAAGAGCGAATAGCCGCCGACACCGGTACGGCGGCGGACAGTCGCAGAAGCACGAGAAAGTCTTCCTAGTGGCCTCTCCTCGCAGGCGGAGTTGCCGCATCGGCGGAAGCGAGCGGATCGGTCTGTACACGCTGCTCCGGCTCGAGCGCGGCGGACTCGACGCGGGACTCCCGGGCCAGTTCTTCATGCTCGACGTCCCCGGCCACATCGTCCCCCGGCCGTTTTCGACCTGTCTCGCCGAGAAGGGCGAGCTCGCCTTCCTGATCAATCCAGTCGGCGCTGCGACGCGCGCGCTCTGCGAGCTCGATCGCGGCCAAGAGATCACCGCCTTCGGGCCACTGGGCAACGGCTTTCGCACCGACGTCGAGCGACCCCTCCTCGTGGGCGGGGGCATCGGGATCGCGCCTTTGCCCTACGCCGCACAGGTCATGGGCAGTCCTCCGGTCGTCCTCGGTTTTCGCACCAGGCGCCAGGCCGAAGCCGCCAGCCTGATTCCGAAGGCCGAGGTTTGCATCGAGCCCCAGCTCGTGACCGAGCTGATCCCCGAGCGCCCGGTGGACGTGCTCGCCTGCGGGCCCGAGCCGATGCTGCACGCGGTGCACGCTCTCGTTCCCGACTGCTCAGCTTGCCTGGGAGGCTCCGATGGCCTGTGGCTTCGGCGCCTGCTACGGCTGCGTGGTCGAGTTCGAGGGCAAATCGCGCCGGCTCTGCGTCGAGGGGCCGGTCTTGAACGGGCGTCCTCCTGTCCTGCCTCTCATCGACGACGAGCCGGGAGAGGGGAAGAGATGATCCTGAACGCCTCCGGCTGTCTCGACGCTCTGTTCGCACCGAAGATTGCGCGCAGCCTCGACGTCTACGTGGCGAAGACGATCACGCCCGAACCGAGGTCGGGCAACCCGCAACCGCGTCTGGCGGAGACGGACTTCGGCCTGCTCAACTCGATCGGCCTCCAGAACCTCGGCGTCGAGCGTTTCTGCAGCGATGTCCTCCCGCGCCTGGAGGAGTTGGAGATTCCCTTCTGGATCTCCGTCGGCGGCTCCAAGGCAGCCGACTACGTCCAGATCTGCCGCGCGCATCGGCGAGCGCGAGTCGGTCGGTGCGTTGGAGCTCAATCTCTCCTGCCCCAACGTCGACCCGGCCGCCGCGGGAGCGGCTGAGATCGTGGAGGCCTGCCGTGCTGTCAGCGGTAAGCAGCTCTATGCCAAGCTTTCACCGCAACTCCCCGACATCGCCGAGGTCGCGAAGAGCGTGATCGAAGCGGGGGCGACCGGTCTCTCTCTCGTCAACTCCTTACGCGGCCTGGTACTGGACGAGTGGACGCTCGAGCCCAGGCTGGCTCGGGCGGTCGGCGGTTACTCCGGCGCCGCGTTGAGGCCGGTCGCTCTGGCGGCCGTCTTCCGCTGCTACGAGGCGACGAAGGGAACCGTTCCGATCGTCGGCATGGGCGGGGTGCAGACCGGCAGGCATGCGCTTGATCTGATCGCCGCCGGCGCCTCGGACGTGGCTCTCGGCTCGGTTCTGTTCTCTGATCCCGAGGCGCCCGAACGGGTCAGAGCAGAGCTCGAGGAAGAGGCCCGCGCCCGTGGTTACGAGCGTCCGGGCGAGGCTCGCGGAGCCGCTCACCGGCGCTCAACTGCCTAACCCCGCGCCCGCCGTTTCGCCCGAGATACGAAAACTCCTGTAAAACCGCGCGAATCTTGGGGCTTGACCGTTGCGCATGAATTGTTAGTATGGCCGCCCATGGTGCTTTCAAAGGGGCAAGCACAAGCGCCTGCTCGCTCGCTCGATCAACGTATGGAAGCGTTGCAGCGAGCAAACGAGATCCGTGTCAGGCGAGCGAAACTCAAGCGTGACCTCAAAGAAGGGGGCGCGCGGATCGAGGACATCCTCAGCCAGCCGCCGGAATACGTCGAGACGGCGAAGGTGCTGGACATTCTCATAGCGGTGCCCAAGTTCGGCCGCGTCAAGGCGGCTCGGCTCCTCAACCAGTGTCGAATCAGCCAGTCGAAGACGGTTGGCGGTCTGTCCGATCGTCAGCGTGGCGAGCTGATCTCTCTCTTCAGTCGCGGTTGATACCGAGATACGTTCGCACCGCGCCAGATTGAGGCAGTAGATTGCCGGCTATGAGTCCCGCTCCTGTCATCGTTGTCACCGGCCCGTCGGGCGCGGGCAAGGGAACGCTGATCGCCGAGTTGCTCCGCCGCCTTCCCAGGCTCGAGCACTCCGTCTCGGCCACGACCCGCGAGCGGCGCCCCGGCGAGCAAGACGGGCGCGAGTACTGGTTCCTGGGCCCCGAGGAGTTCGAGCGCCGGGTTCAGCTCGGAGAGTTCCTCGAGCACGTCACCTACGTGTCGCAGAAGCGTTACGGAACGCTTCGCTCCGAGCTCGAGCGAATCGCTTCGGGCGGCCGCGTATGCGTGCTCGAACTCGAGACCGAGGGCGCCCTCAACGTCAAGCGGACCGTACCGGGAGCGATCACGATCTTCATCCGCGCCCCGGTCGACGAGCTCGATCGGCGCCTGACCGAGCGCGCCACCGAGACCGAGACCGAGATCGGCGAGCGCCTCGAGCTGGCTCACCGCCAGCTCGAGCAGGCCGGCCAGTTCGATCACGTGGTCGACAACGACGAGCTGGACCATGCCGCCGACGAGCTGGAGCGAGTGGTTCGGCGGGAACTTGCGTTCGCAGCTAGGATTGAATCGTGATCGATCCACGCGTAGATACCCTGCTCGAAAGCGTTGACTCGCGTTACGCGCTGGTCATCGTGGCTGCAAAACGGGCCAGGCAGATCAACAACTATCACCACATGCTCGGCGAGGGCTCCTTCGACGAAGCGCCGCCGCCGATGATCGAGTCGCGCTCCAAGAACTACCTGACGATGTCTCTGGAAGAAGTAGCCCAGAACAAGCTCGCCTACGAGTACAAGCAGTACTGAGGCAGCTCCCGGTCCCGTAGGCCGCTCGCTTCTGTCGCAAGGACGAACGTCCGATGAGCGCCTTCTTACGCGATCCCGCGTTCCGGTTCGGATCGAACTGCCACGGCTGCACTCCGCCGATCGAACACCGCTGAGCGCGGGCCGTACCGGCTCGAGCCGGCAGGGCGAGCCGCTCGTGCGTCAAACTGCGTAGCGATGGCCAAGATTCTTGTTGGAGTCAGCGGAGGCATCTCCGCCTACAAGGCGTGCGAGCTGGTTCGCCTGTTCGTCAAGGCGGGGCACGAGGTTACGCCGCTTCTGACGCCCGCCGCGGAAGGATTCGTCAGCTCCAAGACACTCAACGCCCTGGCTCGCCGTTCCGGCGGCGGCGACCCCTATCCGCACCTCGTGCGCGCCGACCTGTTCGTTATCGCTCCGGCCACCGCCAACACGCTCGCCAAGCTGGCCGGCGGTCTTGCCGACAATCTCGTGACCGAGAGTGCGCTTGCGCACACCGGACCGCTCGTCCTGGCGCCGGCAATGAACACGCGGATGTGGGCGAGCCCGGCGACGCGGGAGAATCTGCGGCTATTACGCGAGCGCGGCGCCGAGATCGTCGGCCCCGAGCAGGGCGAGCTGGGCGAGGGCGGCAGCGGCATGGGAAGAATGAGCGAGCCCGAGGCGATCTTCGAGCGCTGTCGTGAGCTCCTGGCCCGTCCCAAGTCGCTCGCGGGAGTTCGGGTGTTGATCAGCGCCGGGGGGACGCGCGAGCCGCTCGACTCGGTGCGCTTCCTGGGCAATCGCTCCTCCGGTCGCATGGGCGTTGCGCTGGCGGCCGAGGCGGCGCGTCGTGGGGCCGAGGTGACGCTTGTCGGGGCGAACCTGGCCGTCGCGGCGCCGGCGGGAATCGAGCTGGTCGAGGTGGACAGCGCCGCCGCGCTGGCCGAGGCCGTGCTCGGACGCAAAGCCGAGATCGTCATCATGAGCGCAGCAGTCGCCGACTACCGCCCGGTAGCGCCCGAGAAGGGCAAGCGACACAAGAGCAAAGAGAACTGGACGGTCGAGCTGGAGCCGACGACAGACGTTCTGAGCGACCTCGGCAGGCGCAGGCGCAAGGGACAGATACTGGTTGGGTTCGCGGCCGACGAGGGCGACGCGGGCCTCGAGCGGGCGCGAGAGAAGTTGACGGCGAAGAGAGGCCGACCTGATCGTCTTCAACGATATTTCACAACCCGGAATCGGCTTCGACGCCGACGAAAACGCGGTCGTGCTGATCTCCAAATCCGCTGAGGTCGTGCTGACCAAGGCGCCGAAGAGCGAGATCGCCGCGGGCATTCTCGACGAGGTCGAGCAGCTGCGCAGCGCTCCGGCCTAGACAGCTCGGAGCAGGATCAAGTCAGCTTGAACGAGTCGACGATCATCTTGCAGCCGCGCTCGATCTCGGCGGCCCGCGTGCCGCTAGCCAGGTGCTGGCAGTTGAGCGAATACTCGGTGGCGCCGTTCCACACGATCACGAGCCGACTGGCGCTTTCTCGCCCGCGAATCGTCTTGGCGCTGATCCGGTACTCGTAGCCGGGCAAGCCGCCCATCGTCACCTCGGTCGGGCCGCCGAGCAACGAGCCGCCCGCCTTCTCCGCGACATTCCTGACCGACGCGGTGATGCTGTCCTTGCTGGCCGCCAGGGTCTTCTTGTCCATAGCATTCGACGTATCGAACTCGGTCAGAAAGACGATGTCCGCGGTCGTACCCAGCGGATCCCTGGCCGCGGCGGTTGGAGAGAACATCTCCGTCCAGGCACCGTTCGAGGTCTTGACGTTGACGCCCTTGGATTTGGCCGGCGCCCAGTCGTGCGGATAGTGGAAAGAGACGCCGTGATCGTTGTATACGTGGTCGCTAGCACCGCAGCCGGCAAGCGCCCCGACCAAGACGACGAGAGCAAGCACGGAGACGACCAGATAGCGGCGTCGTTCGAGCATCCAGGACATAAGTTACGCGCGCCTGTTCGGCCAGACCGAGATAGCCCGCGCTCAGGCATGCTCGTTTCTCTACGCTGGACGGTTGCAGAATCTCAGCGACCGAGCGGACTATGTCGGAGACCTTCGAGCTCTTTCAAAAAGGAAAGCGGCATCTCGCCGACGGCAGGCCGGCGCAGGCAATCGTGTCGCTGGAGCGGGCCAAGCGACATGAACCGAGCAAGGCCTCGATTCGCGAGGCGCTCGGCATCGCCTACTTCCGGCTCAGTCGCTTCGAGGAAGCCGAGGCCGAGTTCAGGGCAATGATCGAGATCACGCCGAGCGATGCCTACGGCTACTACGGGCTAGGCCGTTCGCTTCGCCGACTGGGACGAGGAGCCGAGGCGCGCGGTCAGCTCAAGTTGGCACGCATGCTCTCGCCGCTCGAACCGCCGCCGAACGATCTCTCGGGCGACTCCTAACGAAACGGGCGCTCAGCGACCGTTTCCGGCCACGCGCCGGATCTCCTCGAGCGAGGTCTCGCCGGACAGAACAAGTCGATATCCGTCCTGTCTCAGCGTCACCATGCCCTCCTTGACCGCCCGCTCGCGCACCTTCTTGGTCGAGCCGCCGATCAACTCCCGTATCTCGTCGGTCACCGGAAGTACCTCGTAGATCGCTCTGCGCCCGAGGTACCCCGTCTTGCTGCAGTGCTTGCAACCCTTCGCGTGGTAGATCGTGACCGGAGCGCTCCCGCTCAAGCCGAGCTCGTCGCGATCGTCGGCCGTGGGCGCCGCGTCGCTCCGGCAATTCGTGCACAGCTTGCGCACGAGGCGCTGCGATACCACGCAGTTGACAGCATTAGCGAGCATGAACGGGGTCACGCCCATGTCCTGTAGACGGGCGAAGGCGCCCGCTGCCGTCTGGCTGTGAAGCGTCGTCAAGACCAGATGCCCCGTCAGCGCCGCCTGCATCGCGATCTCCGCTGTCTCGGCGTCGCGCATCTCGCCGATCAGAAGGACGTCCGGATCCGAGCGCAGGATCGTACGCAGACCGCGCGCGAAGGTCACTCCGCGCTTCACGTTCGCCTGCATCTGGGAGATGCCGGCGATCTCGTACTCGACCGGGTCCTCGATCGTCGTGATGATGCGCTCGTCGCTGTTCAGTTGCTCGAGCGCCGCATACAGCGTGGTCGTCTTGCCGGCGCCCGTAGGCCCACACGCGATCACGCAGCCGAAAGGCTGCTGGATCGCGTGCCTGAACAAGCGCAGAGACTGCTCGCTCATGCCCAGATCGCGCAGAGAGACGCGGGTGGAGGAGCGTTGGAGAATTCGCATCGTGACCTTCTCGCCGTGAGACGTCGGGATGACGGCAATGCGCAGGTCGATCGGCTCCCCGGCGCTGTTCACCGTGCAGCGCCCGTCCTGAGGCACCTGTCGCTCGGCGATATCGAGCTTTCCCATCACCTTGAGCCGGCTGATAACCGACTGCTGCATCGCCTTCGGGACGGAGGCCAACTCGCGGACGACCCCGTCCACCCGGATCCGCGCGATCAACTGGCGCGCCCCGGGCTGGAAGTGGATGTCCGAGGCCCGATCGTGAACGGCCTGCGAAATGATCTGATTGACAAGGTCCACCGCCGGAGCGGCGTCGCCCAAGGCGGCGCTCAGATCGAACGCTTCTTCGGGCTCGTCTTCCTCGATCTCGATCCCCTCGTCGACGGGCCGCAGAGCCGGGCGCTGCGTGTAGACCTGCTCGATCGCCAGATCAAGGTCGGTCGAGTCGGCGACGCACAAAGTGAGGTTGATCCCCAGGGCGAGCTTGACGTTGTCGAGGGCGACGATGTCGGTGGGGTCGGCGATCGCTATCAGCACCGAGTTCTTGGCCAGACGCTTCACCGGCAGTAGGCGAAAACGGCGAACGAAGCGCTCCGAAAGGAGCTTCGTCACCGCGGGCTCGATCGTCGTCTCCTGGATATCGATGTACTCGAGGCTGTACTGCTCAGCGAGCGCGTGACGCGAGGTCGGCCGTCGTCGCCCAACCACGATCGACGAGGACGTCACCGATCCGCCTCCCGCTGGTCTCCTTCTCGTCGAGCGCCTGCTCGAGCTGCTGCCCGCTGATAGCTCCTTGCTTGAGTAGGAGCGCGCCGAGTGCGTACTCACGGCTGGGGTGGGGTTTTTCTGTCTCCGTCACTTCTACGGGCATTCGCTCGGATTCGCGCTTTCTGCCGCGCTCAGAGTATCGCTCCGCTCGCGGCCGGGCGTCGAGTCGGAGAAGCCGATCCGAGCTAGAGGCTGTTACCGGCCACGCGCCGGACTTCTTCGAGCGAGGTGACGCCCGCCAGGGCGATCCGGCGACCATCCTGCTCGAGCGTGATCATGCCGGCCTTGACCGCCTCGTCCTGGATCTCCTCGGTGGTGTGACCGATCAGCTTTCGGATCTCGCCGGTGACGGGCAGAACCTCATAGATCGCCGTGCGTCCGTGGTAACCGGTATTGCCGCAGGCGCGGCAGCCAACCGGGTGACAGAGCTGGGCGGGCGCACCGGGATCGATCCCGAGCTCGGCGCGCTCGTCTTCGGTCGCCTCGGCCGCGCTGCGACAGGAGGGGCAGAGAACCCGAACCAGTCGCTGCGAGACGACGCAGTTGATGGAGTTGGCGAGCATGTAGGGAGCGATCCCCATGTCCTGCAGACGGGCAAAGGCCGCGGCGGCTGTCTGAGCGTGAACGGTAGTGAGCACGAGGTGGCCGGTCATCGCGGCCTGAACGGCGATCTCCGCCGTCTCCGTGTCGCGAATCTCGCCCACGAGCAACGTATCCGGATCGGCGCGCAGGATCGTGCGCAGTCCGCGCGCGAAGGTGAGCCCGCGCTTGCTGTTGACCTGGATCTGCGAGACGCCGCTGAGCTCGTACTCGACCGGATCTTCGATCGTGGTGATCACTCGCTCGGTCGAGTTGAGTCGATCGAGCGCCGCATACAGCGTCGTCGTCTTGCCGGCGCCGGTAGGTCCGGCGGCCACGACGCAGCCGAACGGCTGCTCGATGGCATGGACGAAGCTCGTGAGCGCCTGCTCGCTCATGCCGAGCTCGGCCAGTGAGACGTGGGTCGAGGAGCGTTGCAGGATGCGCACGACGACCTTCTCGCCATAGGTCGTCGGCAGCACCGCCACGCGCAGATCGACCGACTCGCCGTTCAGCTTCACGGCCGAACGGCCGTCCTGCGGGAGCGACCGCTCAGCGATGTCGAGCTCGGCCATTACCTTGACCCGGCTGATCACGGCCTGCTGCATCGACTTAGGCACGGTCGTCAGCTCGTGCGTCACTCCGTCGACGCGCACGCGCACGACCATCTGCCTCTCCTGAGGCTCGAAATGGATATCGGAAGCCCGGTCCTTGATCGCGCCCGCGATCACCTTGTTGACGAGGCTGACGGCGGACGAGCTCTCTTCGGCGGTCGGCGTGAGATCGAAGCGCTCCTCGCCTTCTTCGGCCAGCTCGACCGACTCGTCGACCACATGCAGTACCGGGCGCTGGCTGAAGATCTGATCGATCGAGCGCTCCAGATCGTTCGGGTCGGCCAGGCAGAACTTCAAATTGACGTTGAGCGAGAGCTTGACGTTGTCGAGCGCGATGATGTCGGTGGGATCGCTGATCGCGATCAGAACCAGGTTGCTCGACAGGTAGCGCAGCGGAAGCGCCCGATAGCGGCGGATGACCGATTCCGAGAGAAGCTTGACGGCTTCCGGTTCGATCTCGGTCGTGAGTATGTCGACGAACTCGAGACTCCATTGCTCGGCGAGAGCACGCGCCAGGTCGGCCGTCGTCGCCCAGCCGCGCTCGACGAGAATGTCGCCGACGCGGTGGCCGATGCGATCCTTCTCGGCCAGCGCCTCGTCAAGTTGCTCGCTAGTGATTACGCTGTCTCTGATGAGCAGCGAACCCACTTGCATCCAGGGGAGTCGTGAGGCTTCCATAGTCCCGTCTTCGTCTACTTCGGAGGTCGTATGAGAGCTGTCGTGCAACGGGTAGCCCGGGCACGCGTTTTGGAGGATGGGAGGCTGCTGGGGGAGGTGACGGGGGGCCTCTGCGTGCTTCTCGGCGTCGCGCGCGACGACGAGGAGAGCACGGCTGTGGATCTCGCGCGCAAGCTGGCCCGTTTGCGCATCTTCCCCGACGACGAGGGCCGTTTCTCGCACAGCGTCAAGGATGTCGGCGGATCGGTGCTCGTCATCAGCCAGTTCACCCTGATCGCGGACACAAGCAAGGGCAATCGTCCGAGCTTCTCGGACGCCGCGCCGGCCGAGCTGGCCGAGCCGCTCTACGAACGCTTCTGCGCTGCCCTGCGAGCGGATGGAGTGCAGGTCGCAACGGGCCGTTTCGGCGCCCTGATGCAGGTCGATCTGGTTAATGACGGGCCTGTCACGATCATCCTGAGCGCCTAGCCCGGAATCCGTATCTCTACTACTCCTGAGGCCGCCAACAAGGCCGGCGATGAGCGAGCCGATCGATCTCGCCGTGACCCTTTGCCGCTCCCGTCCGGCGCTCGGTGTTCGCGGGCCCAGGCTGCTATCCTGGAAATAACCGCATTTCACCAGTAGGCGAAATGGGCGCTTCGGGCGCCCGTTTTCATGAGAGGGCAGATTGGCAGGCACCTACGACAAGGAGAAAGAGCTGACCGGCGAGATTTCGCTCCTGGTCGAGCGTGCTCTGCCGGAGGTCGACGTGCTCGCCGTCGAGCTGACTTCGCCGGCACGATTCTGCGTCTTTGTCGACCATCCAGCCGGAGTCGACCACGCACTCTGCCGGCGCGTCAGCGACCTGCTGCGGGACTATCTCGATCGCTACTCGGTCGAGGTCTCCTCGCCCGGCAGCGAGCGCCCGCTGCGCAAGCCCGATCATTTCGAGCACGCGCTCGGGCGCAGCGTCGCCTTGCGCACGGCGACCCCCATCCACGGGAGCAAGCGCTTTCGCGGTCGTGTCGTCGCCGCGCGCGACAAAACTCTTCGCCTCGCGACCGAGACGGATGAATACGACATTCCCTACGAGGATCTCGTACGGGGCAACCTGATCGAGGAGGAGTAGGAGCCAATGAGCCAGGAGATCATCGACGCCGTCCGCGAGATCGAGCGAGAGAAGGGCATCGAGAGCGGCGCGCTCGTCGCCGCGCTCGAAGACGCGCTCCTCGCCGCCTACAAGAAGACGCCCGACGCGGCGCGCCATGCCACGGTCGAGCTGGACGACGCGGGCGACTTCCGCGTCTACGCGATCGAGATCCCGCCCAAGTTGGAGGAGAAGCTGCTCGACGAGGCCAGAGAGAGAAAGCTGCAGGAGCTGGAGGAGCTCGAGGTCGAGACCGGTGAGCGCTCGCACCTGCTCATCTCCGACGAGGATCTGGAGCTCGACTGGTCGCAGGTGCCCGAGGAGAAGATCAAGCGCACCGACGTCACGCCGGAGAACTTCGGTCGCATCGCCGCGCAGACGGCCAAGCAGGTCTTCCTGCAGCGCGCCCGCGAGGCGGAGCGCGAGATCATGTACGAGGAGTACGTCGACCGCGTCACCGAGGTCGTGACCGGGATCATCCAGCAGGCCGGCGACAGGAACAACGTGCTCGTCGACCTGGGCAAGGTCGAGGCGCTGCTACCGCGCTCCGAGCAAGTCGACGGTGAGCGGTACGAGCAGGGAAGCCGGATCAAGGCTGTTATCACCGAGGTTCGTTCCGGCACAAAAGGCCCGCAGGTGATCCTCTCGCGGCGCGATCCCGAGCTGATCAAGACACTGTTCGAGCTGGAGGTTCCCGAGATCGCGGACGGCCTGGTCGAGATCCGCGGCGTCGCGCGAGAGCCGGGCTACCGCTCGAAGATCGCCGTCGTCTCGCACACCCAGGGCGTCGATCCTGTCGGCGCCTGCGTCGGCCCGCGCGGCTCGCGCGTGCGCATGGTCGTCTCGGAGCTGCGCGGCGAGAAGATCGACATCATTCCCTGGAACCCCGAGCCGGCGCGCTTCATCGCCAAGGCACTTGCACCGGCGCGCGTGCGCGAGGTGCTGGTGGACGACGAGACGCGCGAGGCGACGGTGGTCGTCCCCGACGACCAGCTGGCGCTGGCGATCGGCAAGGAAGGCCTGAACGCTCGCCTGGCCGCGCGTCTGAGCGGCTGGAAGGTGGACATCGTCTCCGACAGCGAGTTCGCTCGCCAGGAGGCCGACGCGGCCTACGCCAGCGGCGAGGAGGAGTTCGTCGGCCGCTGCGCCGCGAAGCTGGCCAACGGCAAGCGTTGCCCCAACGCTGCGCTTCCCGGCTCGCACTACTGCGGAGTCCCGGCGCACCAGAAGCTCGCGAGCCTCGCCCCGGAGGAGCTGGCAGCCCTCGAGGCCGAGCAGGCGGCGAGCGCCGAGGTTGATGCCGAGAGCGACGAGACGGTGACCGAAGCGGAGGCAGAAGCCGAGGCGGAAGCTTCCACGAGCGAAGTCGCGGCCGAAGCCGAGGTCGAGCCGGAGTCCGAGACGCAAGCAAAAGCCGAGCCGGCGCCCGAGGCGGCCGCCGAGGTGGAGGCGGAATCGGATTCGAAGCCCGTCGAGGAGGACGGTGCCGAGGCCAGCTGATGGCCGCCCCTCTCCGCACCTGCGTCGGTTGCGGGCGGAAGGCGCCGCAAATAGAGCTTCTACGTTTCAGCGCGCTGAACGGCGCTCTGAACGCCGTGCCCGGAGTCGGTCGGACGAGGCGTTTACACCTGCCGCGAGGCGCTCTGCTTCGAGCGCGCGCTTGCCTCGAGCTCTTTCAATCGAACCCTTCGAACGGCGGTCCAGGTCGATCCCGCGCTGCGCGACCTCTACACTGACTCCGATGGCTAGCTCAGGCTCACAACGACCGAACCGACCGATCCGCCCGCGTCAGGGAGCCGTCGGCTCGCATCGTAAGCGCCGCGTGGTCATCGACAACCAGGCCTCGCGTGCGGGTGGCGCTCGGCCCGGCGCACCCGGTGCCCGCGAGCCCCGCGCCGAGGGAAGAGCGCCAAGCAAGGCCGCGCCGGCTCCGACGGGTCCTGATCTCCGTTCCGTCGGGCGTCAGCGTCAGAGATCTCTCGCAGGCGCTCGGCATTCCGGTCGCTCAGATCATCAAGATCATGATGGGCGCCGGCGAGATGGTCACCATCACGCAGTCGCTCAACGACGAGGCCGTCGAGCTCATCGGCGCCGAGCTCACTCCGCCGCGCGAGATCACGATCAAGCACGCCGCCGAGGAGGAAGAGGAGTCCGAATCGGAGGAAGAGTTGGATGCGCCCGAAGATTTGCAGCCGCGACCGCCCGTAGTCACGATCATGGGTCACGTCGACCACGGCAAGACGACGCTGCTCGACGCCGTTCGTAAGACCTCGGTCGCCGCGAGCGAGGTGGGAGGCATCACCCAGCACATCGGCGCCTACCAGGTCGAGCACGGCGATCGCCGGATCACCTTCGTCGACACGCCGGGCCACGAGGCCTTCACGGCGATGCGCGCCCGAGGCGCCAACGTCACCGATATCGCGGTGCTGGTGGTTGCCGCCGACGACGGCGTCATGCCGCAGACCAAGGAGTCGATCGCGCATGCGCGCGCGGCAGACGTGCCGATAGTCGTGGCCGTGAACAAGATCGACCTTCCCGACGCCAACGTCGAGCGCGCCAAGGCAGATCTCGCCGCAGAAGGCCTTCAACCCGAGGAGTGGGGCGGAACGACTCAGTTCTCGGAGGTCTCGGCCAAGAAGAACATCGGGCTCGACGACCTGCTCGAGAAGGTGCTCCTGGTGGCTGATCTCGAGCTCGATCTGAAGTCCAATCCGAACGCCGAAGCCTCGGGCCCGATCATCGAGTCCCGCCTTGACATCGGTCGTGGGCCGGTCGCGACGATGCTCGTTCGGCGCGGCACGCTCAGGGTCGGCGATGCTGTCGTGGCCGGTGATACCTGGGGCAAGGTTCGCGCGCTGTACGACTTCCGCGGCACCCGCGTCAAGGAGGCGCGCCCCGGCGACCCGATCGAGATCCTCGGCTTCGAGAAGCCGCCGGCGGGCGGCGAGCGCTGCCACGTCGTCGCCAACGAGCGCAGCGCCCGCTCGCTTGCCCAGCAACGCGGTCTGCGCGTCCGCACCGAGCAGGTGGCCCAGCGTGCGCGTCGCCGCGTTTCGCTCGAGACGCTGTTCAGCGAGCTGAAGGAGGGAGAGGTCAAGGACCTCAACCTGATCCTCAAGGGCGACGTCGTCGGCTCGGTCGAGGCCGCCGTCAGCGAGCTGCAGAAGATTCAGCACTCCGAGGTGCGCGTCAACGTGATCCAATCGGGCGTGGGCGGTATCACCGAAAACGACGTGATGCTCGCCTCGGCCTCGAACGCCTTGATCGTCGGCTTCAACGTCCGCCCGAGCGCCGAGGCGCGTGCGGCCGCCGACAGGCAGGGCGTGGACATCCGCACCTACCGCGTCATCTACCAACTGACCGAAGACATCGAGAAGGCGCTCGTGGGCATGCTCTCGGCCGTCACGAGCGAGCACATCCTGGGCGAGGTGGAGGTACGGCAAACCTTCCGCGCTTCTCGGGTCGGGACGATCGCGGGTTGCTACGTCCGCAGCGGCATCGTCCGCCGCGGCTCGCTCGTGCGCCTGTTGCGCGACGGCTCGATCGTGCACGAGACGACGGTCAGCCAGCTCAAGCGTTTCAAGGACGACGCCCGCGAGGTGGCCGAAGGATTCGAATGCGGCATCCTGCTCGATGGTTACAACGACGTCAAGGAAGGCGACGTCTTCGAGATCTTCGAGCGTCGAGAGACCGAGCGCACCAGCCTCGATGAGACAAAGCCGCCGGCGGCCGCCCAGGCCGGCGACAGTTAGTTGCGCCCGAGCGTCTCTTCAGGCGCTTGAATACAGGCTGTGTCCAGAGGATACGTCGGCATCCTTGCGATCGAGCTGCGCTTTCCCGAAGCCGGCTCGCTCAAGGACAAGCGCCAGCACCTGCGCTCGGCGAAAACGCAGCTGCAGAAACGCTTCGGCGCCTCCGTCGCCGAGACCGACTTCCACGATGTCTGGCAGCGCGCCCGGCTGGTAATCGCGCTCGTTGCGGCTGAGTCGAGCGAGTTGGAGCATCTGCTGGCCGGCGTCGAGCGCTTTCTCGGCGGCCAGGATTTCGAAACGGAAGTGCTGGAGCGAGGCATCGTCGTCCCCGGCGATGAGTGATGCAGGCGCGGTACTAGCTCTCGAGCGGCGATCGATTCCTGCGCCCGCTGTACTCGGCGGCGAGCCCGGCGAACCTTCACGGTGCGCGGCATCGCCCGAAAACGCTTGAATGGAGAGTGATGTCCGGACGGATGCGCCGTGTTAACGAGTCGATCCTGCAAACCCTGAGCGAGGCGCTACCTTCGCTCAAGGATCCGCGCATCGGCTTCGTCACGATCACGGCGGTGCGAACGACCGCCGATCTGAAGCAAGCGCGTGTCTACGTCAGCGTGCTCGGCCCGAAGAAGAAGATCGCCCAGTCTGTCGAGGCGCTGAACGCGGCCCACGGCGTACTCCAGGCCAGGCTCAACAGTGAGCTTCGGATGAAGCGTATTCCGCAGCTGACCTTCGAGTACGATCCGATCGCCGAAGAGGCGATACGAATGACGAAACTGATCAACGAACTGGTTCCTACCGATGACGATCACAAAAGCTGATCTCAAAGCCGTCGCGCAAGCAATTCGCGACCACGACGATTTCGTCATCTCGGTGCACGAAAACCCGGACGGCGACGCGCTCGGCTCGATGCTGGCGGCCAAGCTGGCGCTCGACCAGATCGGCAAGCGCAGCACGATGTTCCTCGCCGGCACGGTTTCGCTTCCGTTCGAGTTTCGCTTCATGCCGCTGGACGATCTCGTACGCGGCGAGCCGGACGAGCTGCTCGGCCGCCCGCTGCTGGCGCTCGACGCGGCCAACGAGCACCGCCTGGGCAGCGACCAGCGCCTGCGAACCGAGGCGTCGTTCGTCGTCGTGATCGACCACCACCACGACAACAGCCGTTTCGGCAAAGTGAATCTCGTTGTCGCCGAGGCCTCATCCACGAGCGAGGTCTTGCGCGACGTCTTCAGCGAGCTGAAGGTGCGGCTGACGCCGGAGATCGCCGAGGCGCTGTATATCGCGCTCGTCACCGATACCGGCCGCTTCCAGTACGCGAACACCTCGCCCAAGACGCTGCGCCTGGCTGCCGAGCTACTCGAGGCCGGCGCCGACGCGCACCGCATCTTCCAGCACGTCTACGAGACGATCGAGCTCTCGAAGCTGAAGTTGCTGGCGCGAGCGCTCGAGCACGTCGCTGTGTTCGAGGGCGGGGGGCTCGTCATCGCCTGGCTCGAGCGCAAGGACTACGAAGATACGGGAGCGTCGAGCGGCGCTTCCGAGGGCGTGATCGATTCGTTGCGGGCCGTCGCGGGCGTCGAGATGTCGGCTCTCATCTCGGAGCCGCCGGAGCGCGACAGGCGCCGCGTCAGCCTACGCTCGGCGCGCGATCGGCTCGATGTCTCGGAGGTGGCTCGCGCCGCCGGAGGCGGCGGGCATAGACAAGCGGCCGGGTTTGCGAGCGATCTCAGCGTCGAGGAGCTGATCGTTTTCCTGCGCAAGGAGTACGTCGCCAGAATGTCGGGCGAGGCGCTGTAGCGGTGGCCATACCGCGGGCGCTCGAGCCAGCCGGACTCGTGCTCGTGGACAAGCCCGCCGGTCCGACTTCGTTCGCGCTGGTGCGCGACTTGCGCGCGAAGACCGGCGCTCGAGCCGGCCATGCCGGCACCCTCGATCCCTTCGCCAGCGGGCTCCTGCTCGTGCTGCTGGGTGCGGCGACCAGGCTCGCGCGCTATCTCGTCGGCCTCGACAAGCGCTACCTGACCGAGATCGACCTCTCCTCGCGCACCTCGACCGGCGATCTGGAGGGCGAGACCGTCGAAGTGACGGAGGCGCCGAAGCCGCGAGCAGCTGAGAAAGAGCCTGCAGGAACTCCGCGGAGAGGTCGAGCTACGCGTCCCCGCAGTCTCGGCGGTCAAGATCGGCGGCGAGCGCGCCTATCGCCTGGCTCGGCGCGGCGAGGCGCCCGAGATGCCGCTCCGGCGCTCCCGCATCGACGAGTTGCTCCTGCTCGACTACTCGGGCGGCGTCGCCAGGCTCGATCTCCGCGTCAGCTCCGGCACCTACGTGCGCGCGATCGCCGACCGGCTGGGCGGGCACTGCACGAGCCTGCGCCGGCTCGAGGTGGGCCCGTTCTCCGTTTCCGAGGCCGACAGCGAATTGATTCATCCGGCGTTCGAGACGCTTCCTTTCTTCCCGCTCGTCGAGCTGAGTGAGGCGGAGGCCGGGCTTGTCAGGAACGGTGTAGAGCTGGCTCGGGACGAGGAGGGACCGCTGCGACTGTGCCTGGCGGGTCGGTTGATCGCCGTCGCTCGCGGCAAGAACGGTACGGTGAGGCCCGAAACGGTGATGCCTGAATGAAAGTCGTTCGCGACCCGATAGATCTGCCCCGCACCGCGCGAGCGGTCGCCATCGGCTCCTTCGACGGCGTCCACCTCGGTCATCGGCGAGTTCTCGATACCGCTTTCGAGACCGGCCTGCCTGTGGCCGTGCTCACCTTCGACCCGCATCCGCGCGTGCTGCTCGGACAGCCCGTGGAGCTGTTGACGACGCTCGAGCGCAAGGTCGAGCTGCTCGCCGAGTACGGCGTCGAGGAGATCGTGGTGCTGCGCTTCGACCGCGAGCTGGCCGCGATGAAGCCGCAGGAGTTCACGCTCCGCTATCTCAATCCGCTCGGCGCCCAGGTCGTCGTCGCGGGGCCTGATTTTCGCTTTGGCCACGATCGCGCAGGCGACCTCGAGTTGCTGCACGAAGAGGGCCTGCTGACGCGCCTGGTCGAGCCCGTCGAGGGCGTTTCCTCGACCACGATCAGAAACGCCCTGCACGAAGGCGACGTGGTCGGCGCCTCAGCCTTGCTCGGTCATCCCTACGAGCTCGACGGGCGTGTCGTTCCGGGCTTGGCGCGCGGCGCCCGGCTCGGCTTCCCGACCGCCAACCTTGTCTTCGCCCCGCACCAACTGCTGCCGCTCGACGGCATCTACGCGGGCTTCAGAGAGGGGCACCGAGCTGCCGTGTCAATCGGCGTCAACGTTCATTTCGGAGGCGGAGAGCGCCGCGTCGAGGTTCATCTGATCGACTTCGCGGGCGACCTGTACGGCAAGCGCCTGGTCGTCGAGCTATGGCAGCGGCTGCGCGACGAGCAGGGGTTCGAGAGCGACGAGGCGCTCGCAGAGCAGATCGCGCGGGATGTTGAGGCGGCGCGAGAAACCGAGCCGCCGGCGCAGCCGCTAGCAGGTTAGGCCTTTCAGATCTTCCTCTACGTCGGGATATTCCACTCAAGTATCCGCCATATCCCGCCGATTGGGAGAAGATGCTCGCCAGCGAAAACTCGATCGCCATCGTCACGGTGGTCTGGGGTACCGGGCTTTTCGTATGTCGTGGTCTTTTGGCGTTCACCCACTTGCGGCTCTCGTTTTTCATCCCCGGCCTCCAGAGCTCAAGGCGGCCAGTTCCCGCGACCGACGGAAGCTTTCAAGTTGGTGTTTCGGAGGGAAGAGCGCCGATGTCGATCCCGATCTTGCTCGGGTATACGCAAACTACATCAAATCGAACATGCCACTGCTGCGGCGGTTTTATCGCCTTTTCAGCCTCTGGGGAGTATTCACCGTGGCCTACTATCTGCTCGTCAATCCCGTCACGCATCCCGAAGCGATACTCCTCATAGTCCTCGCGCTGGTCTTCGTTTTCTGGAGTTTTCGACGCAGTAGGCGACTCGAGCGCTTCGTCTCGCGCTCGACCGAAGCTATCTGAGGAGAAGAATGCTCGCCAGCGTTAAACCCGCCGTCATACTCACGCTGATCGTAGGTTTCGGGGTGGCGTTAGCTGTGACGTGGTTCTTGGTCGCTCTGTTGCGAGTTCGTAAGAGCTATCCACTCCCAACGGAACTCAAGGCAGCTAGCCGCCGCGAATTACGAGCGCTTGGCCACTGGTCGCCCGGGGCGGAGATCGATGTCGAACCAAAGCTCGTTCGGGCATATACGCGGTATGCGCTTTCTAGCTTGTCGCAACGAAAGCGAAGTTACAGCCTCTTCAACCTCTGGGTCTCGCTTGTCATTCTCGGTTTGTTCCTCGTTGATCCCATCAAGCATCCCTGGACTGTCCTGTTCATCGTCCTCGGGCTGATAACGATCGCTAGTAACTACCGGGATTCGCGTCGGCTGGAGCGCGTGGCCTCCTATTCGAACGAAGCTGATTGAAGCGTTCGCGCATGCAGTGTGGGCGCTTGAACGTACCGCCGATAGCGCTTTAGAGGCAGCAGGAACCGGGTCACGCGGGCGCCCGCATGATCGTCGGTTCTGTCTGCTAGCCGAGAACTAGACCCACGCCGCTGCGCCTGGGATCGCCCGCGGCGCCCGCTCGGCCGATCGCACTCACGCCGCCGAAGTAGTGGTGGAGCGAACTC
>CAWDTJ010000005.1:0-6847 GCA_963805265.1 uncultured Actinomycetes bacterium
GGGGGAGGGCGAATAAGGAAGTGCCGTGCCGGTAGCTGTGCTCCACGTGTAGCTCATGTCGCCGCCGTTAGGGCCGAGCTAAACCCCGAAGACGCGTCCCAGCGCGACCACGATCAATGCGAGTGCGAGCGCGGAGACGCAGGCGATCGTGAGCGCCGCCAGTGCCCCGAACAGGCGTCCGTTGCGCCAACGCCCCATCAGCTCGGCATTGCTCGACAGGCGCCAGAGGAAGAAGAGCGTGATCGGAAGCAGTATCCCGTTCACGTCCTGGATGCCCACGAGGATGGAGATGATCGGGAGGTTCGGGATGAGCGCGACGGCGGCGCTGACCGCGATCAAGATCGTTATGGTGGCTACGAAGGCCGGTGCCTGGCGAAAGCGGCGACCGATTCCCTTCTCCATGCCGAGCGACTCCGTCAGCACGTAGGCGATGGTCACCGGCACGATCGCCGCGGCGAGCAGGCTGGAGCCGAGCAGGCCGAGCGCGAACAGATCCCTGGCGAAACGACCGGCGAACGGTTCCAGCGCCTTCGCCGCATCGGCGGCCGAGCCCACCTCGGTGACGCCGTGCTCGTGCAGGGTTGCGGCGGTGGCGATGATCACGAAGGCCGCCACGAGATTGGCGAAGATCGCCCCGATCGTGACGTCGAGGCGCTCGCGCTGTAGCTCCTCGACTCGTACGCCTCGCTCTGAGACCGCCGATTGCAGGTAGAGCTGCATGAAGGGCGTGATCGTGGCGCCGACGACGGCGCCGATCAGCAACACGTACTGCGATGTGGCGTGGAAATGTGGCAGGAGAGTGTGGTGGCCGATCGCCGCCCAATGGGGGTGAGCGAGCACCGCCGCGACGGGATAGGCGAAAAAGACAATCGTCAGAGCGATGAAGACCCGTTCGGCGATGCGGTAGGAGCCGCGAACGAGGATCAACCAGATTCCGATCGCGGCGATCGGAACCGCCACCGCTCGTGGCACGCCTATGAGCTCGGAAGCGACGCCGATTCCGATGAACTCCGAAATCGTGATCGCCAGATTGGCGAGCAGCACCGAGACCATCGCCAGCGCCGACCAGCGCACCCCGTAGTGCTCGCGAATCAGCTCGGCCAGCCCTTTCCCGCTGACCACTCCGGTTCTTGCCGCCATCTCCTGCACCACGATCAGAGCGACCGTGATCAGCGCGAGCAGCCAGAGCAGGTCGTAACCGTAGCGTGCTCCGACCGCGGCGTAGGTGGCGATCGAGCCGGCTTCGTTGCCGGCGTTCGCCGAGATCAGGCCCGGGCCGAGGAAGGCCAGGGCAGCGGCGATCGGAGCGAGCCAAACGCGTTTCCCGAGGCGGCGCGGCGCGGCCGAGCGAGGAGTCTTCTCGGGCTCACGCTCGCCGGCATCGGAAGCGGCTGTGTTCGTCTTTCTCGGGTCGTCCACGGCGGTTTCGACGGCTCAATCGGCCGTGAAGACGTGGACACGACGTCGCCAGCCACTCGGAAGCATGGCTTCGAGAACGCTATCGGCGGAAACGGCACCGAGCAGGTGACGGTCGCTGTCGAGTACCGGTACGAGCGTCAGGTCGAAGTCGGTCATCAGTCGGGCCAGTTCGCCCAGCGCGCTGTCGACCGAGACGGTCGGCGGCGTGAAGCTGACCGTTTGAGCGAGCGAGAGCCCGGGCTCCATGCGCAGTAGGTCGGTAAGCGGAATCGCAGCCTCCAGGCGCTTCTCGCCGTCGAGCAGGTAGACCCAGCCGGCGGCCTCAGCGGGAGCGTTCGAGGCGCGAACCGCGTCCAGCGCCTCGCTTACGCGAGTGCCCTCGCCAACGGTCACGAGGTCGGTCGTCATCAGCGCTCCGGCGCTGGCGGCGTCGTAGGCGAGCGCCGCCTCGATGCTCTCGCGCACGGCGGCGGGAAGCAGCTCGAGTAACGCTTCGTGCCGTTTCTCCGGCAGCTCCCGGATGAAGCCGGCGGCGTTGTCGCTGCCCATCCGCTCGACTATCCGCGCCAGATCCTGATCGGAACGAGTCTCGGCGAACTGACGCCGGTGGTGGGTGTCGAGCTGCTGGAATAGATCGGCCTCGCGCTCGAGGTCGACGCGCACGGCGCTGATGATCTCTTCGGCCTCGCTGCTCGAGGCGTCCTCGACCAGATCGGCGATTTGCGCCGGATGCAGTCGCCCCAGCTTCGGGTGCGCGCTGCGCAGGCGCAGCGTCGGAACGTGAGCGGTGAAGGGCTCGACGTCTCTCCAATCGAGTACGCCCCGGCTTTCGATGCGGCGTCCGAGCCTGCGAGGGAGCAGCCGGCGCAGAAAGGCACGCGCGCTCACATCGATACCTGCGACGCGATAAACACCCTCGGCGAACGCCAGCTCGATCTCATTTGCCCGTACGAGGCGCGCGCCGTCGACGTTGATCAGCTGCCGGTCGAGCAAATCCTTGCGCAGGAGAATCTCCTGCTCGTGGCGGTGGAAGTGATCGAGATCGAGGCGGCTCGCGCGTAGCGAGACCTCCGTCGGGCCGATCGACTCGATCTCGGTAACCGGTACGAAGACCGGTCGGCCGGCCACGTCGGCGAGAGCGCCCGAGAGCGGTGGATAGTCGTCTCCGTTCAGGCGCACGATCAAGTCGGTCACGCGTCCGAGCCGCTCGCCGCCGCGGTCACGAAGGGCGCAGGGAACGATCAAGCTTAGGTGGAGGTATTGCATGTCGGTTTCGCCGCTGTCGTTTCTAGCATCTTTCCGGCCGAATCTCGAAGGATACGATCTGGGCGGTCGGCGCGAGCCTAAGGCGGCGATCC
Source organism: uncultured Actinomycetes bacterium (assembly GCA_963805265.1). Classification (GTDB taxonomy): domain Bacteria; phylum Actinomycetota; class Thermoleophilia; order Gaiellales; family Gaiellaceae; genus Fen-549. The sequence goes on from CAWDTJ010000005.1 coordinate 2,778, forward strand.
GCTCGTACGCTCAGTGCGCGCCGGCCTTGCTGGGCGCGGTGCTCTCGGCGACCTCGATGCACCGAAGCAGCGGTCGTTCTCGCGCTACTCGCTCTGGTCGGCGCTCAGACGGGCGCGCAGCTTTTGGTCGGCTTCATGCGCCGTGGCGGTGTTAGTCAGTCGCCCGGGAGCGCCGGTACGGTACAGGACGGCCGCGACCGGTAGCGCGAGCGCCGGCTTGTTCTCGGTCAGCCGGATCATCAGGTCCCAATCGGCGATACCGGCGAGCTCAGAGTCCCAATGCGCCTCGGGTAGATTCGCGCGATGGGCGATCACGCTTGCGTCGATGTAATTGCCCGCGAGCAGCCGGTCGCGGTCGAAGTCGCCGAAGGCGAGCCGCGGCAACCGCGCATCGGAGCCGATCGGAGTCTCGTTCTCGAGGACGCGAGCGCCGTAGAGGACATCGACGTCGTCAAAGCGCGAGAACGCCCACGCCACGGCCGCGAGCCAGCCCGGAAGCATGATGTTGTCGTCGTCCAAGTAGGCGATCACCTCGCCGCTTGCGAGCTCGAGCCCGGCGCTGCGTGCGCCTGGGGGCCCGAGCCCGGCGGTGCGCAGGCAGCGCACGCGATCGTCGTCGATCGCGGCCAGCGTCGCCCGCGTGTCGTCCTCGCTGCCGTCATCAACAACGATCGTCTCCCAGCGGGCGTGTGTCTGCGCCTGCACCGAGGCGATCGCCTCACGTACCAGCGCAGGTCGGTTGCGGGTCGGGATGATCACCGAGACAGAGAGGTCGCTCGACGGCTGCTCGGCGAGCCAGTACCCGAGTGCGAGCAGGCGTTCGAGCATCGCCGGGCCGGCGATATGGTTCACTGCCGGTTCGTTCAGCGCGATGTGCTCAGCGATCGTGTCGGTCAGTCGCGCGTAGGCGGCCAGTGTCTCGCGCGCCGTGTCGAGCTCGGCTCGGGTCGCTTCGACCTTTGCTGCGAGCGCTGATATCGTCGCGTCGTCCACGCTTTCGAGCTCGAGGTTCCACTTGATGCGCTCGACGAGCGCCCGGCGGATGCCGACACTGCGGCGCAGGTTGTGTAGAGCGCGCAACTCGCTGCTGGCGAACCGCCAGGCACGAGAAGCGCGCGTGGAGCGGTGGGGATTCGAGTCGGGCGTCACGGTACGGCGCCCGGCTTTTGATCGTCGAGCCGGCACGGCTAGAGCTCGATCGAGGCGCGTGGCGAACGGGAAAGAAACGGTCCCGGCATCGCCGTAATTATGACGCTCTAGCTGCTGCTGTTCACAATTGTTCTGTCTACTATCAACGCGTGCTTATCTTTAAAGCATGTCGGGGAGCGGCCGACAGTTGCGCTCTCGCCTCGGAGCGCCCGGCATGACGGAAATCGACAGCGAGCGCATCCCTCTGTTTCGGCCGTTGATCGAGCCCGAAGCTCTCACCGCGGTGGAGGAGACATTCGAGTCTGGCTGGCTGGGGCTCGGCCCTCGCTGCGAAGAGTTCGAGCGAGCGTTCGCCGATTACGTCGGGGTACCGTACTGTGTCGGGACGAGCTCCTGCTCTGCCGCCATTCAGCTCGCTCTTCGATCGCTCGACCTCCCGCCCGACAGCGAGGTGATCACGACTGCTCTGACGTTCGTCGCCTCGAACCAGATCCTCCTGCAGGAACGTCTCCGGCCGATATTCGCGGACGTCGACCCGACGACCGGCAACCTCGATCCGGCGTCGGTCGCGGAGCGCATGAGCGACAAGACGCGAGCGCTGCTTCTCGTTCACTACGGCGGCTATCCCTGCGACCTCGATGAGCTCTATCGGCTCGCGCACGAACGGGAGATCCCGGTGATCGAGGATTGCGCGCATGCCTGCGGCGCCGTGTACAGAGGGCGGCGGATCGGCTCGCACGGGCAGTTACATGCCTTCTCCTTTCATGCGATCAAGAACCTGCCCATGGGCGAGGGTGGCGCGCTCACCCTCGGCGACGGAGAATGCGACCGGCGCCTACGTAGACTGCGCTGGTTCGGAATCGAAACCGACAGCAGCAAGCGCTTCTCGGCCGACGGCTATCGCTGGGACTACTCCGTGAGCGAGCTCGGATACAAGAACTATCTCGACGACCTCCACGCCTCGATCGGATTGGTTCAGTTGGGCGCGCTCGACGCGGGCAATGCGCGCAGGGCGGAGATCGCCGCTCGCTACCGCTCGCGTCTGACGGGGGTTGCCGGTATCGAGCTGCTGCGAGAGGAGTCCGATCGCCGGAGCAGCTACCACTTGATGTGCATACTCGCCGACAATCGTGACGAGCTCATTCGCCATCTGAGTGAGCACGGCGTGGATACGGGGGTGCACTATCGCCCGAGCTACTACTACCCGATCTTCGACGGCGAACAGCTTCCTGGCGTGGAAAGCTTCTGGCGCCGGGCGGTCTCGCTTCCGATGCACCTGCGCCTCACCGACGAGCAGATCGAGCGTGTTATCGACGCAATCGCCGAGGGCTGGTGATGGGGCAACCACTTCTCGTGCTCGGTACGCGATCCTTCGCGTTCGAGGTGGCGGACATCGCCTCCGACGCAGGCTTCGCCGTCGCCGGCTTCGTCGAGAACATGGAGCGCGAGCGCTGTGCCGAGTTACTCGACGGGCTGCCTGTGCACTGGATCGACGACGTGGCCTCGCTTTCCGCTACTCACCTGGCCGTGTGTGGTCTTGCCACCAACCGGCGATCGCGTTTCGTCGAGCAGGTCGCCGGGCTCGGGTTTCGGTTTGCCGTGGTCGTCCACCCGACGGCACAGGTCTCCGCCACGACACGGATCGGTAACGGCTCGATCGTCGGCGCCGGGGTGATTATCGGAGCGCACAGCGAGCTCGCGGCGCATGTCCTTGTCAACCGAGGCGCGCTGATCGGTCATCACACCCGCATCGGCGACTTCGTCACGATCCAACCGGGAGCCAACATCGCCGGGATGTGCGAGATCGGGAAGGGTTCCTATCTCGGCATGGGCTCGATCGTGATCGATCACTATCGAGTTGGAGAGGGCGCGGTCGTCGGCGCCGGCGCAGTCGTGACTAAGGACGTGCCGGATCACGTGCAGGTCGTCGGCATCCCGGCACGCATCGTCAAGGAAGGCGTCGAAGGCAAGTGATCGACTCGGCGCCGCTGATAATCAACGCCGCCTTGACCGGGAACGTTCCTCGAAAACGCGACAACCCGGCCGTTCCGATCACCGCGGAGGAAATCGCCACGGATGCTCGCCGCTGCTTCGAAGCTGGGGCCACGATCGTCCACCTTCACGTTCGCGACGACGAGGGGCGCCCGACTCATCGTCCCGACGTCTTCACGGACGCGATATCGAGGATGCGGGAAGCCTGTCCGGAACTGATCGTCTGCGCGACTACGAGCGGCCGCGTCGATCCTGCCTTTGACGCTCGCGCACCGGTCCTCGAGCTGACTGGAGAGCTCAAGCCCGATCTGGCGTCGCTGGCGCTCGGATCGTTCAACTTCCCGAAGCAGGTCTCGATCAGTGAGCCCGAGACGATTTGCAGGCTTGCCGAGCGAATGCTCGAGCGCGGCATCGTCCCCGAACTCGAGGTTTTCGATCTCGGCATGATCGACTATGCGAAACATCTGATCGGCAAGCGTCTGCTGCGCCCGCCCTTCTACTTCAATCTTCTGCTCGGGTCGCTCGGTACCCTCGCGGCCACACCGTTCAACCTGGCCCTGCTCGCGATGTCACTACCCGAACGATCGGTCTGGTCGGCCGGCGGAATCGGTCGCTTCCAACTCCCGGTGAACTCGATGGCGATCACGATCGGTGGGCACGCCCGCACCGGGCTCGAGGACAGCCTGTTCATGGACGCCGAGAAGACCCGTCCGGCATCCAACCCGGCGCTCGTCGAACGGCTTGTCGCGCTTGCCCGTGACGTTGGTCGAGAGATCGCCACTCCTGCCCAGGCACGAGAGATCGTCGGCTTGCAGTCGGCAGCGCCAGAAAGCGATCGTTCCTCGGTCGCCTCCTCGACCTAGGAGCAGGCTCGCGCGTTCTCACCGCAGGGCAGGGCGTGCTGCCCCGTAGAATCCAACTCCGTGGAT